>NZ_CP098511.1:2604084-3213230 GCF_026222555.1 Aquimarina sp. ERC-38 | reverse complement strand
GATTTTGAATCTTTTAAAATAGGCTTGTTATTGCGAAATGCACGAGAAGAAAAAAACCTAACTCAGGAACAACTTGGCAAACTGGTAGATAAAAAACGTACCTACATATCACGTGTAGAGAATAATGGAAGTAACCTAACCTTAAAAACGCTTTATGAGATTGTTGAAAAAGGATTGGGTGGAAAGGTTACCATTTCTATAGATTTTTAAAAGTACTTTAGTTCAAATTTCGCTAAAAATGGATGTGTAATTAAAGTATTAAAATTGATACTATTAGCATCTTTATAACTCTATATTTTAATAGTCCTTACCTCTACGCTACCATGAGTCCCACAACTTTATCTTAAAAAATCTTTGAAACTTTACTTCTTAGATTCTTAGAGCCTTTGCTCCTAAGAACCTCTAAAACCGTATTTCAAAAATCTTTGAACCTTTGGAACTTTGTTTCTTAGATTCTTAGAGCCTTTGCTTCTATAAATCTCTGAACCTTCACCTCTAAAATTCCTCAAATTAAAAACCAAATACCAATAAAAAAATACACTATTTTTGAACTAATAATATAAGTAGTTCCCCAAATGAATACCCGAACCTTTACCAAATATGCAACCTATATTGTTGCTGTGTTGAGTGCTACCTTGATTAATCAATATATCTTAAAATTTATATCCAAATATATTCACGTGGACGGATATTTTCTAGTTTTAGCAGATATGGCATTGGTTGTACTGATTTTTGCCCCCGCTTTTGCCGTAGTTTCTGGAATCACAAAAAAGGCATCTAAAGTCTATATAAAAACTTCAAAAAAAGTATCAAGCAGCAGCCGAAGTGGCGTATTTTTTGGTTTTATAATTGCTTTTATCATTCTATTTATCCTTTTTGCTATTTCAAGACACGGTATGGATGTAATTCAGGACACAAAATTATACATCAACCAATTCATTCTTAACTAACAAATTACAAAATGGATATAAACCATCCCTTGGGTAAAAGTCAAAAAGTCCTTTTCTTTGGAAAGAATTTAGAAGAAAAAAGACAGCATCAGAGCTAACAAAAAGTAAGAAATAATACATAACCAAATAACTAAGAACCAGTGCCTAGTACCTTGTGCCATATCAACAAATAATAACTTAGTAACTAAATAACTAGTGCCTAGTGCCTTATTAACCAATAGAAATAACTTAAAACCAGTGCCTAGTGCCTTTTTCCTTGTGCCTTATCAACTAATAACTTAATACCAGTAATACAATAACTATAAAACTGTGCAATAGTCTTAATACTAACATCTCAATACTCAATACTAAAACAATAACCAGTACCTTTCTGCCTAAATAACTACAAAATGACAACCCCTACCCTCCCCAAAATACTTTTCACCGATATTGACGGAACTTTACTAAATACAGAACGAGAACTATCCGAAGCTACAATTACCGAAATTCAACGAATCAAAGATCGGATAAAAATAATTTTGATTTCTTCGCGAATGCCTTCTGCTATGAAACATTTACAGGAAAAATTAAACATATCCGAATTACCGCTAATCTGTTACAACGGCGGACTGATCCTGATTGATAATAAAACAGTATTTTCCAAAACGATTTCTAATAGCATTACTAAAGAGTTATTTGCTTTTAATAAAACCACGCCTTTTCACCTTAGTTTATATCAAAACGATGAATGGTATGTTCCGGAATTGGATTTTTGGGCAAAAAGGGAGATTAACAATACAAAAGTACAACCTACGGTACTATCCAACGATCAGGTTTTAGAAATATGGGGAAAAGAACAAAAAGAAGCACATAAAATCATGTGTATGGGAGAGACCGAAGCCATTGATAAAGCCTATTGTTTCTTAACCGAAAATTTTAAAGATCAATTACATTGCTACCGTTCTAAAGATACTTATATTGAAATTGCAGAAAAGTCCATTTCAAAGAAAACTGCAATAGCATACCTAGCGGACTATTATAAGGTTGATCTAAAAGAAGTTATTGCTTTTGGTGATAATTACAATGATATAGAGATGTTAAAAGCAGCTGGAATCGGAATTGCCGTAGCCAATGCCAAACCGGAAGTATTAGCCATTGCTGATTACGTGACTAGTACAGGTAAAGAAGATGGGGTTGCAACCTATATTCGGAAGTTTTTAAAATAGCTTTTGATCAACTTTTAGGTTTACTTTTAAGCGTATCATTATTTACTTAAGTTTCTGAATTATACAGTTGCATTCGAAGGCTAGCACTAATTTATCACCATAATTTTAATACTGGCAGTGGTTTTGTTAAAGGCTTTATCTGTTGCAACCAGTGTAACCTTAAATTCTCCGGTTTGATTTGGATGTAAACTCAAAATTTGCTTTTCGCTATTAAAAGTTACCCATTTTGGGTTTGTAGTATCTAAACTAATTTCTAATTTGGAATCATCGATATCTTTAAAGAAATCCGGTAGCATTTCCAGTATTGTTTCTTTACTTTTTTGAATAGTTTTAACTGGAATCGGATGAAAAACATAAGGTTTAAAAACTTTTTGGGTATTTACCCAATAAATATCAGATTCCGTTATTTCAGAGCCCTTAATACTTAGCCGAGTAAAGAATAAAAAACGCTGATCCGAAGTCACAAAAGGCCTTCGCTCCCATTCAGAAGTATTAATGTTGACATCCAAAGCAACGGGAGAAGTCCATTGATTTTCAATAGTTCGATAACTGATATATAAGTCCGGACCCTTATCCGTAGTTTCAAATCGACTAAAGATTATATAGGTTTCATCCGGAGCCACAAAGATACTTTCCTCATCTTTTATAGAAGAAAGAGTATTTATACGTACTACCTCAGAATACTCTGTTGCATTAGGTACCGTATAAAATAGATCTGACAAGGACGTTTCCTTACGGTTAGAAGAAAAATAAATAGTACCAGTTAACGTCATACAAGCCGAAGCCTCTCTAGCCGAAGTATTCACAGCACCAGTCAGTTTTTGAGAATTACCCCATTTACCACTTTGTTTTTCTAACCTCCAAATATCAGTAATATAATTGTCTTTAAGCGTTTTACTTTTTGCGTATAATAGAGAGGTTCCATCCGGCGAAAAGTACGGTAGAAAAACACATTTATTTTTTAAAGGTCTAAACAGTTCCGGTTTTGTCCACTGTCCACCTGTATTATGCGTATACCAAATCCGACCACTAAAATCTTTTTTATCTAAAACCCCAAAAGCCATTTCTTGCATATCTGGTGTCAACGAAAATCCATGTTCCAACCTACCTGCTACTGATATCGCCCCCGGAGCAAAAACAGCGGGAATAGAGTCTGGGTAGGGTTGTTTAAAAAAGTCTGTGGTTTGACTGTAGGTTTTATTTATGAATAAATTAAGGAGTATTGTGGTTATGGTAATTACCTTTGCCATCAAATTTTTGACTTCATTATTAAAATTTTCCGTTAACACTAAATCATATATTTTCGAAACTTAATTCTATTTTAAAAATCATTAGTGTCCTGTTTAAATAAATAAAAATATATTAAGCATGGTAAAATAAGTTAATCCCAAACTTCAAAATATGTTAAAGCTGCTATTAATTTTTTAAAAAACTGTTTTTAACGTAAATAATTCTACAATTTTGATTTTTAATATTATAATTAATAGTCTTGTTTCTTGATTCTAAAAGCGATAGCGATCTTGATTCTTTACCAGAAACTAATTTTTAAAAATACTAAGTATATTAATCAAATTGGTAGAAGATAAACTTCCTAAAATCGCTTAAGATCAAACCCTATCCAACTTTTCCTTAGTAAACTCATTCGTGAATTCCCCTGTATTTAAAGTAGTTTTGGGTTCAAATAAGAGTACTTTTACTTCTCCGATGGCTTTAGGACGATGTGGCGTACCTTTGGGAACAATTAAAAACTCCATTGGGTGAATACGTTTTATCTGGTCTTTAAATTCCATTTCCAAAACACCTTCAATAACCAAAAAGAGTTCGTCTTCCTGTTCGTGTTGATGCATGATAAATTCATCCTTTAACCGGGCTATTTTTACCTGTTGCCCGTTTAACTCACCTATAATTCTAGGGTTCCAAAAATCCTGAAATTGTTCGAATTTTTCGTTTATATTGACTACTTCCATAAATACATTTTCTAAAAAATGGAAATTTACGCATTTTTAAGCTTCTGGCGAATTTGGTCTAAAGCTAGGTTATTAATACTCCCCAGATGCGTATGTTTGGTACTCTTTTTAGGTTGATAATTTCCGTTTTCAATATCCTGTCCGATTTTTACATAGGCATCCCGGAACGACATTCCGTTTTGAACCAATTCGTTTAAGGTATCTACGCTAAACAAGTAATCATATTTAGTATCATCGAGAATGGTTTTATTTACTTTGACATTCTTTAGCGCATAAGTAGCCATTTCTATACAAGCTTTTACGTCCTGAATAGCAGGAACGATTCCTTCTTTTAATAACTGTAAATCCCGGTGATATCCACTCGGCAAATTATTGGTTAATAAAGTAAGTTCATAAGGCAAGGCTTGAATTTTATTACATTTCCCCCTAATTAATTCAAAAACATCAGGATTCTTTTTATGCGGCATAATACTAGAACCCGTCGTAAATTCTGAAGGAATGCTCATAAAATTAAAATTTTGGCTCATGTATAAACAAACGTCCATAGCCAACTTGGATAAGGTACCTGCTAAACTACTAATGGCAAAAGCAGTTGATTTTTCGGATTTACCGCGGCTCATTTGCGCTGCTACCACGTTATATTTTAATGTTTCAAAACGCAATTCTTTAGTAGTAAACTCCCGATCAATTGCAAACGAACTTCCGTAACCCGCAGCACTTCCTAATGGGTTTTGATCTACTACTTTGTAGGCAGCGTTTACAAAATACAGATCATCCACAAAACTCTCAGCATACGCAGAAAACCAAAGACCAAAAGATGAAGGCATTGCGATCTGCAAATGCGTATATCCCGGAAGTAAAATTTCTTTATATTTTTCAGCAGCATCTAACAAATTGTCGGATAGTTCTTTTATGGAAGATTTGATTTGAGCTAATTCTTCTTTTAAATACAAATGCATAGCTACCAAAACCTGATCGTTCCGTGATCGGGCAGTATGGATTTTTTTACCAGCTTCCCCAATACGTTGGGTCAGTTCGTATTCAATTTTAGAATGTACGTCTTCAAATTGATCTTCGATGGTAAAAGTTCCGGATTCTATATCCTTAGCAATTTGATTCAGTTCCTTTTCAATTGCAATTATCTCTTTTTCTGATAATAATTCAATCTTATAGAGCATTTTAGCATGCGCCAGAGTAGCCTGTACATCATACTTGGCAATAACCAAATCCAATTGCCGGTCATTCCCCACGGTAAATAAATCTATTTTTTGATCGGTCGGTAATCCTTTATCCCAAAGTTTATGCCCCTTAACCCCCGAAGGTGGAACACTACTTTGATCGTTATTTTTGTTATTACTCATTATTCGTTAGTTATTTAGGCAATAGCATATGTTAGTCAATAGGCAATAGCTAAAAGTTTTTTAGTATTCTTTTATTTCTGGAAAAAATCTAGTTACAAGTACGCCATCATTTGTTATTCTTTCTAGTTATTAATTACTTGTTATATGTTAGTTATTTAGGCAAAAGCCAAAAGTTTTTTAGTTATTAATTTCTATCAATTATTAGTTATTAGTATTTATTTTTATTCAAGTTTTGCAATTCTAGCTAATAATATATTTTCCATTCTTCTTAACCTTTCTACTATTCAACAAAACTTGAGACTTAGGACTTTACACTTAATACTATTCACTTAAAACTTCCGACTTCGGACTTCGTGTACTGTACATCCCTGCTATAGGTTGACCACTTTTAAATAAAGTGATTAATATATGAGAGCAAATTTAAAGAGTATTCAGAAGAGAAGAAAATATTCTGAGGATTTTAAAAAACAATTGGTCAGTGACTTTGAATCGGGTAAGTTCAGTGTCCCACAATTGGAGCGGATACATAAGATATCCCGCTCAAATATCTACAAATGGATTTATAAATATTCTACCTTTAACGAGCATGGATCAAGAGTTGTAGAGATGAAACACAGTAGTTCGGAGAAGTTAAAAGAATTAGAGAAAAAGGTTAAAGAGTTGGAAGCTGCCCTGGGGCGTAAACAAATCAAGATTGACTATCTGGAGAAGGTGGTGGAGATAGCCAAAGATGAACTTAACATCGATATTAAAAAAAACTTCAACACCCCACAATTAGGTGGTTCCAAAAGCATCAGCAAGTAATGGGTTATTCATTAAATAAGCTATATAACGTTGTAGGTATTAGCAAACAAGCCGTACACCAATACGCTAAGCGCCAAGAAGTCTTTGATCGGAAGATTGAGGGCTTAGTAGTAGAGGTAGATGAGTTGCGCAAAGACTTTCCGGGTTGTGGGGTAGAAAAGATGTACGATATACTACAACCTAATTTTATTGGTAGGGACAGGTTTGTAGAAACTATGATGTTATTGGGCTATAGGCTCAAGATCAAGAAGAACTATAAAAGGACGACTATTGCCGCTAAGGTGTATTACCCTAATTTAATTAAAGGGATGGAAGTAGCTGCACCGTCAGTAATTTGGCAAAGTGATATTACTTACATTCTTATTTGTGGGAAGCATTATTATGCAGTCTTTATCATTGACGTTTATACAAAGAAAATTGTAGGTTACTGCCTATCGGACCATATGCGTGCTACGGCTAACCTAAAAGCTTTACAAATGGCACTAAAGGACCATAAACCACCAAAGGTACATCACTCCGATAGGGGCGGTCAATATATCTACAAAGCCTATATCAAGCTTTTAGAACAACATGACTGTAGGATCAGTATGGCACAATCTGCCCAAGATAACGCTTATGCAGAACGTATCAACAGGACTATCAAAAGGGATTATCTTGACTACTGGGAGATTAAAACCTTTGATCAACTAAAGAAAAGAATGAAGCAAGCTGTCAACCATTACAACCATGTAAGGACACATAACAACATCGATAAGAAAACGCCAGTCCAGTTTGAAGAAAACTTTCCTTCAATAAACAAAGATCAAAGGAAAACAATAACTATTTTTAACAATGAAATATAAACCTAAAAGCGGTCAACACTATTTAGGGATGTACATCGAGCCTCAGTCCTCTAATCTAACTGCTAATTTAAATAGATGACTAAAATTCTAATTCTTTTCTATTAAGCTTCTTAGCTTCTTTGCGACTTTGCCTTTCAAATTCTTAACATCAACAGTAAGCAAAGCGAACGATCTAACATCTAGCAGCGAAACGATTTCTTTTCTATACTTCATAAAATCCCCTCCAAAATCTGAATATACAATGCTACCCCTTCTTCAATCTCATTTACGTAAATAAATTCATCTGCCGAATGTGATCGGGTTGAATCCCCCGGGCCTAGTTTTAACGACGGACAACTCAAAACCGATTGATCGGAGAGCGTTGGCGAACCGTAGGTAGTTCTTCCCATAGCCATACCGGATAAAACGACCGGATGATCTTTAGGAATAGATGAAGAGCCCAAACGCAATGATCTAGGTTTGACTGTGGTATTTTCAGGCATAGCTTTCGAGACTTCTTCTAGAACCTCCTGGTTCGTATAACAATCATTCACCCGAATATCTACCACCAGATTACAATGAGAAGGAACCACGTTATGCTGATTTCCTGCTGCCAACTGTGTGACCGTCATTTTGACTTTGCCTAAAGTTTCAGATTCTTTTTTAAATTGATAATTTTGAAACCATTGAATCACTGGCAAGGCGTTATAAATAGAGTTGTCATTATTAGGATGTGCAGCATGACTTGCCGTTCCATTAACCGAAACATCTAAAACCAACAATCCTTTTTCAGCAATTGCCAATTGCATTAAGGTCGGTTCGCCTACAATAGCAAATTCTACGTTTGTAAAATGACTGAGAATACTTTTTAAACCAAGCGGACCGCTACTCTCCTCTTCGGCGGTAGCGGTAATGATTAAGTTGTAAGCCAAATCCGTACGTTCATAGAAATAGGTAAAGGTTGCAATTAACGAAATCAGGCAACCACCGGCATCATTACTTCCTAACCCGAATAATTTTCCCTCTTCAACTTTGGCTTCAAACGGGTTCCGGGTATAATTACCGTTAGGTTTTACCGTATCATGATGTGAGTTTAAAAGAATACTGGGCTTGGAGGCATCAAAATTCTTATTAAACGCCCAAATATTATTATTCTCACGTTGAAAAGGAATATTGTAACGTTTAAACCAATTTTCAATAAGTACCGCAGTCCCCTCCTCCTCCGAAGAAAAAGATTGCGTTTCAATCAGGTTTTTTAAAAGGGCTATAGCTTGTTTTGTAAGTTCTTGTTGCACGGGTTTTTAGTTGTTGATTATTAGTTATTTAGGCAAAAGGCACTAGTTTTTTAGTATTGAGTATTGAGATTATTACAAGTCATTCGTTATTCTATTACTGATTATTAAATTATTTAGGTAAAAGGCACTAGGCAAAAGTTTTTTAGGTAAAAGTTATTAGTTATTTGGTTACTGAGTTATTTAGTTGAAGTTATCTGTTAATTAGTTTACATAAGTATTTCAAAATATATTAAAAATTTGAATTTTAAATTCAAACTCCGACAGAGGGCTGAGGCTCTCGAAGCCCTCGAAGCCCGAAGCCCCCCAAAACCGAAAATTTCATAATTTATCAGTACCATCTTATTTTCAAACTCCCCACATCCACTTAATACTTCATACTTTGTACTTCGTGTACCTCTATATACCCATTCACATTATTCAACTCCTACTATTTCAAAAATTCCCCACATCCACTTAATACTTTATACTTCGCACTCTCCATCTACAATTTTATACTATTATCCATTATTATATATTATTAACAATATCTCAAATCAAAACACTAAGTATAAGAAACAGTAAGCAAAAGCGCACGGGTCTATTCTCTATCTTCTCTTTTCCATCCTAACAACCATCAACCAACAACTGACAACTAGAATCCAAACTAAAGCCTCAGAACCGTATGCACTATACCAGGATTCTTTAAAAACTCACTATTCGCAATATGCACCTTCTCTACTCCGCCTTTTAGCGCTTCAAAACAATTATGCAATTTGGGTAACATCCCATCTGCAATACTACCGCTTTCAACCAGTTCATTGTACTTCCTAAGATTAATCTCCGAAATAACCGAATCTTTATCTTTAATATCTTCTAAAACCCCTTTTAACTCAAAACAATAAAATAAAGAAGTGGCGTACAATGCACTCATTCCCGAAGCCACCGTTGCTGCGATAGTATCCGCATTGGTATTTAATAAATGTCCTTCCTTATCATGTGTGACGGCGCAAAAAATCGGAATCACTCCTGCAGATAGTAGCTGATGTATAAAACTATGATTTACTGCTACGACATCCCCTACCCAACCGTAATCAATCATTTGTACTTCCCGCTTTTTAGACTGAATGCTGTTTCCATCCGCTCCGCTTAATCCAATCGCATTACAATTATTTTTCTGTAGTTGAGCTACTATTTTTTTATTTAACAGTCCTGCATAAGTCATTACTACCACCTCTAGATTTTCCGCCGAAGTAATTCTTCTGCCGTCAATCATTTCCGTTTTAATTTTTAATTTTGCTGCTAATTGAGTTGCCAACTTACCGCCTCCATGTATTAAAATTTTTGGTTGCTTAATTCTAGCGAAATCCGCCAAAAAAGAATGCAAAGTTTGTTCATCTTCAATCACATTTCCTCCTATTTTAACTACCAATAATTCTTCTTTCATTGCTTATAAAAATTTATATCAACATTATATCTAAATGGCAAAGTTTACTTTGCTCATAGCACGTTCACAAAATCAAATTCCCCCTTTGGGGGGCTAGGGGGCTCAAAATTTTCTTCAACACCAACTGCGCGGCATACGTCCGGTTATTTGCCTGTTCAATCACTATAGATGCTTCACTATCTAGAACACCATCTGCAACCACCACATTTCTTCGAACTGGTAAACAATGCATAAACTTCCCGTTATTAGTTTTATTCATCTTCTCTTCGGTAATGATCCAATCTTCCAGGTTTTTACCAATTTCCCCGTAGTTTTTATATGAACTCCAGTTTTTTACATACACAAAATCAGCATTGGTAAATGCCTTTTCTTGATCATACTCAATAGGAACATTTCTTGTAATTTTTTCTAAAAGTTCAAAGCCTTCGGGATGCGTAATCACAAATTCCGCATCCATTTTTTGAACGATTTCTACAAAGGAGTTGGCTACCGCCTGCGGTAAAGCTTTAGGATGTGGCGCCCATGATAATACCACTTTAGGCCTCTTTTTAGTGTTGTGTTCAGTGATGGTTATTGCATCCGTCAAGGCTTGTAAAGGATGTCCAATGGCGCTTTCCATATTTACAATAGGAATACTAGCGTACTTTATAAAGTTGGTAAGCACTTTTTCCTGGTAATCTTCTTCCCGGTTTTCCAGTTTAGCAAAAGCACGGATTGCGAGTATATCACAATATTGTGAAACTACCTGAGCAGCTTCTTTTACATGTTCTGAAGTTCCCTGATTCATTACCGCACCATCTTCGTATTCTAGCGCCCAACCTTCACCGGTAAAATTCATTACCATTACGTTCATACCCAAATTTAAAGCCGCTTTTTGCGTACTTAACCGGGTACGAAGGCTCGGATTAAAAAATACCAAACCAATCGTCTTATCTTTCCCCAGGTCTTTATCAACCAAAGGATTTTTTTTTAATTGAATAGCTTCTTCTACCCAGGTTGCTACCGAATCTATATCTTGTACTGAAGTGTAATTTTTCATTATTTTTAGTTTATAAGGCAAAAGGCACTAGCCACTAGTTTTATTTTGATTTAAGTATAAGGGCTTCGAGAACCTCAGCCCTCTATTTATCTTTATTACATCTATAATTAGACCTATATATAAATCTATTTTAAATTAAATTGCCAAGAAACGCCGAATTGGTCAATTACCCATCCGAACTTTTGACTAAAACCGTAATTAGCTAGTTCCATGGTAACTTTTCTGTTATCCGATAATTTTGAAAAAAGTCTATTTATTTCTACTTCACTCTCACAATCGATATAGTTCGAAACGGCAGGTGAAAAATTACAATCGTGAATTGGGGGATTATCGCTACACATAAATAAATTTCCATCAAGTTCAAAGGTTGCTTGCATAATCTTTCCTTCCGTAATAGGTGCTTCTTTTTTCCAACGTATAACATTGATTATTTTAGAATTATTGAATATATCTATATAAAAATTCATCGCTTTTTCGGCGTTTCCATCCTGATAAGTTAGCAACCTCATATTTGATTCTTCATAAAAGATTTATATTAACATTACTGTTTTTATACAAACTTACCCCACATGCAAAACTATTAATTATCCAACCACCAACTATCAACTACAAACTGACAACCAAAAACTATGAACCATCAACTACCAACTATCAACAACCAGCAACCCTCAACCAACCAACCCAACCCTGGTAAAAGAAGATTTTCCTTCAATGGCATCTGTTATAAAATGATCTTTTAAACCATTCACAATCCAGGTAGTAACCCCGGCTTTTTGGGCAATTCCGGCCGCTTCAATTTTGGTTTTCATTCCTCCGGTACCATGTGTTGATTTTCCTTCTGCTACCTCTTTCTGAAGCAATTTCAAATCCGAAGCTTCTTCTATTGTCTTAAACGATTTATCTTCTACCGATTCTCGAGTATAAATTCCGTCGGTATTAGTGGCAATGATTAGTAAGTCAGCTTTTATTAAAGAAGCGGTTAACCCGGCTAATTTATCATTATCGCCAAACTGAATTTCATCTGTAGCGACCGTATCATTTTCGTTAATGATGGGGATATAGTTATTCTCCAGTAAGACGTTCATAGTGTTGACAATGTTAACCCTAGCTTCTTTTCTTTCAAAATCGGCATACGACATTAAACATTGAGCGGTTAAAAGTCCTAAATCACGAAAACTTTCCTGAAAAATACGCATTAAATGAGGTTGTCCGATAGAAGCCAAAGCTTGTTTTACTTTAATCTCTTTACCATTAGCTTCCAGGTTGACAAATTGCTTAGCCACTGCAATTGCACCTGAACTTACCAATACAAATTCGTAATGTTCCTGTAGTGCCAGAATTTGTCTTCCGATATCTTCAAGTTTTCCCCTCGAAATTTGATCGGTTTGCCGGGTTAGGGTATTAGTACCTATTTTTAAAACAATTCTTTTTTTACCGAATTTGTCCGCTCCCATGAACATACCATTTATTTGTAACCAAATGTTGTAATCCAATAGGTCCTCTTTGATGTAATTTATCCGTACTTATTGCTAATTCTCCACCCAGTCCAAATTGAAATCCATCGGTAAAACGAGTGGAAGCATTGTGATATACCGCTGCACAATCTACTGCCGACATAAAAGCTTCAGCTTCAATCTTATCTCTGGTGGTAATAGTAGCGGAATGTCCTCCGGAATGGGTATTGATCATTTGTATAGCATCATCAATATCTTCAACCGAACCTATAACAATTTTATAGTCCAAAAATTCTTCTTTCCAAATTTCCTTATTTTCGATAGGAAAAACTTCTTTATACGTCGCAATAGCGGCATCTCCTAAAATTTCAACTTTATAGCTTTGTAACCTTTCAATTAAATTTTGAATAAAAACCTCTTTATCTGGTAAGTTAGTATCAATTAATACTTTATCTACTGCATTACAAGCTGAAATTTTGGCTGTTTTTGCATTGATAATAATATCCAATGCCATGGATGGATCTGCATCCTTATGAACGTATACGAAATTGTTACCCCTTCCGCTCACAATTACCGGACAGCTTGCATGTTGCTTCACAAAGGCAATTAACTTTTCTCCTCCTCGGGGTACGATTAAATCGATTGTTTGCGTAGGTTTTTCTAAAAAAGCTTGGGTTGTTTTACGATCATAGTTGAGATAGGTAACCCAGTCCGTAGAAATACTTTGTTCAGATAATGCCTGATGCCAAAGTTCAACGATAGCAAGGTTAGAATTTAGGGACTCTTTACCGCCTTTTAACAATATCTTATTCCCGGATTTAAAAGCAATTCCGGCAGCTTCAATGGTAACATCCGGACGAGATTCGTAAATGATTAATATGGTTCCAAAAGCTGCGGTCTTATTATAAATTTGTAGTCCATTGTCATGAGTAAAGCTAAAACGCTCCACTCCAATCGGATCTTCCTGGCTAGCTAACTGCGTTAAAGAATCAATCATACCTTCGATCTTCACATCATCTACTTTTAAGCGATCGTACATAGCAATATCTTCCCCGGAATAGCTGGTCACATCTTTTTGATTTGCTTCCAGAATTTGTTTTCGGTTTTTATCGACCAGTATTGCCATTCGACTAAGTACCGCATTTCTCTGAGCGATACTTAAAATAGTTTTGGATGTCTGTTCTTTTATTTGTTCCATAATTTTTTTGTTGTCCTTATTAATCACTAGTCAATAGGTACTAGTTTTTAGATCCGGGCTTCGAGGGCTTCGAGAGCCTCTAACCCTCTGATTTGAAAACCTTAGCCCTTTAAACTTAAAAATTCAGCCTTTTCTAATACCTTTTTCAGCGAACTAAAAAATTGGTCGATTTCTTGTTTTCCGATGTTTAAGGGTGGAAGGATTCGTAATACCTTTTTATTTTTAGCTCCGCCAGTAAAGATATGTTCCTGGTAAATTAATTCTTTACGTAAGGCTCCCACTTCAAAGTCAAATTCTAATCCTAACATTAAGCCTCTTCCTTTTATTTTCTTTACTCCCGGTAGTTTTTTTGCTTCTGCTATAAAATATTCACCGGTTAATCGTGTGTTGTCCAGTAATTCTTCCGTTTCCATCACTTCTAATACCGCCATAACCGCAGCACAAGCCAGGTGATTTCCTCCAAAGGTGGTTCCTAACAAACCGTAACTGGCTTTAATATGAGGGGCAATCATAATTCCCCCCACCGGAAATCCATTACCCATACCTTTGGCAATCGAAATAATATCCGGGGTAATTCCATGATGTTGATGTGCAAAAAACTTCCCGCTTCGTCCAAAACCTGACTGAACTTCGTCCAGAATCAAAACCACCTGGCTTTCTTTGCATACTTTTTCTATATTCTGCAAAAATTCCGTGTTAGGTTCATCCAAGCCTCCTACTCCCTGGATAGGTTCAATAATAACAGCGCAAACGTCACCTTTTTGGATTTCAGTCTTGGCTAACTCAAAATCATTAAGTGGTAGGAAGGTGACGTTCTGCTGTTGATTTAAAGGTGCATTAATACTTTTATTATCCGTAGCTGCTACCGCAGCCGAAGTCCGTCCGTGAAAACCGTTGTGAAAAGCAATTACCCGTGATTTTCCGGTATGGAAGGAAGCGAGTTTCAACGCATTTTCATTGGCTTCTGCTCCTGAATTACAAAGAAATAAGCTGTAATTA
This sequence comes from Aquimarina sp. ERC-38, assembly GCF_026222555.1. Taxonomy (NCBI): domain Bacteria; kingdom Pseudomonadati; phylum Bacteroidota; class Flavobacteriia; order Flavobacteriales; family Flavobacteriaceae; genus Aquimarina; species Aquimarina sp. ERC-38. The sequence goes on along the minus strand of NZ_CP098511.1, from coordinate 3,198,714 downwards.
GTACATCCTGACATTTGCCCTAATTTTTCTGCTAAATCACTTTGCAGGCTGTTTTGTACGGCGTTAGAATAAAATCCTATTTGTGCAACCTGATCTTGTATTCTTTTCACGTAATGCGGATGCGAATGTCCAATAGAAATAACCGCATGACCACCGTATAAATCCAGGTATTTTGTTCCATTTTTATCAACTACGGTACTGTCATAGGCTTTTACCGGCTCTACATCATACAACGGATATACTTCGAATAGTTTCATTTTTTTTACGAGTATTAAGTGGTGAGTACAAAGTGCTAAGTAATAGGTACAAAGTATAAAGTACTAAGTATTATCAACTTCTTGTAACCTCATTCTTTTAAATTATAATTTTATTTATCGTAATGCTTCTTTCTACTTTATTTTAATTTTTTAAACTAGCTTTAATTATAGTAGTTTGTAACCATTGACTACTAACCGACAATTATCAACTAAAAACCAACAACTAACAACAATCAACCAATAACCATAAACTAAAAACCACCTACTTAATCGTATTAATTTTTTCATAAGAAGCCATGACTCCTTTGATGACTGATGAGCTAAGTCCTTGATGTTCCATTTCGTTTAAACCTTCAATCGTACATCCTTGAGGCGTAGTTACTTTGTCTATTTCACGTTCTGGGTGCGTTCCGTTTTCAGCGACCAGGGTAGCTGCACCGATGGCAGTTTGTACCGCAATTACCTGAGCTTCATGCGGATGAAAACCCATCTGAATTCCGCCTTGGATCATTGCCCTTAAAAACCGAAGGAAAAAAGCGATACCACTAGCTCCCAATACGGTTGCCGCTTGCATCAAACGCTCTTCGATCACCAAGGTTTCACCAATAGTTTTAAACATTTCTTCCACCTTTTCCAATTCCTGTTTCGCATTATCATTAGCGGCAATACAGGTCATAGATAACTTTTTAGCAGCTCCTGTATTTGGCATCACCCTAATCACTTTATTATCAGGTACTACTTCATTAATTTCGGCTATAGATGTTCCCGTGACGGTTGAAATTAAAATTTGGCTATCGGTTAAAATTTCTTTGATTTCACTGAGTACAGTAGTCAATTGCCGGGGCTGGACACATAAAATCACCCAATTTACATCTTTTATAGAACTTTTAATCTCCTGTGAAGTAACTACCCCTAAGGATTCTTCTATTTGCTGTAAATTATACCGGGATTTGTCAACCACAGTAATATCCGTAAGTTTAAAAATCGAGCTGGCAGCTAATCCGGAAATAATAGATTTCCCCAAATTACCTCCGCCTATAATTGTAATTTTGTCTTTCATTTTTATTATTTCTCAATTAAAATACACTTGATTTTAATGCCAAAGATTCTTTCTCGTCAAACCCAAACATTAGATTCATATTATGTACTGCTTGTCCGGATGCGCCTTTGACCAAATTATCAATAACAGAAGTAATAATCAGCATTCCCTCTTTCTTTACCAGATGGAGTATACACTTATTGGTATTTAATACTTGTTTTAAACTTATTTCTTTATCTGAAAGTATAGTAAAAACGGCATTTTTATAATATTCTCTATAAAGATCAATCGCTTCTTGTTCACTTCCTGCGTAAGAAGTATATAATGTCGCATAAATCCCTTTACTAAAGTTCCCCCGGTTCGGTATAAAGAACAGAGGATGGTCTACATTCCCTTGTAATTGTTGTAAACTTTCTGAAATTTCGCCTAAATGCTGATGGGTAAATACTTTATAACTTGAAAAATTATTATCTCTCCAACTAAAATGGGTAGTTCCTCCCGGCATAATCCCGGCTCCCGTGCTTCCGGTAGTGGCATTAATATGTACCGGAGCGGTTAATTCTCTCTTCGCTGCAAGCGGAAGTAGTGCTAACTGAATAGCAGTAGCAAAGCATCCCGGATTTGCAATATTTGAAGCGCTTCGGATTTGATCGATTTGTAGTTCTGGTAATCCGTATACGAATTCGCGTCCTAAAAAACTACGATCTTTATTTAACCGAAAATCATTTCCCAGATCAATTACTTTAGTCCTTTTAGAAAACGTATGTTGTTCTAAAAAAGCCCTGGACCGTCCGTGACCCAGACATAAAAACAATACGTCTACTTCCGGGTTTACCTGATCTGTAAATATAACTTCGGTATCACCAATTAAGTCCGTATGTTGTTCATAGATATATTTACCTGCATTGGTGGTACTAAATACAAAATCCAAGCTTACTTTTGAATGCCGAACCAATATCCGTAACAATTCGCCTGCCGTATATCCCGAACCTCCTATAATTCCTGCTTTAATCATAATTCGGATGGATTTACATTGTGATAGATTTTATTGGCATTCCCGTAAATTTTTATAAAACCTTTAGCATCATCAGAAGTCCAGCTGTTGTTCATCTCACCATATTGCCCAAAGTCAGATTTCATCATGTCAAATTCAGATTCGATACCTTCTAATGTAAAATGATAAGGTTGTAAAATAACCTTGACGGTACCGGTCACTGATTTTTGCGAATCTTCCAGAAATACCTCGATATTTCGCATCACCGGATCCAGGTAATTCCCTTCGTGTAATAACATTCCGTACCAGTTAGCTAATTGTTCTTTCCAATACTGCTGCCATTTGGTAAGTACATGTTTTTCCAGCAGATGATGTGCTTTAATTATTAATAAAGGAGCCGCTGCTTCAAATCCTACCCGGCCTTTAATTCCAATAATCGTATCTCCCACATGAATATCTCGGCCAATTGCAAAAGCACTGGCTAGTTTTTCCAACTTTTGAATATTTTTAACCGGATCACCATCTTCCCCGTTAATTGCTGTAAGTTCTCCATTCGTAAATTGTAAGGTAACTTTTTCCGGTGTTTTTTTAGTTAATTGACTTGGGTAGGCTTCTTCCGGCAAAGTGCTATGAGAAGTAAGGGTTTCCTTGCCCCCTACACTGGTTCCCCAGATTCCTTTATTGATAGAATATTGCGCTTTTTCCCAACTGTAGTGCACTCCGTGTTTCTCTAAATACGTAACTTCTTCCTGTCGTGAAAGTTTTAAATCTCTAATTGGAGTAATAATCTCAATTTCAGGGGCCAGGGTTTGAAAAATAACGTCAAACCGAATCTGATCATTTCCGGCTCCGGTACTTCCGTGAGCAATATACTTAGCCCCCACTTCTTTTGCATACTGAATTACTTCAATAGCCTGAAAAATTCGTTCGGCACTTACAGATAAGGGATACGTATTGTTTTTAAGTACGTTACCAAAAATTAAATACTTAATTGCTTTCTCATAAAATTTATCTAAGATGGTTTTGTTTACATGAGAAGAACTTCCTAATTCATAGGCTCGTTTTTCCGTATGCTCCAACTCCTCTTCAGAAAAGCCACCCGTATTGACTAAAATCGTATGCACTTCCAGGTTTTTTTCATGAATTAAATATTTAACACAATAAGAGGTATCTAAACCACCACTATAAGCTACTACTACTTTTTCCATAGGTATTTTTAGGACTTTTCTATTTTTTATTAATTATTGTAAAAATCAATGATTTTAGTTTTTGTTTAAAAAACATGGTTTGTTTGATCTTTTTTAAACGTTGCAATAAGGTCTGATCGAACCAACCTTCTGGTTCTTTACTCTTATTTTGTTGACTGCTTTTCTTCGGATCATAAAGCATTCCTGTACATAAGCACATCTTGTGATCTTTTGCCTTTAGAATTTCATAATTGGTACAGGTTTGGCACCCCGCCCAAAATTTAGGGTCATCCGTAAGTTCTGAAAAAGTCACTGGCTTATATCCCAAATCTGAATTAATCTTCATTACAGCTAGACCAGTAGTAATACCAAAAACTTTAGAAGTTGGATATTTTTCTAAAGAATAATTAAAGGTAAATTCTTTAATCCTTTTTGCCAACCCCTGGTTTCTAAAATCCGGGTGTACAATTAATCCGGAATGTGCTACGTATTTTTCATGTCCCCAGACTTCTATATAACAAAATCCGGCGAATTTATTACCGTCAATGGCGATAATAGCATTACCGTTTTCCATTTTACCTTTTACGTACTCGGGAGTTCGCTTAGCAATACCAGTTCCCCTCACTTTTGCAGATTGTTCAATCACCTCGCAAATTTCTTTTGCAAAATGAAAATGTTTTGAATTGGCAATATGTAGTTGTATGTTACCCATTTAGGTAATAGAAATATTAGAAATATAACTTAACAGCATAGAAATGCTCTAAAAGCTATTCTTTAAATAAAAACGATAATACTAAAGATGAACATCTTTGGAAACCGGGACACACCCAAGTTTAAAAATTGAAGAACCCACTAGGGGCGGCAGAAACAAAAATTTAAATTAGGTAATACTAATGATGTATTCTGCGAAAGAATGGATAATGGTTGTTTCTGTAAATTTTTATTTCTCATGATAGTAACTCTAAATCGTCGGCGATTGCCCCTTTCGTTAACTAAGTAAGGGTTAAAGATAATTATAAAAACCTTAACAGACAATTTTTTTATAAAATTCCGGAAATATTTTAGGTGTAATCAATTTTAACTTATTCGGACTTCTTAATGGATTGTCATATTTAAAAAGTCAGTTTAAACCTGTCGTATTTATTTAAGATAATATTCTAAACAATGTAACAAGCATAAACTGACCTTTTTTATTTAGAAAGTGTATAATTCCAAAGCTTTAATCAGAATAATTACACGATAGGTTTCATAGCCGTCATGGATGCTCTTAATCTTGCTCCTACTACTTCTATCGGATGAGTTCTTACTGTATGGTTTACTTCGATTAGCTTTGCGTTATCTACACTATTATCTTTACCTTCTCCGTAAGTTTTACCAATAATATCCGTATCTACGGTTTTCATAAAATCAGCTAATAGAGGTTTACATGCATGATCAAATAAATAACAACCGTATTCCGCGGTATCAGAAATTACCCGGTTCATTTCAAAAAGTTTTTTTCTTGCAATAGTATTTGCAATCAACGGAGTTTCGTGAAGGGATTCGTAATAAGCAGAATCTTCGATAATCCCGGCACTGGTCATTGCTTCAAAAGAAAGTTCTACTCCAGCTCTTACCATAGCTACCATTAATACGCCATTATCGTAATACTCCTGTTCTGAGATTTCATTATTTCCGGCAGGTGTTTTTTCAAATGCAGTCTCGCCGGTTTCTGCTCGCCATTTTAATAAGTTTTTATCATCATTCGCCCAATCTTCCATCATGGTTTTTGAGAAATGTCCGGATATGATATCATCCATATGCTTTTCAAATAAGGGACGCATGATATCCTTTAATTCTTCTGAAAGTTCAAAAGCTTTGATTTTAGCAGGATTGGACAAACGATCCATCATATTAGTAATTCCACCGTATTTTAATCCTTCAGTGATAGTTTCCCAGCCGTATTGAATCAGTTTAGAAGCATATCCTTTATCAATTCCCTTTTCAACCATCTTATCAAAGCACAAGATAGAACCTGTTTGTAATAATCCGCATAAAATGGTTTGTTCTCCCATCAAATCCGATTTTACTTCGGCTACAAAAGAGGATTCTAATACTCCCGCCCGGTCACCTCCGGTTGCTACGGCATATGCTTTTGCTTGGGCAAACCCTTTACCTTCCGGATCGTTCTCAGGATGTACTGCAATTAAAGTCGGTACCCCAAAACCTCTTTTATATTCTTCCCGAACTTCAGAACCTGGACATTTTGGTGCTACCATGATAACAGTGATGTCCTTTCTGATTTGCATTCCTTCTTCTACGATATTAAATCCGTGTGAGTAAGATAAAGTTGCCCCGTCTTTCATTAAAGGCATTACTGCTTTGATTACCTGGGTATGTTGCTTATCCGGGGTTAGGTTGATGACCAGGTCAGCCGAAGGTATTAATTCTTGATAAGTTCCTACATTAAAATTATTTTCGCTGGCATTTTTATAGGATTGCCGCTTTTCAGAAATAGCCGAATCTCTTAAAGCATATAAAATATCCAAACCGGAATCTCTCATATTTAACCCCTGGTTTAATCCCTGAGCTCCGCATCCTACAATAACTATTTTTTTACCTTTTAGCGCTTCAACACCATCTTCAAACTCATTAGTATCCATAAATCGGCATTTTTCCAACTGAGTTAATTGATCTCTTAATGATAGTGTGTTAAAATAATTAGTCATTTTTTAAAATTTATAGTTGCGTCCTTTACGGACGTTAATAATCGTATGAATAAATGGGTTGGTATTTATATATTTTCGGGGGTAAAGCTTTCTAATATTTTTGAAATATGCATTTTTTCTTTAGAAATAGCAATCCTACCGGATCTTACAAATTGCATCAATCCATAAGGTTCTAATTTGTTATATAAAGCTTCGGTTTCTCTTCGTCTTCCGGTTTTTTCTATCACGAAGAATTCGCGGGTAACCGTAACAATATTGGCATTGTTGTTTTTGATAATATTCTGGATTTCCCGCTTTTCGAATAGCAGAGAAGAGTCAATCTTAAAAAGTGCGGTTTCCAAATGAAAAATTTCGTCATCTTTATGGTAAAATGCCTTAATGACCTCAATTTGCTTTTCAATTTGTCCGATAATTTTTTTGACCTGTTCTTCGGTAATCTTGACCACTATAATAAAACGGTACACATCCGGAATCTCTGATCGGGAAGCCGTCATACTATCCAGATTGATATGCCTTTTTAAGAATATAGCTGAAATACGGTTAAGCAAACCTATATTGTTTTCGGTATATACCGAAATTGTAAATCGTTCTTTTTCCATTAGTACAGTAATGCGATATACATCTATGTATTTACTCTTTGGTTATTTTTTAATTATTTGGTAATTCGGTTATAAAATGATTTTATTTTTATATTGATATTTTCTGAGAATGTTTATTATTTATGATATCTGAGAAAGAACTAAATAACAAATAAAGCATCCATTTTGTAACTATTTCAATTCTTAAAAACTTCATTTCTATATTGAATTAAAGAATAATAGTGAAGAGTTTTGCTGAAAGATTTATCTACTCTATTTACCACTTTTATTTTCAAACTAAACACTTCCTACTTCATACTTTATACTTGGTACCTTACAAGCCACTCTACAACCAGCACTACTCCAACCGAATATCCGAAACCGAAGCCCCGGTAGGGATCATCGGAAACACGTTATCTTCTTTTTCTACTCGTACTTCCAAAAAATACGGTTCTTTAGATTGAATCATTTTTTTAACTGCCTCTCGTAAATCGTTACGTTCATCTACTTTTTTTGCTTCAATAGAATAACCTTCAGCAATTTTAACAAAATCGGGATTGATCATTTCTGTAGAAGCATATCTTTTTTCAAAAAATAATTGCTGCCATTGCCTCACCATCCCTAAAAACTCATTGTTTAAAACTACAATCTTAACTGGTACTCCGGTTTGAAAGATAGTCCCTAATTCCTGAATAGTCATTTGATATCCACCGTCTCCGATAATAGCCACTACTTCGCGATCAGGAGCGCCCATCTTGGCACCAATGGCAGCCGGCAACGCAAACCCCATAGTTCCCAGACCTCCGGAAGTTACGTTACTTTTAGTTTTATTGAATTTGGCATAACGACAGGCAACCATCTGGTGTTGTCCCACATCCGAAACGATAATAGCATCTCCACCAGTCTCTTCGTTAATATATTTAAGCACCTCCCCCATCGTTAATTTATCCTTGGTAGGATTCAGGTCGGAGTCGATTACTTTATTAAACTCTATTTGATTATAATCTTCAAATTGCTGTAACCATTCTTTATGGAAATTAGATGCTACTAATTCGTGTAGTTGTTTTAGCGTATGCTTAACATTACCCATTACCGCTACATCGGCATGTACATTTTTATTTACCTCTGCCGGATCAATTTCTAGGTGGATTACTTTTGCCTGCTTGGCATAAGTTTCCAGATTACCGGTGACCCGATCATCAAAACGCATACCTATAGCAATCAAGACATCGCATTCATTTGTCAATTTATTAGGAGCATAATTACCGTGCATTCCCACCATCCCAACGTTTAATGGATGAGCAGTGGGTAGTGCGGACAGTCCTAAAATAGTCCAGGCAGCCGGAATTCCGGTTTTTTCTATAAAATCTTTAAACTCTTTTTCGGCTTTGCCTAAAATCACTCCTTGTCCCCAAACGATTAAAGGTTTTTTAGCTTCATTTATCAGTTTGGCAGCCGCTTCTAATGTTTTAGGATCTGTTTTTGGTACCGGTATATAACTACGTACTCCTTTACATTTTTCGTAATTAAAATCTAACTGACCGAACTGTGCATCTTTAGTAATATCTACTAGTACCGGACCGGGCCTTCCTGATCGGGCAATATAAAAAGCCTTGGCTATAACTCCGGGAATATCTTCTGACTTGGTTACCTGGCAATTCCACTTGGTTACCGGAGTAGAAATCCCAATGATATCGGTTTCCTGAAAGGCATCTGTTCCCAATAAGTGAGAACCTACCTGACCGGTAATACAAACCATTGGAGTCGAATCTATTTGCGCATCTGCAATTCCGGTTACAAAATTAGTCGCACCCGGACCCGAAGTCGCAATAGCTACTCCTACTTTCCCACTGGTTCTAGCATAGCCCTGAGCGGCATGAGTAGCCCCTTGTTCATGACGGGTTAAAATATGAGTAAGTTCATCCTGAAATTTATATAACTCATCGTAGACGGGCATGATGGCTCCTCCGGGATAGCCGTAAATTAAATCAACACCTTCAGCTAATAAACATCGAATGACCGCTTCGGCACCCGAAATTCTTAGCATTTTCTCTTCCATTTTCTTTTCTTCTGTCTTTAATTGTGTTGCCATACTTTTTTAAAATTATGAATTATGAATTCAGAATTATAAATTAATGTAATAAAATATTAAGATGATTATATGGTTAACTCTAATCTATAGTATTCTCGATATCAACGTTTATACTTAAAATTCATCCGTTACACAGCCTTTGGACGCTGGTGAAACGGTATGCGCATATTTGTATAAAACCCCTTTTTTAAACTTTAAATCGGGTTGTTTCCAACGCTTTCTTCGGTTTTCTATTTCTGTTTCTTTGATAGCTACGTTAATCGTATTACTTTCCGCATCGATGGTAATAATATCTCCATCTTCTACCAGGGCAATCAAACCGCCTTCCTGAGCTTCGGGAGTAATATGACCTACTACAAATCCATGAGTTCCTCCTGAAAAACGACCGTCTGTAATTAGAGCAACTTCTTTTCCAAGTCCGGCACCCATAATAGCAGCGGTAGGCTTTAACATTTCAGGCATTCCAGGACCACCTTTCGGGCCTTCATAGCGAATTACCACCACATCCCCTTTTTGTACCTTACCGTCTCTAATCCCGTCGTTAGCATCATATTCACTGTCGAAAACAACCGCTTTACCTTCAAAAAGTAAACCTTCTTTACCAGTAATTTTGGCTACCGAACCCTCTTCTGCCAAGTTGCCAAAAAGAATACGTAGATGCCCTGACTTTTTAATAGGTTGATCTAAAGGTTTAATTACTTGCTGCCCTTCGGTTAAATCCGGCACATCTAATAGATTTTCCGCCAGTGTTCTACCGGTTACGGTTAAACAATCCCCGTGTAATAATCCTTTTTTAAGTAAATATTTTAACACTGCCGGAATACCTCCCACTCGGTGTACATCTTCCATCAGGTATTTGCCACTTGGTTTTAAGTCAGCTAAAAACGGGGTTTCATCACTTATTCGCTGGAAATCTGCTAAAGTAAATTCAACATCTGCTGCTCTTGCAATGGCTAAGAAATGTAATACGGCATTAGTAGAACCTCCCAATATAGTGACCAAGCGGATAGCGTTCTCTAAAGATTTTTTAGTAACAATATCTTTAGGTTTGATATCTTTTTCTAACAACAAGCGCATGGCTCGACCTGCAGCAATACATTCTGCTTCTTTTTCTTTACTAATTGCAGGATTGGAGGAATTATAAGGTAGGGACATACCCAAAACTTCTATGGCGGATGCCATGGTATTCGCAGTATACATGCCTCCACAGGCACCCGCCCCGGGACAAGCTTTTTCAATAACATTCTGATACTCGGTTTGGTTCATAGTACCAGCCACCTTCTCCCCCCAGGCTTCAAAAGCGGAAACAATGTCCAACTTTCTGCCTGCGTGTATTCCGGAAGCAATGGTACCTCCGTATACTAGTATAGACGGACGGTTTAAGCGTATCATAGCCATTAAAGCACCCGGCATATTTTTATCACATCCTACTACAGTTACCATACCGTCGTAACACATGCCTTGAACCACAGTCTCCATAGAATCTGCAATAACATCTCTGGACGGAAGAGAAAACCGCATACCTGGCGTTCCCATAGCGATTGCATCACTGACTCCTATCGTATTAAAAATGAGACCTACCACATCTTCTTCTAACGTTCCTTCTTTAACCAGTTTGGCAAGATCGTTCAAGTGCATATTACAAGGGTTTCCTTCGTAACCGGTGCTTGCAATACCTACCAATGGTTTGGTTAGATCTTCATTAGTTAACCCAATAGCGTGCAACATCGCTTGTGCAGCCGGTTGTGAATCATCTTGAGTAACTTGTTTACTATATTTATTCAGATGCATAGGTTTTCTGAATTATCAAATTTTTATTTTTTAACAATAATTACATGAATACTATAAAATGTAATCTTTTCTATTTTAAAAGTATTAGGTCTTTAACTATTAATAGTCTCATCTATTCAGTTCTTACAACATTCAAGTATTATACGTAAAAACTATATCCTTGTCAATTAGTGATTTAGCTATCAAATTTTACAACCACTACTTGTTATAACTTTCACAAAATTACTATAATTTTTATGAGGTAGGAATAAAATCTACCTTAATAGCATACAACTGTATTTATAAATATGATAATGTTACTATGTAGAAAATAAATGAAAGATTTGTTGCATCGATAAAGAATGCACTATAATTTAATAAGGTTCTTTTTAAAGCATAAAACTACCAATCCAATCCTTGAACTTATATTTAATTTCTTATAAACCGAATCCCTATAATTCTCAACCGTTTTTGCCGTAATCCCCATTTCGTCTGCAATCTGAACATAGGTCAAATCCGAACATGCCAAATGCATAAATTCAAATTCCCTCTCCGTAAGTTTAGATTTTACGGCTTCTTTATCTAGGTTTTTATTATTTACATTACGTAAGGCATCTTTAATTTTATCAGAATAATAAAATCCATGTTGTAAAACGGTATTCATGGCATGTTCAAAAGCTACCGGGTGGATATCTTTTAACAAATACCCTTTTGCTCCGGCACTTAGCATTTTAATTACTGTTTCTTCATCATCTTCCATAGATAAAGCAAGTACTACCTGCTGCGGATAATTCTCTTGTAACCACTGCATAGTTTCAATACCATTCATCAAAGGCATTTTAATGTCTAACAATATAATATCAGGGCGTTTTCGTTTATGAAGAAAATAACGTTTAACTTCTTTTCCGTTTTTTAAAGTAGCTAATACCTGAAAACCTTCTATTTTAGCAACTAAAGTTTCCAGGGATTGAGCAAATAAGATATGGTCATCTACGATGATCACCCCTTTTTCCTTTGGTTTTTTTTCAGCTTTCGACTTGCTCATGAGTAATGTATTTTATAAGGATAAGTTAATTGTAACGAAGTACCTTTACCTGGTTGTGTAGTTAAATCGTATGTTGCTTGTAATAAGTCCGCCCTACCCTTCATGTTTAGTAATCCGGCTCCCTTATTTTGGTGGTTCATATCAAACCCAATACCATCATCTTTTAAAGTAATCGCCAGACCTTTAACATAGTAATTAAATAAAACATCTAAGCAATTTGCCTCCCCATACTTAATGGTATTTGAAAAAAACTCCTGTATAATCCGAAAGATAATTACCTCATCTTTAGCGTTAACTTCAAAAGGAGTACCTTCAATAGTAAAGCTTGTTTTTAAAAAATTTAGGCGTTCAAAGCGTTCTAGTTCTGCTTTTACTGATTTATCCAAGCCAATATTCTCTAAAACTTTATAGTTTAAGGTGTGTGAAAGGCTACGAACTTCTTTCATACTGGATTGTAATAAAACCTTTACATCTGCAAGGTCTTCTTCTTTAATCTGATTGTTATTATTAGAAGCCATATTAATCTGAAGCATGGCGGTAGATAAGAGTTGCCCAATATTATCATGTAATTCCCAACTCACATTACGTAAGGTTTGCTCCTGAATCTCAATTTTTGAAGTTTGTAGGGTTTCTTCAAACTGCTTTTCCGCCTGAAGTTTTTCTAAAAGTAATTTGTTTTTTCTTTTTTGAAAGGCAATAAAGAAGACAATTCCAAAAATCAGAAAAAAGAGAATGATAAGTGTAAAATATATTATCAATAAGATTTGTTCTTTCTCGAGCATACTAAGAAACCTATAGTAAAGCAAGAATACATAAAAATGTTGGTAAACCGAAGTATTACCCTCCTGATTTCGACATAAAAAGGGCTTTTTCCTAAATCAAAATAATTAGAGTAAATAAATAAAGGAGTTACAGCTAGATGAAAAATTAAACTACCAATTGCTATGTAAAAATATAGATTCTTATTAAATCTTAATATATCATCACTTTGTAACAACTCAAGGAAGTAAAACATGACTGAAATAAGAATTAAAATAGATCCAAATATGTAGGTAAATGCTGAAGCAACACTAAAGAACACATCGGTTAATAATAAGTTACTTACAGTTGTTAAAAGAAAAAATATTGCTAAATACTTCAATGTTTTTTTATAAAGAAGTGTATTAATTATACTTCGAAAAAAATATGTGTAAAAAAGAAAATTTAAAATATGAAAAATATTAAAAAGCCAATTATTTTTTTCTAAAAATGTATCTTTTAAGAAATCCAAATAATTGTAGTAATATATCAAACTTGGTATTAAACCAACAAGTTCAACTAATAAAGTAAACCATAAAAAATAAACAAAATATCGAATTGAATTATCAACTCGATATTTTAGTATGTATATACTACCAGAAATACTAGCAAGTAACTCAAATCCATCAATTATTAAAAGATTCTTATTCATTAATATGAAATTGGTGGCTCTCCACTACTACCAGAGTTATAAGCCTGAATACTATGGTTATTCCTAGCACGATCCCCGCCTTTTCCTAACTCTCCTGCGGGGGAGCCTGTTGGTGCTAAAAATAAAGTGGCATAGCCTTTTTTCATTTTACATTTTTCTTTTGGATAAGCACCAAAGTAAGCACGAATTCCAGGATTTTCAATTCCTTGCTCCTTAGATTCTTTTTCTACATATCTTATATATTTTTTTAATTCTTTAACACTCCACCAAAACTCTCGAGTATCTTCAAATCCTAGACAACTATTAATTTCAGGAAGTCGAGTATCACACCAGGATTTTTGTAATTCTTTTGCCTCTTCCACTGTTATACATTTCTCAGGTACTTTTATGCCCATAATATTAAAATTTAATTGTTTCGCCTAATGTATTCAAAATTATAGGTTATGAAAAACAAACAGACCCTTACCTTTTTTACAGGTAAGCAGTAATTAATCTGTAAAGAATTGAATTTTAGAATTTTAATCAATTGCCAAATTTTTTTAAATATAAAGCAAATAGGGTGTACCCCTTAGTTCCATCTAGGGGGTTTACCCCCCCTCTCTCTTATTGTATCTAAGTATTTATACGTAGTATTTTAATTGATTACTTCTACAATACAAGAGTAAGTCGTATGCATGCACCTTTAAAATATCTTAAAAATCCTAGCTATCATCAAATAAAAGAAAGTAAAAACTTACTTTTAAAATATTATTTTTAGTTAAAATGCATTAATTAAAGATAAAAAACATATATTTGATTAGTTTTTTCACTTAACCCCAAAATTATGGTGATATGTTGTTGCAAAATATAAAAAGAAAACAACTACCCTTTTTACCTTTTCTAAAAGCAGAGGTAATAGCAGAAATTTCTGAAAAATTAGCTCCTATTTTCGAACTTAATCGAGATATGACTTTAAGTAATTTAGAAAAAGTGAAAGCTACTATCACTTCTATTCAAATTGAATATTTAAATACTATCGAAACTACCCTTCGGAAGGTTACGGATAATGCCGTCTTTTTGAAAAACTCAATACTTATACCCCTTAAGCGAATTTTACAAATTGCTTGATTCTCGAATATGAAAGTATTCGAATGCAATCCTCAATACTTTTTAGTATTGGGGATTTGTAGTTTTATACAAATTTGAATAATCTGAAATTTTAAAATAATTGTTAAGAATACGGTAAATATCACAACAAGTTGTAATTTGTATTTTTGTTTTATAAATACACCAAACACTTGTCTTCAATGATCTTTAAAACGACGATTTACTTCTGCTTACTATCCAGTTTTTTTGGGTTTACACAAAATGCTTCAACTAAAATTACTACTTCTGCAAAAGAAGTAGAAACTAAAGTGATTAATTGGCGAAGGGATTTTCATCAAAACCCTGAACTCTCAAATCGGGAAGTAGAGACTGCTAAAAAAATTGCAGACCATCTTCGAAAATTAGGAATGGAAGTCACTGAAAATGTGGCTAAAACTGGGGTTGTTGGTATCTTAAAAGGAAAAACTAAAGGGAAAACGGTTGCACTACGGGCAGATATTGACGCTTTACCAGTGACAGAACGAACTGAAATTCCTTTTAAATCAGAGGTAAAAACTACTTTTTTGAATAAAGAAGTTGGGGTTAGCCATGCGTGTGGTCATGATACGCATACTGCTATTTTAATGGGAGTTGCCGAAGTGCTGTCACAACATAAAGATAAAATTAAAGGTACCGTAAAATTTATCTTCCAACCTGCAGAAGAAGGTCCGCCACCCGGAGAAGAAGGCGGAGCCAAACTAATGATCAAAGAAGGAGTATTAACCAAACCCGATGTAGATGCCATCTTTGGGCTACATATTAATTCCGGTACTCCGGTGGGAACCATTAGATATCGCCCGGAAGGTACGATGGCCTCCGTAGAACGCTTTGTAATTAATGTACAAGGTAAACAAACGCATGGATCTGCTCCGTGGAGTGGAACTGATCCTATTCTAATATCAGCTAAAATCATTGATGGGCTGCAAACCATCATCAGCCGGGATTCCAAGCTTATTGACGGGGCAGCAGTGATTACCGTGGGTAAAATTACCAGTGGCGTACGATTTAATATTATCCCCGAGTCCGCAGAATTGATAGGAACCGTACGTACCCTGGATAAAGAGATGCGAGCTACCATTATCAAAAGAATGAATGAGATGGTTCCGGCAATCGCCAAAGCCTACGGAGGTTCAGCTACTATCGACATTCAAAATAATACGACCATTACGTATAATGACCCAAAATTAGTGGAACAAATGCTACCTACTTTACAAAATGTGGCAGGTTCTGAAAAAGTAGAAATAGCAAAAGCCTCTACAGGCGGAGAAGATTTTTCTTATTTTCAGGAAGTAGTACCTGGATTTTACTTTTTCCTGGGTGGAATGTCGCCAGAAACCAAACCAGAAGATGCACCAGCCCATCACACTCCGGATTTTTATATCGATGAAAGCGGAATGTTACTGGGTGTAAATGCTTTGTCCCAACTTGCCATAGATTATTTAAATAAATAAGATATTTTAGCAGATATTTTAAAAGGACATTGAATGAACGTAGTTATGGATTTTATCAGTAGTATACCCTGGTGGGTATGGATACTTGTAGTACTCTTAATGATTGCGTTTTATGATGTGGTAATTAACCGGGAACATACCATTAAGCACAATTTTCCGGTGGTCGGGCACCTTCGGTATTTATTGGAAAGTATTGGTCCTGAAATGCGACAGTATTTTGTAGCTAACAATAGAGAAGAGTTACCTTTTAATCGTATTGAAAGAGGTTGGATATATGCTTCTTCCAAAGGAGAAAATAATTACGAAGGATTTGGAACGGATCGTAACATTTACGAACATCAGCATATTTTTATTAAAAATCAGATGATGCCTTACCAGGTAGACGACACGCATCCTAATAAAAAGGATAAATATTTCTTACCCTGTGCAAAAGTGATGGGATTGCATAACCAAAGGAGAAAACCATATCGTCCGGCTTCCATAATTAATGTTTCTGCCATGAGTTACGGATCCCTCTCTGCACGAGCGGTTGATTCATTAAACAAAGGAGTCCAAATGGCTCATGCCTATCATAATACTGGAGAGGGTGGCTTGTCTCCTTATCATAGTAACGGGGGTGATGTAATCTTTCACTTTGGAACCGGATACTTTGGTGTTCGTACCGAAGATGGTAATTTTTCCATGGAAAAAATGAAAAAATTGGTAGCTGAAAATCCTTTTATTAAAGCTATCGAAATCAAAATATCCCAGGGTGCCAAACCCGGAAAAGGAGGCGTTCTCCCAGGATCAAAAATTTCAAAGGAAATTGCAGAAATTCGGGGTGTTAAAGAAGGAGAAGACGTCTTATCCCCGGCAACCCACAAAGCATTTGGTACGGTTCCTGAACTTCTTACCTTTATAGAAAGTATTGCTGAAGAAACCGGTCTGCCCGTAGGTATTAAAGCTGCCATAGGTAAAACTGAGATGTGGGAAGAACTGGCTGACCTAATGAAAAGTACGAATTCCGGACCTGATTTTATTACAATTGACGGGGGTGAAGGAGGTACCGGGGCCGCACCTCCAAGTTTTGCAGATCATGTTTCGCTACCTTGGAGTTTTGGCTTTGCTGCAATATATAAGATTTTTCAACAACGAAATTTAACTGATCGTATTGTTTTTATCGGAAGTGGTAAATTAGGCTTTCCGGCAAAGGCAGCCATGGCTTTTGCTATGGGAGTGGATTGTATTAATGTAGCTCGTGAAGCCATGATGAGTATCGGATGTATTCAGGCGCAGGTTTGTCATAACAATACTTGTCCAACTGGTATTGCCACTCAAAATAAATGGTTACAACGCGGTATTGATGTCCCATTAAAATCCGAAAGAGCGGCTCAATATTTTAAAACTTTTCGGAAAGAATTCCTAGAGATTACCCATGCCGTAGGACATGAGCATCCCTGCCAATACAATATGCAGGATATTGCTATTAATGTAGAAGATGTAGCCTTAACCCGTTCTTTAGAGGATTCATTTTCTTATCAAAAAGAACCTGTATCCTTTACCTCAGTGGAGCATTTGCGGAACTGCCCGTATTTGGGAGGTTCGTATCAAAAGATTATCGCATAAATACTAATTTATCAATGGAGATCAACGTAATAACTTTACTAATTTCATTAATACCTGCTCTTTTTTTAACGCTGTTGTCCTTGTTCTTTTTTAAACAGCATCTTCGCAATGAGGCCATGCGTAGAAAATTTGAATTACAACGAGAAAAACAAAAAGAAGCTCTACCCCTGCGATTACAAGCCTACGAACGGGTATCCCTACTTATGGAGCGTATTGCACCAGCAAAATTGATGTTACGTATTGCTCCGATTGGCGATAATAAACAACAATATGCTTCTTTATTAATTCAAACCATCGAACAGGAATTTGACCACAACTTGGCACAGCAGATTTATATGTCTGAAGATTGCTGGAATATCATCCGGTCTTCTAAAAATGAAATCGTACAGGTTATCAGAAAGAATTTGGTTGACGAAGAAGTTACAAATGCTCAGACGCTTCGGGAAAAAATTTTAAATCAGGTAATTACGGATGGTAATCCTACGGAAGATGCATTACGTGCAATTAAAAGTGAGGTCGCTGATATTTTTTAATCAAAAGCTTATTTATCCTTCTCCGTTTCCTTCAGCTTATTTTCCAAAGCATAAGTAGCTTTATCCGCTGCGTAGTTAAATCCTTGTTTCCACCAGCTCCGCATCAATTTTTTATTAAAGATCAAGGAGTTTTCGGTTAATTTTGAGGGAGTGTAGTATAAATTAAGGGAGACGTTTTTATTAATTGCTGCCAGCTTTCCTACAATAGTATCATGATCTTCGACCTGGTCAAACATAAAACTGAACAGGTTTACCATTAGTGAAAATGGGTTCTTTCCAAGTACCTTATTATGTTCCATATTTTCGGATTCCAGGATGATGGCATCAATATGCGTTGCCCCTCGTTTAATAGCTTCCCGGATAGGGATCATACAACCAAATCCTCCGTCAGCATATTCACATTTATTCTTGGTAACCAGGCTCATAAAAGGAACATAATTGCAGGAAATCCAGATCCAATCGCAAAAATCTTCGTATAAATAATCCTGGATGGATTTATATTCGGTTTTATTTTTAGTAAGGTTCGATACGGTAACCACTACGTCCTTTACTTTTTCGCGAGCCAACCTGAATTCGGCTTCACTAAAGTTTTTACGGATAGCCTTCCGTAGATTTTTACTTTCTCCAAAAGTTCGTTTTCGTTTTAAAAACTGAAGCAAGGTGTTTTTAAAATTAATAGAAACATACTCCCGGTTTCCTTTTTTTCGGACTACAAAAGGATTAATATTAAAAATAGTATGTTGATTTACATTGGTATAAATATCGTATACTTTTTCAATATTACCCAAAGCCAGGGCAGGAATTAGCAAACTTCCCGTAGAAGTTCCCAGGAAAAGGTCATACTTGCGCTTTTCTTCTTGTATTAAATATTGAGCAACACCTCCGGCATAAGCACCCTTGCTCCCTCCCCCGGAAATGACTAATGCATGCATAGATTTATTCGCTTAATTTTAATTGTAAGTAGGTTTGGTCTGCTATAGACAAATTTGGGAGTAAATCTACATATTTCTTTTTATATGAACTGTCTTTTAATAGTTCATCCAATAATTGACGACAGAATTTTCTAAATCTCCAATGGTGATGCGCGGTTCCTTCTGCCAGATTTTCTAATGCAGGTTTAGAAAAAGATTGTAAACTCTGTAGGTAAGAAAAAGCATTTTGACGAGTAGAAAAAGAATACTTAGGACTGGTATAATTAGATAATTCTTGAAAATACTGTTGATGTCGATCCGTATTATAATCCGAAGTACTTACAGCCAACACTAGCCATAACAAACGTATGTTGTTATCCGTAAATCCAATAAAATCTTTAGTTTGATCTAAATATAGTTTTCGTTTTGACGGATATTGAATCCATAAATGATACAAAGCTGCTTCGATAGTCGCATAGGACGGGTCTTTTAGTAACTTTTCATACTGTTTTTGTAACTCATTTGGAATTTTAGTAATAGAAGTGGCAATTGCCTGGCGCACGTAAGTATTATTAGATTCAAAAGCCTGGTCTAACAAAGCAACAGCTTCTGCTGAAGTATCTTCATTTAATTGGTATACTACCTCCTGACCCATAAAATCGTTTACCGGAAATTTTAAAGTTTTCTTTAACAATTCCCACTTTCCTGCTAAAGGTTGGGTTCGCTGCTGTGCCAAAGTTAAATACTGTTTGATAAAATCATGTTTGGTCAACAGTTTTAATGCTTTCTCTGATGGAAACGGTTTTTCTTCCAACCAAACCCGGCGATACTCAGTTAAATCTGTTCCGGATACTTCTTGCGCTACCTTAATAAAATCTGAAGTAGTAACATTCTTAAACTGATACTTCTCCAGATAATTATGTATGGTAATTTTAAAATTTTTATCCCCGATCAGCTGATGTAAAGCATATAAAGCCCATGCTCCTCTCTGATAGAAAGTCAAAGAATTCGCTTTGGGATCTAGTAGAGAAGTATTGTTTTCCTTCCGCGATTGGGTGGTCAATTGTTCGGCACTTTCGTAAAGTTTAAATAAAAAATAATCTTCTCCGAAAATCTTCTTTTCTGCTAATAAAGCGTAATAGGTAGCAAAACCTTCCTGTAACCAGTGATGTTTGCCATCGGTCTCTGTCACCAGGTTACCGAACCATTGATGTGCCAATTCATGTGCATTTACGTTCACATAGTTTCGGTCAGCAAATGCAATACTATCCACGACAAAAGCATCCGAAAAGATAGTAGTTCCGGTATTCTCCATACCTGCGTATAAAAAATCTTTTACGGGTATTTGTTTATAATTCTGCCACGGATAAGCGTATCCTATTTCTTTTTCAAGAAAATCAAAAATTTCTACTGAATGTCGGTAAGTAGGTTCCACTTTTGTGCTATCCGCAGGATGATAATATAAAGAAATAGGTGTTCCGCTTTGAGAAGTGAGCTGTAGTTGATTATAAGTACCAACCACAAGTGCTAATAAATAACTACTCATCGGTTTTTCCATGTCAAAAATCCATTTTAACTTTTGATCTTTGACTACTTCCTTTTGGACTAGTTGACCATTGGCAATTATCGTATAACTCTTTGGCGCTGTTATTGTAAAGTCAAATTCAACTTTCTCATTCATATCATCAAAACTGGGAACCCAATTAGAACTATATTTTCCCTGCCCCTGTGTCCATACCTGGTGGCTGCCGGTTTGATCCTTTACAAAATACATCGCCTTATTGGGAGAGGTAGTATAAGTAATTGCAATTTTATAATTTTGGTTTGACCTAAAAGAATGAGAAACAACAACTTTATCTTCTTTATACTCAAAATCTACCGGTTGTTCTTCCAGAAGTACTTGGCTAATACGCATTTTCTTAGCATCAATAGCTATTCTTTCGGTATTCTCAATAACTTTAAAAGTATACAATACCCTTCCTTCTACTTTCTTTTTATTAGGATCTATTGAGATATCTATATTTCCTTTTAGAAAATCTACCGTATTTTGAGAAAAACTCTTTATCACAGTTAAGAATAGCGATATGAAAATAATGGTTCTTACCATTTATGTTTATATTTTTGATAAAGTAACGATCCTAAAGTGGCATTGTTACGGGACAAAAGGTACAACAACCATTCCTACTTTTAAAAACTAATGAATCCAGGAAAGTTACAAACTCCTATTGACTATTTAAAAGGTGTAGGTCCGGCACGAGCGGACTTGCTTAGAAAAGAACTGGGAATTCATACCTACCAGGATTTATTAAATCTGTTTCCTAACCGCTATATTGATAAAACCCAGTATTATAAAATCAGTCAATTACAACAAACCTCTGCAGACATTCAGGTGATTGGCAAAATCATACATGTTAAAACAGTAGAACAGAAAAGAGGAAAAAGACTGGTCGCAACTTTTATTGATGATACCGGACAGATGGAGCTGGTATGGTTTAAAGGCCATAAATGGATTCGAGAAAATTTAAAGATAAACGTGCCATATGTGATCTTCGGGAAAACCAAATACTATAATGGCTTTAGTATGCCACATCCGGAAATGGAACTGCTATCGGAGCATGAAAAAAACGAACGTATTGCCATGCAACCCGTATATCCTTCCACTGAAAAGCTTTCTAATCGAGGTGTTACTAACAGGGTAATCAGTAAAATGATACAACAGATATTTCAGGATAGTAATTTGTCATTTTTAGAAACTTTACCGATCGACTTAATTGAATCATTAAAACTAATTTCAAAAACAAACGCCGTACTTAACATTCATTTTCCTAAAAGCCAGGAGTGGTTAGCCAAAGCACAATTTCGTTTAAAGTTTGAAGAATTGTTTTATGTACAACTTCAGCTTCTGATCAAAAAATTAACCCGTCAACATAAAATTAAAGGATATCCTTTTACGAAGGTAGGAACAGTTTTTAATTCGTTCTATAAAGATCACCTACCTTTTGAGCTAACTGGAGCGCAGAAGCGAGTGATTAAAGAAATCAGGAACGATATGGGCGGGAGCGCCCAGATGAACCGTTTGTTGCAGGGCGATGTAGGTTCGGGTAAGACCATTGTAGGTTTTATGGCAATGTTACTGGCTATTGATAATGATTTTCAAGCTTGCCTGATGGCTCCAACAGCAATTCTCGCCAGTCAACATTACCAGGGTATTAAAGAACTGGCGGATAAAGTAGATCTTAAAGTGGCTTTGCTTATGGGAAGTTCCACAACTAAACAAAGACGTGAAATACACCAGGAACTGGAAGAAGGAACTTTACATATTTTAATTGGTACCCATGCTATTTTAGAAGACAAAGTGGTGTTTAAGAACCTGGGGTTGGCAATTATCGATGAGCAACATCGGTTTGGTGTGGCACAACGATCCAAATTATGGCGTAAAAATACTTATCCTCCCCATGTTTTGGTCATGACGGCTACCCCGATTCCACGAACTTTAGCGATGAGCTTGTACGGTGACCTGGATATATCCGTAATTGACGAATTGCCCCCGGACCGTAAATCCATTCAAACCTTGCATCGTTATGATAGTCACCGGTTACAGATATTTAAATTTATTAAAGATGAGATTGCTAAAGGTCGTCAGGTGTATATAGTATATCCCTTAATTCAAGAATCCGAAGTACTGGATTATAAAGACCTGATGGACGGGTATGAGAGTGTGGTTCGCTACTTCCCTACTCCGGAGTACCAGGTATCTATCGTTCATGGTCAAATGAAGCCAGCCGATAAAGAGTTTGAAATGCAACGTTTTGTAAATGGTGCTACACAAATTATGGTCGCTACTACGGTGATTGAAGTGGGCGTTAATGTACCTAATGCCAGTGTTATGATTATTGAAAGTGCCGAACGCTTTGGGTTATCCCAACTACATCAATTACGCGGACGTGTAGGCCGTGGTGCCGAACAAAGTTTTTGTATCTTAATGACTAGTTTTAAGCTTTCTGCGGACAGTAAAACCCGCTTAGAAACCATGGTCAGGACTAACGATGGATTTGAAATAGCAGAAGTTGACCTTAAACTACGAGGGCCGGGAGACATGATGGGAACCCAGCAAAGTGGGGTTCTCAATTTAAAAATTGCAGATGTGGTAAGAGATAATGACATCCTAAAAACAGCTCGATATTATGCAGTTGCGCTTTTAAAGGAAGATCCCGGGCTTCAATTAGAAAAAAATAGTATTGTTCTTTACACCTATCAGCAGATTTCTAAATTTAAAAATATCTGGAACTATATAAGTTAGAAGGTACGTTGTATAATCTATAGTATAGAACCTTTTCTATATAACAAAGCTAAACCTGTTATAAAATCACCTAATTAACGAATAACTCTGTGTAGCAATTTCTAATTCTTCATTAGTTGGAATTATTAATATAGGTACGTTACTATCTTTCTTATGAATTTCGCGAATTTCTGAAGATCGAACTTCATTAGCCTTTATATCTAATTTTAGACCTAAATACTCCATATCTTTAATGATCAAAGAACGCATTAGTGTGGAGTTTTCTCCTATCCCTGCGGTAAAAACGATGGCATCCAGGCCATTCATAACGGCAACATAGGCGCCAATATATTTTTTAACCCGGTAAGCGTTCATTAGCAAAGCCAGTTTACAGGATTCATTACCGGCTTCGGCTTCTTTTTCAATATCCCGTAAATCGCTATAACCCGTTAACCCCAGCATACCACTTTCTTTTTGTAGTAAATTTTTAATTTTAGGTATGCTATAGTTTAAACTTTCAGATAAGTAGAATATGACCGAAGGATCGATATCTCCGCACCGGGTACCCATAATAAGTCCGTTTATAGGTGCAAAACCTAGTGAATGATCTATACTTTTTCCATCCTTAACCGCTGTAATACTACAACCGTTCCCCAGATGAATGGTAATTAATTTTTTACAAATGGGAAGTAAGCTTACTGCTTTTTCACTTACATATTTATGGCTGGTTCCATGAAAACCATAAGCCCTGATTTGATGTTGTTTTAAAAATTCTACCGGAATAGCATATTGATAGGCAACCGCCGGCATCGTTTGATGAAAAGCGGTGTCAAAAACTGCAATCTGTCTGGCTTTCTGAAAAATTTGTCGTGCTACTTTTACCCCTTCCAGATTTGCCGGATTATGTAACGGAGCCAGGCCTGATAATTCGGCAATGGCTTCTTCAACAGGGGTTGTTATTTCTACGGTTTCAGTAAACAAACTCCCTCCGTGTACTACCCTATGCCCTACTGCCCTAATTTCTTCGGCGGTTTTAATAACCCCCTGATCCGGATGCAATAATAATGCTGCTACCTTTTGAAGTGCCTTTTTATGATCCGGAATAAACTGGTCTTCTTCGTATTTTTCATCTTTTCTTTTATAAGTCAACCGGGAACCTTCAATACCAATTCTTTCTACTAAACCGGAGCAAATCACTTCTTTCTCCGGCATGTTAAATAGTTGGTATTTTAAGGAAGAACTACCGGAATTTAAAACTAAAATTTTCATAGATTATAAATATTGATCAGCTACATGTCCTGTGCCTGAATGGCAGTGATAATTACGGTATTATAGACATCATTTACCGTACAACCCCGGCTTAAATCATTTACCGGTTTATTCAATCCTTGCAACATAGGGCCAATTGCCAGTGCACCGGTCTCTCGCTGTACAGCTTTATAGGTATTATTTCCGGTATTTAAATCAGGAAAAATAAGTACACTTGCCTGTCCGGCTACTTCAGAATCCGGTAATTTGCTTTTTCCAATCCTTAGATCTACGGCAGCATCGTATTGGATAGGACCTTCTATTTTTAAATCGGGACGTTTAATCTTTACCATTTCAGTTGCTTGTCTTACCGTTTCTACATCTTCACCTTTACCCGAAGAACCCGAAGAATACGACAACATGGCTATTTTAGGTTCGATACCAAAAGCTTCCGCCGAGTTTGCCGAAGAAATAGCAATCTCGGCTAACTGTTCTGCATTTGGATTAGGGTTAATTGCGCAATCCCCAAATACGGAAACCCGATCTTCCAGGCACATAAAAAACACGGATGAGACTACGTTGACGCCAGGTTTGGTTTTAATAAATTGCAGTGCTGGCCGGATTGTATGTTGTGTGGTATGTACCGCTCCGGAAACCATCCCATCCGCATGCCCGCTGTAAATCATCATCGTTCCAAAGTAAGAGACATCAGACATCAGGTCATAAGCCATATCCATATTAACACCCTTATGTTTACGCAGTTCGTAAAACGTTTTGACATATTCTTTGTAATACTCGGATTTTGTAGGATTAAGGATAGTGATACGATCAAAATCTAATGGAATATCCAGTTGAGCGGCTTTTGCTTTGATTTTACGTTGCTGACCAATTAAGGTCAAATCCACTACATCAAAGGTTTGTAATTTTGCAGCAGCCCGTAAAATCCGTTCATCAGAGCCTTCCGGTAGGACAATATGTTTTTTCTGTTGCAATGCCCTTTTTAATAAAGTATACTGAAACATACTAGGCGTAATACTGTCTGATTTAAAAGTGATTAACGGATTTAACAACTTTTCAATATCAACGGCTTGTTTAAAAGTGTTAATAGAAGTATCAATTTTTTGAAGGTTATCCGCATAGATCCGAGTTTTAATATTTCCGATCTGGTTAGTCACCAAAAATGTCCCTTGATTTACCGAAATTATTGGAACGGATGGGGAAACACCTTCAATTAATTTTAGAATCGGTTCTTCCGGAATTAACCCTCCGGTCAAAATAATACCTGAAACTTTTGGGTAATTATCACTCATGTTAGCCTGTAAAGCTCCTAATATGATATCCGCCCGATCTCCTGGGGTTACTACTAGGCTATTCTCTTTGAGATGTGTCAAATAATTGCGTAACTGCATGGCTCCTACGCCGAAACTCCCTGCCTGATTGTTTAAAAACTCCTTCCCAAAGAGTACAGTTCCTCCCAGAGCTTCTGTTATTTCTTTAATGGTTGGAAATTCTAAAGCGGTAATCCGGGGTACTACAATACGATTGGCAACTTCTGCAAAACCTTCATGGAGTGCGGTTTCTAATTCTTCCTTAATATTACTACTTACTTTATTCGCAATAACGGCAAGCACGTCTACATCCTTTCCTTTAAAGGTATCATACGCCAATTTTAAATTTGCCGTAATTTCATTTGCTTCTCTTGAAGTACCATTTGCTATTAAAATAGCCGGAATCCCCAGGTTTTTAGCAATAATAACGTTGACATCAAATTCTATAATATTGTTTTCTTCGGAAAAATCGGTTCCTTCTAATAGTATAAAATCAAACTGGTCTTCTAGTGCTTTATACTTACGGATGATGGTATCAATGACTTCCCCACTCTTTCCTTCGTTATACTTTTGAAGTATTTCGCTTCGGGTGAAAGCAAAGGTTTTTTTATAGTTAATATCCAGTTCAAAGTACGAAACTACTGTCCTGGTATGTTCATCTACTTCATTATCCTTGGGATCATCAATTATCGGTTTAAAATACCCGACTTTTGCCACGCTGCCCAGAAGCACCTGCATGAGTCCAAGAACAACCAGGGATTTACCACTATTGGGTTCAATAGTCGCAACATAAACAGCTTTATTCATTCCTTACTCCTTTAGTATAGATTGGGTACTAAAATACGGGAATGTTTACAACCGCTACTATGGTTATACATATTACTTTATCTCTTATCACATAAATAATGATCTAAGAAGATATGTATAAAAAGGAGTAATGGTTTAGTTTACTCTGGACTTTGAGAAATTCCGGCTTGCGCTTTTAACTGACTCAGCTTTTGTCGTGCAAATTGCAAATTTTTTCTAATAATCGCTTTTTTCTCTTCAGATAATGCTTCTCCGTTGTCATTTAGTTCGGCAGTACCCTCAAGACGGCTTTCTTCCGATAAAATACGGGCTTCTAGAATTTTTACTTCATGTTCGGCTTTGCTGTATTTATCTCTTTTTACTACAGGGACTTCTTTTTTAGCAACAGGTGGTTCTATGGTCTTAAGCGTACTGTTCTTCTTTAACCAAGGGCTTTCTTGTCCGTAACTATCTAAATTTCCAATAAAAATTAGAGCAATAAAAAAGGTAAGGAAAGTAAAAAATTTCATAATCATTTAAATTTGGGGGTTCGCATATTTAAGGTAAAAAACCTTTTATTTTATATTCATATTAAATATAATAAGTGATTCATTTAAAAAAGCGTCAATTCGAGTATTTTTTCGTAATAAAATGAAGAAAAAAATGTATCGAGTCCTTCGGTTTAACTCAGGATTACATAGCTTTTTCACTAAAATCCTTGTTCTCAATAGTTCTGCTGAACTAGCTGAAGCACACTTCTTCCCTTGGTCGAAGCACTCGAACTGACGGATTTTAAGATTGTTTACTTATTAACTACCAACACATCAAATATACTAATTTTTTAAAAATTGATAATTACGACGAGGTAGGTTTACGTTTTTAGAGTTGTCTGAAAAATTAGGCATTTACAGGATGTCGATAAACTTAGCTACAAATCAATTTGCAAGACCTACTTAATACAGTATCTTTGAGCCGTTAAAATTTTAAGACGATGGAGTAGATTCTTACCTAAATTCTAAGAGGTACTCCCTTTAAATAAGCACGCATGAAAATCTCCTATAATTGGCTGCAACAATTTATTAAACCGGATTGGGATATTGAAAAAACCGGGGAACTTCTAACTGATTTAGGGCTGGAAGTCGAAGGTATTTCTACCTACGAAAGTATTAAGGGTAGTCTTCGGGGAGTTGTGGTAGGTGAAGTCTTAGCATGTGAACCTCACAGCAATGCGGATAAATTAAAGGTAACCAAAGTAGATATAGGGACTGAATCCCCGGTTCAGATCGTTTGCGGTGCACCTAACGTTGCCAAAGGTCAAAAAGTACCGGTAGCAACCATCGGAACTACCTTATATACTAAGGAAGGAGAAGCCTGGATAATTAAAAAAGGCAAAATACGGGGAGAAGAAAGTCATGGGATGATCTGTGCCGAAGATGAGTTGGGTTTAGGTACGAGTCACGACGGAATTTTAGTACTACATGCATCTTTACAACCGGGAACCCCTGCTGCTGATGTGTTTACTATTGAAGAGGATTCGGTTATTGAAATAGGTTTAACGCCTAACCGTGCAGATGCCATGAGTCATTGGGGAGTGGCGCGTGATTTAAAAGCAGGCCTTATTCAGCAGGGAGAGCACTATGAACTAATTACCCCTTCGGTAAGTAAATTTAACGTTGAAGGTGAATTACGAAAGATAAGTATAAACGTAGAAAATAAAGAACTGGCTCCGCGTTATACCGGACTTACGATTTCGGATGTAACAGTAAAAGCATCACCTGACTGGTTACAAAGCCGGTTAAAAGCCATTGGGATTACCCCCAAGAATAATATTGTGGATGTGACCAACTATGTTTTACATGAATTAGGGCAACCTTTGCATGCTTTTGATGCTGATCAAATTAAAGGAGAAGAAATTCATGTAAAAACAGTAGAATCCGGTACTAGTTTTGTAACACTTGATGGAGTGGAAAGAACCCTTCATACGGATGATTTAATGATCTGCGATACAGAAAAACCTTTGTGTATTGCAGGTGTCTTTGGTGGACTACATTCCGGGGTTTCGGATCAAACCACTTCTATATTTTTAGAGAGTGCTTATTTTGATCCGGTATCCATACGTAAAACTTCAAAAAGGCACGGATTGCATACGGACGCATCTTTCCGGTTTGAACGGGGCATCGATCCGAATATTACCGTGTAT
Organism: Aquimarina sp. ERC-38; assembly: GCF_026222555.1. Taxonomy (NCBI): domain Bacteria; kingdom Pseudomonadati; phylum Bacteroidota; class Flavobacteriia; order Flavobacteriales; family Flavobacteriaceae; genus Aquimarina; species Aquimarina sp. ERC-38. Next base: position 3,170,128 of record NZ_CP098511.1, on the reverse strand, counting down.
GCCTTAAAACGGGCTGCACTGTTAATTCAGGAGTTGGCTGGTGGTAAAATAACCAGCCAGGTAGAAGATTTATACCCTAAAAAAATTGAAGATAAGGAGGTTTTTCTTTCTTTTGAAAAAGTGACGAAATTGATTGGACAGGAACTTCCGCAGGGAACTATTAAAAGTATCTTAAGCTCCCTTGAAATTCAGATTAACCATGCTACAGAAAGTGCTTTGGGGTTAAGTATACCTGCTTATCGAAATGATGTCACCCGCGAAGTAGATGTTATTGAAGAAATCTTAAGGGTTTATGGTTACAATGCTATTAATTTTTCGACAAAGTTAAATGCTTCTATTGCATCTATTGATCCATATGCTGATCATCGTATCCAAGATACTATTGCAAATCAATTAATTGGTCAGGGTTTTAATGAGATTTTAGCTAATTCTTTGACTTCTGCGAGTTACCATCAGCTTACTTCATCTTTTGACGATGCGGAGAACGTCAGTATTTTAAATCCACTTAGCCAGGATTTGGCTATAATGCGACGTACGCTACTTTTTTCAGGTTTAGAAAGCATAGCCTATAACACGAATCGAAAACAAAGCGATCTAAAATTATTTGAATTCGGAAAAACTTATAACCAGAAAAATGGTGAACGTTCGGAGCAAAAACGCTTAAGTATTTTAATTTCTGGTGAAAAGTTTAAAGAGAACTGGAAAGTTACTTCGGACACCACTAATTTCTATTATTTAAAAGGAATTGTTCACGCCATATTAAAACGTTTAGGTATTGAAATCACTAACAGTGAAGAAGTTTCTTTGGATATATATAATGAAGCCTTAACGTATTATCATAATAAATTGGAACTGCTAAATTTTGGTTCCGTAAATACTAAAATATTAGAAAATCTTTCTATCAAAAATCCGGTTTTTTACGCTGATATATACTGGGATACCTTGGTACAATTGACTAAAAAATCTAAGATTACTTTTAAAGAGATTTCGAAATATCCGGAAGTACGACGTGATTTTGCTTTATTATTAGATAAGCATATACGCTTTAATGAAATTGAGCAAATTGCCAGGAGTACGGAGAGGAAATTATTAAAGAAAATTGACCTTTTTGATGTCTATGAAGGAAAAAACCTTCCGGAAGGTAAGAAGTCTTATGCAGTAAGTTTTATATTTAGCGATGAAAATAAAACTTTGACGGATAAACAGATAGATAAAGTGATGAAGAAACTACAACATAATTTTGAACAAAAATTAGGCGCAAGTCTACGTTAAATTAGACTTTAGTAATACTAAAATCCTTGATTGCTTTTAGCCTTAATTTAGAATGAATCCAATTAACAATCATTCGTTTTCTTTGTTGTAATATTCTGGGTATTTACTTAACTTAGTGATGCTAAAGAAAAAGAAAATAAAGATGTTTCCAAAAACAAATATAGAAGCCCGACTTTCGAAGGTAAGAGCCAAACATTTTGATGAAAATACCTGGAAAGATCAGGTAGAGGCTGTTTTTGCTACAGACTCTAGAAAAAGCGATCAAATTTTAAAAACCATAAAAGAAGGCACTTATTCGGATTCTAATGATTTTACTTTTGATCTATTAGAGACGAATAGAATCTATCATATTGATCAAATAAAGAAGATTTGTGTAGATTACAGGTTGCGATTTTTAGATACGAAGTATTTTAAAGGTAAAATACCAAATGAGGCTTTATCAATTATTAAAGATTTAGAAAAACAACATGATACGCAGCTTCAGGGCTTTAAAATCATGGCACCTTCTAAATTATTTAAATTAGAGAATGCGGATGACCCTTTATTATTCGCTCCTATCGGAAATGGTTATTTTTACTTAATTCACAAATGGGGTAACGATTTGAACCCTTTTCGTAAACTTTTTATGTGGTTTTTTAAAAGTTTTGAAAACCTGATCGTTTTGACTTTTTTGGTTAGTTTACTGGCTACGTTCTTAGTACCAGACGGGTTATTCTCAAAGGAAAATAGTGTTTCTAACTTTATCATGGTATTTTTCTTTATGTTTAAGTCCGTCGCTGCGGTAGTTTTATTTTATGGTTTTGCACTAGGCAAAAACTTTAATACGGCTATCTGGGATAGTAAATATTTTAACGCTTAAAAAGTATGTTTTCAGAAAGTGAATACGAACGGGTGTACACAGGTGGCATTGCTACTATTAAAATGCTACAGTCCGTATTAGAAGACCGAGGTATTGCAACCATTACCCGAGATGACATGAAATCCGGACTGATGGCTGGTTTTGGAGGAGGAATTCCGGATCACATTCAATTATTTGTTAAAAAAACAGACTTATCAACTGCTGTTCCTATTATTGAAAAAAGCATAGCTTAAATCAATGGTAATGTCAGATGATACTCCGGAAACCAAAGAAAAATTTAAATACAAAAAATGGGATTTTTTCATTGGAGTGATGATGGTGGTTCATAGTAGTTTTAAGATTTTTCTTTTATTCTACAAGCATCAAAATTTTGACTGGTATGCTCACGGTTTTAGCTTCCTTTATCTATTTTTCGGAAGTTTTTTAATTTATCGTTATTATCGAAAACAAGCCTAGTAGAAATAAACGAAGCCCTATTTTATAATAGTGTTAGTGTATCAAAATTGACCCAACTATTTTATTTACAGCTATTATCTTATCCTAAATCCTTTCCAAACGAAAAAACTTTTAGCTACCTTCCCTTTGGAAAGTGCTAAGGATGGGATTTATATAAATCGGAATTATCTAAGCTATCCTAAACTAGAGCCATAAACCATTATATTTTACTTTAGTTTCTCGGATCATAAGATGCCTTCTTTTCTGATTCTGTGAATCCGGCAAAAATACCAAAACTCTTGTCTCCTTTAATATTAGTGGGATAAACAATAGGTTCTAAAAAAGGACTTTCAAAACCTGTATCATTAGAAACAGCCTTTAGGTAGTCAAATAAAATGGGTTCTACATTTGCTAATCGAACAGTATAACTGATTATAGTATCTGTTCTAATATTAAAGGTATCATAATCCACAGAAGAAGATATAATATTTCCGTTTTTATTGGTATCTGTAATAAAAAGGTTTTGAACTTCAGCATTTTGAAAACCACTAGTAGGAAAATTAAATCCGGCTACGTAAAAATTTCTAATATTTTCAACGTCTTTAAACCTTATGTTCACCGAATTAAAATCCTGATCTTTCTCTGCTACTTCTGAGGAAATAATATCCACTGTATTTTCGGGTACCTGGCAGGTAGCAGTAAATCGTTTTCCGTCTACTGTTACTTCTAGAGCATATGATTCACCACTTATAATTTTAAAGGTTTCCGTACTAATTTCATATTGTCTTGTACCTGCATTAAAGGGTAATACAATTTCAACACTGTCTTCGTTTTTAATCCTTACCTCCGCGTCGGGTATGACAAAATCTTCAAAAAGTGAATTATTATTTCCAAATCTAGGTTCGGATCTGGCTACTTCTATCACAATCATTTCTGCCTGTGGAGAGATAAAACCTTGAATAACCGTTAATTCTTCCGCATCAAACAACCCGCTGGCATCGGATTCTGTTTCACAGGAAGCTAATATGATAAGAAAGCCTATGAATAGGATATATATGTTTTTCATAATTAAAAGTTATAAGTATAGGTAAATGATGGAACAAATTGCAATAAGGAAACTCGTGTTAAAGTTTCTTTATTTCCGTTAATTTTAATGGTATAAAAGAAAGGATTTTTACGTCCGTATATATTGTAGATAGAAAATGCTTTAGTACTTGACCTTCCTTTTTTCTTTTTTTTGTGAAATTGGATACTCAAATCAAGTCGATGGTAATTTTCTGCTCTAAAGTTATTTTTTTCAGTAGTAATATTCGTTGTATTTCCCTGCGAAATAGTAGGAAAATTAAAAGATTCAGATAAGGGAAAATTTGAGCGACTAATAGAAGTTACCTGATCCGGAATGGTGAAGTTTATTCCTGTGGTAAAAACCCAGGCTCCTGATAAGGTTATTTTAGGACCGGGTTTATAGATACTTACCAAAGAAACATCGTGCCTGCGGTCAAAACGGTCAAAAAACTTTTGCCCCCTGTTTAATTCGTCAAATTGCCTTTCTGACCAGGATAAGGTATATCCCAGCCATCCTGTAAGTTTTCCGGTTTTTTTTCTGAGTAGAAATTCACCTCCGTACGCCCATCCCTGCCCGGTAGTTATATTATCTTCCCAATTGACCTCATCTCCGTTTTCTATACCTTCGGCAGCTATAAATAATGCACCTTCCTTATAACCAATGATATCATCGGTTTTTTTATAGTAGCTTTCAAAACTAAAGGAATACCCTGCATTGTAAAAATCTTTAGCTACCCCTAGTGCATATTGTTGAGACACTTGAGGTTTGACCACATCCGTCGAGGATACCCATAAGTCAATCGGTAGGCCTACGGTAGTATTTGATAACAGGTGAATATATTGGTTCATTCTAGCATAAGATGCTTTTAAGGCAAAATCATGTTTTAATTTATAGGATAGCGCTGCCCGTGGTTCTGCATTTAGGTAATTAGTAGATTCAAATTGAAAATGACTTACACGCAATCCGGGGTTTAGAGTCAACCGATCCGTGATTCTCCAGTCATCTTCTACGTATATGGCACTTTCTAACGATTTGATTTTTTGATCTACGGAGATAGGATCTACACCAGTTTCCCTAATTTCAGTCTGTCTTGGGGTAAAGGTATGATAGGTAGAAGCCCAACCAAGTTTTACGGTATGATTAGGATTAGGAAAATAATCAAAATCCATTTTTGCTCCGATGTCGTCAATTGATGATTTGGTGTCCAGCGTAAATCGAACATCATCAAATTTATCTTCGATGTTTGCAAAAAATCGATAGTTGCTAAAGATAAGGGAAGTATTTAAAAAAAGGTTAGCGGAAAACTGATGATTCCACCGCAAGGTAGAAGTAATATTACCCCAACCTAATTTAGTTTTAAAAATATCGTCTGAATCAGTTCTTTCCCTTCCGTTAAACTTATCTTGTCCGAAATAGGTACTCCAATACAGCTTATCCTTTTCATTAAAGACGTGATGTACTTTAAAATTAAAATCAGTAAAGTGGTATCTAAATAAAACATCATCGGGCTGGAAAGGTATACTTAGTAAATCGGCATAAGTTCTCCTACCACTGGCAATAAAAGAAGTTTTACCTTTATTTAAAGGGCCTTCCAGTAAGATACTAGATGAAATCAAACCGATATCAAACTTACCAGAGAATTTTTGCTTATTTCCATTTTTCATTTGAATATTCAATACCGAAGATAACCGACCACCGTATCTTGCCGGAAATCCACCTTTATAGGTATCAATAGATTGAATAGCATTACCATTAAACACTGAAAAAATACCGAATAAATGATTCGAATTATATACCGGAGCTTCATCTAGAATAATTAAATTCTGATCAGGAGAACCCCCTCTTACAAAAAAACCGGAAGTTCCTTCAGTGCCTCCCTGGATACCCGGTAATAATTGCAAGGTTTTGATGACATCTCGTTCTCCTAAGATCACAGGAATATCCTGAATTTCTGAAGGTTTTAAAGAGACCACACTCATTTGGGTTACTTCGCTTTCATGAACTCCACGATTTGCATCAATAAGAACTTCTTCCAAGCTTTCCTCACTTTGAGTTAATTCAAAGCTTATCTGTATATCATCAGTAAGTACCAGTTTTTTTTCAATAGACCCGTACCCAATAAAGGTTACTTTTAAGGTATGTTCACCTTCCGGTAATGTAAGAGAGTAAAAGCCGTAATTATTAGAACTTGTTCCTACGAGTAATTGTTCACTATAAATTGAAACTGCCGATAAGTTCTCACCACTACCTGCTTCAGTAATATATCCGCTTAGCGTATGTTGTTGCTTTGCATTTTGTTCTTTGCTTTCACTTTGAGAAGTTGCCTTCTGAAAAACTAAAATGATAATTATAAATAAAATATTTTTTTTCAAACCCAATTGTTTTAAAGAATCACTCTCTGATCCATAAGTTTTTAAATTGCTAAAAGTAATAATTGTTCTGAGGATCATCTGCCATCCATGTTTCTGCAAGTATTTGTTTTTTTAAAGAAGCTTCTCCGGTTACATCATTAATAAGTATACAACATATAAGTTTGTTAATAGTAGCATACATAGGATGGAAGGTTATTAAGATTAAATGGAATAACGATAGCGGTATAGAAATACTATAGCTAAATCAATACGAAGTAAAATCCATATCAACTTAGCTATAGTTGATTAGAATTATTCTTCATCCTGACGTTCAAACTTGCGCTCGTAGACTTCGACAGTGTTTGAAAACTCATCTACCTCAAGAAAGTTTAAAATAAAAGTATCATCTCCCATGGCTAAATCCAGTTCGTGTGTTTCACTTTTGTCATCAGCATCTGAAATAATTATTTTATCTTTTTCAGTTACCTCCCAATTAACAGATCCTGTAATAGTCTCAAAAACAATACAGGTTTGAGCTTGTTCATCAAAATCTATTTCGGCAAAAAAATAGGTGCCCGAATTATCCTCTTTAAAAACGATTGTTTGTTCATCCGGACATTCCAGATCAACGGGTTTCCCTTCATATGTAATACCAGTCATTTTCCAGGTTCCGGCAATAAACGATTCTGCTGCGGCTTTTGCCTCGGGAGTTACACTGGGTTCAGTGTCATCATCTTTACTGCACGCAATGTTTAAAAATAAGCTGGCAATGGTCAAAATTAAAAATCCTTTTTTCATTTTATTGATTTTAAGTTTTACGTATATAAATATTTCAATGCTAAGACAACTGAACTTTTACATACACGTAAATAAAAATGAAAAAAATTATGAGATGAACTCGACGTTAAAAAATTAACATCAGTCTGGGTAATTTTCAACAGAAATTGTATCGAAGACAAGATAATTTTCGGTTAAAAACTTAATCTTAATAGATTTTTCTACGTTTCACCATAAAAGTTGCTCGATTTGACAACTTTTTACCAACTAGTTATACCACTAAAATTTGTAAATATTTGATTATTAAACAAATCAAAATACAATTGCTATTATTTTTATTATTTTTTTAAAAGATAGGTACTAACCATAAGAGACCACAAAACAAGTATGGTTTTGAGTATAGGATTAAAACGCCTATTTAATAGGTTATTAGAAGAAAATTAAAGCTTACACCGGTACCGCATACATTTTTTCGCGAAGTTCTTTAATTTTTGGGTCACTCATATATTCATCAAAAGTGGCGTATCTATCAATAATGCCACCTGGTGTTAATTCTAAAACCCGGTTTCCTACGGTTTGAGCAAACTCGTGATCATGGGTGGTAAATAATACTGTTCCTTTAAAATTCTTTAAGGAATTATTAAAAGCCGTGATTGACTCTAGGTCAAGGTGATTGGTAGGTTCGTCCAGCATCAATACATTAGCCCGGGTCATCATCATTTTGGACAACATACATCGCACCTTTTCACCCCCGGACAAAACATTTGATTTCTTTAAGGCTTCTTCACCACTAAAAATCATTTTACCTAGAAAGCCGCGTAAAAATACCTCTTCTCGCTCTTCTTCGGTAGTAGTCCATTGACGTAACCAATCTACAAGGCTTAAATCATTCTGGAAATATTCACTATTATCTGCTGGCAAATAGGATTGTGAGGTAGTAACTCCCCATGCAAATTTACCTTCAGCAGGTTCCTGCTTCCCATTTAAAATTTGATAAAAGGCGGTGGTTGCTCGAGAATCTTTGGAAAATACTACTATCTTATCCCCTTTTGCCAGGTTAATATGTACATTTTTAAATAACACCTCTCCTTCTTCACTAAAAGCCGCTAGTTTTTCTACATTTAATATTTGATCTCCAGCTTCCCGGTCTCTTTCAAAAATGATAGCCGGATATCTTCGGCTGGAAGGTTTAATTTCAGAAATATCCAATTTATCAATCATTTTCTTACGGGAAGTAGCTTGTTTGGATTTAGCTACATTGGCACTAAAACGAGCAATAAACTCCTGCAATTCCTTTTTCTTTTCTTCTGCTTTTTTATTTTGTTGCGCGCGTTGTCTAGCAGCTAACTGCGACGATTCGTACCAAAACGTATAATTACCGCTAAAGTGATTGATCTTCCCGAAATCAATATCAGAAATATGGGTACAAACTGCATCCAAAAAGTGACGGTCATGCGATACAACGATCACCGTATTATCATAATTTGCCAGGAAATTCTCTAACCAATTAATTGTTTCATAATCCAGGTCATTTGTAGGCTCATCCATAATTAGTACATCCGGACTACCAAATAAACACTGTGCAATCAATACCCGAACCCGTTGTTTAGTATCCAGATCGCTCATAGAGGTGTAATGAAGATCTTCACGTATACCTAGGTTTGAAAGCATGGCAGCAGCTTCGCTATCTGCATTCCATCCGTTCATTTCTTCAAACCGAACTTGTAACTCTCCAATTTTATCCGCATTTTCATCTGAATAATCCGCGTATAAAGCATCAATTTCCTTTTTAATTGTATACAACTCCTTATTACCCATCACCACCGTTTCTAACACAGTAAAATCATCATAGGCATAATGATTCTGTTCCAAAACCGACATACGTTTCCCGGGTTCCAGGTGCACATGGCCCGAAGTAGGATCCATCACGCCTGAAAGTATTTTTAAAAAAGTAGATTTACCCGCCCCGTTAGCACCGATAATACCATAACAATTTCCTTGTGTAAACGTAGTATTAACCTCGTCAAATAATACGCGCTTCCCAAACTGAACTGATAAATTAGATACTGATAACATGTGAACGATTATTTAAAATGAATTTTGCAAAATTACATATTTAGCTAAGAATGATAAAAGAATGTTGTATTATTTATAATACTATTAGAAGTATGCTATACCCTAAATTACCTAAACATTAACTATCCCTTAACAAACCAAAACCAGCTTTCCCTATAATTTTGAAAATATGACCTATGTTGAAAGGTACCATTCATGTTGAAACACCATAAATTTTCCGTTGTATTCCTATTCATTCTTTGCGTTCACCTAGTATCATGCAATAAAAAGAATACTGCTGTTCGGGCAAAAACATATATAGGCGGTGAAATTATAAACCCAAATAGTAACTACCTGGTTCTTTCTAAAGATACCATTTTTAAGGACACCATATTTCTGGATGAAAACAATAGGTTTCTTTATCAATTTGATACCATTCATGAAGGTATTTATACAATAAGGCATCGACCTGAAAGCCAAATCATCTTACTGGAAAAAGGAGATAGTATCTTATTACGGTTAAATACATTAGAATTTGACGAAACTCTTGTTTTTACAGGAGATGGGGCGGCAAAGAATAACTTTCTAATTGATATGTTTTTACAAAACGAAAATGAGAAAGTTGGGCTACGTCGAAAATCATTTACCTTACCCCCGGAACTTTTTAAAATTCAGCAAGATTCTTTGTTAAAACAACGAAGAAAGCGTTTTGAAAAATTTGTAAATAAAGAAGGTGACCTGTCGCTTCTTGCAAAAAGTATTTTAACCGCAAGCTATACTTATGACTTTTACTCTAGATTTGAACTTTATGCTTCTGAAAATATTAGAAAAGAGAAAAGAAATAAAGCTTATGTAACATCTTATCCGTCAGGCTTCTTTTCCTATCGCAATGGAATTCAACTAGAGGCTAAGGAACTGCAAAGCTTATTTGCTTATCGTAGGTTTTTAAAAAATTATATTGATAATTTATTAAATTCTTCCAAGGCTAAAAATGTAATAAATAATCAAGCCGAAAAGAAAATTTATGAGCTTGATTTTATTGATAGTTTAATCACTAATAGAGATACCAAAGAAAATATTTTTAGATCCAGAACCGGTAATTATCTTTTACAAAGCAAAAATCAGAAAGAATCGGATAAAATTGTACAACATTATATAACCAAATCAAAAAATGCAACCTTTAGAAAGGAAATAACCGAACTATCCGAAGCAATACTTAACTTGAGTACGGGTAATATGATACCGGAACACGAAATAATCGATAAAAACAGGGACACCCTTCTCTTAAGCTCCTTATTTAAAGCACCTCATACAATCTTATACTTCTGGTCTATTCAGGATAAACCTCATTTTACCCGAATACATCGTGTAGTAAAAACACTATCTGAAACTTATAATCAGATTGATTTTATTGGATTAAATATAGATACTGAAAAACAGAAAGATTGGTTAAAAACCATCAAAAGAAATAATTTTAATCCGGATAAAGAATACAAGTTTATTAATCCTGAAGAAGCTATTAAAAACCTAGTTGTTTATTATAAAAACAAAGCAATTCTATTAGATCAACAAGGTAAAATCTTAATTCCAAACGCTAATTTGTTCTCCGTAAGTTTTGAAGAAAAATTAATGGAACTCTATCCGGACACAGTAACCGAAACAAAATAAGTACCGGTTACCGCAACAAAAGTTTTTAATTTCCTTTTTTATAATCTGCCAGAAACTTCTCTAAACCAATGTCCGTTAAAGGATGCTTGATTAACCCTTCAATAGAGGATAGTGGACCAGTCATGACATCAGCCCCTATTTTAGCACAATCTATAACATGCATCGTATGCCGAACGGAAGCTGCCAGAATTTCGGTGGCAAAATTATAGTTATCATAAATTAACCGAATCTCTGCGATAAGATTGAGACCATCCGTAGAAATATCATCTAACCTACCAATAAAAGGAGAAACATAAGTAGCACCTGCCTTTGCTGCCAGTAAAGCCTGCCCTGCGGAAAATACTAAGGTACAGTTGGTTTTAATCCCCTTATCGCTAAAATATTTTATGGCTTTAACACCTTCTTTGATCATAGGCACTTTTACCACAATTTGTTCATGCAATTGTGCTAGTTTTACACCTTCTTTTATAATTCCATCATAATCCGTTGCAATGACTTCTGCACTGACGTCACCGGTTACGATTTCGCAAATCTTCTTATAATGATTTATTATATTCTCACTACCCATTATTCCTTCTTTAGCCATTAAGGAAGGGTTGGTGGTTACCCCGTCAAGTACGCCAAGATCCTGAGCTTCTTTAATTTGATCAAGATTAGCGGTATCAATAAAAAATTTCATAGATTATTATAAATTAATAGATGGTATTATACTTAATATTAAGTTTTCTAATTAGTTAGTAGCAGATGTCATCCCAGTTACCTTTAAAAAGTAGCCCTTTATTTTATAATGGACTTTGCAAATTTAGACTAAATTGTAACAAGACTTTTTAAGTAATTCGTAAATTTTTAGAAGAAATTGTCAATTTTTTATTTCTTCATGTTAAAGATCATGAATAATTAAATAATAACTTTTTCAAGTCACTGCTGATTAACTGAATTGCTTGTGAACTCAAAATCTATAATTCAAAATGTTTCCGAAGCATGTTTTCGTAAATAGTATCTGGTAAAACTTTTTTTAAGGTAATAGAAAACTTTTGTAAAAATGCACCAATCCTATAATGGACTTTAGGGTTATTTTTTTTAATAATCTCATATACCTCTTTAGCAATCACAATCGGATCCTGACCTCCGTCCACATCCTGGTTAATCAACTCCAGGGTACGTCCGTAATTCTTTAGATAAGGTGAATCGTCAAGAAGCGGAGCATGATAACGTCCGACGGCAATATTTGTAGCAAAAGCACCGGGAGCAATTGTAGTCATTTTGATATTGAACTCTTTCAATTCCATCCGCCAGGCTTCTGAGGTAATCTCAAGAGCCGCTTTTGCTGCGGAATAAATACCGCGATAAGGTAACCCCATATATCCGGCGATAGAGGTAATGTGTATGACTAGACCTTCCTTTTGCGTACGCATCTGGGGTAATACTGCTTTAGTCACATCAATAGGACCAAAATAATTAGTTGTGAAATTTTGTAAAATCTCAGAAGATGGAATCTCTTCAAGCGGACCGGTAATTCCTGCGCCCGCATTATTAATTAATATATCTAACCTACCTTCCTGTTGTATAATATTACTAACCACATCTTGTATACTTTTCTGGTCAGCAACATCTAATGGTAATAATGTAAACTGAGATTGAGAACTATATTTTTCCGGGTTCCTACTCGTTCCGTATATAAGGTATCCCTTTTCTTGTAAAAAAAGACCAATCGCTTTACCGATACCGGTAGAAGCTCCTGTAATTAAAACAACTTTTTGATTCATTTGGTTAACTATCAGGTACAAAAAATGGCAAGCTACCTACATCACACCGCTACGACCATATACCTTTGCTGCGTTCCCGCCCTGGAGGATTCAACAGGAGCTGGTTGTGTAGGACTTGCCGGCGCAAATATACAATCTATGATTATATTAAACAATGATTTTAAAGGTTCGAATAAAATAAATATCTTTCAAAAAATTTATAATACTTATGCGCTACGTTAACCCTTTCGCTTTCATAATATTATCCTTTCTATTTTATACCTGCGGAAGTAACTCCGAAGCAAAAAAAAGATTTTTTAGCTTGGACATCGATAAAAAACAAACTAAAATCCAACTGGGAGAGGCTCTAAAAGCTTCAGTTAACAACCCGAAAAATAAACAAATTGATTCCGTTGTTTATCTTTGGAATGATCAAAATACTACGCTACCCGCTACTCAAAACTTTGAAAAAACTATTAATACCGAACTATTAGGACACCAACCACTACTTGCTACGGTATACTATGAAGGAAAAAGCGAAATAGTGGAAAAGAAGATTACGGTTTTAAATGACAAAGCCCCTAAACTCTATTCTTATAAGATTATTAATACCTATCCGCACGACCAGGAAGCATTTGTACAGGGATTAGAGTTTAAAGATGATACCTTATATGAGAGTACTGGTCAAAAAACTAAATCTACCTTACGAAAACTTAATTTTAGTACCGGTGAGATTATTAAAAAAGTAACACTCGAAGATCAGTATTTCGCCGAAGGCCTTACCATTATGGATCAGAAAATATATCAGCTAACCTGGCTTGCTGAAAAAGGTTTTATTTATGATTTACCTACATTAAAAAGAACAGGAAGCTTTGCTTACAACCAAAGTAAACAAGGTTGGGGACTTTGCAATGATGGTACTACAATCTATAAAAGTGATGGTACTGAAAAAATCTGGTTGCTCGATGCAGAAAATTTATCCGAACAAAACTACATTCAGGTGACTACTAATAAGAGTGTAAAAACAAAATTTAATGAATTGGAATGGGTGAATGGAAAAATTTATGCAAATACCTGGCAAAAAGACGGAATTGCTATTATTAATCCAAAGAACGGAGCTTTAGAAGCAGTAATTAATTTGACCGGACTTCGCGATCAAGTGACTGCGCATCCGCAATTGGATGTTCTTAACGGAATTGCTTATAATAGCAATACAAACAAATTATACGTTACCGGTAAGTACTGGGATAAATTATTCGAGATCGAAATTGTCAAATAAGAAAATTCACCTTTTGAAAATCAAATTCCTTTTCGCTTTTGTTCAGGTGTAGTAGGATTATAACCAAATCCCGGAATCTCAATACAAACTTCTAATTGATGTAAAATATACCCAATAATTGCAAAATGATGTAGCGCATGACTATTAGCATGTGCCAATATACTTTCCAGAGTATAGTTTACCTGAACATTTCCTTGTCCCAGGTCGTCTGTTACGTGAACCAGATAATTAGTAGATACAGATTGATACGAAACCAGTGTTTGCTGTAAGGCATAAATATGGTTCTTAGCAGCTATCCTATCTTTTGAGAGAGCCTCATCACGGGTTCTTTTAGTAAGATCTATATTATTTGTATCTAATCCGTTAATAACACAATTAAAAAAATCCAGGCTATGACGAATATGAGATCCAATACTAGAATAATAAGGCCCTACAGATACATCTGTATAATGCTTATCTGTAATACTATCCAATAATTGTATGGCTTTAGTAAGATTTTGATTGACGGCAGCTATAATTACTTTCTTCATAGGCGGTTCAAGATACATCAATATAATTTAACCACCCAATTAAAGCTTTATATTAAGTATATTATTGACCATTTTGTTATGGTATTTCCATAATTAGTAAGATAAAGTGCGTATTTCATCGATAAAGTGCGTCATTTTTTGGATTTTACTACTTTTATATTGTATACTTGTAGTGTTCATTTAAAAGCCCCAAATAATGAAAACTCTTTTTACAGCTATTGCTATTTTTACTATCTCTTTACAAATTTACGCACAAGATGTTTATGAAGACGCATTGACTGCGGCTAGTTATGCTTATGCACATTCTAAGAAGGCACATGGTGCTAATAATGTTTTTCATACGCAAGAATATGCCGATAAAGCTGTGGATTCTTATCAGAAAGTAGAAGACCTTGCTGCTAATTGTGGTTGTGATGTAGCAAATGAACTTGCCTATGAAGCCAAGTCAAATATGGAAAGCGCTTTAAGACAAGATACATATGAAAGAAGTCGTTACTACGCCAAACAAGCCAAAGAGATAGGTTCTCAAATTCTGGAAGAAATTACAAACTGTCGTGCAAATAAAGATAATGGTATGCTGGCTGCTAATGAACTAGATGGGAACGAAATTGCTGAATTAAGTGAAAAAGAAAATGAATTATTACAAAGAAAAATACAATTAGAGGCAGAGCAAGCAGCTTTAGAAGCTCAAATTCTAGAACAGCAAAAAGCTCAGGCAGAATTAGAAGCTATACGGGTAGCTGAATTTAAAGAGCAAACCTTAGTCAAAACAAAAGCTGAACAAGCCTTACAGAAATTGGAAACTGCATTACAAGAATTAAGTTCCGTATTAAACACAGAAGGTAACTTTAAAACTGAAGGTTCCTTTGTAAGAAATGAAGAAGACCTGCAAAACGAAACCTTAGATGATACGAAAAGCTTTTATGTAGACAGAGCTAAAGAACTAGCAAAAAGTGCCATACAGCAGTTTGCCATTTTTGAAGAAAATTAATATCAATACATAAACACCAACTATTTTTATTTTGTTGCCCCAAGATAAAATTGTTGATAAGACTGCCTTAACGGGCAGTCTTTTAGTTTATTATAAACCCACTTAAAAGGTGATTCTAATAACTAAACACACCTCTAGTCGTTGAAGCAGTGGTTTAGAATTACCATCATATTGTTAATACGAAGTACAAAGCTAAGAGTACGAATTATTATGTATAACGAGAAAATGTGTTTATTTATTTGATTGAAATTCCTTCTAAACACTGCTGGACATATTGCACAAAATACAAAGTACAAAGTACATTGTGTGTAGGGAAAGCGTGGTTTATTAAGTTGATTGAAAACTTTTTCTAAAAAACCCTAGACACACTAAAATGGACACTACCCACTACTACCACGGGTATTTAAGGATAATAGTTAGCCTTGAGTTTAGGTTTTAAAAACAAAAAACCCTTCACAATGATGTGAAGGGTTTTAGTAAAACCACGCTTTTAGCGAGGTTAAGGAAGGCGGCGACCTACTCTCCCACGGATTGTAGTACCATTGGCGCTATCGGGCTTAACTTCTCTGTTCGGAATGGTAAGAGGTGAGCCCCGATGCTATAACCACCTTAAGCTTTTATAATTTTAAATTCAGAATTCAAAATTATGAATTCGTATACGGTTAACATATAGATGTAGAGACAACGAAGAGGTGAAGTAGGAAGTATAGTATGATGTATTAAGTATGATGTATTAAGTATGATGTACAAAGTGAGAAGTATTAAGCTTACTCACTATCTATATACCATACCTTAAGCTTATCAAGGTTAAGTACCAGCATCTCACTACTCAATACTATTGTTCCTGAGCTTGTCGAAGGGAAGGGAATAGAAGGGATAAAAAACTAAAAAGGGGCTTTGTTTAAAAGCAAAGTATCCGCCCCTTTCTTTTAGAAAGGGGACTTACCGGGCCCTGTAAGCCTATGGGTTATTAGTACTACTTGGCTACTTGCATTACTGCCTTTACACCTATAGCCTATCGACGTGGTAGTCTCCCACGACCCTTTAAAGAAATCTCATCTTGTGGTGGGTTTCGCGCTTATATGCTTTCAGCGCTTATCCACTCCGAACGTAGCTACTCAGCAGTGCCCCTGGCGGGACAACTGATACACCAGCGGTTCGTCCAACTCGGTCCTCTCGTACTAAAGTCAGATCCACTCAAATTTCTAACGCCCACTGTAGATAGAGACCGAACTGTCTCACGACGTTCTGAACCCAGCTCGCGTGCCACTTTAATGGGCGAACAGCCCAACCCTTGGGACCTTCTCCAGCCCCAGGATGTGACGAGCCGACATCGAGGTGCCAAACCCCCCCGTCGATATGAGCTCTTGGGGGAGATCAGCCTGTTATCCCCGGAGTACCTTTTATCCTTTGAGCGATGGCCCTTCCATGCGGAACCACCGGATCACTATGCTCTAGTTTCCTACCTGATCGGCCTGTATGCCTCTCAGTCAAGCCTGCTTATGCCATTGCACGCTACGCACGATTACCAACCGTACTGAGCAGACCTTTAGAAGCCTCCGTTACTCTTTTGGAGGCGACCACCCCAGTCAAACTACCCACCAAGCACTGTCTCCCGAATATTCGGGATTAGGCTTCGAATAAGCAAAGGGTGGTATTTCAACAATGACTCACATACACCTGGCGATGCATGATCACAGTCTCCCACCTATCCTACACATTACTTATCCAAAGTCAATACTAAGCTATAGTAAAGGTTCACAGGGTCTTTTCGTCCCACAGCGGGTAACCGGCATCTTCACCGATACTACAATTTCACCGAGATCATGGCTGAGACAGTGTCCAGATCGTTGCACCATTCGTGCAGGTCGGAACTTACCCGACAAGGAATTTCGCTACCTTAGGACCGTTATAGTTACGGCCGCCGTTTACCGGGGCTTCAATTCAGATCTTTTCCCGATTGCTCGGGATAAACCCTCCTCTTAACCTTCCGGCACCGGGCAGGTGTCAGGCCATATACTTCTTATTTCTAATTCGCATAGCCCTGTGTTTTTGATAAACAGTCGCCTGGACCTCTTCACTGCGGCCCCCGCCAAAGCGGGGGCGACCCTTCTCCCGAAGTTACGGGTCGATTTTGCCTAGTTCCTTAGCCATGAATCTCTCGAGCACCTTAGAATTCTCATCCCAACTACCTGTGTCGGTTTACGGTACGGGCTGCATCGGCTTGCTTTTCTTGGTAGTCGATCCGCTGGGTTATCACTTCATCCGAAGACTCCGTGTACTATCAGGACATTACTGTTCCCTTCAACGCACAATTCCGTCTGTGCGCACCAACTTCTCGCCTACGTCGCTTTTAATGCCGTGCAGGTAGCAGAATATTAACTGCTTGTCCATCCACTACCCCTCTCGGGTTCGCGTTAGGTCCCGACTAACCCTGGGCTGATTAGCATAGCCCAGGAAACCTTAGTCTTTCGGTGGGGGGGTTTCTCGCCCCCCTTATCGTTACTTATGCCTACATTTTCTTTTGTAGCCCCTCCAGCAAGGATCACCCCTCACCTTCAACAAAACTACAATGCTCCCCTACCACAGCCTCATAACCCCCAAAGGGGGGGGACTATCCATAGCTTCGGTAATATGTTTATGCCCGATTATTATCCATGCCGGACCGCTCGACTAGTGAGCTGTTACGCACTCTTTAAATGAATGGCTGCTTCCAAGCCAACATCCTAGCTGTCTGGGCAGTCCAACCGCGTTTTCTCAACTTAACATATATTTTGGGACCTTAGCTGATGGTCTGGGTTCTTTCCCTCTCGGACATGGACCTTAGCACCCATGCCCTCACTGCCAGTCATCATTATATAGCATTCGGAGTTTGTCAGGAATTGGTAGGCGGTGAAGCCCCCGCATCCAATCAGTAGCTCTACCTCTATATAACTAAACTAACGCTGCACCTAAATGCATTTCGGGGAGTACGAGCTATTTCCGAGTTTGATTGGCCTTTCACCCCTACCCTCAGGTCATCCCAAGACTTTTCAACGTCAACGGGTTCGGTCCTCCACTTTGGGTTAACAAAGCTTCAACCTGCCCAAGGGTAGATCACACGGTTTCGCGTCTACTACTACTGACTACATAGCGCCCTATTCAGACTCGCTTTCGCTACGGATCCAATCCTTAAAATCTTATCCTTGCCAGTAAAAGTAACTCGTAGGCTCATTATGCAAAAGGCACGCCGTTACCAATATAAATATCAGCTCCGACCGCTTGTAAGCGTATGGTTTCAGGATCTGTTTCACTCCCTTATTCAGGGTTCTTTTCACCTTTCCCTCACGGTACTGGTTCACTATCGGTCTCTCAGGAGTATTTAGCCTTAGCGGATGGTCCCGCCTAATTCATACAGGATTACTCGTGTCCCGCACTACTCAGGATACCACTAAATCAACATACCTTACCTATACAGGGCTATCACCTTCTTTGGCCACTCTTTCCAAAGTGTTCTAGTTCAATACATATCTTATAGCGTGGTCCTACAACCCCAACCATGCCGTAACATAATTGGTTTGGGCTTCTCCGCGTTCGCTCGCCACTACTAACGGAATCACTATTGTTTTCTTCTCCTCCGGGTACTTAGATGTTTCAGTTCTCCGGGTTCGCCCCTGATAAATCAGGTGACATGTCTTCAACATGCCGGGTTGCCCCATTGGGAAATCCGCGGATCATAGTGTATGTGCCACTACCCGCAGCTTATCGCAGCTTATCACGTCCTTCTTCGCCTCTGAGAGCCTAGGCATCCCCCATACGCCCTTATCTAGCTTATCTGGCCTTTTGCTCTTAAACTCGCTCTTCTTAGTTTTTTTATCTCTCTATTATTCTATTTCTCTTTCAGATCAGTTATCTTTTTCTTACTTCTATTTTACTAACTCTCATCATACATACCTTATACCTGCCCGGTAATTTCTTAACCAAAACAAACATACTGTACCTATCGTAAAGCCAACCAAATAAAATAAGTCAAAACAACCAATCCTTCTCGTTTCTCTTAATCAATATGTCAATGAACTTTTGCCCCCTCCAACTCCCCCAATGGGGGAGAGTAACATTTGTTACCCCCCTAAGAGTTCCTCCCCAATGGGGAGGTTAGGAGGGGCTTGTGGAGAATATCGGAGTCGAACCGATGACCTCTTGCGTGCAAGGCAAGCGCTCTAGCCAGCTGAGCTAATCCCCCTTCCCTCAAGTTATGAGTGATGGGTTATGAGTTATGAGCTATCAAACCCATACCAACTCAACTTCTTGAATTTCCTTTTAATCTTCTTTACAATGAACTTTTTTATAATCCAGAATTCAAAATTATGAATCCAAAATTATTCTATCCTATATCACATTACAACAACTAAAAATTCTGAATTCTTAATTGATAAAGTAGTCTCAGGCAGACTCCCTTCCTTTCGTCAGGGTAAACTCCTCGTCTTACCTTTCGACAGTAGTCTCAGGCAGACTCGAACTGCCGACCTCTACATTATCAGTGTAGCGCTCTAACCAGCTGAGCTATGAGACTGTCTTTTAAAATAGACCCAAGACCATACGAATCAAGACCCAAGACAAAAACGTCTTGTCTTCTTGTTTCTTGTTTTCTGTATCTTTTTTTAAATTAATTAATCGACAGCTAAAAGAATTAAAACTAGGTACTCATCTACCACTACCCCTACTTAAACAATCAACTATAAAAGCTAATGACCCAGTAGAAAATAAAAGTAAAGAGAAAAAGAAAGCCTCCGATCGTACCCTTCGTTTGCCTGCTTATTGGTAAATATAACGGCTACCTATTGGTTACCGGTCATACCTACTCGCAGAACTTCTCTAGAAAGGAGGTGTTCCAGCCGCACCTTCCGGTACGGCTACCTTGTTACGACTTAGCCCCAGTTACCAGTTTTACCCTAGGCCGCTCCTTAACGGTGACGGACTTCAGGTACCCCCAGCTTCCATGGCTTGACGGGCGGTGTGTACAAGGCCCGGGAACGTATTCACCGGATCATGGCTGATATCCGATTACTAGCGATTCCAGCTTCACGGAGTCGAGTTGCAGACTCCGATCCGAACTGTGATAGGTTTTATAGATTCGCTCCAACTCACGTTGTGGCTGCTCTCTGTACCTACCATTGTAGCACGTGTGTGGCCCAGGACGTAAGGGCCGTGATGATTTGACGTCATCCCCACCTTCCTCGCGGTTTGCACCGGCAGTCTTGCTAGAGTTCCCATCTTTACATGCTGGCAACTAACAACAGGGGTTGCGCTCGTTATAGGACTTAACCTGACACCTCACGGCACGAGCTGACGACAACCATGCAGCACCTTGTAATATGTCCGAAGAAAAGTCTATCTCTAAACCTGTCATACTACATTTAAGCCCTGGTAAGGTTCCTCGCGTATCATCGAATTAAACCACATGCTCCACCGCTTGTGCGGGCCCCCGTCAATTCCTTTGAGTTTCATTGTTGCCAACGTACTCCCCAGGTGGGTTACTTATCACTTTCGCTTAGTCACTCAGATTTACATCCAAACAACTAGTAACCATCGTTTACGGCGTGGACTACCAGGGTATCTAATCCTGTTCGCTACCCACGCTTTCGTCCCTTAGCGTCAATTAATTGTTAGTGATCTGCCTTCGCAATCGGTATTCTGTGTAATATCTATGCATTTCACCGCTACACTACACATTCTAACCACTTCACAATAATTCAAGACCTACAGTATCAATGGCAATTTTACGGTTGAGCCGCAAACTTTCACCACTGACTTATAAGCCCGCCTACGGACCCTTTAAACCCAATGATTCCGGATAACGCTTGGATCCTCCGTATTACCGCGGCTGCTGGCACGGAGTTAGCCGATCCTTATTCGTAGAGTACCGTCATTCCACTACACGTAGTGGGCGTTCTTCCTCTATAAAAGCAGTTTACAACCCATAGGGCCGTCTTCCTGCACGCGGCATGGCTGGATCAGAGTTGCCTCCATTGTCCAATATTCCTCACTGCTGCCTCCCGTAGGAGTCTGGTCCGTGTCTCAGTACCAGTGTGGGGGATCTCCCTCTCAGGACCCCTACCTATCGTAGCCTTGGTAGTCCATTACACTACCAACCAGCTAATAGGACGCATAGCCATCTCTAACCGATAAATCTTTAATAATAATGCCATGTAACATCATTACCACATAAGGTATTAATCCAAATTTCTCTGGGCTATCCCCTAGTTAAAGGTAGGTCCTATACGCGTTACGCACCCGTGCGCCGGTCGTCATCAGATGCAAGCACCTATGTTACCCCTCGACTTGCATGTGTTAAGCCTGCCGCTAGCGTTCATCCTGAGCCAGGATCAAACTCTTCATCGTATAATCTTTCCCTACTTGCGCAGGGATGATAATAATCATAGTGCCTCAATAGCACCCTTCAATTACCATGTTTCTCAAAAAATACAACCGGAATTCTGATACTTCCTCTTCTCTGCCCTCTTAAGCTATAATCCTATCCTTACCATAATTGCTTACCGTAAAGAATAAACCGCAACTTAAAAAAAGCTAATGATGCTAGTCTTAATTCTTCTTTCTTATTTGTATCACTATCTGTCATGGATTCCTGCCTTTGCAGGAATGACAAAAAATGTACGCGCTGTCAATCAATATGTCTATGAACTTTACCCTCAATCCAGTTAAAGATCTCTACCTCCAACTTAATTAAAGGTCTATAGATTTCCACCTTCGTGGAAATTTACCTGTGAGTATCCAGGGAATCGAACCCCTACCTATTACTTACCAAAGCAATACCCTTTCTTACACCTATATAAATGAACCTTCTCGCTTATTTCTTTAACCCATTCTCTCAGCCCCAAAGCGGGTGCAAATATACAACTACTTTTTACTTTTAAACAAAACTTTTTTGAGTTTTTTTAGACAAAAAAGATTTCTAAAAATAAAGAGTTGATTATGAATAAAATACTCATTAAAATAATTAATCTTTTGTATAATTATTTTTGAGGAACTTAAAGATAGTAAACAATTTAATTACTTAAAGTAAATTATTTGTTAAGGTTAAAAAAATTATTTCATTAACAAATCCTATTCTGAATGATCCCATTTATTCTTTAAATCGTAAAAACTAAAAGACAATGCAGATTTTTGTTCTTCCAATTCATTAGCTTGAAAACTTCGCTGAAGTATGTCTTCAATCCAGTAATCTTCTTCTACATTAATAGGATCGTATTCTCTTTTTAATGAAATATCAAAAAAACTGGCGGTTACATTATAGCTAAAAGCCCTAAAACCACTTCTATACTCTTTTACAAGATTGAAAAAAGTAATTCCAGTTTGTCGATGAACCAATTTTACCAAAATTTGTCCTTCTGTTCTAGTCATCTTTTTTAGTTCGTCCGTAAATTCGCCTTCCATATATTTTTGTAATTGTCGAACATACTTTCTTCTGGCTCTTTTATTGGTAATGGTTTGTAGCCTTTCATTAAGAGTTGCTAATCGGTCTGCAGCCAGTTTTGCGTAGGGATATACTTTTTTTGTCTTTCTTCTTAATATTAAGTACTTACGCCTTGCTAAATTATCTTTAAATTTTAACTTCCCTAAGATAACTACTTCATCAAGATCAATGGCATCGTGTGGAATGGTATCTCCTTCAATTATATAATATTGTACAAATTGACTTGTCTTTGCAATGCTATCAGATACGGTGTTCTGCTCCTGACAGAATAACGGATTTACCATTATATATAGGACACATCCTAATAAAATTTTATACATAGCTAAAAATTCAGCTTTTATTATATAGTCAATACTTACAGTTGATACTGATTGTTAAAACTAATCATTTCTACTTATTATTGTTTTAGTATCAACCGGTTTTAAAAACTTTAATAGTTTTAACAAAGTTATTTAAACACTTTGCAAAATATAAATTTTTCAACTACAATTATATTTTAAGCTATAGTTACTCTCTCCAAGATTACTTAGAATTTATTTATTTTGTTACATTCGCAAAAAGCATAAAATAATGGCATTAAAAAGCATATTGAATAAGAACTCCTTAACTTTTTTAGAAAAATATTTAAACAACGCAGCTCCTACAGGTTACGAGTGGGAAGGTCAGAAATTGTGGATGGACTATTTAAAACCTTATGTGGATGATTTCATCACGGATACATATGGTACTGCAGTAGGAGTTATTAATCCCAACGCTAAGTACAAGGTTGTTATTGAAGGACATGCCGATGAAATTTCCTGGTACGTTAACTATATTACGGATAATGGTTTGATCTATGTAATTAGAAACGGAGGTAGCGACCATCAAATTGCAGCTTCTAAAAGGGTTCACATTCATACGGATAATGGCATAGTACACGGTGTTTTTGGTTGGCCAGCCATACATACCAGAGATCGTGGTGCTAAAGAAACTCCGCCAAAACTGGATAATATTTGTATCGATGTAGGATGTAATACTAAGGAAGAGGTACTTGACCTGGGAGTCCATGTAGGTTGTGTTATTACCTATCCGGATGAATTTATGATTCTAAATAAAGATAAGTTTGTTTGCAGAGCGTTGGATAACCGTATGGGTGGATTTATGATTGCCGAAGTAGCCCGTCTTCTCCAAGAAAACAACAAAAGTCTTGATTTTGGTTTATATATTACTAATTCGGTTCAGGAAGAAATTGGGTTGCGAGGGGCACAAATGATAACTGAAACCATTAAACCTGATGTAGCTATTGTAACGGATGTATGTCATGATACGACTACTCCTATGATTGAAAAAAAGACACAGGGAGAAACTAAAATTGGGGACGGACCGGTAATTTCTTATGCTCCTGCGGTTCAAAACAAATTACGGGAACTTCTAATTAGTACTGCAAATAAAAATGAAATTCCTTTTCAAAGAATGGCTTCCAGCCGGATGACCGGTACGGATACGGATGCTTTTGCTTATAGTAACGGTGGGGTTGCTTCGGCATTAATCTCTTTACCTTTACGATATATGCATACTACGGTTGAAATGGTGCATCAGCATGATGTAGAAAATGTGATCAAACTTATCTACCATAGTTTATTAGCACTTAAGGAAGGGGAAACCTTTAGTTATTTTAAATAGAATATGTACAACTAATATTTGTAACTAATGAACAAACAGGAAAAGCAGTGGTTAAAATACAAATAACGACTTTTCCTGTTTGTTAAAATCCTACGATTACTAATAGGATTCTTCTATGATTTCCTGAACGATATCCGGATTTAGTAGTGTGCTTGTATCTCCTAAATCCTTTTCTGTGGTTTGTTTACCTGCGATTTTCCGTAGAATTCTCCTCATAATTTTTCCACTTCTGGTTTTAGGTAATCCGGAAACAAACTGAATTTTATCTAATTTGGCGATAGGTCCGATACGTTCTGTGATCTGTTGATTTACTTCGGCGCTTAAATTATCCCGGTCCCGCATTTGTCCGGTTTCTTTTAATATAACAAAACCATATAAAGCGTTGCCTTTAATGTCATGAGGAAAACCTACAATGGCACTTTCGGCGACGGCTGGATGTTCATTAATAGCATCTTCTATAGGTGCGGTACCCAAATTATGTCCTGAAACAATAATCACATCGTCTACCCTTCCGGTTATCCGATAATAGCCAACTTCATCCCTAAAGGCACCGTCTCCGGTAAAATACATGTTTTTATAAGCTGAAAAATAAGTGTCTTTATATCTTTGATGATTCCCCCATATACTTCTCGCCACTGAGGGCCAGGGAAACTTGATACAAAGATTTCCGTTTATTTGATTTTGGTGAATTTCATTGGCATTTTCATCTACCAGCGCAGGTTGAATTCCCGGTAAAGGTAAGGTTGCATATGTAGGTTTTGTAGGCGTAGAAAACGGAACAGGAGATATTAAAATTCCGCCAGTTTCTGTTTGCCACCAGGTGTCTACGATCGGGCAATTTTTGTTTCCTACATGATCGTTATACCAGTGCCAGGCTTCTTCATTAATTGGTTCTCCTACAGTGCCCAGAACTTTTAAACTTGATAAATCGCGACTTTTTACAAAATCCAGATTTTCTTTGGCTAATGCTCGAATAGCAGTTGGTGCGGTATAAAACTGATTAACTTTGTGTTTTTCGACAATTTCCCAAAAACGACTGTAGTCAGGGTATGACGGAACTCCTTCAAACATAAGCGTTGTCGCTCCGTTTAACAAGGGACCATATACGATATACGAATGCCCGGTAATCCAACCTATATCAGCGGTACACCAATACACATCTTCTTCCTGATATTGAAATACATTTTTAAAAGTAAACGCAGTATACACCATATATCCTGCTGTGGTATGCAACATTCCTTTGGGTTTTCCCGTAGACCCGGAAGTATATAAAATAAATAAAGGATCTTCAGCATCCATTATTTCAATCGGACATTTTGGAGAAGCTTTATCTAATAAGGGTTGTATCCATTGATCTCTTTTAGCTTTAAAATTAATCTCAATATCAACTCTTTTGACGACCAAGACTGTTTTAACTACCTTAGATTTTTCCAGGGCTTCATCTACAATCTTCTTTAGGGGAATAGTTTTAGCTCCACGATACGAACCATCGGAGGTAATTACCAGTTTTGCCTGACAATCTTCTATTCGTGTGGCCAGTGCAGTCGCAGAAAAACCAGCGAAAACAACCGAATGAATAGCACCAATACGTGCACAAGCTAAAACTGCTACGGCAAGTTCAGGGATCATAGGCAGATAGAGGCAAACCCGATCTCCCTTACCTATCCCCTGGTCTTTTAATACGTTTGCCATTTTACATACCCTTTTATGTAATTGATTATAGGTAATATAATCTGCCTTTTCTTCAGGATTATTAGGTTCAAAAATGATAGCTGTTTTATCTCCTCTTATACTAAGGTGCCGATCTAAGCAGTTTTCAGTAATATTTAATTTTGCATTTTGAAACCAGATAATTTCCGGTTTGTTAAAATCCCAATGTAAGACTTGATCCCACTTCTTTCTCCATAAAAAATGTTCTTCTGCAATTTCTGCCCAATATAATTCCGGATTATGGACGGATTTTCTATATACCTGAAAATATTCTTCCAGATGTTTTATGTGATAATTACTCATATGTCGTATAATGAAGTCGTACCGTAAATGGCTGACAAAATGATTTTGAATAGGCTACTAAATTAGAATTAAAATGGAACTTTATGCAATTTATTTGAGAAGATGATAAATTTTTAAGGGTTATACAGTCTTAATCTTACAGTCAAGCATCTATTCTTTAAAGTAAAAAGCATATTTTAAAAATTTTGACATTTAACTTAGGATTACTTAAGGATTTTCTTAATATATTGTAGGACTTTCTGCGGTTTACCTTATTATTTTATATTTAAAAGTAAGGTCATACTCTTTAAAACACTATATGCATGGCAGACGAATTTATAAATATCTTGGATGAACATGGGAAATTGACGGGGGAAATTAAACTTAAATCCGAAGCACATCGGTTAGGTTTATACCACTCTAGTGTTCATATCTGGTTTTATACTAAAAATGGAGAACTTTTAATTCAAAAAAGAGCTGATTTTAAAGATACCTTTCCTAATTTATGGGATGTTTCTGTGGCCGGGCATATCAGTGTTGGCGAAACACCTGAATATTCTGCTATTCGGGAAATTAGTGAAGAAATCGGACTTACTATCAAAAAAGACCATATTAATTTTATCGGGGTGTATTTGGAACAAACTAATCCACGTGAAAATATTATGGATAATGAATTTCATTATATCTACTTAGCTGAATTACAAACGTCTCTGGAAGAGCTAGTCATTCAAGAGGAAGAAGTAGCTGCGATTAAAATGATCTCTCTTAATAAACTAAAACAAGATTTATCTAACCCGGATAAAGCCAAATGTTACGTACCCCACGAAAAAAAGTATTTTGATTTTGTATTTTCAGAAATTCAAAAATTATTATCATCTTCTTAAAAAACTTCTTTGATTTATTTAAACAAGAATAAGTATTTATATTTCGTATGGATACTTTTTGCTTTACTTTACCTGCCAGTCTCCTGCCAAAATATTAAGGATAAAGACTTCACTATTGTCCATAGCCTTTCGCCTTTACTAAAGGAAGTCTCAGGAATTACTTATGATCCTGAAAATAGACTTTTGTTTGCAGTCAATGACTCTGGCAACGACAATAACATTTTTGCATTAAATACTAAAGGTCAAATTATAAATCAATATACTGTAAAAGGTGTTTATAATAAAGATTGGGAAGCCATTAGCTTAGACTCCCAGAACAACTTATATATAGGTGATTTTGGAAACAACAAAAACGAAAGAAAAGACCTGAAGATTTATAAAATTTCTTCTATATCTAGTGCAAAACCCGTTGTGAAAACTATTTCATTTACCCTCTCTGATCAAAAAGCTTTTCCTCCTAAAAAGAAAGGGAGAAATTTTGATATTGAGGCTTTTATTATAATGAAGGATCATATTTTTTTATTTTCAAGAAACAGAGGTTCGGATTTTAATGGAAATACTAAAATCTATCAACTACTCAATCAACCGGGAACTCAAACCGCAGAGTTAATAACTACTTTATTTATTGGAAATGATGATAAGGATTGTTTTATTACAGATGCGGCAATCAATTCTAAAGGGAACAAAATTGTGCTTCTTACCTATAATAAGGTCATGATTTTAGATTCTTTTAAAAAAGATAGTTTTTGGGATGGAACGCTTTCAAAGATTAAATTGAATCATTCTTCGCAAAAGGAAGGAATTACTTTTCTAAATGATTCCACACTACTTATCACAGATGAAAAGAAGAAAAGCAATGGCAACTACTTATATAAGTATCAACTAGACTAGAGCTTTAAAGATGGTATAGGTTGTAGTTTATAATAGCGTTGGTGTATTGGAATTGACCCAATTATTTTATTTACAGCTTCCTATCCTAAATTCTTTCCAAAGGAAAGAACTTTTAGCAACCTTCCCTTTAGAAAAAGCTGGGGATGGGACTGATTTATATAAATGAGAATTATCTACGCTATTTTAAACTAGGGCTTAAAGATGCTATAATATAAATACTTATGCTTTTTTACTTACTAATGCATAAATATAAGCATCTGACCAACCTGTTAAAAGGGGTAGTACTTCCTTTTTACAGCCTTCTTTGATAAATCCCGTCTTTAATAACACTTTTTGAGAACCTATATTTTGAACGGCACATCCGGCTTCGATACGATGTAAATGGTATTGAGAAAAACCCATAGTCGTTATTTTAAGAACGGCTGCCGTTGCAACTCCTTTTCTCCAATAATCAGGATGAATCTTATACCATAAGGTTGCTGATTTAAATTTTGGTTGAGAAAAGTCAAGCGCAATTAACCCTATTTTCTGATTGTCTAAAGATGCTATCACAAAAGTTATACTTTGATTATTTTCTTCTTGTTGTTTTAATTTCCAAAAATAATCCTCTGTTTCTCTTATCTCTTTATGAATACCTAAAGTATTATACTGATCTACAAGGGGATTTGATAATAACTTATACAGAAAAGGTATAGCATCTTCAATTAAAGAGACCAATTTAACTTCCATCATAAAATTTTAAAAATTCATTCCCAGAGTAAATGAAACTCGTAGACCATCATCACTACTAAACAAACCTACTTCACCGGCGATCGTATCTATTGCATTTAGCCAGAATCCTCCTCCTATAGAGTTGTGCCATACATCATTTTTATCAAAATCCGACCAAACCCTACCTATATCATAACCTCCTAGCAATCCAATTTGTAAGGGTAAAATTCCTGTTTTAAATTTTTTAAAGCCGTAGCGTAAGTCACCACTAAAAGCCAGTGCAGAACGCCCCGTAAAACGCTCTCTTCTAAATCCCCGGAGACCTTTTGTATCTCCAAGGGATGCCGCTTGATAAAACTCAAAATCATTTCCAATTACAAATTCTGAAAAGATACTTGTTTTTAAGACCAAATTTTTATTGCGGCTTAATGCATTGTATAATTGCAGGATAGGGCTCAATTTTAAGATGGTCCGATCTGCTTGTTCAATGTTAGTCTGTAAATCGGCTTCAATATTAAATAGTAATCCTCGCGTAGGTACTACAATATTATCAAAACTCTGGTAATTATATTTGGCTTCTACCCCGGCAAACAGTTTATTTTTAAAGAAGTCGTCATCATTGCCAATAACGGCCAAAGTGTTGTCTCCTGAACTTATAAACCTATCTGGTGAATCCTGTACTTGTACGCTTCTGAAAAAGGTATTGAATTTATATTCACTTCCGTAGAAATTCTTCCGGTTAATTCCTAAAAACAGCGAACGAATACCAATTTTAATACGGTTATAGTTTAATCCCAGATCATCATCGGGATTGATACTATTATTTCCAAAACCGAAGAAGTTCTGGGCAAAATTTTCACTGGTATACCTGCCACCGTATATAAAATTCCAGTTTCTTAAAGCATTAGCTAATAGTCCTGAATAGGAAAGGTCAAAACCACTGGTAGCAAAAAAGTAACTTCCCTTAAGAATATGTTTTGTCGGATAAGGTTCGTCATTAAAACCATTTACTGATTTAGTAAAATTAAAATTGATGTTAACGCCATCGTCCGGATTAAATCCTATTAAAGGGGTAAGCACATTTGTTTTACTAATTGCTTTATTTATATTAAAAGTATTTTGATTATAGTTATCCCTTAAAATGAATTTTGCAGACCCTTTCTCTACAATCGTATTCGGTTTGGATTGATGATCGTAAATTTTTGTTTTTTTTCCTCGTTCTATACGGTAAATGTCATTGTTTTGCCCTCCTATAATCCGGATAGGTATTGGCTTCTTACCTTCTCCGGTTACGATAAACTCATCATCATCGTCAAGCCCGTAAATCCATATTTCATCTGTCTCTTCGGTATAAATTAAACGGTAATAGTAAGGTAGCGTACTTTCTTTTTTTAGACGAAAAATCTTTACTTCGGTTACCTTATCTCCTCTTACAATCTCAAATCTATCATCTTTGTCCGTACCGGTAATTATTACTTGTTTTGACATATAATCATAATAGCGACTTGCTACATCAACTATATGATTCCTTCGGTTTTTAAGTTGGGATTTAATTTTATCAGCAATACTATCTTGCAAACTTATGGGTAAATGGGTAAAGGCTTTATCGATAACACTATCCGTTAGTTGCTTCCGTATTTTTTCAGCTTCTACAATCCAAACGGCTTTGGGAGATTCTTTTGCCAGGGTACGATCTAATTTTAATCCGGATTCATTTAACCACCTTACATTACGTATAGTGTCACTAAAAACCTGAAACTTTCTAACTGTAGGCACTATTAACCGAACAAATTTTAAAACGGCCCCATCATAATTGGAATATACCTGGTCTCTGTCTTTTGGGATTGGGCGGTATAACTGAATGGAATCCCTATCAAATCTTGCCCATTTCCATTGATCCGAATGACGGTCCCAGTCTCCTAGTAACATATCAAAGAGACGTGTCCGAATGTACCAGGCTTCGTCCATTTTATACTTTTCATCTCTCCGAAGATTTTCTAACATATCTTCGGTATTTTCTATATCATCCGGTGCTCCGAAGGATGCTTCGTTCTTATACTCTTTACCTGGTCTTTTTTGTATAAAATACATTTCATCTCCAAAGGTTTTGTTGTAATTACCTAGCCTGGCATGTTTAGGCATATAAAGGATAGAAGGGTTACTATGGTAGACATCAATAGCCTTTGCTAAAGGACCCGTAGTCATGAAGGCGTAGGGATAGCTAGAAGTATAGAAATCCGCCAATAATTCTTCGGTAAAGGTATCATTAAACCCGTCCTCAAGATAGGTATATTTAAATGCCCCTTTTTGTAAAAACTGGGTAACACTCTTACGCATAGCTCTCAAACTATATCGATTTCCGGAAGTATCTACCAAACGAAGCGAACGGGTTACCTGCCCCCCACCTTGTCGTTGTATGCGGAGTCCGCCGTACAAGGTATCCAGGGTAACCACTGGTATTTTAATATGCTTGCTATAGACTTCTCTATAATGTTGCCCCCAGATATTTTTAAAAAAATTGGATTTATCGGTTTCCAGTGTGTCGTAAATAGCCGTTTGAATCTCCTGATTAAATTGGGT
This sequence comes from Aquimarina sp. ERC-38, assembly GCF_026222555.1. Taxonomy (NCBI): domain Bacteria; kingdom Pseudomonadati; phylum Bacteroidota; class Flavobacteriia; order Flavobacteriales; family Flavobacteriaceae; genus Aquimarina; species Aquimarina sp. ERC-38. The sequence goes on along the minus strand of NZ_CP098511.1, from coordinate 3,138,906 downwards.
AGGTAAGGTGTCGGTTTTAAAAGGAATTATTTTTTTATGGACTGGGGTTTGAAAAACCAGCTTTGCTTTCTTTTTTTCAAAGCCAAAGTACCGAACGTTTGATGAACCATCCTTAAAAATATCCAATACGGCAACTCCCTGTTTAGGATAAGAAAACAATCCGTTACTGCCCAGGGATGCTTGCGATTGTTTAGAGCCCGCACCAGAAACAATTTGTTTTAAACCATTGTCATCAATATATTGTAAGGAATGTTCGTGTCCGGATGCTAATACAATACGGTCATTGTCCCTTACCATCGTTTCCAGGCGTTTCATGAGCTCATTATATCGTTGATTAAAGCGGTCTTGCGGAGACATACCCCCTTGTGTAAGTAGTTGTGTAGCAAGCGAACCTAGAATAGGTAGCGGTATTCTCTTTTTAGAAGGAAAAATATGATTCTTGAAATGAAATTTACCTCCGTGAGGACCATTGGTAAACATAGGGTGGTGCATTGCCAAAACCACATATTTACCATTGTTTTTTTTTAACTCCCCCTGAATCTCCGTAAAGAACTTTTCACGTGTTTTGATCGAACATTCATCATTGATTGTTGGGTTTTTATTCCAGTTAGCCAGGTACCATTGCGTATCCAGAAGAATCAGCTGAATATTTTCTTCGACTTCCAGACTTTTAATAGGACATCCATTTGAAGGCCAAAACGACTTTTTATCTTTAAGTTTTTTTTCAACATATCTTCGTTCGCGATCTAATCCCACTACCCCGTTACTGTACCAATCATGATTACCAGGAATAAAAATGGTTTTACCTTCAAAGTTAGAAGCTGCCTGTATTTGAGCATCAATTTTAAATTCTGCTTTTTTTCTTCTGGCGCTGTTCTTTTTAGGCATTCCTGCCGGATAAATATTATCTCCTAAAAAAATAAGGTAATCCTGTTTTGTCGAAGCCGTATCAATAAGTTGTCGTAATACTTCTAAGCCGGGAGTAGGTTTTTTCTTTAAAGCACCTCCTGCATCACCAATTAAATAGAACCGCTTATCTATAATTTTACCAGGATCTTTTTTCGTAAAGTTTTCTTCTTCGTACTGTGGGGTAAAAGTTGCGCATCCTGATAATAATACTGTGAAAAATAAAAAAGTAAATAAGTAAATTCCAGGAGGAGTAAAAGGTAAGCGCATGAATTATGACTACATTTTTAATTATTAATTTCTTTCATCAAGTCTTCATACGTATAAAACTCTTTATCATCATTATTTTTATGATAAAGTATATTTACTCTCAGTGCTTTTAAACCGGTAATTCCCTGTAAATCTTCTAATTCTACAATTTCTATCTGATCTTCAAGATAATTTTTGGATTGTAAAAATTGCAAGTAGCGCATATATTCCTTTTCGTCAGAGCGTTGCGAATAAATAATGACCAGTTTTCCTTTTTGAACAACGCGTTGTTGTGAGTTTTTAATAAAGGATTTATCCACTCGTTTTTTAATTACTTCATACCTGGCATTATAGGTACCGTCTACATCAAAACGCTTTTCATCCATTCTAAAGCGAACGGATAGCGAAGTATTAAATACCAAAATCATAGAAGTAACGTCCAGATTCGTAATAAGCTTCTTTTTTAACTGGTAGTACTCATTTTCTAATTCGCACATTACCTGTAATTGCCATAATCGCAGGTTATGTAGATAGATTTTATTAAAACTTTTCCGTTTAGTAATAGATTCCCCGATGTAAATATTATGCTCTACTCCATCTGTTTTAAAACGTTCAAAAAAGTGGGGGTACATCGCCTGTGCTTCCACCTGTTTTTCATCTAGTAGGTTAGCAAGTTCCTTGTTTATTTGCATTACAGAATCGTCATAGGCTTTACGATGTCGATATACCAGGTCAAGATCATCATTAATCATATCGTTATACTCTTTGATTAACGAACCTACTTTACTTCCTTTCTGTGTACTGTGCCTAAAGAGCGGGCGGATTTCGTTTTTAATAAAATCCAGTACTTTCTTTTCACTATCTACTTCCAGTTGCTTTTCAATTTCGGTAATATAGCTGTTTATTCTAAAGATCAACTGTTCATAAATAGGTAGTTTTTCTACGGAAGCTATGGTATTAATAATCTTCTTTACGGAAGTCAACTGAATTACAATATCTTTTTGAATTGCCTGATTTCTAGCTTCCGAAGAACCTTTAATATCAATTTGCCCGTATAACGGATATACATTTTCAAAGACTACATCATTAAACGAAATTTTTCTACCTTTTGCTTTCCCGTAAAGTACCTTTCTGGCTTCTTGCCTAAACCGCCAATACACGCTGGGATGAATAGAAGTACATTCCCGCTGAATCAAAAGCTCAATCTCATTATCAGCCGTTTGTCTGGAACGTACAACCGCATCCATAAGATAGGGCATGATATCTTCTAACTTATAAGCATTGATACTATTTAATTCCTGACTGTTAGGAGAAACAATTTCTAGTACTCCCAGAAATTTTTTATTGTGAACAATAGGAGCCAAAATAGCGCTTTTAATACCTTTATCCTCTAGGTTTTTATATAATTTTTCTTTTCTATCAAGCTTATGTTGCCTTTCTATATCTGAGATCGCAAAGTAGATAGATTGTTTTAGTAAATTCTCATAACTTCGGTCACATAAGACTTCCTCGCAAGTTTCGCTATCCTTTGAACTTAAGATATAACTTGAAAAACTTCGATCCGGAACTCGCTCTAATATTCCTTCTTCTTCATTATACGCCGTAAAACCAACTTTAATCTCTGGTAGATTAAAAATTGCCTGAAATATTTCTTCGAATTTTGTTACAAAATTTGTTTGGGTTTTATCATATTTAAGCAAACTTGTTTTAAATTCAGATAAAGCCACATCAATAGTGGCATCAAATAAATTAGCAATAATTACTCCTTTAAATACCCAACTTGAAGGAGGAAATTTTTCTTTCCAAACAGCTACATTATCAAAATTATCTAATAGTTCGGAAACATCGTCGGCAGTTATTTCCTTTGCATTCGCAGTTTTTTGAATTTCTATAAAATCTGCGTTGTAGAGAATACGATAATGACGTAAAATCTTAGAAGCATCAGGAATATCGTAAAAGAATGGCCTTCTAAAGTCAATTTTAAATCCGTAATACTGTTTCAGAATCATACTACATCCCATGATGTAATAATGGTCTTCGTCCAGGTTTTTAATACGAGGTATAAAATCTTTTCCTGCTGCTTTAACAATATTCTGATAGCGTTCGGTTGCTTTTAAGACCGCATTGTTGAAAGGAATGGTAGCAATTTTAATTTCGTTACTCTGCAATACCGGAGCAAAAGCATCTTCAAGTATCATCTCTATTTCAGGCGCAAGCTCTTTAATTCTTTCTAAAGACGTAACGCCTTCTTCCAGTTCCGGAAATTTAGAAGCAATGTTAAGTACTCCTTCTGCCCTTTCCCGACTAAGATAGCTTTCACTTTTACACAACTCTCTATACTTCTCAAATAATTTTGAAAAGCTTATTTTGATCTGCAACGGAAAATCTTGTTCCATTATTGCCATAATACCCCCTTTACCTTAACAAAAATAGGATAATCCGGTAGCTAATAATATGCTGTTAACATTAAATTACGTTTCCGAAAACGATAAAAGCTCAATTATTTAGATATAAAAACATTAAATACGGTAAAATTGGCTTTAATATTTTCATAATTTTAAAAGAAAACTTTAGTAATACTGAATAGCATTTGATAATTTTACATTTCAATCTACAAATCTTTCGGTTATCTTCATTAAGTAACTGTTTTATAGATTTATAATTTATTTTAATATGAAATATTTTAGCCTAGTTCTTTTAGCGATATGTTTTATTTCTTCATGCGACCAGAAGAAAACCGGATATCGGATTGTCGGAGAAGCTAAAGATATAGAAAACGGTACTAAAGTATATATCAATGCTATAAGTCAATCTAATCGTCCCTCCATCGTAGATTCCACTGAAGTACAAGACGGGCGTTTTACTTTTGATTTACCTGATACTTCTTCTTCGGACTTTAATTATATTAATTTTCCTAATATTCCGGGAAATATAATTTTTTTACCGGAGAATCAGGAAATTACGATGACTGTTTACAAAGATAGCTTACGTAGTTCTAAAGTAGTAGGTGGGTCTGAAAATGAATTATTCTTTACTTACGTAGATAAGCTAAATAATTTTGGTAAAAGAAAAGAGAAGATTGGTACGGATTTTCAAGTAGCTTCAAAGTTGGGTGAAAATGATAAAGTCCTTAAATACAGAGAGGAATTAAAAAGTATTGATGAGGAAGAAAAAGCTTTTCGCAAAAACCTGGCAAAAGAATACCCGAATAGTATTGTGTCCGTAATGGTATTAACCGATCTAATGAATTTAAAAGCATTGCCTGCCAGAGAGATTAAAAAATTATATACTGCCGTACCCGACACTTTAAAAAAATCACGTTTAGGTAAAAACCTGGATATGATGATTGCCTCTTCCATTGGTAAGATTGATGTAGGAAGTGAATCCGAAGATTTTACGGCTCCTACTCCGGATGGGTCCAAACTAACCCTGCATGATAATTTAGGTAAAATAACTATCTTAGATTTTTGGGCTTCCTGGTGTCGTCCCTGTCGTATTGAAAATCCGAATGTAGTCCGTATTTATAATAAATATCATGATAAAGGTTTAAATATTGTAGGTGTTTCGCTGGATCGTAAAAAAGAACAATGGATTAGTGCTATAGATCAGGATAATCTGGAATGGAACCACGTATCTAATTTACAATTTTGGCAAGATCCTATTGCAAAAACCTACGGTGTACGTTCCATACCCGCTACTTTTATTTTGGATGAAAACGGAAAGGTCATTGCAAAAAATCTGAGAGGTCCGGCCTTAGAAAGCAAAATTGCAGAGATATTGGGAGAGACTTCAGAAAGTACGTTATAAGGTTTCTCTGTAGAGTACTTCAAATTCAGAAACAAGAACGCTTCGCTACAAGAATCAAGAAACAAGACTTTTTTCCATCTTGAACTCTTGGTTCTTAAAGTCATGAATCTATACGCTACACCTTAGGCAGAGACATCGATGTATCAGAAACAAGAACGTTTCGCTATAAGAGTCAAGAAACAAGACTTTTTTTGTCTTGACTCTTGGTTCTAAAAGTCGTGAATTTATACGCAACACCTTAGGCAGAGACATCGAAGTATCAGAAACAAGATCGCTTCGCTACAAGAATCAAGAACCAAGACTCTTTTTATCTTGACTCTTGGTTCTAAAAGTCGTAAATTTATACGCTACACCCTGAGTAGAGCTTTGGGGAATTCTTTTGAGTGAAACAAAGTCTAAAATTTGATTTTTTAAATAATCCATTAGTCCTCTTTAAATCTTACCTAACTTTTTCATTACAAACAGGATGACAATAGGTATAGCGAGTAAACCAACTATTAAAAAATTAGTTTCAAGCAGGTAAGGTGCCATAAGTAAGGTCAAAATATAGCCTCCTACTGCTCCCCCGAAGTGAGCGTCATGCCCAATGTTCCCTAACTTACTTTTCATACCGTAGATAGAAAAAAGTAAATATCCGATTCCAAAAAGATACGCTGGGATAGGAATCGGAATAAACATCATGTATAACTTCATATCCGGTTGAAATAGGATTCCGGAATATATAATGCCAGAAACTGCCCCACTAGCACCCACCGCACTATACTGATATTCATTTTTATGAAAGGTAAAAGATAATAGGTTTCCAACTAACAGACTTCCCGAATAAACCACCAGGAATTTTATATTTCCTAGATAGGAAAGTACTAAGGGGGCAAAAAAGTAAAGGGTAAGCATGTTAAAAAACAAATGTGTAGTATCTGCATGTAAAAATGCTGATGAAACCATTCGTACCTGTTCGCCATTGCGGATAGCACCAATGTTAAATTTGTATTTTTCAAAAAAAGAGAAATCATTAAACCCTTTAAGTGAAAACAGAACATTTATCCCAATTACTACTATTAGTACAATACTTATACCTCCCATGCCTGGTTTTTGGTCAAATATAAATCATATTTTTTGCTGAATGCAATAAAAACTGAACTCCGCTATAAAATATAATATGCTATTTGACTAGGTTAAAAATGATATCTTTGCCTTTTAATTGCACCTATGCAGCTACTTATTTATCGACTACTTTATCCGGTTATTTGGATACTTTCCCGTCTTCCCTGGAGTGTTTTTTACAAAGTTTCTGACCTGGTCTATTACTTTGTATATTATATCATTCGTTACCGAAGAAAGACAGTTCTAACCAATTTACAATTAGCATTTCCTGATAAAACTGCTTCTGAATATAAAAAGATTAGTAAAGCTTCCTATAAACATATGTGTGATATGTTCCTGGAAATGGCACGTACCTTAAGTATTTCAAAAAAGGAAATGGTCAAGCGTTTTGCTATTACCAACCTGGATATGTTTACCCGCTTATCTGAAGAAGGCAGGAGTATCATCGTCACTATGGGCCATTACAATAGTTACGAGTGGTCTAATGCTATTGAAATTGTATCTGATTTCACCTGCGTAGGTGTCTACAAACCTTTAAAGAATAAATATTTTGACGCCTTAGCCCATCGTATTCGGGGCAGGTTTGGGTCTCAAGTAGTTGCTAAACGTGATATTTTCCGAAAAATTCTAATAGACGAGCGAAAAAAAAGCGGACTTTACCTCTACGGTCTTATATCCGATCAATCTCCAAAAATTCACGATGCTACCTTTTGGACGGATTTCTTTAATATCAAAGTACCTACCATAAACGGAGCTGAAGTTATCGGAAAAAAAATGGGGTTAAGTGTTTACTACTTAAACGTAGAAAAAGTGAAGAGAGGTTTTTACAGTGCCACCCTGGTTCCTATTAGTGAAGACCCAAAAAATGAAGACAACCATTACATTACAAAAAGGTTTATTGAATTATTAGAGAACCAAATTAAGTCAAACCCTGGCAACTATTTATGGACACATAAAAGATGGAAGCACCGCAATGCTCCCATCCCCAAAGATGTCACCATAGCTTGATATTTTAAATACCTGCTATTTTTTTTAAATCTTTAATAGTGCTTTCTGCTAACTCATCTGCTGCTTGCTGTGTGTTTGCTTCTGTATAAATTCTGATGATAGGTTCCGTATTACTTTTTCTAAGATGCACCCAACTGTCTTTATAATCTACTTTTACTCCGTCAATAGTAGTTACCTTTTCATCTTTATTTTGCTGATGAAATTCCTTTAGTATTTGATCTACTTTTAAGGATGGGGTAAGTTGAATTTTATTCTTACTCATATAATAAGCCGGGTACGAGGCCCGTAATTCACTTACTTTCATTTTTTTTTCGGCGAAATGAGTTAAAAATAAAGCAATCCCAACCAGCGAATCACGCCCGTAATGCGATTCCGGATAAATAATACCGCCATTCCCTTCGCCTCCAATAATCGCATGGTTATCTTTCATTTTGATAACTACATTTACTTCGCCTACCGCACTTGCTTCATAGGTTCCCCCGTGTTTTTCCGTGATATCCCGTAACGCCCGGGTAGAGGATAAATTAGAAACCGTATTTCCTTTTGTTTTCCCTAAAACATAATCTGCACAGGCAACCAGCGTATATTCTTCGCCAAACATCTCTCCGTTTTCATCAATAAAAGCCAGACGGTCTACGTCCGGATCTACGGTAATGCCCATATCTGCTTTTTCAACTACTACCCTTTCAGATAAATCTACCAGATGTTCTTTTAAAGGTTCGGGATTGTGAGGAAAATGACCGGTTGGCTCACAATAAAGTTCAACAACTGAAACTCCCATTTTTTTTAGTAACATGGGTACGGCAATACCTCCGGTAGAGTTAACCGCATCCACTACTACTTTAAGTTTAGCATTTTTTACTTTTGCAACGTCTACTAGATCCAGGTTAAGTACTTCATTAATATGTTTTTCGATATAGGTTGTATCTTCTTTAATCGTACCTAAACTATCTACATCGGCAAAGGTATATGCATCATCTTCGGCGATTTTAAGAATTTTTGCCCCTTCGGTACCGTTTAAGAACTCCCCTTTTTCATTCAGTAATTTTAAAGCATTCCACTGTTTAGGATTATGGCTTGCAGTAAGAATGATACCACCATCTGCCTGTTCCATGGGTACTGCAATTTCTACCGTAGGCGTAGTAGATAATCCCAGGTCAATTACCTGTATACCTAATCCTATTAGGCTATTCATGACCAGTTCCTGAATCATTGCCCCGGAAATCCGGGCGTCTCTACCTACCACCACGACTGGGTTCTTCTTACCCGATCTGTTTAAAAGCCAGGTTCCATAAGCCGAAGCAAATTTTACGGCATCAACCGGTGTTAAGTTCTCTCCTACTGCCCCTCCAATCGTTCCCCGTATTCCTGATATAGATTTTATTAGTGTCATTCTTATTTATTGTATTAGTTTGTTTTAAAAGCCGTAAAGGTAAAAATTGAACGGAATATTGACCCTAAAGCTTTTAGAAAATATAATTTCTTTAAAATAATATTGTAATATTGAACGTATGAATTTCTTAGCTCATATTTACCTGTCTGCAGAAGATCCGGAACTTAAAATCGGTAATTTTATAGCGGATTCGGTAAAGGGTAAAAAATTCGAAAAATTTCCTTTAAGGATTGCTCAGGGGATTCACTTACACCGTAAGATTGACCATTATACGGATCATCATCCTATTGTAAAACAAAGTATTTCCAGGTTAAAACCTACCTATAAGAGATATAGCGGAGTCATTGTAGATTTATTTTATGACCATTTTTTAGCGTACAATTGGGATTCTTACGCTGATCTTCCCCTGGAAACCTATTCCGTTGAATTTTATAAACTTTTACAAGAGTATCAAGAGGTGTTGCCTAAACGTGTTCAAAATTTTATGCCGTATATGATTAAGAATAACTGGTTATTACAATATGCTTCCATACCGGGTATTTCCAGTATTCTCTACCAAATGAATCAGCGTACAAAAAATGTCTCCAAAATGAATTTTGCCATCATTGAACTGGAACAACATTATAGTTTGTTTCAAAAGGAATTCGAGCTGTTTTTTAAGGAATTGCAACAATTTACTCACGATCAAATTCAGAGTTTATCCTAAAAATTTTAGTTTATTGACTTTCTAACTATTTCAAATATGACTACTAAAATACCTATCCGCTTAACGTTTTGCCTTTTATTTCTATCTGTTTTTATATACACTTCCTGTAAGAGGACTGAAAAGGACAAAGCTATACCAACTTCTAAAGTTACTTCATCTGATTTTAAAGCTATGGTAGTTTCAGCGAGGGAAGAAGTTTCGGAAATTGGTGTAGACATTATGAAAAAAGGGGGTAATGCCTTCGACGCGATGATTGCTACGGAAATGGCACTGGCCGTGGCTTACCCTTTTGCCGGAAACCTGGGCGGTGGGGGTTTTATGGTGTATCGCCTGAATGACGGAACAGTTGGATCTTTGGACTACCGTGAGAAGGCTCCGCTTGCTGCTCATAAGGATATGTATCTGGATAGTCTAGGTGAACCTATCGCTGGTAAAAGTCGCGAAGGTGCATTAGCCGTAGGTGTTCCCGGTACTGTTGCCGGAATTTTTGAGGTACATAAAAAGTTCGGCACTTTACCTATTGCTGAAATTCTGGAACCGGTTATTCAGTTAGCTAAAAAAGGAGTTGTAATTACCACAAAACAACAAGCTAGACTAGCCCGGTTTCAAGAAGATTTTATCAGGATCAATAAAGACACTATTCTATTTGCAAAACAATATCAAATTGGAGATACTTTAAAAAACAGTTTACTTGCCAAAACTCTACAACGGATTGCGCAACACGGAAAGGATGAATTTTATACCGGAACCACCGCCAAAAAATTAGTTAGCTACCTTAACCAGAGAGGAGGCATTATCACTTTACAAGATTTAGCTGAATACGAAGCGGTATGGAGAGATCCGGTTCAATTTTCATATAAAGATTTAGATATCATATCCATGGGACCACCTTCTAGCGGAGGGGTAACTTTAGGTCAGATTATGAAGATGATCGAACCTTATCCGTTTAATAAATCGGAAGCCTATGATTTAAAGACTTTACAGGTCATTATTGAAGCGGAAAGAAGGGCTTATGCGGATCGTAATCATTATTTAGGCGACCCGGATTTTGTAACGATTCCTATAGATACTTTATTGAATGGTAACTACTTGAAAAAAAGAATGAAGAATTTCAGCTTTTCGGCTGCAACTTCGTCATCTGAGATTAGTAAAGGAACTATTACCGGTTATGAAAGTGACGAAACCACTCATTATTCTATTGTGGATGCCTTAGGAAATGCCGTTTCAGTCACTACAACGTTAAACGGAGCATACGGATCTAAATTATATGCTAGCGAACTAGGTTTCTTCTTAAATAATGAGATGGATGATTTTAGTGCCAAACCGGGATCACCTAATATGTTCGGATTGACCGGGTCTGTTGCTAATGAAATTGCCCCTGGGAAACGAATGTTAAGTTCTATGACCCCAACTATTGTCACAAAAGATGATAAACTATGGATGGTGGTGGGTACTCCGGGGGGATCTACCATCATTACTTCGGTCTTACAAACCATCCTAAACGTATACGAATACAATATGACAATGCAAGAAGCAGTAACCCGACCCAGATTTCACCATCAATGGTTACCGGATAAGGTAGTTTTTGAACCTAACGGGTTTTCTAAGAAACTATTAGATAGTTTGGCGTCCAAAGGGTATTCTATTGATCAATCTGATAATAGAATTATTGGTAAAGTGGATGCTATTTTGGTTGATAAAAACGGCTTTCTAAAAGGAGGCGCCGATCCCCGGGGAGATGATACGGTGGTTGGGTTTTAGACTTAATTTTCTAGTAAAAATTCGTTTGTATTTACTTACTTATTTTACAAATTTTATATTTCTTTGTGGTCTCAAAAATTTTTTAATCATTTATAGAAATATTATCTAAAATCAAACGTTACTTTAAACGAATCAAACAACACAAACTAAAATGAAAAAATTTCAACTCAATCTAAGCATTGTATTTTTTTGCTTATCGGCATTTGTATGGTCACAAAAGTATAACTACGGCGAAGCTTTACAAAAATCCATTCTATTTTACGAAGCGCAACAATCAGGTAAATTACCTAGCTGGAACCGTGTTTCCTGGCGAGGTGATGCGGCAGTAAAGGATGGTAGTGATGTTGGCCTGGATTTAAGCGGAGGTTGGCATGATGCCGGAGACCATATTAAGTTCGGGTTACCTATGGCTTTTGCGGCAACTGCACTCAACTGGGGCTTTTTAGAATATACAGAAGGCTATGAAAAAGCAGGTCAGGTAGAACATTTTAAACGTAATATCAAATGGGTTACCGATTATTTTATCAAATGTCATCCGACTCCTAATGAATTTTACGCTCAGATTTCAGAAAAATCACAGGATCATAGTTTTTGGATGCCGGCCGAAATGGTAGAAGTTCACCCGCAGTACGGGCAACGTAAATCCTTTAAACTATCTACCACGAATCCAGGTACTGATGTTGCTTGCGAAACCGCTGCCGCTTTGGCTTCTGCCAGTATGGTTTTTAAAGATAGTGATCCTGCTTACAGTGCATTACTATTGAGACATGCCAAGGAACTTTATACCTTTGGAGATACGTATCGTGGAATATATACCGAGGAGGGAAACATACCTGCTAAAGGTACTTACCCCTCAAATGGTATAGAAGACGAATTGGTTTGGGGAGCTATCTGGTTATATAAGGCTACCGGAGATACTAGTTACCTAACTAAAGCCGAAGCTGCATACGCTCAACCTGACTTTTTATGGAGTTTGGTTTGGGATGATAAATCTTATGGTTCCATGGTAATGTTGGCTGAAATTACCGGAAAACAAAAATATAAAGATGATGCGGAAAAGCACCTTCAATTTTGGCAAAAAGGCACATCGGGAGTAACCTATTCTCCAGGGGGACATGCACATCTTACTCAATGGGGATCTTTTCGACATGCTATGAATGCTGCACTTACAGCTTTCATTTATAGCGATAAGGTAGATACTCCAAACAAGAAGCAATACCATGATTTTGCGGTAGATCAAATCAATTATATTTTAGGAGATAACCCTAATGATCGTAGTTTCCAACTTGGTTTCGGTAAAAATCCTCCAAATAAACCTCACCATAGAGGTCAACATAGTAGTTGGTTTCGTAGCGAAAGCATTCCTGAAGAATCCAGACACACACTTTATGGGGCTTTAATGGGAGGTACTTCGAGACCTGATGATGTTTTTGTTGAGGACCGAAGCGATTTTCAGGCAAATGAGGTTGCAGTAGACTACAATGCTTGTTTTCAAGGAGTATTAGCAAGAATGGTTATGGAATTTGGTGGAAAAGCTTTAAATAATTTTCCTCAGCCAGAAGTTCCGGGAGAAGAATTTTTAAACGAAGTTCGTATAAATGGTTCTAGCTCTCGTTATACAGAAGTTGCTATTTGGTTAAACAACCGTTCCGGATGGCCAGCGCGAGTACCAGGAAGATTATCTGCACGGTATTTTGTTGATATTTCTGAAGGAATTGCAGCCGGATTAACCCCGGATGATTATGAGATTACTGCGAGAGGAAATGGAAAAGCAGTAGGTGGTTTACAAGTATGGGAACCTTCAAAAAATATCTATTATGTAGAGGTAGAAGTTGACCAGGATAAAATACCATTCCCCGGAGGACAAGGAGAACACCGTTCTGAAATTCAGTTAAGGGTAGCTGTCTCTAATAATACATCTGAAAGTGCCTGGGATCCTACTAATGACTATTCTGCGCAAGGATTAACTAATAATCTAGAAATTAGTAATAATATTCCAATTTATGTAGATGGAAAGTTAGCTGGCGGAACTGAGCCTTTTTCAACGTTAAATACCGAAGAATTTTCTAAAGGAGTTGAATTAGTAGTATACCCTACTCCTGCTAGGGATTATTTGACTATTTCAGGTTCTATTTTAAACGGAACTTCTTCAAAAGCAAGTATTGTTAGTATGACTGGTGCCGTTTTATATAACACAAGCTTTGAATCCAATCAAGACAGTTATAAATTAAATGTATCTCAATTATCTCCAGGAGTATATTTTCTACAAATAGCAACGGAGAATGGTCAAAAGGGATCTGTAAAGTTTATAAAATAGTTGAATTAGAAGCTTTTGATTTCTTAAAAGCTTTACTTAAAACTTTCTTTACAATAAAAAAGCAATCAAATTTATTTGGTTGCTTTTTTGTTCTCTGCATCTAAGCATAAATAAAATTGTATTCAAATTATAAATACAACAGTCTTTGTTTATTCATAAAAGTTGCATAATGCCCGTTGGATGTCTTATATCTGAGCTTTTCTTAAACATTATTGTAAACTTTTGTTCAAAAACCTAAACACACTTTTTAAAAAGAGTGCAATTACATATCTACCCAAATTTTTGTAACATTTCAATCAAAACTTTTTTGAGATTCTTCTAAATATTCCTTTGTATTTATCTTTAATAAAGAACTTTCTGTAGACATTCCGTGCATGCTAAATGTAAGTCACCGGAAACTTCTTAATCCAATTTTTAGAGTATATGATAGATTCACTTTGAAAAATGGATATTAAAAAAAGTGGCAGATGATGATTCTACCACTTTTTACATTTAAATTTTATTTTACTAAAATTATTTTCTAATTATTTCACTTCTTCGAAGTCTACATCTTCTACGTCACTTCCTTCAGCATTTGTACTCTCACCACTAGTAGCTCCACCTTGTGCTCCTGCATCCGCACCTGGTGCTCCTCCTGCCTGTGCAGCTTCGGCTTGTGCTTTGTACATTTCTTCGCTTGCTACTTTCCAGGCTTCATTCATCTTGTCTAAAGCTGGTGTAATCACATTCATATCTTTGGTTTCATAAGCCTTTTTAAGTTCTGCTAAAGCTTCTTCCACTGGTTTTTTCTTATCTTCAGATATTTTATCTCCAAATTCAGCTAATTGCTTATCAGTTTGGAAAATCATACTATCTGCTTCATTCAACTTATCCGCAGTTTCTTTAGCTTTCTTATCTGCTTCGGCATTAGCTTCGGCTTCTTGTTTCATCTTATTGATTTCTTCTTCAGTCAACCCGGAAGAAGCTTCAATTCGAATGTCCTGAGACTTATTAGTTGCCTTATCTGTAGCAGAAACTTTGATAATACCGTTAGCATCAATGTCAAACGTAACTTCGATCTGTGGCGTACCTCTTTGTGCAGGTGGAATTCCATCTAAATGAAACCTACCTATGGTCTTATTATCTGCTGCCATCGGACGTTCTCCCTGTAATACATGAATCTCTACGGATGGTTGATTGTCTGCTGCTGTTGAGAATACCTGCGATTTTTTAGTTGGAATCGTCGTATTTGCTTCAATAAGCTTGGTCATCACATTCCCCATGGTTTCAATACCTAATGATAATGGAGTTACGTCTAGTAACAATACATCTTTTACATCACCAGTTAATACACCTCCTTGGATTGCTGCTCCTACGGCTACTACTTCATCAGGGTTTACTCCTTTACTTGGTGCTTTCCCAAAGAACTGTTGTACTGCTTCCTGTACTGCCGGAATCCTGGTAGATCCTCCAACTAAGATGATTTCGTCAATATCACCAGTAGATAATCCAGCTGATTTTAAAGCCGTTCTACAAGGTTCAATCGTTCTTTTTACCAAGTCGTCAATTAATTGATCAAATTTAGCTCTGGTTAACGTTCGTACCAAGTGTTTTGGTCCGCTAGCCGTAGCCGTTACATACGGTAAATTAATTTCGGTTTGTGCAGAAGATGATAATTCAATTTTAGCTTTTTCAGCCGCTTCTTTTAAACGTTGTAACGCCATCGGATCTTTTCTTAGATCCATATTTTCATCCTTATTAAATTCTTCTGCTAACCAATCGATAATTTTTTGGTCTACATCATCTCCACCTAAGTGTGTATCTCCATCTGTAGCCAATACTTCAAATACTCCATCTCCTAATTCTAAGATGGATACATCATGAGTACCTCCACCAAAGTCAAATACAACGATCTTCTGATCCGTACCTTTTTTGTCCAAACCGTACGCTAATGCTGCTGCGGTAGGTTCGTTAATAATTCGTTCTACTTTTAAACCTGCAATTTCACCCGCTTCTTTAGTAGCTTGTCGCTGACTATCATTAAAGTAAGCTGGTACCGTAATCACCGCCTGACTTACATCTTGTCCCAAATAATCTTCAGCTGTTTTCTTCATTTTCTGAAGAATCATTGCAGAAAGTTCTTGAGGTGTATATAAACGTCCGTCAATATCTACTCGAGGCGTATCATTGTCTCCTTTTACTACATTATATGCTGCTCTCTCTGCTTCTTTTGAAGACTCAGAGAATTTATTCCCCATAAATCGCTTTATCGAAGAAATGGTTTTTGTAGGATTTGTAACTGCTTGTCTTTTTGCAGGATCTCCTACTTTAATTTCACCTCCTTCTACAAAAGCTATCACCGAAGGAGTTGTTCTTTTACCTTCAGCATTAGGAATTACCACAGGCTCATTACCTTCCATTACGGAAACGCAAGAGTTGGTAGTTCCCAAGTCTATTCCTATTATCTTACTCATCTTTTATTATTTTAAGTGTTGTTATTTTGATTACTACAACTCCAAAAAGTCAAGGATTATGCCATGACCTCAACTATGACAGGTTGTCATTTTTTATAATTTAGAATTTGGAATGTGGAATTATGAATTAGTTTAGAGTTAGGAGTTTAGAGTGGTGTTCTTTTTAATTTACTAAGTATTAAGTCCAAAGTATTATGTAGGGGGGAACAATAAATATTAGAACTAGTGCCTTTTGGCTAGTGCCTAGTCAACTAAAACCGGGGGCTGAGACTTTTTGAATTAGGAATGCAGAATTAGTTTAAAGTTAAGAGTTATGAGTTCAGAGTTCGGAGTTTAGAGTAGTGTTCTTTTTAATTTACTAAGTATTAAGTCCAAAGTATTATGTAGGGGGAACAACAAATATCAGAACTAGTGCCTTTTGCCTAGTGCCTAGTCAACTAAAAACAAGGGCTGAGACTTTTTAAATTAGGAATGCAGAATTATGAATTTATACGAAGTGATGAGTGCAGAGTTGCTTAAATTTTATTGTAACAAGTATTAAGTCCAAAGTATTAAGTGGGGAATAATAAATATCACAACTAGTGCCTTTTGGCTAGTGCCTAGTCAACTAAAGACGAGGGCTGAGACTTTTTGAATTAGGAATGGAGAATTAGTTTAAAGTTAAGAGTTATGAGTTCAGAGTTCGGAGTTTAGAGTGGTGTCCTTTTAATGTAACAAGTATTAAGTCCAAAGTATTATGTAGGGGGAACAACAAATACCATACTAGTGCCTTTTGGATAGCGCCTGGTAATCTCTCATAATCTGAAAGTAATCTTGACAACTCGATAATTTAATAACCTAGTAACCTAATAACCCAGTAACTGGTAACCAGCAACCTAAAAATTTTGTACTTCATCCACTTTATGCTAATCAATAAGAAACTACTACTAAAATTAACTTCTTTCACCTGTAAACTCCTAAATCCAAACAGAAAAAATATGTACATTTAGCCTTTCTAAATTATTTTCATGTCTACAGCAAAAAAAGACTACAAGCGGGTAACGGTAAAATCACTGACCGAAATGAAATCAAACGGTGAGAAAATTTCCATGTTAACTGCTTACGATTATACCATGGCTAAAATAGTGGATCATGCCAAAGTGGATGTTATTCTGGTCGGCGATTCTGCTTCCAATGTGATGGCTGGACATGAAACTACTTTACCTATTACATTGGATCAAATGATTTATCATGCATCTTCGGTGATTAGAGCAGTGAATCGTGCGTTAGTGGTAGTAGATTTACCTTTCGGGAGTTATCAAAGTGATCCCAAAGAAGCCCTACGTTCTGCTATACGGATTATGAAGGAATCCGGCGGACATGCGGTAAAATTGGAAGGTGGTAGAGAAATTAAAGAGTCAATTAAACGAATATTACATGCTGGGATTCCAGTTATGGGACATTTAGGATTAACTCCACAATCCATTTATAAATTTGGAACTTATACGGTACGGGCAAAAGAAGAAGAGGAAGCCAAAAAATTAAAGGAGGACGCTTTGTTTTTAGAGAAAATAGGATGTTTTGCTATTGTTTTAGAAAAAGTTCCTGCGCAATTGGCACAAGAAGTAGCAGAAAGCTTAACCATTCCGATTATAGGAATAGGAGCTGGCGGACAAGTAGACGGTCAGGTGTTGGTTACACATGATATGCTTGGTATGACCCATGAATTTCATCCGCGTTTTTTACGAAGATACCTGGATATGTATACCATGATGACCGATGCTTTTAAAAATTATGTGAGTGATGTGAAATCTAAAGATTTCCCGAATAAAGAGGAACAGTATTGATGGTTAATGGTTAATGGTTGATGGTTAATGGTTGATGGTTGATGGTTGATGGTTGATGGTAAATTAATAAAAAAAGATGAGTGCTATGAATTTTTTAAATCTTAACTATTAGTGTCCGGTTAGATTCAAGACCCGCCTGCGGACGGGCAGGTCGCTATCGCTTCTAGATTCTAGAATCAAGACTAATTGTTGTAATATTGAAAATCGCCAACTATATTTGAACACATTACTTAAAAAACGATTTGCTTTTATTAAAGTAAAAAAGTAGCTTCCAAAGACTTTAACGTTTAAGATGACCTTATTTTACAATGTTTAATCAACTTTTATTCATTCTAACCAGACACTAATAAGTCTTTAGCTCAAGAATTACTAATACAATTAATATATCCTAATTACACTTTCTTTTGAATCCTAAAATTATTTCAACTTCTCAAAACCTTCAGGTACTTTATGAGGATAACCATATTATAGCTATTAATAAAAGGCCGGGCGATATTGTTCAGGGTGATAAAACCGGGGATGTTCCGCTTAGCGAACTTGTGAAAGCATATATTTCTGTAAAATACAATAAACCTGGGAAAGTATATTTGGGCGTAGTACATCGATTAGATCGTCCCACTAGTGGTATTGTAGTTTTTGCCCGGACAAGTAAAGCCACTACCCGTTTGAATAAACTTTTTAAGGAAAAGCAAATAAAGAAAACGTATTGGGCTATCGTTGAGGGGTTGGTTACTACAAAACAGAAAACCTTAACCCATTATTTGGTACGGAATCCTACACGAAATAAGTCTTATGCACATGACCATAGTGTTTCCGATAGCAAACTCGCCATTTTACACTTTTCTATTGTACAACTATTACAAAAGTATACATTACTTACTATTGATCTGGAAACCGGAAGACATCATCAAATTAGGTCGCAGTTATCAAAAATTGGCTATTGCATTAAAGGTGACCTAAAATACGGTGCTAAACGCAGTAATCCTGACGGAAGCATCTGTTTACATGCACGTTCCATAGAATTTATACACCCGGTAAAGAAAGAACATATACAAATCGTTGCCTCCCCTCCTACTTTATCTATTTGGCAAAATATTACTAGCTAGGTTTTAGTTGGATAAGATCGAATACTTTCAATAATTACAGCTCCTAAGATCAATATTCCGCCTATAATAGTAGACCATTGAGGGATTTCGTTTAAGAAAATAGCACCAATAATAATTCCGTAAATAGGTTGGGTACTACTAATAATACTGGCGGTAGTAATACTAAATTTTGTAAAGCTTTGTAAAAATAAAGTATGCCCAATAGCCGTGGTTACCAGGGCAAGCGTGACAATAGCCGGTAATTGACCGGAAATCGTATGTAGGGGTAGCACAAAAACCACGGGTAATAAAAAAATACTGACGGTTACTAACTGGTAAAACATTAGTATGGAACTGTCGTAGGTACCTATTTTTTGCTTGGAAATAACATTTCGCAACGCATAACAAAAGGCAGATAAAACCCCTAAAGAAATAGCTCTAAAATATTGGTTTTCAAAACTAAAAGAAGGAACTAAAAAATAGATTCCGCCCATAACCATAAAGGCTAAAAGCAAATGCATTTTTTGAAATTTTGATTTTAAAAATATAGGTTCTAAAAAAGAGGTAATTACCGGGTAGGTAAATATGGAAAGCATTCCAATCGCTACATTTGATAACTGCAAAGCATAAAAATAAGTGATCCAATGAGCCCCCATTAAAAACCCACTTAACCCAACTATAGGAAGGTCGCTAGAAGCTACTTTAAAATTTTTCTTTACTATTTTACAAAACAAAAAAATAAAAAGCGTACCTAAAACAGCCCTAAGGAAAATAGTCATAAAAACAGGCGCATCAATATATCTGCCCAAAGTGCCGGAAGTACTTATCAGAAGCATGGCCAGATTTAGCATGGCAACATTGGCAAGGTGTGTACTTTTAAAAGAGTTCTGCATCTACTCCCGAACTAGTTTTTTGGACTTTTCCCTTACAATTTCTGCAACAGACTTATTTTCTATATTACTTTCTAACCAAGAGATAATATCCAGATAGATAAAAGCTCGCTTTTCATAAGGGTGATCTTCAAACTTTTTTAAGGTAATCAACAGTTTACGAAACTCATTTTTAATTTCACTTGGATAGATTTCGCCCAAACTTTTTAGGAATTTAATCATCTCTTTCTGTACGGCATGTAAGTCATTCATCTTTATTAAAAACCTGTACGTCTCTTTTAATTGCGTTTCCAGGTGGTAATCCATACCCGCTTCATAATGTGCTACCAGGCTCAACACCCGAGAGAAACACATTAAGTCTTCCCGCATCTTTAAAGTTTTATTTTGAATAATTTTATTCAGGTAGGCAATACATTCTTTGTATTTTTCCATACCAAAGTACAAACAGGCAATCTTATAATAAAATACCATGATGTGATGGTCATCAATACGGTTTTTAAATTGATTGATTCCTTCCAGAATGGGTTGTATCAATTGACTTCCTTCTTCAAAACTACCTTCCAGAAAGTGTATATTTAATTTATTGTTGCAAGTATATTGAAAAGCTAGTACTTCCAGATTATCATCTTTCGGAAAATCTTTTGATGTAACCGTTGCTTCAAATTGTTTAAGATGTAGTTTTAATTTGGTTTTATCCTTTAATAAATAAAGGGATTCCATCAAATAGTGGTTTCCTCGCAAGAAAAAAACCGGATTTAATTCAATCATCTTAGGATGTTCGTAAAACAACTCCGTCCATTTTTTTGAATACCGGTAACAGGATAAAAAATCCTGAACCATAAAATTATACCATAGATGTGCCTTAAATAACCACAACTTCTCTCTAAAGCCTAAGTCCGACCATTCGTATTTAGGTAACTTATCTTCAAAATAGTTAGTAATCTCGTTATATTCATGATCATTACGGACATAGCCATACTTCAACATAAAACCGTATAATTGTAGCGAGAGATTAGATAGCTTGCTGGTTAGTACGTTTTTAACACTTAAATTTTTGGCTTGGATGGTCAGTTCGTCTGCCCTGGTATTGATACTTCTAGTGATGTATTGAGTTTCTATAATCTTTTCAAACTCTACGATTTCATAAGCCATATTATTTTCTTCATTATCTATGGCCAGTGATTTTGCTTTGTCTAAAATTTTAAGACTTTGCTTATATAATCCTTTATGATAAAGGATGGTGGCAAAATCAATTTGTTCTCGTAATTGTGACCGAACATTCTGATGTATAGGGCTAAGACGCAGACTAACTAAAATTTGTTTGTAAAGATGGGCTTTAAGGTTAGAAAGTTGTAACTTTGTTACAATACCTTTGGTAATAATTTCAGTGTCATTTAGCGAATCGCTTTTATCTAAGTGATTAAATAACGCTATAAATTTAGAATCGGTATTTACTCCAAGTCTACCGGCATACACTTTAAATTGTCTCTTTTCAGATTTGGATAAAGATTTGATCAAAATAAATAGCGGATCTTTTCGATCATTAGTCATTGTAAGGGATTGTATTTTAAGATATTGATTTTCAAATTAATATAATATTCCGAAACTGATTTAGCGTTGTAGAGTATTTATAATATGAATAGAAGTTTTATCTTCAAAATCTAAATTCGTACATAGGTGCAAGTACTATAAAGTTTTGTTTAAAACCAAAGATATTAATGAAAAACGAAGCTATTCACTTTTTAGAACATAACACATGAGTAATCAGAAAGTCCAAATATTTGATACCACGTTACGTGACGGAGAACAGGTTCCGGGTTGTAAATTAAACACAGAACAAAAATTAGTAATTGCCGAACGCCTGGACCAACTGGGAGTTGATGTGATTGAAGCTGGTTTTCCTGTTTCCAGTCCGGGTGATTTTAACTCTGTTTTAGAAATTACAAAATTGGTTAAAAACGCTGCGGTTTGCGGACTTACCCGAGCCGTTGAGAATGATATTAAAGTAGCAGCAGAAGCTTTAAAAAATGCCAAACACCCTCGGATTCATACGGGTATAGGTACTTCTGAATCCCATATTAAATATAAGTTTAATTCTACGCCTGAAAAGGTAATCGAACGAGGAGTTGCAGCGGTTAAGTACGCAAAATCTTTCGTTGAAGACGTGGAGTTTTTTGCTGAAGATGCTGGAAGAACGGATAATGTATATCTTGCACAAGTCTGCGAAGCCATGATTAAGGCTGGAGCTACGGTACTCAACATTCCGGATACGACAGGCTATTGTTTACCAGAAGAATATGGGGCTAAAATCAGATTTTTAAAGGAAAATGTAAAGGGTATTGATAAGGTGACTATTTCTTGCCATTGTCATAATGATCTTGGACTAGCTACTGCTAATTCTATTGCCGGGGTTGCCAATGGAGCCCGACAGATTGAGTGTACCATTAATGGTATCGGGGAGAGAGCTGGTAATACCGCCCTGGAGGAAGTAGTGATGATCTTAAAACAACATCCGTACTTAGGAATTCATACGGATATTAATGCTAAACTTTTATATGATACCAGTCTAATGGTATCTGAAAAAATGGGAATGATGGTGCAACCTAATAAAGCTATTGTCGGAGCTAATGCTTTTGCCCATAGTTCAGGGATTCATCAGGATGGAGTTATTAAGAATCGCGAAACTTACGAAATTATCGATCCGGAAGACGTTGGAGTTACCGAATCTTCCATTGTTCTTACCGCGCGTAGTGGTAGAGCAGCATTAGCTTACCGCGCTAAAAAGATTGGTTACGAATTAACCAAGTTACAGCTTGATGATGTGTACAAAGAGTTTTTGATATATGCAGATCATAAAAAAGAAATAGAAAATCAGGACATTCATAAAATCATGAAGAGTTTTGATATTCTGGGCGCTACGGCTTAAGAAAGGTCGATGGCGACATTGTATTATTGGTAATCAATAGCTTCTAAATCTTGATTAATTTTCTACTGCGAGTTAGAAAATATAGGGTCGGTGTATTATTTGACTATACTTACTGTATTAGTGGTTTCTTAAAAATTTATAAGGATCATAGGTATACCAACTCTGAATCAACAATAGTTTAATTAATCATCCAGTTATGTATTTGAATTATTATGAAATGTTGGTTTTAGTACTTCGACAAATTCAGCAGAACTATATGAGTCCTTCAACCTAGTTCAAGATGAGAAAGATTTTAGTCAAAAAAGCTATGTCATTCTGAGTTAAACCGAAGGGCTTGATATCCTCGATCAAGTCAAGGACAAGCTATTTTCTCTTCATTTCATTACGAAAAAACACTGGAATTGACGCTTTTTTCTCTAAATACATCAAAGGTTAATTATAAGTTATCACTATACACTAATCTGCCCCATCTACAATAATTCGATTTTCGCGATTGGCTAGTTCCCAGGCGGTAAAAAAGATTAATTTACTTCTTTTTGCCATTAGTTCATATTCGATTTTATCTGGTGTATCGGTATATTTATGGTAATCCTCGTGAACCCCGTTAAAATAAAAGATAATCGGCACGTCATTTTTGGCGAAATTATAATGATCACTTCGGTAATAGAAACGGTTCGGATCGTTTTCTGCGTTATACTTATAGTCCAAATCCAGGTTCACGTATTTTGAATTTGCTATTTCACTTATTTTATGTAGATCGGTACTTAATCGATTACTTCCAATTAAATACACGTAGTTAGACGCCTCTTCGCTTTCATGAAACTTATCAATTCGACCGATCATGTCTACGTTTAGATTTGCTACCGTATTTTCTAACCGAAATACCGGGTTCTCCGTATAATATTGTGATCCGTAGAGCCCTTTCTCTTCACCGGTTACATGTAAAAATAGGATCGAACGTTTTGGCCCCTGTCCTTCTTCTTTTGCTTTTTGAAAAGCCTGGGCAATCTCTAATAATGCCACCGTACCAGAACCGTCGTCATCAGCGCCATTATAAATATTGCCTTCTTTATCGATTCCTATATGATCATAATGCGCAGAAAGTACAATAATCTCCTCAGGCTTTTCAGAACCTTTTATAATTGCCAGTACATTTTCTGAAGCTTTAATATTCCCTCTGAAATAACTTTCTGGTATTTCCTGGAAATAGTCATCTTCTCCTAGCGGACTGGGAATGCCCATTTTTTGATACTGTTTTTTTAAAAATTCAGCAGCTTTTTTTTGCCCGGGTTCACCAGTATCCCGCCCTTCAAATTCATCTCCGGCAAAAGTATAGAGATATTCTTTTAATTCTTCGGCGGTAATCGTTTCTGCAAAATCTGTAATTTCTTTTTTAGGAACGGGGGTTACTGTTTGTTCTGTGATTTCTTTACCTCCTCCACAACTTAACAATAGAGAACATATAGAAACACTGATAAAAGTCTTAATCATTACTAAGCAATTTTGATTAGAATATGCACTAAATACTCTAAGTAGGCGAATGCATAGCTTGCAAGATACCGAAATTGCCAGAAAGACAACTTACAAACTTTTCTTAAATAACCGAAGGGTTCTTGTTTTAACCCTTCTAAAATAAGAATATTCTAAAAAGGTTTGAATTGTTTATTTATAATAAGAACTATAGTTTGTATTTAAAACTGGGATGATGTACATTTTGTTTTTCTAAAGAAATCTTGAAGTAGAATTTATTTAAAAAACTTTTTCTTAAGTAGTATTATATGCTAAAAGATTTTATATTTGCACCCGCTTGAACGAAGAAAAGTTCACTCAGGCGTACAGACCCGCTGAAGATCTAGGATTTTCATAAGATTTGGCGGTCTGTTAAAAGGTCTTGATAAGCATTAGGACTATTCGATCTAAAATTTTGGGGTTAAAACCTAGAATTTTAATTTCATTTGGAGAAATGGCAGAGTGGTCGAATGCACTGGTCTTGAAAACCAGCGAGGGTCACACCTCCGGGGGTTCGAATCCCTCTTTCTCCGCGAAAGGGACCCGCAACGAGAGTTGCGGGTTTTGTGTTTTCAGGAGCATCGAGAATGCAGTTCTCATAAGCGGATGAAAACACAAAACCGACCAAGCGCAGCTTGGTTAGGGTTCTATGCTTGCACAGGATTTCCATTTGGGATCAACACTAGTTAATCCCTAAACGAAGTTTGAAAGTTTTGGAGTAAAATAAAAAACAAGCTTTGCTCAAGCAAAACGTTTTGCTTGTATTGGATTTCCTTGCTAGGATCAACGGTAGTTAATCACTTACTTCCCATAGCGCTATCGCCGTTACCTTTTCGGTAACCAAAACTAAAATTATGAGCGAGTAAGAACTAATAAAAGTAAAGCTTGCTTTGAGCACTTCGACTTCGCTCAATACAGGCTATGTCGAACGGGTGAGCGAACGATCATGCAGTTCGTCTCGGGCAGCATTTCAAACTTTATGTAGAAAAAGGTTGGGGTAATCTTTTTGCCAAGCGAACGCTGTTGCTGTTGAGGCGACTGGGTTCAAGATAATGTAGTGAACCTCTTCTCTCGTAAGGAAGCCCTTTTTTGGCGGAATGCAGAGGAATGGGGTGGAACGGGCTATGATTACTTTACCATTTTGATGTTATGAGCCGATTAGGAATGCTATTCGGCTCATATTTTGTGATTTTTTGAGTTGTATAAAGGTTTAGTAATTGGTGATATTAAGCTGATTTTTTATAGGTAATCACACACTCTCTTATTAGATAAGCTTCGCAATAGTCTAAATCAATCATTTTATTTAAAATATATACAAAATCCTCAATCAAACTTTGATTTTCTTTAATTTCTTGTATATGATTATTAAAAAGTACTTGAGTTAGCTTAACTGCATTTTTAGAGTCTAAACTCTTGTGACTACTTTCATCATCTTTTAAATTTGTCACAATTAGGTTTACACCAGATGGAAGAAAAACTTTTTCTCCAAAACTGGAAAAAACTGAAATTATATGAGGCAATGATTTTGATTTAAAATAATCTACAAATTCTTTATACTGGATTTTATTATGAACAAAACCTTTCCAACTATTTGATTTTATTGACCAATAATTTTCATTAACATCCAATAAAATTTCTTTTACAAAAAAAGAATTTTCAGATGTCTTGACCTTTTCAAAAAGATACTTCCATAATTCCCAAAATTGATTTCTATATCTTTCGACTTCATTATCCTCATTGATTATATCGTCTAACCTTGTTACTGTTGTATTAAATATACCTGAAATAAATTCGTACAAGTCTTTAAGGTTATGATTAAGCTTGAAATCATTCTCTAGAATAGGGTGGCATAATCTATCTGTTAATGTTTTGCTTATACTTACTTCATTAAATAAAAGAATCTCATTAAAATAAAAACGTAAGTCAACAAGGTTTGTATGATTTATTTTTCGGGATTTTCTCGAACGGGAATATGAATAATTATTTTCTAGCTTTAAATCAACTAGAATTAGTTCACACATTTTCAAAATATAGTTTTGAAAAAACTCATTATTTGTATTAGAAACTATAAGAAGTAATGAGTTATTTAGAAAATGAGCCTCGTGCGAGTCAAAAGTCAAAGAAGAAATTTCAGGTAATTCACTTTCAAGTATTGAATTTTCTATAAAACTGAATTGTTTTTCTCTGTATTGCTTTATTTCTTGCTCACTGCCATAATGATTCAATCTATTTTCAATATGGAATTTAGCGTACTTGATAAGTATAACAATTAGTTCATTAGCTTTCTGTGGGAATTTCTTGCTAAAAGTATTTCTATAATACTTTTGAAACCCCCTTATTTCGTGGTCAGCCAAATGACTTGTTAGCAAATAAACAATGAGTACATCAAGTTCATTTTCGTCTATAATTTCGTTTTTAAATTCATAAAGTAAATGAATAGATTCTATTGTTAACTGTTTTTCTAATATATTAAAGCCATACTGCATACTGAAAGAACCTCTATCATTTGCTTCTTTTATAACCTGCTTTAATGCTTCAATTATTGTTTTAACACAATACTCTTTTTGAGGTCTATTTAATTCTGAAGAAAACAAATCTAAACCCAGGACAGATAAAGTTACTGGTGAATCCCACATTGTATTCTCAATTTCGTCTGAGGAAAAATGATTAAAAATAGTTTCCCATTCATCAAATGAAATTTTAGATTTTTTCTTTTTAGCTTGTCTCAATAAATGAGAATAATGCATAGAAAGATTATCATTCTTATTCTCTTCGGTAAAAGTCTGAACTGCGTCATAAACTGGGTCTGGATAGTTTACCTCAAGTTGAAAAACACCTTTTTCTTTATCTACAATTGATGCTTTGTATTTTCGTATATCCATCTCTGTAATGGCCTTTTCCCAAAAGATATCTTCTTTATCACACTTTTCGTAAAAGTCATCAAATATTATCTGTAATTCTTTATTTAGTAAACCACCATTTATTTGATAATGAAGCAAAAATTCTCTTAGACCACGTTGATATTTTATTCTGTGCGGCAATCTATTAAATTCACCTTTCTCTTTTTGAGCATAAGAAATTTCCTGGTCGTAAATTGCTGAAGCAGAATGTTCCCTGGTTGCTCTATGTGTGTCCCATTCGTAAAATTCCCTAACTTTTAATACTGGTAAAATACTATCTCCAAATGCTTTTGCATAGGCAATAAAGGCGCTAGTTAAAACACTATATATAGCACTTGAGTTTGTGCTAGCTAACAAGTGATTGATTATTGATTTTAATAATTTGTTTTCAGGTACTTCAAACTGAGCAATTTCAATTAAGTATTTTTCAAGACTTATTAAAATAGACTCAAGTAGGTAATGAGTTACTGTAGTGCCTCTATATGCGTTCCATAAAAACTCATTACCATATATAGTATTTTCACTACCGTCATTTAGTTTAATAATAATTTCCTTTATTCCGTCTTTAGCTCCAAAATCTGATTCTTTATATGACAATGTTATATAATTTGTAAACTCACATATAAAAACTACTGCTTTTAATGGGTGGAACCTTAATAGATTATACACAAAAGTTTTATAAATACCAGAAGGAAAAAAATCAAACCTTGTTTTTGTAATACCCCAAGCATCTTCTCGTTCTTTTCGCTCTGGAAATGAAAATCCAAGAGACCTTCTCGCTTTGGTAGACTTTCAGGTGGTATGCGCTTCCAATGCTTATGCGCAATCTTAATTAATGTATCTGGTAGTTCTTTAATCAATGAACTATTTCTTACACCTCCTAAAGCCTTTTTAATTACTAATTCACTGAAACCATTTAGTCTTCCGTACTCGTCTGTATTTGAGCTACACTCTTCAACAAATATGCCTAATTCATCTTTACAATAATTCGCAAAGCCAAAGAGCATATAAAGCAAGCTTGTTTGTTGATAATCATTTCTAGAATAACTCCAATGGTCATTTTCATTATAAATTTCTTTTATGTGATGAAAAACTATTTCATTAGCTGCCTTTATTTCTCTACTAGAACAGACCTTGAATTGAAAAAGAAATTTATATTCCCAATCCAGTAAAAAATTTGTTATAGATTTTCTGATACTTATTATACTAGAAATATTAGAAGATAAAAAACTAAGAGCTTCTTCCCAACAAGAGCCTACAGGAAATAAAATATCATTTGAGTTTTCTTTGTTAAAACTATATTCTCGACAAGTTGTACGTATAAGTAAAATACACCTATTTAAAAATTCACAATCATTCTCCAATAATTTAGAAGAAAAATGTTTAAAAAAAGAACTGCAATCATCTGACCTAAATACGGCCGTAAGTATTTCGTCAGTCCAATATGTTGGGATTGATTCGTTATTTATAGTCAAAGTAATTAAGCTCGCTACTTTATCTATGTCATTAGTAAGTAACTCTTCAACCCATAACCTAAAAGCTCTTCTTAGAGCTGGTTGGTTACCAAGTTTATTAAATAATTCCGCTTTGTTAGAAAGTTTGTTTTCAATTGATGCAATGTGTTTTACTAATGCCCAATCTTCTAAAATATCGTGTGATGGGGAAAACTGAAATTTATTATTATTTCGAACTATTATATTGTCGCTCTCTAAAAGTTCTATTGCCTCATAATTTATTTTATCATCTTCTGGTTCAAAAAACAATCTCATATTGATAGCTCTACCTACCGCAATGTGACTAAAAGTAATACCTCGTTTCCTCGGAAGACCATTTTTTGTTACAGTTGAATTTTCGATAACTTCATTCCACAATATCTCCTTAAACTCTGAATAGTTAATATTATCTGAAATATTATCATTTTCTTTTATTGCTGAAATTGTAAAATCAAGATATTTAGGGCTTTTTAAAACTTCACTTATCTTATCATTTAAAAGGAAATTAGTTAATTGAGGAAATTCATTTTTGACTGACTCTATTTCATCATCATCCAAAAGTGGTATCTCTACAACATTTATTTTTTTTGAGTTGATACCAAACTTCTGTTTGATAACATTAACTGCATAAGACCTACAGGTCATTAAAAGTTTTATCCCTTTATTCTCAGAAATGATTGATAGTAATTGTTTAAAAGCAGAATCGGGTTGAGCTTCTAATAGTTTTTCTGCACTATCGATTACTATAATTTTGTTAGGGGTTGTTGATATTAAACTAAATAAATCGATTAAACTATAGTTTATTCCTACTTCACTAAATACTTGAGCTAAGGATGATTTATTAAGTTGGTCTGCTTTAAAAATTATTGGTGATGTATCAGACAACTCTTCACCTAAAATGTCTTTTATAATTGATGATTTGCCAACACCAGGATATCCTGTTATTATAGAAATATCTGATTGATTTACTGATTCTAGTATTGATTTTTTAACTATAGTTCTATCAATATGATAACCTCCAATGGTGTTTTTAAATGGTTTTAAAAGTAATTGACCGTCTTGATGGATTTTTTTAAATGATGAATACGCATCATTGGATATAGATAAATCAAAATAGGTGTAAGGTTGAAAATTGCCTAAATCTTTTTTAGTAATACTCCCACCATTTCTATTATATGTGGCAACTTCGTTTAAAAGAACACTCCAAATTTCATTAGCAGTAGTTGTCGTTTCTTTTGATTTTGATAACCTTATAAGGTTAAGCAGATAAGTTTCATCCGTACTTGCATCAGTTGTAAAGTCATACGCCAGTAGATTAAAGCATTTTAAAAACTGAAATAATTCTTCTTTAGTAACCGCTTCTCCTTTTGCTAGATTTAGACTTTCTTCAAATATATCAAGAGCTTCTTTTTTTATTTTAGTTCTATTAATTTCAGAAAAAAAATCTTTTGAATTACTCTGTTTAGAAGCAATTTGACATAAATAAACAATATGGTTTTTATCATTATTAGTTAGGCTAGATTTAATGAGAAACATTTTATCTTTTTGTCTATCGAAATGACTAGCATTATTAAAATCCTTCCAAAAAGCATTAATTACC
The DNA here is from genome assembly GCF_026222555.1 of Aquimarina sp. ERC-38. NCBI lineage: Bacteria > Pseudomonadati > Bacteroidota > Flavobacteriia > Flavobacteriales > Flavobacteriaceae > Aquimarina > Aquimarina sp. ERC-38. Next base: position 3,108,973 of record NZ_CP098511.1, on the reverse strand, counting down.
TCTAAGAAGACTTCATTCTTTGATGAAATAGGAATGTTATATTTTATTTGAGAAATTATCCTTTTAGTAGTATTACCTTCTTCTATCTTTAAGAATAAATCATCAGTTTGATACCCTTTATTTTTATTTTGAAATCCAATTTCACTAATACTACCATCAGTGAATGATGGCACCATTCCATTAATCATCATTTGTAATAAAAATGATGCTTGTACATAATTTTCATAATTGAAACCACCTCCACCAGTTTGAAATACACTTGCTTCTCCTGCCATTTAATTTACTTTTTTATATTTTACCATATTAATTTACAACTCACTTACATCATCTATATTTATTCTTACTTTTTCCCTAAGTTTGATAAATAGTTCCCCAAAGTTTAAGACAGTTTAGCAATCTTCTAGTTTTTGGGTTGGCTTTCTTAGGAATTAGAGCATGTTTAAATAAGATTCTTATAAATTACCTTATTCTATTGAGAATGATTTGACAATTCTGCCATAATACCCAAGATTCTTGACTTTCCTTCGTTTTTTCATAGTCTTTATCGAGTCTTCTGAAGAAGTTGAAGATACCGAAAGTCCTTTCAGTTACCCATCTCCACTTCAAGGGAACAAAACCTTTTGTGGATGGGGGAGTTGATGATATCTTTACCTCAAGTCCAATTACATTTTCTTCAGCCCACCTCTTAAATATTGTTTTGTAGGCATGATCAGCTACTATTTTTTCCATCCTATCCAGGTACCCTAATAAAGGTTCCACAACTTTGTTGGCTACTACCCCATCAGCTTCATTGGCAGCCCCTACAACAACCCCCCAAACTAAACCTAACGTATCAGTAATTACGTGACGTTTACGGCCATTTACCTTTTTATTACCGTCAACCCCTTTTGACATACTTGTAAAAGGACCGGACTTTATGGATTGACTATCAATGGATAACAAGCTAGGTGTTGGTTCTTTCCCTTGTCGGTTCCGCTCCATTTTGTTAAGCTCAATATTTAATCTCTCTTGTGTCCCATCTTTTTGCCATTTGCGAAAGTAATAGTATACACTTTGCCATTTTGGAAAACTATCCGGGAGGTTACGCCACTGAGTACCTGTACGGAGTTGCCATAAAATAGCGTCTACAATATCCCGTAGTTTATAATGCCCCCGGGTTTTCTTAGGTAAAAATAATTCCATATATTCCCATTGCTGGGTAGTTAATCTGTTATATTTAGATTGCATAAACATTGTTGTTTTAGTCAACTACAAAGTTTAGACTATCCAGCTTTTTAACAAAAAAATTATCCGAAAATTTAGTTTAAACATGCTCTTAAGTACATTACACATTCTTACTTTTATTAAATTAAAATTCTTTCAAAAATTCCAATAATTTTAAAACTTTCCATTTCATGTTGTGCAAGTTGTAGAGGGATAAAAGAATTATTAAAAGATCTGGGACGTAACGTTATCGATTCGTGTTCCCATGTTTGTTCGTTATTTTTTTTAATACTCGAATATTCTTTAACTGTATAGCCAGCTCCAAAACAATCATTTTGAATCTCATATGATTGTGCCAAAACTATTTTACCATTTCGTGATCCACCTCTATATCTTTTGAACAAACAAATAGACCCATTTGGAATAATTTTGTTCATAGATTCGCCAATCACTGTACAAGAAAAATAATCTTCTGAAAATCTCATATATTTTGGTAATTCTATCCATCTAGTTAAGTTTGCTTTTTGTAGTTCACTGAAACTTCCGGCTGCAACTTGAAGATCAAAATAAGGAATACTATTTTCAAAATGATCACCACTCATTTTTAATCTTGAAGATTCAATAATTGTTTCGGTTAATTCGTATTGTTCAACATGAGACGATAGATATTCTCTCAAGTTTTCATCACAAGCATATAGGTATGTTCCTTTTATACCTCTAAGCATTAAAGTTTTATAAATATTTAGGATATACGCGTGTAAAATTTTTGGATCACTGATAGATTGTTTTCCATTTATATCAAAATAGTTTTTTTCTTTAATAAAGATTTCCTTTTTTTCTTTAGAATATGATATCTCATTCCCAAAAATTATACCTGCATAGTTTAGATCATATCCTTGAGTGGTATGAATACAGCCAACTTCATTAATAGCATTTGGTGAATTAATCCAATCTATATTTGTAGAATTCCATTTTAGCTTAACATCCTCAATTATAATATCCCATAAATTGCCATTCTTATTGGAGATCCATTTCCAGGAATAGCCAGCGATCATTCGTGACAATCCGACCTCTTTATCTCTTTTTTTGATTTCTTTTACAAATGAATGGATATTGTCAAAGAGTAGAAAGTCGTAATTTTTATCAGTATAAATTTCATTTGTTTCCTTTAATTTACAGTTAAGTAAATTATCAATAAATGTTACGTAAGAATTACCTCCTTTCACCCTAAATTGAGAACGTAAATATTTTATTTGAGTATTTTTTTGAGACTTGAGAGCATCAAAGTCATCTTTCGGAATGTCAGATGGTTTTATTGATTGAGCATCATCATAAAAAAGGATAGATTTTGAACTTTGTAGTAATACCCAGTCTAATTCATTACCTTTCAATTTTTCAAGATTAAGTTTAGCGTTAATCTTGTCAAACGCACCAAAATAAGCACCTAAATTTACTCTTCTCCTCAACCTATGAGATTCATCAACAATTATAATATCATATTTATTTTTCCCAAGTTCAGCAGGTCCTATCACCATGTTAGCTTTTAATCCCTGTATATTTTTAAAAACCTTCTTTAACGTATTTCTGAGAGAAGACATGGGTACTACTAGCGCAATCTTAGGTAAAACTAGCTTATCTTTTAATTTTTCTACTTTGTGTCTAATTATAATTTCATCATTACCAAAATCTCTGTAATTGAATTCTGCGCTATCTGAGTTTAACAACTTGAAGAGAAAAATCGCCAATATTGTCTTCCCCGTTCCGGCAGCTCCTTCAATAAAAGTTCTACGAACTGTATCATTTAATAAACTATCAAGTATCACTTGAAGTCCTTCTATTTGTTCATTTGTTAGGCTTTTGTATGGAGAATATTTAAATAAATCCGAATTATCTATATGAGACAAAGAATGTTTGGCAACACCTTCTCCTCTTAGTCGATTCCAAATGTTCTTGAAAATACTTAGATATACTTCTTTCTTTTGATAGTAATTATGATTTGCTATACCCAAATTTGCATTGAGCAATTTGTACTGTCCATCTCCAAAAAGATATTTAATCAACAGTGATTCAATATCTAGTGTGGCAGATTTATTAAAAGAAGGACTACTTATAAGCCTAAACGTTTTTAGTGAATTCTTTCTACTGTTTTTTAAATGAGTCTTAAGACGAATAATCGTATCGGTAGTTTCTCCGACGTAGGCTTCTTTTACTATTTCATCATGAAGTAAGTATACCACAGGCCAAAGATTGTTCGCATAAAAATTATCTAGTGCATCTATACTTGAGATATTGAAATCATGTATTTCAATTTTAAAAGCTTCCTTGCCAATCATAATTGATTATACTTTTTAGCAGACCCTTTTGATTTTTCAACGGTATATTTTTGTGCGTTAAGCTTAATTTTATCTTTTACAATTTGGGAAGGATCAAGGTTGTGTTTTTCTGCAAGCAGTAAAACAAATGAAATAATGTCTGCCAATTCTTCTTTTAACCGTTCTTTATCAACATCTTCATTAGATTTCCATAAAAAGAGCTCATTTAATTCTGATGCCTCAATAGAAATTGCTAAAGCTAAATCCTTAGAATTGTGAAATTGTTTCCAATCTCTATCATCCCTAAATTTTATTAGTAAATCTGTTAAATTCTTAATTTCACTCATATCTCTTTATCTGTATTAGATTAGATTCTAACATCGATTTCCAATTGAACTTGGATAATACTAAAATTAAATTTATTCAATTCGGTTTATTTCTTTTTGGATTGCTTTGTTTATATTCTCAGGTATGTCTAATTTCCCAGCAACCTCCATCCATCTTGGAATTAACGCCTGCACCTCTTTAACGATCCCCTTGGGATTCTTAATAACAAACTTTTCCGCAATCATTAGCAAGTCTTTTGCAGTAATCTCGGTACGCTTTCCATTAATAGACAAAGCCCTAGAGGTAGTTTTAAATGTAAATAGTGGGTTGAGTGCATAGGTCAAATCATATGCGGGTGCTAAATTCCAACTATTCTTTTCTTTGTTATAGATAAAACTATGGTTCTTTAAATGGTCATCTACATTTCTAAAGATAAGATTGAACACCATACGCTTAAACAACTGTTGTAAGTCTTTATGTGGTACTTCTAATGCTAAGGCTACTTTAAAAACATTCTCGTAGGACGAGTTTTCTGGTTGACTTTTGAAGTCCCAACCCGTTAAACCTGTTACGGTTAATACGTGCTGTTTTTCTCCGTTTTGTCTATCATATCTAAGTGTGGCGAAGTGCTTATCTTCTATCAACTTAGAGGGCATCATATCAATACCTGCTTCTTGCGCTAGTAAATAATAGGCGTATTCTACTTTTTCTTTGTTATAGCCATCACTATTATCAAGATGTAACTTGACTAGATAGTGGTTGTAGTCCTCGCTTGTTACGCTATCTCCAGCTATGATTTTACCAGTTTCTTTATGTTCTGAGATTAAGATTTTAGGTCTGGCACCACCCGCAGACGTTCCTATTTTGAAAACATTTAGTAAAGACAAATCATTAAGGGCTACCCCAGACGTATCTTCTTTTAGTTTCAATACTTTTTCTAAGATGCTAATGATTTCATTAATATTTATAGATGAAGTATTGGGTAGCTCTTTTACGGGTTTGTATTCTAAGGCTCCCATACCACGATCGGCTACATATGCCAACTGTTCCAACGGTGTCACTTTTTGGATACCTCTTGCTGTTAACCATTCTTGAAAAATAATATTTCCAAAGGTATCAGGCAACGAATCCGCTATCATTGGCGGTAAACCTTGAAACGTATCTTGTTGGTATTCCGTAAATACCTGCGCTGATTTGGTACGTTTGAAAATAAACGGAAACAGTTTTGAGTATTTTCCAGTATCTAAAAATTCAGGATTATATTGAAAAAAAGATTTACCTTGGTCTATATCATAGCCTAATTTGCCAATCTCTTGACCAAAAGCAATTATAGCTATGATTTTATCCCTAGCCATCTATTAATATAGTGAAACGTCATTTTGATCAACAATGACTTTATCTATTTGATTGGCTATAGATGGTAGTAATCCAAAATGATTTGCTACTTTTAAAATAGTATCGAGGGTAGCATTTTTACCATTCTCGATGTTTTGAATAGTGGTACTAGAGACATCAAGCATTTCTGCTAGTTCATCTCTAGAGAGCTCATTTGATTTACGAAGTGCTTTACATACCTTGCCAATTTTGACTTTAACCTCTTTTATTGTAGTTATATCTAACATATTATACCAATATAATGGTTAAATATAGGCATTATAAGTCATATTTACCATTATAACACTAAAAAATAATAATTTTTACATCAGTTTGCACTTAATCTAATCAGATGGAATATCCTGAGTCTAACCAACTTTTAATGAAATAACCTTCAACTTTTACCAATATACTGATTTTAACTTTTGACCAATATAGTATATATAACAGTTCTAAAAAAAGTTGAGTATTTGATAAATTGAATATATTAGCACTACTATCAGTTTTTGTTTTTAATCTAAGCATCTAATACCCCTTAAATCTATATTGTAAGTGAACTTAGAAAGTCAACTTGTATTTTTCTTTAGCGCTCTCGGAGTTTTTAACGGTTTTTTACTTAGTTTTTACCTGCTTTTCTTTCGCAAAGAGAACAAATTACCTAACTATTTTTTAGGCCTGTTAATCCTAATGCTTAGTATTCGTATAGGTAAATCAGTTTATATGGTATACAATAAAAATTACGTATTTCTATACATTCAGATGGGTCTTTCTGCTTGTTTTCTTATTGGAGTTATGCTGTATTATTATACCCTGGCTACCCTACAAAATATAAAGCGTATTCCACAATCGTGGAAAATACATATAAGTTTATTAGCTGTATTTATTACGACAGTGGGTATTTGGAAGCCCTACCAAACAGAAAGAGCCTTTTGGAACCCTCATTTTGTACAATTTATTTACTTAATATGGGGTATTTATATTGCATTAACCATATATACCCTTAGAAAGGTTATCGTAAAATTCTTTAGAAAAAAAACTTCTTGCAGCCTACAAGAAGTATGGTTACTTGTAGTTTGTGCAAGTGTTTTAGCCATCTTTATTGCCTATAATGTGGGTGGAAAAACCTGGTATATTTCTGGGGCTATTTCTTTTTCGGTAGTATCCTATTTGCTGATTTTCTTTTTATTGTTTAAAAAAAACAGAAAGGATATTTTTAATAAAGAAGAATATAAATATGCTACTAAAAAAATCACTTTACCAGAAGCTGAATTATTATTGGATAAGTTAAAAGTACTAATGTCAGAAGAAAAATTATATACGGATAGTGAAATCAAACTAAAAAACCTTGCAACCAAATTGAACATTTCTGCTCATAAATTATCGCAACTGCTAAACGATAATTTAGGAAAATCATTCTCCTCTTATATCAACGAATGGAGAGTGGAAGAAGCAAAACAACTACTAGTACATGACTCAAAATATACCCTGGAAGCTATAGGTATTGAAGCAGGGTTCAGCTCAAAATCTACCTTTTATACTACTTTTAAAAAACTAACTGGAAAAACACCAGCTGAGTATAAAAAGGAAAAATCAAGAGGTTTTAGTCCGAAATTATAATTCTGAACCTTTCAATTATAACTTCGAACCACCGTTTTCTATTGTTTTTAGAGATTTACCGCAAATCATAAAAACAATACAAATGAAATTCAAAATCCTACTTTTTACTTTTATTAATCTTACCATCATAGGTATAAAAGCGCAGTCTACAGATGATATGGCTGTTGCAGAAGTTTTAAATAATTATATTAACGGAAGCTCTTTTAATAATGCTGAACAACTTCAAAGTGCCTTTAGCAATAACGCGACTTTGTATTTAACCTTGAGAGATGGAGAAAAACGTCTATCATCAGACGAGTATGTTGCATTTTATAAGGATAAAGAAAAAGGTAGTTTTAGTGGCCGAATTGGAAACATCTTGTCTATTGCTATTGACAACGACATTGCTACCGCTCAGGTTGAAATTGTGATTCCCGAAGCGGATTTAATCTTCACAGATTTGTTCTTACTCAAAAATATTGAAAGTCAGTGGAAAATAGTAAGTAAAACTGCCACCAAGAAAAAACAAGAACATCACGGAAGAATCTTGTTTATAGTTTCAAACGCTGATTTCTATAAAGGTACCACTATTAAAACGGGGACTAGTTTTTCTGAAATAGTGTTGGCTTATGATACCTTTATAAAAGCCGGATATTACGTAGATTTTGTCAGTCCGGAAGGTGGGGCTATCTCCTCTGTTTATTATGCTAAAAATGATACCATTCAAAAGGCTTATTATGAAAATCAACCTTTTATGAACCGCTTAAAGTATACTAAAAAGCCAACAGAGGTAAATCCTTCGAGTTATAATGCCGTTTATTATGTAGGTGGAGGAGCTGCGATGTTTGATGTACCGGAAAATAAAGAAATCCAGGCTATTGCAATGTCAATTTATGAAAAACAAAACGGAATTATATCTGCGGTATGCCATGGAACCGCCGGTATTGTCAATTTAAAGACAAAAGATGAAAATTATCTGGTAGCCAATAAAGAAATTAGCGGATGGCCGGAAGCTTATGAAAATGTAGAAAAACCGTACTTTACATCTTTTCCTTTTTTAATTGGAGAAACTATTGAAAAGCATGGTGGAACTTTTACTTACGGTAAAAGAGATGATATTCATTATGTAGTAGACGGCAGGGTAATTACCGGTCAAAGCAACCTGACTTCCGCAGCGGTGGCACATGAGGTAGTTTCTTATTTGGAGAAAAATAAAAAGGAATAATATCTAATTTTGGAGTAATAGTGTAACTAGAAAAGGAACGATAGTACAACCGTTTCTTTTTTTAAACTCTTTATAATTTTCCAGAAGCACTTCCCTCCTTTTTTGCTTGTTTTTTAGCACTTTTTCTTCGGCTATCCATTACTTCGTCCATTTTATAAGCAAGGTTTTGGTTGTTACTGACCATATTTCGGACTTCATCCGGAGTAAGTTTGACTGCTTTTACATCATTTTTAGCTTTGGCAGTCATAGAACTTCTCCTTCCGGACAGCAAGGCTACTTCGCCAAAAAAGTCTCCCTCGCTAATTGTATTTACTAAAATGTCTTTTCCCGTATTTCCTTTGATTAATAATTCAATTTCCCCCTGTATCAAAATATAAATAACTCCGGTGGCATCACCCTGACGAATAATTATTTCACCCGCCCCAAAATATAGAATTCTTCCGCTTTCAGCTAATGATTTTTTATAAGATTCCAGAGGTAATTGACTAGGTAATTCTTTTAACTTCTTATCTAATTCATTAGCATAGGTTTCCTTCGGGGGAATCGTATTTTCCGCGCGATGCAGGGTAAGTTGCGGATAAGGTATGGTAAGATGATAGCGTTGGGCAGCGTACCAGACCCGGGTCATAAAAGCATCGGTAATTTCTTCATGAAATTCAAAAGAGTTAATCCCAAATTCTACTTCGTACTGAATTGCCGAATCACCGTAGGTATTTGTTTTAACTTCAGGTTCCGGATGATCAAGAATACCGGGAGTGTTTAAACAGGTATTTAGTAAGGCTTCTTTTACCGTATTTGGGGGATCTTGATAGGAGAAATTGACTATTTGTTTGATGATATGAACTTTAGTAGGTTTACTAAAATTCATGATAACATTCTGACCAACCATCAAGTGCGGTATGACGATCAACTCTTTTTCACGGGTTAATATATGTACGGCTCGCCAATTCATTTCTATAACCTTACCATAGCGCTCATCTACTTTAATGTAATCACCTACTTCAAAAGGTTTTTCGTAAACCAAAGCAATACCGGAAAACAGATTACCCAGCGTATCCTGCAAAGCTAAACCTAACACAAAAGATCCTAAACCTAATGCTGTGACCAATCCGCCCAGTTCTACATTCCACACCGCAGAAAGTAATATGGCAGATCCAACTAGCACTAAAAATACCCGTATAATATCCAGGAATAATTGAGGAACGTTTTTACTAAAAAGTGAAAAGCCATCTTTACTAAAAAAGAACCGTGTAACCAGCGTAAGGCCGGTATTAATAGCCAATACCCCAATAAGCGTTTCTAGGATATTAATAGCAAGTGAATCCCGATCGAAATTAAAAATGCGAACTAGTAAAATAACCAGAACTCCTAAGGGTAAAATAAAGTTCCGAACCGATTGGATAGGTTTACCTAAGTGCGGGTCACGTTGTGTGGCAAAATAACCTATCTCATTGAGTAATACCACTAATAACGGAAAACCAATTAATAACCCAAAACCCCAATGCCAGATAGGACTTAACTCCGTAAAATTAGTAAACCATGTCTCCACTCTACACCGTTTTTATGGTAAAAATTCTTTTTCCTGACATCGTACCTTCCCCAACGGGGGTAAATGTATATAAATCGCTTAATCGCTCGGTAACTTCTTCTGATAATACCAGCGATATATCTTGAGTTTTATGGTTCATGGTAAATAAATAATTGATCGTTTCACCCCAGACATCAAAACTAAACTTATCTGTGCCTACGATTCCAGCCATCACATTACCCGTATGCACGCTGGTTTTCATTTGTAAATCCAACTTTCGGTTAAGATTAATTTGTGCGAGTAATTGTTTAATTTCTAATGCGAATTGTACAATGCGCTTCGCATGGTCTAAACGGGGTTCAAATAAACCACAGGCGGCAAAATATGTATCTCCTACAGTACGTAATTTTTCTACATAGTTTCTGGCAGCTGCTTCGTCAAAAGCATCTACTAAGTCATTTAGAATCGTAGCGGATTTTTTAGCTCCCACCTGATTGGTCAATGCTCCAAAACCTACAATATCTACGGTAATAAAAGATACATTCTGATATTCATCAGCAAAGGTACGTTCGCCTTTTTTAATCCGGTTGATAAAATCCGGAGGAACAAAATTTTCTAAAAGATTTTGATTTTCCTGTAGTTGATCTTGAATTGCTTTCTTTTGCTCGTCCAGTTGTCCGATCATTGTATTAAACGTATCTCCTAGTACCCCGAATTCATCTTTAGATTTAATTACCACTTTTTGTGAAGTGTCTCCATTAATTAACTGTTTTGCCGCTTGGGTAAGTTTTTCCACTGGTTTTACAAAGCGGTTGGCTAAAATTAAAGATAACAACGTAATACATAAGATAAGGACTAATGTTTGTATAAAAATACTCTTATTAAATTCAGTCACAGGTTGAAAAGATTCTTCTTTATCTTTTTTTGAAACAATTGCCCAGTCCAATCCGGGAAAATTAAGGGGTTCATAATGGCGTATAACTTCAATCCCCCGATAATCCGAATCTTCTATTACCCCGGATTTACCTTCAAAGGCTTCGTTTAAAGAATTGCTATGTATTTTTTGCTGAAGAACAGTACTCCCGTAGCGGTACATACGATCTATGTTAGCTTCAACTTCTCCTTTTTGCAATAAGGTTTTACGATAGCCTAAAGAATCCTGAATAAAAAAACGGGATACTGATCGCATCAAATGATCTTGTCCTACCAGAAAAGTTTCTCCGGTTTTACCTAAACCGTCCGTTTCCCATTGTTTTCCACCGGTCATAATACGATTGATTTCACCAATAGGTAATTGGAAAATTAAGCCTCCCACCGTTTGCCCCTCGATCGTAAGTGGTATCCCAATAAAGGCAGCTGGTGCCCCGTAAGACGGTCGGTAAGGCGCAAAATCAATCCAGGAAGCTTTTTGCAGGTCACTATTAGTTTGTAACCTTCGGGCTAAATCCGCCAAATTACTGGATCGATACGGTCCGGTATACAGATTAGTCGCAAAATCAGTTTCCTTAAATACTGAATAAACAATATCCCCTTTCTTTAAATCAACTATAAAAATGTCGTAGAAATTGTATTTTTTTAATAACATCCGGAAGAAAGGATGATACTTTTGATGAACGGAAGAATATGCCGAACTATCTGGAGCATAGTTCATTTTATCTTTTTCACCAAGCGGATTTGGGTTATTAACAATATATTCAAACTGAAGATAGCAACCTTCTAAACTTTTAGGATAATAAAGCAGCTGATCCTTTTTAATTTCCATGTTTTGAGACAACCGATCTATAAATTGTGTATAATAATTACCCAAAGCCGAAGAACACTCAGCGTTTAACTGCTCTTCTTCTAACTTATAAAAAGCTTCGGAAAATGCTTCTGCGGATTCTATTACCGTAGGGTTTTGTCCCATAACTTCCACCACATTCTCAATACTTGTTAGATAAGTTTTTATCTGATCCTTTTTGGAAGAAAGCACAATACTCAACTGATCGTTTACTTCTTTAGCAATAATTTTTTGCCCGTAATCTGAGCCTAAATAGCCCAGGATAGCGCAAGATAGGATTCCAACCAAGAGAAGCATCAGCATAATGCGCGTGCGGATGGTTATTGTTCGCATAATATACAATTAGAAAATAATTCAAACTTTACTACCAACCGTATCTTACCCTTACCAAAGCTTTTGTAGGTTGAACTAGGTAAAGTTTGAATTTAGCTTTTTTTCAAATATAATATTATCCTATAATAATGAGGTAAGGGTTGGGCGTTTTATGTTGGGAAGCTATCTTTTAAAGTAGATCACTAATTTGTAATACGGCATTTTTCTATACATCACTATTTAACTACTATACTGTTTGGTTGGAATTTATAGGTGTGAACTATTTGTTATATTTTTCGTTACAGGGCCATAAATTGAAGAAAATACTACTACTCATCATATTTTAGAAATTAGGGTTATAATCTGTATAATTTTAATACAAGTTATTAGAAAATGATGATCTCCCCCTTTGGCTAACTGGTGGTCTGTGCTGACTAAGAGGTTATTAAAGCTTATTTCAAAACAAAACTGGTAGCTCCCTTCCGGGATGGTACGTCCGTATACCCTTGGGCTGATACCCCTCAAATTAGGAAGTTCAAAGTACGGGGCGAGTTCGACGTTGGTAAGGTTAAGCGGTGTTCCTCATCCAGGATTAAAAATTCTCCATTCTCCACTATTAGAAATTTTATAAGTACCATCTTCGAATACTGTAATCAAACCTTTAGGAGCTTTAACTTGTGCTCCTATTTTATTTGCTAAGTTCTTTCTATAATCTGATATATTATCAAAATCTTTAAATGTATGTTTGAAAAAAAAGGTGTATTTGGATTATTACTTTGTTTTGAATCACTTAAAACCCTTTCAATACTGAACAATAATAATTATAATTGATCATTAGGATTTTCAAAACACCAATCATCAAAATAACCGCCTCCGGATTCTATGTCCTCCATATCTTTCAAAAAAAAGAACGTTTCTCTATGAAAAGAAATACAGTGATCCGGATTTAAACGTAAATATTCCAAAGAAAAGTCATACATTAATCTCGGATAATCAGTTTGGTCTGTTACACCTAATCGATTATAAAGTTTGTTATTTTTAATGATTTTCATTTGATCATATCTTAACTCAAGATAAAAATATTCCTCTTCATCTTTTTTATAATGTTTAGCAATATATAAGTCAACGTAATTTTTGGAATTATCTTTCACTTCCTCCATATGAAATTTAAACCCATTTTTCAATGACAAAGATGCTATACTGGCAATACTTTCTTCAGGAGTTACTTTCCTAGTAGACAATATAAGAAGTCCCATTATTTTAAAATTTTTGCAAGTTCATCCAATGAATTAATTAGTATAATACCATCAGGTATTTGAGATAATATTTAGGCCTTTTCCGAGGCTGTTAGTAATTCGTCAATGTAAAGTATAGGCCTTTTATTGAATGGATTTAAAAAGTTATCCAAATTGCGATCAACAAATTTATCTAATTGCCCCTCTTTTATTGATTTGTATGTTTTTTTAATTTCAATAATATGAGATTTGGTTAATACATCAATATCACCTGCCAAATTATTAGTTGTGGTATTTTTAATTTTCAATCCGAAGGCTTCTATTTCAATGCCTAATTTATTAATAAAATCACCTACCTTTCCTTCGGTTAATTTACCAACATTTTTACTTTCTAAGGCACTTTTAATTGCTTGTTTTATAGAATTTGGATGTTGATCTGTCCACTTAAGTATGTTTTTTGCAGGGTTAGTATATTCTACTTTATTACCATTTCTTACAATCGATCCAATTACCTTTTCTGTCGCATCATCCAACTTCCCAACCGCGGTTCTATAATTACCCTGGGCATCTTTCATGATATCAAACACCCTATCGCTAATTGTACGGCCATCATCCATTTGTACGATTAACCCATTAGGGGTGACTAACTGCCCTACCGGTTGTAAATTATCATCAATACTTTGTATGAACGCCCGTTCCAAGATAATTAATTTTTCTTTGGTAATTCGAGCAATCTCCTGACCTTCTACAAAAATTGCGGAAGTAACATCATCAATACGTTTTATTACTGTTTTTAAACCTTTACCCGTACTTTTGATAAAACTGACAAAGCTTTTTGGTATTTTCTTTAAAGAAGTTAATAAGGTAGAGGTAACTTTTCCCGTTTTTAGTAATGTATTAAGTTCCCCTATCCCAAAAAACATGGTACCTACATCAAATATAAGCTTCCCTTGGTTATACCTTGCTTTGGGGGTTAAGGCAATGGTAGTATCTATGTATTTCTTAAACTCTTGTTTAAACGTTGTTTTTATGGTACTTGCCAGTTGGTCTTTTTCTTCTAATTGTTTTACCAGTAGTATAATCTCAACGGTTTGCTTCCTGATCTCAGTAGCTTCTGAGGTTAAGAAAAATGGACTTAACGGGTCCCAGGCTTCTTTAAATTGGTAAAGGTCTACAGCAATGGCAACAGACTCCCATGCCCCATCGATAAACCCGGCGTAATAAGCCATGGCTGGGTTTACTTCATGATCCCATAGGCATTTGGGTACAATACCATTCTTTTGTGTTTTAAAATCTTCCCCGCAGTTCTTGGTAAAATTTAAAACTACTTTTAATATTTCATAGGTAGTATATCCTGCAATTAGTTCTTCATTCAAAAACTCAAAGTCATCTTTATACTTTTCTAAAAGACCATCCAAAGAAGAACTAACATTGACAATAGCAGAACCTATAGCCCCTTTAAGGTCAAAAGATAGTACATTATTGTACAATTTTGCCAGCTCATGCTGTGTGATTGCACCGTTATAGTATTGATCACCAAATACTACTTTATACTTGGTTTCATTATTTTTAAAATCGTAATGTACCCATAATAAATATTCATCAGAAGCTACGTTTGCCATTTTCTCTTTAATGGTTTTGTAATCTTCATTGGTTTCTAACGCTTCACCTAAATTAGATTTAGAAACATAGTAGGTTTTGTTATTCGCACCTTTAAGGGTAGTATAATTAAAATAAGTAGCGTCACTATTACCCTGCGAAGGCGCTAGCTCTGAAAGGTTTAGCACCGGGGTTTCTGCTTTTTGTGGAAATTGTATGGTTTTATCTGCAATAGAAAACTTTATAGCCCCGTCAAAGTAGGTATCATTTGTAATTACATCGTTTTTATTCACTATATTTTGACCCCCTTCAAATGCGCCTAATTCTTTTTGGAGTTGTTCGGTAATACCATCTACTTTCTCCCTAAATTCCCTAACCCTTTCTTTATCTGCATCGTCTCCTTTGGTTAGTTCTTCTTCTATTTCTTCTTTTAACTGCTCTTGCTCTTCAATTTGTTCTTCCAATTCGTCCGCTTCTTCTTGGGTAATGGCACCGCTTGTTAAAGCTTCGCGTACTTTATCCCGGTTGTTGTTTATAATACCCCCGATGCTTTCCAACCACTCCGTAACTGGTAGGTTCACAATCATCTCCTCCCCTTCCCCAAACACCGGGTCGTATAAAGTGACGATCTCCCCTTTGGCTAACTGGTAGTCCGTATTAACAAGGATGTTATTAAAGGTTACCCCAAATCGGGCTTGTTCTAAGTAAGGTACCCGTACAAAACCACTCCCGGAGATTACCCCGTCCTGTTCGCTGGTAATATCCGTGATGGTCACCATAAAGTCCCCTGCCGTGATCCTATCCCCGATGAGTAGGTTCGGGTGGCCTTCCCGGTTGGTGATCGCTATGGCATCCGGTACGATCCCGCAGTTATAGTTGGCGGTCTTGTCTTCTGCGGCTTCGGTGGTGATGCTTTGGGTTTTAGTATAGGGGCTGTAGCCAAATTTACACTTGCCCCGGAGTTTGAATTCATAGGTAGTGTTGGGTTTTAAGTCCCATACCGTAGCCCATCCGGCATTGGTACGTTTGCTAAACCACCGGGCATTGGCTTTTCCTTTTTCCCGGTAGCTGATCTCGTATTCGTTGTACACCGTAGGGTCTTCATCCCAGAAGATGTTCATCCGGGAGAGGCCTTTAGGTTCGCCGTAGACTCCCGTGGGAATAACACAAGGCTTGGTTTTGCTAAACCAGTAGATCTCGCTTTTCCCTTCGTTTTTAAACAGTCCGATCTCTTCTGCCCCTTTAATGGCTTTTGCCTGTACCTGCCAGGCGTAACGTTTATCGTTAAGTAGCGGGGGCTGGGCGGGGCCGTAGACAAAACTAGTGGTCCTGGTGGTGGTTTGGAATACCGGGGGTGAAGATAGAAAAGCCGTCCTGGGGTCTACCCGTTCATCCCAAATCTCTACAAGGCTTAGTTCGTATTCTACATTACTGACATTGATATGCCGGGGTGTCCACTGGAAGACAATGTTTTCTACTGCTTTGGGTTCTAAAATGGCATCTTGCAGGGGAAGGTTGAGTAGCGGGGGTTCGTTTTTAAAGATAAAGGTAGTAGCACAAGTTTTATCCCCTAGTTTATTACCTGTAATAACATCAAAAACTTCAAAACAAAACTGGTAGCTTCCTTCCGGGATGGTACGTCCGTATACCCTTGAGCTGATACCTCTCAAATTAGGGAGTTCAAAGTATGGGGCGAGTTCAGCATTGGTTAGGTTAAGCGGTGTTCCCCCGTCTATAAACAACGCTGGTGCACCTGTAACATTGTCCACGCTTTCAAAAGCAATCCCGTTGCCTTCAAAGTAGGCTTTTAACCGGATTTGCCTTCTGTTAATGGATAAGTCACCTAACAGTAAACGAACTTGCAAGGGGCTATTTAACGTACTGCCGTCAGCGTAGTTATAAAAGTTTACCAGGGCCGGGGGGATTACCCGGGGGAGTACTTGTACCGGGAAGCGTTGGATAGAAGGGTAATTGTTTGTGCGTAACCCTTCGCTACACTATGGGTCGGGCTATCCGCTATATCTTTTTTGTTTTTCTCAAAACAAAAAAGGATGTCACTACTATCCCTTACGCAATATGACTAATCAAGATATTTATTTAATTTTGCTTTGTTCTCTTCAATTACCTGCGCTAATTTTTCTATATTCAAAACTCCACTAGCGTCTTTTACTAAAGGTTTAAGTTTGTTAATTTCAGGATAATTTGGATTGTCGCTAGAATTATAGAATTGCCAAAATATCTCAATGTCTAGATTTTTCATAATAATTTCAAAGCTTGAATATTTACTTTTTTTAATTTCTTTCCATTCGCCGTCCACCTTCTTTAAAATTAATATTTTACTTTCTGACTCATTTAGAGATAAAACTCTAAATTTTATAATTGATGTAAAGTTAGCTTCAGAACCATAAGTAAATTTATACTCTAATAATATTTTTGAATTAGAATTAGCTTCTAAATCTTGCTTATATTTATTATAAAGTACGTTTTCTGATTGTCCTAATAAATTGGGTTTATAGGCAATTGAATCAATTCCTTTTGACGGATAGTAGTTGTAATTTAAAATATGTGGTCTAATAACTTTTGACGAATGATTCAATTTCACATCTTTACCTTTAAAAGCTGAATAATCAACCTCTTGTGTATAAAGATTAAAAAAACAGATAAAAAAAATAATTTGAGATAAAATTCGTATCATCATTTCCAATTTAAAGGATTGGTAAAATAATTTTTTTCGATCTCCGACAATTTTCTTTTCATCAGTTTATTAAAACTAAAACCATTATTATCAGTAACGTCATTAATTAAAGCATATTCCATCTCGTTTATACCTTCACCTAATAATATTCTTCCAAAAATTTCTGGTTTAAAAACCATTAATGCCATTGCAATTTTTGTCGTGTATGGTGTTGATGTAGTTTTCCATATATCTTCTTGTTTTTGCATTACTATTGAACCGGCAATAGGCTTTTTGTTTGGTTGATGATAATAAAACTTAACTATTGCCATTTGGAAGTTATTAGCTATAAATTCTAATTTAGATTGTAATTCAAAATACTTTTGATCAATATTTATTGTTTTTACTTTGTTAAAATGCTCTTGACCTTTTTTATCAGATTCATTACTTCCCCCTAAAGTATTGTAATCAACCCATTCTTGATTTGACGCACTTAATATAGAACTCATTAATTGTTCCGGATATAAATTTAATGCTTCGTTTTTATTTTTATAAATTGCTTTAGCTTTAAAAGGTGGTTTATAAACATGATATTTAGAATTCTTTATGTTCCCAGAATTTAAAATGATTCTGTTTCCAATTTCATCTTTTTGACAGAATAAAGAATTAAAAAAGATTAAAAAAATCAAGTATGTTATAATTTTTATCATTATTTCTTTTTATATAGATAAATTATTAAAGGAAAGATTAATAAAGGTAAAAGTAACTCAAAAATAGATTTACGTAAATAACTAAATCTATCAAACTCTATTTGACCATCTTTTATTAAGATAGCATTTTTTTTATTTTTAATAAAAAAAACTTCATAATTTGTTTTAGATAAATCTGCATGATTATGAATATTAAATATTTTCTTATTACCTGGTGCCAATCCTAAATTTACTCTATAATCTAAACCATTTATTGTACCAATACCGTAACAATTTGAATCATCTCCTCCATGACTACTACCACAATCAAAAGATTTTATATTTATAATACCTTTTTCATACCTATTAAAATTCAAAAAGATTGATAACGACCTTATTCCTATAATTAAAAAAATTATAGAAGGAATTATACCTATAAAAATTAATACTGCAATCAAAATCTTTCTATTTTCTTTCTTCATTTTTTAAGGATAAATTTTAATTCTTTGAGACAACTGTTTTTCAAAGGTATCTTTAAAAATTATATAGTCTCCTGTTTTAATTTCTCCATTAAAACCACCAATTAAAGGTTCGAGATAAATCTCTGGTTTAAAATTAGTATTATTACTAGTGGTAAAATTAACTTTACCAGAAACACTTAGCTTTGATTTTCCATACGCTTTTAAATTAATTGTTACCAATTCAACTTCAGGCAAAACATTTGCTTTTGCACCAAATTCAAGACCTCCTTCTCCTTTTATAGCTATTGTATTCATAACTATATTAAATGTCTTCTGATCACTTCTTTTTTGATAACGAAGAATTCCACTTGTCTTTAAAGAAGCTATTATATCTATATAAGCACCAATTTCACCAATACTATAGTCTATCCAAGGAATAGTTAAGTCTATTGAATAAGGAGGAGGCAATGGTACTTTATATTTTAAATCTAAACTTGCATTAATACCACCATCCCTAATTATATTATAGAATCTGCTAATTTCATCTTCCTGATTAAACTCACTTCCAAAAAATTCAATTTTAGGTTCTATTTTCAACTTATATTTACCAAATTTTTCTGTTATTTCATTTAATCTTTTCATATTTTTAAAAACGGTATTGATAGTATTTTGAATAGAGGGAGGTACGACTTTAATTTTTTGTTTATTCTCTTTTACCCATTGTACATCAACATTTTTTTCTAATACTTCTGAATAACCTCCTTTGACAGCTGTATTTATTTTATCGGAGTTCTCCACAAGATTTCTAGTAATTATCTTTTCCCCTTCATTCTTAGGACTATAAGAAGAAGTACCTGGTTTATCATAAAACCATTGTATATTTGAGTTGTCAATTTGTTCTTTTGGTAGTTCAGATTCAATTTCGATGTTATAAACTACTTCTTTTTTTGTATCGGTTGCACTAGGAGGGTCTATTAAATAAAGTGTCTCTCCTGACTTCGCTATTCGTTTTGGTTTATCTTTATGGGTAGCGATTAGTTCTACAAGTTCAAAAGGCTCCTTGACTACCTTTATAAATACCCGAACTTCTTTAGATTTTCCTTCAGGGAAATCATCTTCTGACTTCCAGTATTCTGCTCCTAATACCAAGTTGTCACCGTAGTCTTTAATTAAGTTAACTTCTATGGCTTTTCCATTACCTAAAGATGAGGAAGCTTCTTTCACATCTAGATTTGTATAAAATGCCCAGTCAACTTTGGCTTCTTCCTTAATCCCGATGATTTTAAAAAGTTGCTTTCCTAAGTTTCTATTGAAAGGAATATTTATAGTATCTGTATGTTTATAATTTTGACCTTTATATTGGATAACTACACTACTAATATTTGCACTATTGGTTTGAGCTGAATTCAGTTTTTGTCCTATTTGTTCTGTTATTTTTTCAGTTGACTCCCTAGCCTCTCTAACCTTTTCTTTATCTGCATCATCTCCTTTGGTTAGTTCTTCTTCTATTTCTTCCTTTAGTTGCTCTTGCTCCTCAATCTGTTCTTCCAATTCGTCCGCTTCTTCTTGGGTTATGTTACCATTTACTAAAGCTTCATGTACTTTATTTCGGTTGTTGTTTATAACGCCTCTAATATTTTCCAACCATTCCGTAACCGGTAGGTTCACAATCATCTCCTCCCCTTCCCCAAACACCGGGTCGTATAAAGTGACGATCTCCCCTTTGGCTAACTGGTAGTCCGTATTAACAAGGATGTTATTAAAGGTTACCCCAAATCGGGCTTGTTCTAAGTAAGGTACCCGTACAAAACCACTCCCGGAGATTACCCCGTCCTGTTCGCTGGTAATATCCGTAATGGTCACTATAAAGTCCCCTGCCGTGATCCTATCCCCGATAAGGATGTTCGGATGGCCTTCCCGGTTGGTGATCGCTATGGCATCCGGTACGATCCCGCAGTTATAGTTGGCGGTCTTGTCTTCTGCGGCTTCGGTGGTGATGCTTTGGGTTTTAGTATAGGGGCTGTAGCCAAATTTACACTTGCCCCGGAGTTTGAATTCATAGGTAGTGTTGGGTTTTAAGTCCCATACCGTAGCCCATCCGGCATTGGTACGTTTGCTAAACCACCGGGCATTGGCTTTTCCTTTTTCCCGGTAGGTAATTTCATATTCGTTGTACACCGTAAGGTCTTCGTCCCAGAAGATGTTCATCCGAGAGAGACCTTTGGGTTCGCCGTAAACCCCGGTTGGCATAACACAAGGCTCGGTTTTGCTAAACCAGTAGATCTCGCTTTTTCCTTCGTTTTTAAACAGTCCGATCTCTTCTGCCCCTTTAATGGCTTTTGCCTTTACCTGCCAGGCGTAGCGTTTATCGTTAAGTAGCGGGGGCTGGGCGGGGCCGTAGACAAAACTAGTGGCCCTGGTGGTGGTTTGGAATACCGGGGGTGAAGATAGAAAAGCCGTCCTGGGGTCTACCCGTTCATCCCAAATCTCTACAAGGCTTAGTTCGTATTCGACATTACTAACATTGATATGCCGGGGTGTCCACTGAAAGACAATGTTTTCTACTGCTTTGGGTTCTAAAATGGCATCTTGTAGGGGAAGGTTGAGTAGCGGGGGTTCGTTTTTAAAGATAAAGGTAGTAGCACAAGTTTTATCCCCTAGTTTATTACCCGTAATAAGATCAAAAACTTCAAAACAAAACTGGTAGCTCCCTTCCGGGATGGTACGTCCGTAAACCCTTGAGCTGATACCCCTCAAATTAGGGAGTTCAAAGTACGGAGCAAGTTCGACGTTAGTAAGGTAAAGAGGTGTTCCCCCGTCTATTAACAACACTGGTGCACCTGTAACATTGTCTATGCTTTCAAAAGCAATCCCGTTGCCTTCAAAGTAGACTTTTAACCGGATTTGCCTTCTGTTAATAGATAAGTCACCTAACAGTAAAAGAACTTGCAAGGGGCTATTTAACGTACTGCCGTCAGCGTAGTTATAAAAGTTTACCGGGGCTGGGGGAACTACACGCGGGAATACTTGTACCGGGAAGCGTTGGGCGGTAACGTTTGAAAAAAACGAAAGGAAAAGGAAATATAGCATGTATTTTTTCATCTTTGTGACTTACATTTATTCAAACTCGATTAATTGCATGGATCAAAAGAGAATAATAATTCTTGGGTATAATAACTATTCGAAGAACCGTTGTCAAAATATTCATGAACCACCTTAATAATGTTATCACTATTATCTTTTTTTATTTCCTTTAATTCTAAAAATGAAGGAGAAGTTTGAGAACCTCGCTCATTGGTATAAAAAGACTTAGATAAGAGCACAGGGCTTTTAATGAAAGTCTTTCCGTTTATCAGGTTCAGATGATGGACTGTAGTTTCAACAGGATCGAATTCTTGTTCAATGTAAAGGATATATTCCTGGTCATCTCTAGATACTTCTTCACGAACCACATTTCTATTGGCGTCATAAAAAGTTTTATAATATAGTGCATAAATAATTCCGGTATAGTCGAAGTCTGAATAATGTATTCTTCTTTCTGAAAGTCCTTTATTATAATTTTCATATATTATACTATCTTTTACCTCTGTTGTTTGTGAAAAGTTATTATAAATTTTATAGACTTTAGAAGTTAAATTCTTTTCACTGTCATAGTAAAAATCATATTTCTCTATTTGAGAACTTAACCGAAATACTTCGCTATGAACTAAAAGATTATTTCGGTAAGTATAAGTTGCTTCTGGAGTTCCATCATTGGCATCCAAGATTTCTTTGATTTTTCCATTTTCATAAAATATTTTTTTATCCCGAATAGACCTAGATGAACTACTGTATTCCTGAATAATACTATCTCTAATCAAAAAATTAAAATCCCTATTCACCGCTTCTCCCACATCATTAATAATTACCATTTTTTCCTTTGTGATCTGGCAATTTGTATCTGTTATTAGAGTTGTTGTTACTTGAAAACTTTTAACGAATACAGGTTGAAAATCAAATTGCTCACTTCTATAATACAATGCAGCTGTAAATTCATTACCTGTCACTTCTGATGCTTGAATAAAGAATTTGAAATTATCACCTTCAAAAACTTCATAGTTCGATAAGGATAAAGTATTTTCATTAGTAAAGTATAAATTTCTAAGTTCAAAATCTTCAATATACGAGCCGTCGATACGTATCAATTTATATTCTACGGGTGTCGTATTTTGTGTAAAATCAAGAATGATCGGACCTCTAATATCTTCTCCGTTTGTTGTTAATTTATATGGGACATCTACTACTACATCAAAATCTCCTATTTTCTCTCCATTAAAAAAAGCGTCAAAAGAAACTTCTTGCGGTTCTAGTTCATTGGTTGTAAAAATTAGTTGCTGGTTATTCTGATCTATGATGATAGCTACTTTATTATTTGATACATTATTAACGCTAAATTTCGTTAGATCCTCAGAAAAACCTAGATCATTGATCACTTCAAATTGAATGGCAGCACCGTTTAGTAACCTAGCTCCTCTGGACAGAGTATTGCCATTAAAATTCCTAAAGTTTGCACTAAAAGAAGTCGGTTCTTGTATTAAAGATTCTTCGTCCACTTCAGAACAGGATGATACAATACAGCTCAATAATATAATTATTGAAACTTGATAAAAATAATTTCTAGTTTTCATAATTAAGTCAGTCATAATTTAATTTAAAAT
The DNA here is from genome assembly GCF_026222555.1 of Aquimarina sp. ERC-38. NCBI lineage: Bacteria > Pseudomonadati > Bacteroidota > Flavobacteriia > Flavobacteriales > Flavobacteriaceae > Aquimarina > Aquimarina sp. ERC-38. Next base: position 3,085,961 of record NZ_CP098511.1, on the reverse strand, counting down.
TTTTCAATGTATTTCAACTCAATAGCCTCCGGATCAGTGTGTGATTGAGATGCTTTAAAATAAAAATCAATGATTTTTTCAATTAAATAGCGTTGCAACTCCGGGGCGGTTTTACCTTCGTCTTTAAGTTTGTATAAATTATCCTTTTCTTTTTCCATGAGTTCTGACAATAAAGCATCACTTTCTTGTACACGGTTTATGGTAGTGTAACTACTAATTAATGGTAACATCCAGCGGTGGGCTACCAGTCGCGCCTGATTCTCTTCCAGGCTTTTGCTACGTTCCTGGTATACTTCCTGTAAGTTTTTTGCAACTTTTTTCCGTTCCGTTTCCGATTTTTGATGTAAGGGGTGGTTTTCCACTTTGACTTTGGCCCGGATATAAGCCTTTTCAAAAGCATGGTCCAGGCGTTGCATATCTCTTTGTAGTTCTACCAAAATATCAAATACCAGCTGGTGATATCCCTTTACAAAGTCCTCGTAGCTGTATAATTCTTCTAAAAATTGGATGGCTTCCACCTTGTAAACCGCCGCCTTATTAATTTTGGCTAAAGCTTCCCTTTTTTGATTTAAAGCCACCCGTTTGTAACTAGGAATATGACGGAACATCGCTTTATTTTGTAAATCAGCAAGTTGCGTATTCACTTCGGCTTGGGTAGTTCCATATACAGAATCCCGATATTTAAATTCAATAACCGCGTTACCCAGAGGGCTTTCTATTTTTCTTCTTTTAGGCAGTTTTAATTTTGGGTTAACAGGTTTAAATATATAGGTATACCCTAACGTTGCCGTAAAGTCGGTAGTGTTAGTAGTTCCTTTTCTAAACTGAGACAAGAAGTTTAGGTTAAGGTTATGCTTCTTTTTTAAACTATAATTACTACTTATCCTAAAGTTAGTAATTTCTCCTTCTTTTAACCCATTATTCCGGTTTTGATTGTAGCTTACCGAGCCAGTGGTACGTAACCGCTTTTCAAAAAACTGTTTGCTAGCGGATAACGAAGGACCTAGAATTAAACTTTTATCTTCTCCTAGGGTATTGTACGAAACGTTCATCGCTGCTGAAACAGATAAGGTGTTTTGTGGGTACCCTATGGAAAAGGCTGTACTGGTATTGTAAAAGTTAGAATCTCCATTTTCAGTAACTTCCCCACCCTGCTGGCTTACAGCACTCTGGTAAGAAAGGTCTAGAGTAAGCGAACTATTTTTATGTTCGGTTTCTTGTAAGATATAATTCGCATTTAGGTTAGCGTTCTGAGATATTTGCTGAAAGTCCAGCGTGTCCAGGTTTTCGGATTGAGCTACTTCATTAATGTAATCAAATTGGTTTTTAATATTGGTATACGACTGAAAATTAGAATAGCCACCAGCTAAGTTTAGTTTTTCTGAAGGGGTATAGGTTAGGTTGACTGCACTTATTACCCGTTGTAATTGCGAACTCTTAGTATTATCCAAATCGTCTCGTTGTAAACCTGCGTTAACTGCAATATTTACTTTACCACCAAAAATAGCTTGTGAGGCATTAGCCGTAATATTTTCCAGGTCGTTGTTAAAGAAATATGCCCCAAACGTCCGGTACTCCGGGTCGATATGTTCATATGCCACCCCTACACTCCCCTGCCCTACTGGATACGTAAAATTAGTAGTATAGGCTTTATACTGCTGCGTACTTGCATTGGTTTTGATAAATACAGAAAGCGGGTTGCTCACCCCGGGCTCTCCTTTGACAGAACTGTCTTCTATAATGACAGAAGATGCATAAGTTACTTGAATCGTACCCCGGTCAAAAATTTTCACATTAGCATCTACACTTCCTACTATATTTTCTTTTGGGGTTAACTCAAAACTTACAGGTACCGGATTTTGCAAAGAATTTTCTATATCATTCGCCCGGAAAAGAATGATCCCCAAACCAAAACGTTCATGGGTATACATAGTTTTAAAACCATACCCAAAACGTTTATAAGCGGGTTCAGACTGCGCGTCTTCCGGATTAAACTCAGATTCTTTTAATAATCTTCCGTACATAAAACTAAATTGTAAAGGTCCCTCAGGAGCAAGGTCTGCACCAACACCAGTAAATTGATGTCCGCTTAGCGTATATGGGGAAAAAGACATACTAATATCCCCAATATGTGCTGTTATCCATTTATATGAAGGATGTATGCTTAGGCGATTAAATGAAAAAGGGTTGCTACTATTGAACTTTTGATTACTATATGAAAATGAAAACGGAAGGTTGTATACCCCACTTATATTTAAGTTTACATTTCCACTTAAAAAGTAAGTAAAAGGATCCCGGTTTGCCTCCCCATTATAGAAAACGGAGTTGGCCGCCACCCCACCGGTAAATGTAAATAGCTTGGCTTTTCCTATTTGTTCCAGGTTTTGTCCGTAACAAACAGAGAAGGCACTTTGTATACTTATGCTAATAAATAATGCATAGGTATACCATTTCCTTATTGATAAAGCGTTTATTTGGGGCATTGCTTTATGGGGCTCTTTACTTTATTCCAATATTAGTTTGTGTACCTGGCTACCTGATGAAGTTTCAAACAACATAAAATAGGTTCCACTAGGTAAATGATCCATATCAAATTTAAATTCGTATTTATTTTTATCAGTTCCTTTTTGTACCGCTAATAAGGTGTTATTGGCAATTCCGTACATCTTACAACTTACCGCTTGCCTGTATGGAAGCTCAATAGCTACTGTAAACTTTCCGTCAAGAGTCGGATTTGGATACATCATAAATTCAATTTGTTCTTCCGGTAGGTTCGTTTCTTCGGTATTAGGGCCAAATTCTTTTTCTACAACAAAAATGGTTTTAGAATGTACCTCAGTACACAACCCGAAACTGGTTTGAATGCTTACTTCATATTCCCCGGGACGGTCAAAAGACAGTTCTGCATAGTCATTATCTTGATACAGTACATCAGCTTCTAAAGGGAATTCCCAAAGTAGGGTATCCGGATTCGGTTCGCTAATATCAACCAGAACAAAAACTTCATCTACATAAACTTGAGAATTTGCAATAAAATTAGTGTAGATTTCATTAGTAGTAGTTTGTATTTCAATAGTATCGGTTGCCGTACAGCCATTACTATTTGTTGCAATCACAGTATATGTACCACTCTTATCCACCTCTATTTGTGCGGTTGTTGCCGTAAATCCGTTAGTTGCGGTCCATTGATAAGTTGCTTTAGTATCAGCAATGCTAGCATCCAACTTCTCAAACTGATCTTTACATAAAGTAACATCTTCACCCAAGTCCACAACTATTGGTTCCTGGTTTGGAATTTCTATAGTATAATCCATCTGGCAACCCTTAAAGTCTGTTACAGTGACAGAATAAGTACCCACACAAACCTCGGTTAGATTCTTCCTTTTTGTTTGATTACTCCAGTTATATTGATAAGGAGGCGTTCCCCCAATAACTTCTAGATCAATAGAAGCATCACAACCTTGATAACAAGTAGGAATGGTAAAAGTATGACTAGCCTGTAAGTTTGGTGGCGGAACCAAAGTTACCTGAGTCGTTGCAGTACATCCGCGTTGATCGATAAGGTCTACCTTATAGGTTCCGGCCAAGCGGTTATATAGTTCCACTTTTGTATCCCCGGTATTCCATTGGTATTTGTAAGGTGGAGTTCCACCTTGTACTATAGGAATTAAATGCCAGTCCTCCTGGTCTCCGCAATTGATAAAGTCAGTATCTATAGTCACAACCAGCTCCTCGGGTTCCGTTATTGTAAATACCTTACTTGTGGCTGAAGTACCTACGGCATCCGTTACCCGTACGTAATAATCTCCTGCACTAATATTTGATAGAACTGCTGCATCGCTACCGAGAAATACATTGGTAGTTGCATCATACCACTGGTATTCGAATTGTTTGATTGCATTGTATGGTACGCCTCCTTCCACTACAGCAATTAAACTTCCGGTGGTGGTATTCCCAAAGCATGAAATTACGTTATTCTGTGCTACCGTTACTTCTAAGGCCGGGGGCTCAAATAGATCAACATCATCAATGACCAACATACAATTATTAACATCCGTGATGGTAACAGCATACTTTCCGGCACTGGTATTATTTAGAATATTTCCGCTTTCGGTTAGGGAGGAACCGTTACTCATTTTCCAGTTATAAGTAAAGGGAGGAGTCCCTCCAATCATTTCTATATGAATATTTCCGTCATTAGCTCCTTTTGAAGAAGGGTAAGTTCTGGTGATATTGGCAAATAAAGCTCCCGGCTGAACAACTTCGATAACTTTAGATAAAATACATCCGTTTGCATCTTTAATACGCAACGTATAACTACCAGCTCTTAAATTATCTAAATCTTCTTGTATTGTACCGTTACTCCAAACATACGTATAAGGGGCAACACCTCCGGAAACCGTAACGTCAATACGCCCGTCCGTATCATTATTACATTTAAGGTGAGTTACTTTCTCGGTTATTTCTAAAGCATCCGGTTCTTCTACCCTATAAACATCTTCAGCAATATTTCCGTTTTCATCAGTAACAATTACCTTGTACGTTCCTGCCGGGACTACGGGAGTATCTGCCCCGGTATATAAAATAGTAGATAGGTCACCTTGTTCGTACCAGGCATAGCTATAGGCCCCGAATCCCCCGGTGGTTCTAGTTACTAAGGGTTGTATCGTATTACCTCCATGACATTGTACGCTTTCTGCAATAGTAAGCGGATTGATAGTACTAATTAATTTATCCGGTTCGGTAATTTGTTGTTTAAAAGTAAGGCTACAGTTTGCGGTATCAGTCACTACGAGGGTATAATTTCCAATGGAAAGATTTTGAATATTTAAAGTAGATGCTTGATAAGAAGCATCATCTGCATTTGTCCATTGATAGGTATACGGAGGAGTTCCCCCTATAACTTCCATCGAAATACTACCGTTACCTGTTTGAAACCCGGTTAAGTTTGTAGCGACTACATTAGTAACCTCTAGCGGAGCTTTAGGTTGGTCGATGACTATATCTTTTAAAGTAGTAGTACAAAGGTTATCATCAAAAATCAGTAAGTTATACGTACCAGCGGTGATATTGTCCAGGTTTGCTGTAGTTGCCGTATAACCCGGATCTTCTTCCTTTGTCCATTGATAGGTGTAAGGTAAATAAGTATTGGTTTGAGGATTTTTAGGTCCACCTTCTACCAAAATTTTGATACTTCCTGTAGCTTCTCCGTAACATAAAACATTAGTGGTATCCATAAGTGTAACGATTAGGTCATCAGGTTGTGTAATTTCAATAGTATTTTCCGCAACCACCCCTTTAGCATCCGTAGCTATGAGTTTATACCATCCGGCTGGTAAGTTAGAAAGTGTATATAGGGATGTATCCGTATTTAGCGCTATCTCGTTTGCTCCTTCTAATTGGAACCATTGATAACTAAAATCTTCCGGGGTTGATTCAATGGGGAAACCACCGGTTACATTTGCCAATAATTCGCCCAGTTGATCTCCATAACATAAAACCGGGGTTTCTATAGTTAAGGCTACCTGCATAGGTAAAGGTTCTCGTACGGTATAGGTTTGTGTAAAACCACAGTTTTTCTGATCTAAGATGCTAAGGGTATAGGTTCCAAAATATACATCTTTAAGGTCTTCTGAGGTTTCTAAAAAGCTTGGATCTTCTGCCCGAGTCCATTCTACGGTATATGGTCCATCGACACCGGTAATGGACACTTCGATAAACCCATCGTTTGTTCCTCTTCGGGTTACGTCAAATAACGTATCTAAAGTAATTCGAACTTCCCCGGGTTGGTTAATTTCAATGGTTTGTGACGAATCCGGTTCACAATCATTAGCGTCTTTTAACCAAACCTCATAGGTTCCGGCAATCAAATTAGTAAGATGATGATCGGCAGTCAAGTTAAAAGAAGTATAAGTTTGCTTATTATCGATGGAATAGTAATAAGGAAGGGTTCCCCCGGTAGCATTAATATGAATCTCACCATCAGAGCCATCATAACATAGTACGTCTTTACCTGCAATGGTAAAACCTAATTGATCCGGTTGGGTAAAGGTGACAGCCTCTGTAGTAGTGGTATAGCCATCATCAATTAAGATACTATAATTTCCGGTACTACTATTTTCCAATTGATTTCCATTTTCACCGGAAATCTTAATTCCGTCCAAATACCAGGTGTAAGCATAATTCTCAGAACCTCCGGTTACGGTTGCTGTAATCGTTCCGGATTCTTCAAAACACCGGATTGGATCAGAAAGCACATCCAGGGTTACTATAAGTTCATCAGGTTGGTCAACTAAGATACGATCGCCTATTACGGTACAACTTCCGGTATTATCGGTAATTGTTGGGATATAGTATCCGTAAGTTAATCCCGTAATTGTATTTCCATTTGCTATAAAACCAGTATCTCCTTCTTTACTCCAGCGGATGGTATAAGGTGGTTTGCCACCGGTTACAGTAATCTTAATACTTCCTTTATTATCCCCAAATATTTTGTTATCGACAATAGTACTGTCATCAATGAGGATCTGGGAAACATCTCGTATGGGGTAATACCGAGAGATAGGCGAATCACAGCCTGTATGATACCGTTCGCGCACCTGGAATCGATATCCGGCACCTGTAGAAGCCGGAAGTTCAATCCGGTTAGAATTATACCAGGTCACTTGAGTTCCTGACCATACACCATATTGATAAGGTGGTTTTCCACCGCGGGCGGTAATTGTAACCGCTGCTTTTTCACCATAACACTGAATTAGAGCTATATTTTGAGTAAATATAATTGGAAGCGGTACGTTGTCAAATCGTATATTATCTTGATAGGCTCGACCGGAGCGTTGATCGGTAATAGTAAGGGTATAGGTGGCATCGCTACCGGTAATGGAAGTTATATTACCGGGGATGGGAACTCCGTTACGAGTCCAGCGTACAACATAATTAGGATATCCACCCTGAATATTTGAAACCTTAAGTTCTCCGTCATTAGCATCGGCACAACTTGGATCGCTTTTAGTGAGGGTATAGGTAATAGGTTGCGGATCCCGAATTTGGGGTAAATCAGAAGTTACTGAACACCCATTGGCGTCGGTATATCGGATTCGATGGTTCCCTTCGCCCAGACCATCTATTCGAAAACCATTTGCATACCCTCTGCCCGTAAGTGTATTTACAGAAGATCCATTTAGCAATACTACATAGTCATAATAGTCCTTTCCGTTCTCCTTTTTGGGGCTACCCCCGGAAACCGAAGTGATATTGATCACTCCATCTCTTAATCCGGGTGCCCCGGGATTTTGTGGATTCGTCGTACTGGTAATAATTTGATGCCGTAGTTCTTGTTTTTCTTCGATCCGTATAGTTACTACTTTATTAGTGTCGCCACTACTTTCTTTATCATAACATGCATTAGAATCCCGAACCTGAATATTATAAGTTCCAGGGGGCAGGTTCCTGAGTAGAAATGGTGATTGCGCTTGAGTAAAGGTTTTAGATCCAACCCAATTAGTGCCATTCAGAATATAAGAATACGTTTCTGAACCCCCTGATGCGGTAAGTTCAATCTGCCCATTATTAAGGTTAAAACAGGTTTCATCTTGTAGTTTAGTAGCGTTAAATTGAACACGATCAGTGGGTTCAATCGTAAAATAACCTTTTAGCGGATCACATGTAGGAGTAGCATTCGACCCTGCATTTCTTTCAACTCCTGCTACTAAGAACTCATAATCACCGGCTACTAATTCCTTGCCTATATTAGGTTTAGTTTTCCAAGTATATGACCATTTTCTACCATCTACAAAATCAAAATATCGAATATTGTCATTACTATCAAAAGTCTCATAAGTTCCATTCTTAAACTTTTTACGTAGTGCAATATTTATTTTTTCGTTCCTATTTATCTGCCGATCAAAAAATAGCGTAAATCTCGCATCATCCGTATACGAACAGGTAGGTTCAATAATGTCGGGAGTACCTATGGCTTTCGGAGGTTCAGGTAAAAAGGTTACTTGGTAACCATGAACAATTTTATCACAGCTTGTTTTAATACGAATATCAATTGGTGTTCCTATTGCCCTTTGATAATATATATCTAACGGATAAATATCACGTAAGGAAACTTGGGAAGATGCATCTCTTGTGATATTTCTTATAGGCCTCCAGACATCACTATAGGTATATTTCGGACTATAATTGAATGATTCTACCATAGCATCTGTAAAGGCCTTTAGTTCCCCTTGACATTTATCAGGATCTGTACTTGTATTGCAAGCTTCTAATTCAATATGTTTTTTTGCGGCATAATCTATTACTGCCTGATATCCGGGAGTTTTTGTACCCTCTCTATTAATTTTATCCAAAAACTCCCATACATATATATTACCCTTTGGAGTAAACCCTGGTGTAGCTTGTAAAAGATGGTCTTCACCAACACATGCAATTACGGATTTTCTGTTACCCGGTTTGGTAATACTTAATTCTGGTTCTATAGTTATCGACAGTGAAGCTCTCCACCATTTTGTAATATCAGTTACTATAGTAGTACAGTTTGAATTTATAGGATGTGTTTCCTTTTCAGTATTAAAAGCTACGCTTCCTCCACATCCTCCCGCTTTCCTACGCCAGTTTCGGGAAGCCCAGGTCTCTAATTTGGTGAATTTTACCGTACCCCCCCTTATTTCAAATCTCTCAGAAAAAGGGTCAGGATCTGTCGAGCCTCCATTTAAATCCAGATATCTCCCATTATTAAGGTCCCTAAATTGTTCTCGACCATTGTTAACTCTATAAAAAACACGTACCCTGATATCATTTCTACATCCCCCTCCATAACTTCCATGTCCAGGGGCTACCTTCAGTTCATATTTGATATTATATATTTGTCCATAAGTATAATGCATACCTAATAACATCCCTAGTAACAATAATAATCTCTTCATAATTCCCACTTTTAATATGCTACGTTGATTGTTTTTACCGGGGATTTAGCACCATTTCGAAGTAAGGCCTGTATCCCATAAGTATAGTTGGTATTAATCTTTAAATTGCTATCAATAAAATCTTTATGCCCTTCTTTAAATACTTTATATAAAGTAAGTGGTTCTTCTTCTCCGGCTTTAAAAAGCGAATATTCTACAACCTCCCCACCGGTGTATTTCCAGGTGATCTTAATATTTTGAGCTTCAACATTGACCACAGCTTGGAATCGATCAACCGCTTTGATCGATGTTTTAGTTGTAGTGATGCTTAGGGGAACTACTGGTTCTGATTCTAATCCTGAAGAATCCATAGTAAGAATGGTATAGAGATATGTGGTAGCCGGAACTATGGAAGTATCTTCAAATTTAGTCTCAGCAATTGCTTTTTCCGCAACTAGCTCCCAGATATCTTCTTTTCCTTTTTCCTTTCTATATACCAGGGTTTTTAAAGCATCCTCGCTACTACTTGCAATCCATTTTAAAATGACTTTTCCTTCTTCAACCAGAAAAGAACCAAACACCGGTTGGGTAGGAGGAATTATATCCGGTTTTTTAATAGCAGCAACTTCAGAAAATTCAGAAGGATTATAGCGTTTGTCAAAGGCCTGGACTTTGTAATAAATGGTATTATTAAGGAGTCGGACACTAACAGTATCTGTAAATGAACTTTTTGAAATAGGTTCTACGGTCACCTGGGTGAACTCCTCATTTTCCATATTTGCACGGAACACCCGGTAGCCTAAAAAGTCATTTTCCAGGTTTTGTTGCCATTGTAACTGTACCACTCCGGTAGAATCTATGGTTCCTGTAATTGCTATAGGTATTGCCGGTGGGGTACTATCATCAAGTTGCACCATTTTAGGAAAAGATCCTCTTTTTGACCCGTCTACTCCTACGGCAGTAATGTTAAAATAATTGATAGCTTGCAGGTTTCCTACTTCTATTTGCCGTTGCGCTTTTGAAATATTAGGAGTATGTACTTGATAACCGCCTCTTACTTTATCAGATCGGTTGAGTTCAAAATGGGACAACTGCTCCATTCCTTCTTCCGGAAATTCCCATATTAACAGAACCGTATCTTCGGTTTCAGATAGTTTTACCGAAGCAATTCCCGGAGTAAACCCTAAGGCTTTAACACCTTGACCTTTTACGATATCCGAAGGGGGACCAACTTCTCCAAAAGGAGAAATACCTTTAACTCTATACTGATATTCTTTCCCGTTTTGTGGAAGGCTATCCAGGTAGAACATCCGGTCAGAAGGATTTTTTACTTTTTCACTTAAATTAGCTACCGGTATATGATCTAACCTGTCAAATGTAACTCCGCCATCAGTTGAGCGTTCTACCATGTAATTGTTATATTGCCTTTTAAGAAGCACATAGTTCCAGCTTAATGCTACACTCTGGTCTTTAAATATCCCGTTCACATCCAGAGGTTCTGGTAAAGGCTGAAAATCCTGAAGCCCTAAATATACTCCCCCTGGTTTTACGGATAGTTTTTCTTCTGTAATGGCAGTTTTAATAGTATATAAGTACTGCTCTCCGGGAAGTACCGATGCGTCCACAAATCCCAGTCCTGAAAACTTAGCTACTTCAAAATCCTGATCTGCCGCAAATAAAGCAAACGAAAATCGTTGTTCCAGAGCAGAAGCCTGGTTAACGATGCTCACCATGGCATTACCACCACCTTCTAGGTCCACTTCAAAGCTTTCACCATAAAGTGCCTGAGCAACAATAGCAGCATTTTTGTTTTTCTCAGTAAACTCCTCCCATTTTATCATGGGTTGTGGTTTAATAGGTTGCTCTGTTAATAGCGTAACCTCCGAATCTTTTAAGATCTCACCACCTCGGGTAATTGTTTTTCGCTCGATAATGTAGCCATAATCATTAGCATATTTCCAGCTGGTCGGAGTAGTTACCCCCCAACGTAGCAAAATACTGTTTTTAGTAGCCTTACCAATTACCTTTACTTCCGGAAGAAGGTCTCCGATAGGTTCTTGTGACTGCACTTTACCTGCTATTAAAAGGACCGTTATCCATAGCAGGCATTTTTGATATGTATACCGTTGGTTATTCATAAAGCGGATTGGTATATTTAATTTGTTGTGACCTACCGGTATTCACCTGTCCGGGAAGTACGTATTTAAGTTCGGTTTTATATTTTCCATTTCGCATCAACGGAAAAGGATCAGTTACAAGCTTTCTTGGAATCCCCGGAGTATCATATTGCCCGGAATTGACTAACTTATAACGAATGGCTTCATAATCCTGATGGAAATAATAGGTAAGATTATAGCGGTACGGGTTGTACTGTCTAGTTTCTCCGGTATAATTATTTTCGAGATAATCCAGATACCAGGACATAGGTTCTACCCCTTCTACGGGAGGAATACTGATTTTATCAGTTTTGCGGTCTATGGTTAAATCTTCACGGAACGGATAGCCTTTATAAAGTAAAGGATAAATATTCTGTAAGTAATACGGATTGTCTAATACCGCTTTAACACGAATCAGAGGTTGGTTCCCCGTATACTCGTTACCTACCAATTCAGCCAGATCAAAAGCTTCCATATCATCTACTGAAGAGACCAATGCCAAACCATAAGGATAGGTCAGATAATAGTAAAGCTCCTTGTTTTCTCGCATGGCGTTTATTCTTTTTTGGAACGTGTTAAATTCACTAGTCTTAAAAGTATAAGTAAGTAATTCCCTTTCTTCTCCGGAAATTACCACACCTTCTGCTTTTCGGGAGCGTACCGTAATATTTGTATCTTCATTAAGATCCTTTCGAACTTCGGTTGTGGTCACATTTGATTGCATATCATTTTTAGGAGGAATAAGAACTACTTTAACCTCATAAGCTGTTGATCTATTCATTCCTTTGGGTAAGGGAAAGGCCACTTGTTTTTTAGAAGCGTTGTAGCTAAAAGTAGTTTCTAACTCCTGCCCGTCTGACCCCTTCATTATTAAAGTTTTCTTCCAATTTGGGACAGGTTGAAATAAATATTCCTGTCCTTTTTCTAATTTGATATAACCCAAATTATATTCTTTAATAAAGAAATTCTGTTGTTCGATGACTGGGTACATATAAACAATATTTTCTTTAGGAATAGTTTTAGGAGCTTCTCCGGTGGTAAAGGTGACCTCTTTGCTTTCCAGAGATACTTTTCCATCTTCCTTAATTACTTCCCAACGCCCATTTTTGAACTCCTCAAAGTGTAATTGAACCGCACTGGTTATATTCGACTTTGGAGGAAGAATTTCATGAGATTGAAAGATGGCAACGTCATTCTGATCACTCCATTTAATTTCACCTTTAATCAGTTGTCCATCTTTGGTTACTTTAAAATGATCTAACATAATCCGATATTTACGGTCACCCGTCTCATCCGGAATTTCAAATACTTTATTCAGTTGCATATTAAAGACTACCTGGGGAGAGGCAAAAACATCTACATCCTTCTTATTATCCTTTGGACTCATATCCCCTATGGCTACAATACCTTCAATAGGGCTTCCTCCTACGATTTCGCATTTTTCACCAATTTCCAGTTTAAAACGGAATTTTCCTTTAATTAAACCACCCAGTAGATTATAATGTCCTCCCATATACCCCTGGAACCAGGCTGGGTTCGGTAGACGTGCCTGTACAATCACGGCACCCCCTCCTTTGATTATTGGGATTCGCTTCTTACTTCCGAAGAGTTTAAAAAATAAGCCTAACTCTCCCTGCAAGTAAGCATAGGCTTGTCCGTTAGCGTACCACCCGTTAAGTCCAATAGGTCCGGAAGAACCTTTACATCGAGCCTCTCCGTAATCTTTAATCATTACATCAAAACCTAATCCTGCCTGAAAACGTGCATAAAAAATTAAAAATTTAAGGTCACCGGTATCTACACTTACATTTGCTCCAAAAGCGAGTCCCAATCCGGATTTTAATTGACCCAAATCGCGAGTATAATCAAGTTTTGCTGCATCAATCCCTAAGATTTCTGACACCATAGGCGACGGTGGAGGGCTATTTGGCAGATTTTCTCCAGTCATAAAATAAGAAGTAGTTTCTATTTTTAAGATGCCAATATTTAGGACAATCCCAATAGGATCTTCCGGAGTTCCAATTAACATATGCCATTCATCTGGAGAAGCATAAAAATCCAACCACCCGGCTCGACCGTAATTACCGTAGCCTTTTAATACACCAAAATTGACGAAAACATCAGAAGTAGCGTGAAAAATATCATTCGCAAAATCAAAGCTGATAAACACATCTGCGCTCATAGCTCCCGAAGGTGGGGTTGATGGAAAGCTTACTGTTTCTTCCAAAGCAATTTTGGCGAGTTTTTCCAGCACAGATTCAGCAAAGTTACCTGTAGGTGGAGAAAGCAATTCCCCACGACCTCTGAAATAAATATCATTGATTTTTCCTGATTTAGCGAAGGTCATCCCGAATTCTAAGGTGGCATGAAATAAATCTTCTGAATTCTGTGTAGCTATCCCAACCATAGCTTTCATCCCTAATCCGCTCGATGAGGATGGTTCGTAAATTACTCCCGAAGAAGAAGCACCAATATGATTCATAGCGGCATTGGGGTCATTAGAGACCCCTGCCATTTTCATTCTATTATATATCCCACCGCCAAAAGTATTGAGAGCAAAGCCAGTGAAAATAGGCACACCACCGGGAATAACCGCTTGAGCGTCTGCAAACCAATAACGAAATTCCTGAGTTCGCCCAAATAAAGCTTTAGCCTGAACTTCCAAATTTAGTCCCGCACCAAATTTGGCACTTACCGACCCCGCAAATCCGGTTCCATAAGTAGGGTCGTCATCAAAGATAAAAATAGCTCCTGCTAATTTAGTACCGCCTACCTCCATGGCCAGCATCATACGTTCCAGTTCTACCCTATCGAACTTCCATTGATCTCTTCCATTGTCATCTTCAAGCTTTCCGGCAAATATTAGTTTACTTCCGGCACCATTACCCCCGTCGCTTTCAGAAGTAAGGTTTATATTAAAATCAAAAATCAGGTTTGCCCGATTAGACCCTTGGGGGGTTTGCAATCCAATTTCATTAATAGTTAATGGAAAACCTGCTAATTTAAGATTGCCTTTATATCCAAAGTACTCAACAGAAAACTTTTGTCCTTCGGTTTGTAAAAGCATGTTTTCAAATTTTATCCCTTGAAAGTTTACGGTTTTATTTTCGGATTGTTGATTGCTATTATCTCCGAGACCAGAAGCCAAATTAACTGTTCCGTGAAGGTTAGCCTTCGGTAAAAATTTTCCGTCTTTGACCTTCATTTCAATATATGATTCTGGGTTTAAGGTCACCTCAGCGTTCCAAACATCAAATTGTATAGCATTAGTACTCGACACCTGTAATGTATATTCGTCCGGACCAATTATGGCATTGTACTGCAAGCGTTCTACTTTTGATACCGGAAGCACTAGTTCCCCATTAAATTCTCCCATTGTTAAGGTATTAGCTTCAATGCCTAGGGCAAATCGATCCAGAGAAAATTTCCATTTGGATGCAGAACCTTCATCAATTGAAAATATGTCTTCCCCAATAAAGGTTCCGGTAATCCCTTGCGAATCAATAATTAAGTTGGTAGCCCCAAAAGAAATTCTTTTATCTTGATTTTTCTTTTTAAAAGCTTTAGGCAAAACCACCTGAAGGGAGTTGATATACACCCCACGCCATAGATTCGGATTATTATTGTAATATTTAGACAGGTAAGCACCAGGCATTAGTGGGTCATTACGAATATCACTAAAATCTAACACAGCACTGTTCAATCGGAAGGTAGTACCTTTCAATCCATTGATCCCAAACTCTGGTAAGGAGATGTTAACTACTAAATCGTTCCAATCGGTGATGACCGTTCGAAAACTGGATTGCACATATCCACCAATTTTGTTCCCATCTTTATCAACTGGGTGAATCAGACCTTGTGAAAATAATACATCCGCATCGACACTTAGTTCGTTAAACCCGGAACAGTCAATAAGTGCATATGTGAAAGGTTGCTGAAAACTTCCTTTTAAGATCACTATAGCCTTACCATCGTCAATTTTCATAGTAAATTGAGAGATAAGGCTTAGTTTGGCTTCACCGATAATCCCGCCCTCATGTGATAGTTTAATATCTTTTGCTCCGAGATATAGCGTACCTTTTGGAGTTTCGACTTTAAGAAAAACAATGAGTTCTGTAAAAGCTGGCTTGAAGACCGCTTTGGCTACTCCCATAGTATACTTTATATTACTAATTTCTTTGGGTCTAGTAGCTACAGGAAGGGATGAAAGATCATCTTCAGTAAGAAGGTCGATATAATTTTGACTTTGTTCAATGGTAGCAAATGTATTTTTTGCTATTTGCAACCATTTCTTATTTAAGCTGGAATCAGCGGCTTTAAAATTAAAACCTTCTTCAATTTGTTTTTTTTGAAAATTGTTAACATTTTTTTCAGAAATATCTAAGTTGGTAAATTCCTTAAAAGTTCTTGAAGTCTTAACCTTTAAATTTAAATTTGTTTTTAACGAAGCTATTAATGTTTTAGACCCTTTTTTTAAGTTTAACTTGTTGTATTCTAAATTATTATGGATACTATCTTTTGTGATAGTATTTGCTAAAGACGCATAGGAAATCCATAAAAATATAAGGGTAAAGCGTAATAATTTTACCATAAATAGGTTATTTTGGGACTACAATACTATAAAATAAAAATTAATTTAAGAATTAATTAACAGTAAAATTTTCATAACCTTATAAATATTATGGTTTTACCGTATTAACTATTTAGATTGGATGGAATTATTTTAATATGGGTATATCTTATGTTGTTAAAATCTAAAAAAAAGGTGATTCTATATAAGGTTTTCAAAAAATGAACAATTACTAATTGTTTTAGTGTAATTACGAAAATTAATGAACAAAAGGAAGAATTGAAGTAACAGAAACAAAATATTCCACTAAGGTAATCAGTAGAAGGTTCTATAAAAATGCACTAGGGAACACAAAAACAAAAAGGTCCATAATACAGTTCGTATCCAATTTATTGCAATCATTTGATGTATCATTTGTAGAGTAGCCTGATTATTAGCAATTTTACCATGATTGGGCACAAAATAAAAGAAGGTAATTCCCCAAAGTAGTATTACAACTATGGTACTTACCATAGTATAAAATGATCGTATTTGAAATAATTGTATGAATACTAAAGTAACTTGAAGGAGCATCAAAGGGGCTACAATATATGTAATCCTAGGTGTGTACTGTTGATGCCATTTTACCAGATCAGACACTTCATAAAAAGAAAAACCGGGGTAAATAATCAATTGTACCATCCAAATTAATACAAATAATCCGGTATCAACGATAAGACGACTTAGATCTAACAAACTTAGCAAGGTATTCATCTTATAGATAAGGATACTCTACGATATTTCGTTGAGTTTCAAAAAGTTTAATTCGTAATTCAAAATCATCGCTGATATAAGGTCGAAGCAAATCGTAAATGACACGGGCGATATTTTCTGCCGTTGGATTGAGGTTTTTAAATTCTTCTACTTCAATATTTAAGTTTTTATGATCAAAACGATCTAAAACCTGATTTTTTATTAAATCTGATAATACTTTGGCATCCATTACGTACCCGGTATCTTTATTAGGTATTCCAATAATCTTTACTTCCAGATCGTAATTATGACCGTGATAATGGGGATTGTTACATTTTCCAAAAACATTTTTATTCTTTTGTGCATCCCATGCCGGATTATGGAGGCGATGCGCGGCATTGAAATGCTCTTTCCGAATAATAGCCGTTTTATACATAATTTGTTTTAATGTTTAGATAAAGCTAATAATAATGTTTATTAAGAAGTGTTAAACATTAAACAAAAAAAGGGTTCTCTCTTCGATTTTTATTTAATTAGCGTTTACAGCGATGATCGTAAGGTGTAATGAATAAATCAGATTATAAAATACATATTGTAGGTGCGGGTATCAGTGGCTTGATTGCAGCACAGGTCTTAGAAAATTACGGATATCATCCGGTGATTGTCGAAGCTTCTGATCGGGTAGGTGGTCGAGTTCGTTCGGAAACAGTTAATGGGTACGTGTTGGATGTAGGTTTTCAGGTACTTTTGGATGCATATCCGGCTGCGAAGAAATATTTAGATTATAAGAAACTAAACCTTCAAAAATTAACACCGGGGGCATTACTATTTTCTGAAAATCATACGGAAAAAATAGGTGATCCTTTACGTGAACCTTCTTTGTTTTTTTCTACCGTATTGGCCAAGTCTGCTACGTTTTCAGATAAATTTAAAATTTTAAAACTTGCCCTTCATTTAAAAAAGACAAGAGTAGAAGATATTTTTAATCATAAAGAAACCACTACTTTACAATATCTACGCAATCTTGCATTTTCAGAGCAAATTATTACTCAATTTTTTACTCCTTTTTTTGCCGGAATTTACCTGGAGGATCAATTGGCTACCTCCAGCCGTATGTTTGAGTTTGTTTTTAAAATGTTTACTGAAGGAAGTGCCACTATTCCGAAGGATGGCATCGAAGCTATTCCAATACAACTCAAAAGTAATTTAAAAAATACCCAATTTTTATTTCAAACTAAAGTTAAACGAATTGAAGAAGGTCTACTTATTCTTAAGGATAAATCCGAGATGAAAAGTCATTTTACCATTGTGGCTACTGATCCCGGGACGTTGATTACGAATTTAAAAAATCAAAAAATATCCTGGAACTATTGCGATACTTTATATTTTACTACGAATCAAAGAAGGATACAAAAACCTATCATTGGATTAAAGGGATACAAAGAAGGGCTAGTCAATAATATTTTTTATCCTACCAGTATACCCAATAAATCTAAAGGCACTAAAGAAGTTGTATCGGTTACTATCGTAAAAAAACACGATTTATCTGAAGAAGAATTGATACAAAAAGTAATAGATGAATTAAATACTTATTATAACCTGGATCAAGTAAGTTTTTTAAAACGTTTTATTATCAAGAATGCACTACCCGTACTATCTTCGCAGCAATATGAATTAGACCCTACGGAAACCCGATTAAATAATACTATTTTTTTAGCTGGAGATTATTTATTAAATCCTTCTTTAAACGCGGCAATGATTTCAGGAGAAAGAGCTGCATTAGGAATTATTAAATCTTTAGAAGATGGGTTAGTTGTAGAAGAATTTACTTCGGAATTTACCTAAATACATATTACTCAACAAAAGCATATTTCTTTAAAATTTCCAGGGTAGTATATTGCAAGGCGTCCTTATGACATGCTTCTAAAAACAAACGTGGTGCTTTGTTTTCTTTAAGAGCTTGTAACCACCTTGAAATACATAGACACCATTTATCGCCAGGTTGTAAACCAGGAAAATTGTAATACGGTATAGGTGTAGAAAGATCGTTCCCCTTTGATTTAGTAAATGCTAAAAATTCTTTATCAACCACTGCACAAAGTATGTGGGTACCAGTATCTTCTTCAATGGTTTTACAAAATCCATCTCTAAAATATCCGGTTAACGGATTAAAACAACAAGGTTTTAATTCAGTACCTAAAACATTTAATAGGGACACGGTATGCTAAACTTTAGGTACACCTTTAATACGTTTTTCGATCTTCTTTTTAATAACCGTCAATCGTTTCATAAGGTCCATTAATTCTGGATCTTTATTTTCTTTATAAACTTCGTTCACACCAAGAATCAATTCCTTCACCTCACGAGAGGCCTGAATACGTTCATTAGTACTGGGAAAAGAAGTTTTTTTAGTTTCAAATTCTAAAGCTCTCGCAACAATATCCATTTCACTTTTTTTAGGGTACCTATCCGTTATAATTTCAGTTTTGAAGACTTTACTATAAACAGCCTGTAAATACGTTAGTTTTTATACAAATGGCGGCATAAATAGTAATAATATTCTAATTATAACCTTTTATTTAATCAAATTTACAAAATGTTTAATTATTAATTGAAATAGTTAAACATTAATTAACACAGTCTTTTCAATAATATAAATTTTTTAATATTAAATTTCTCATATAACAGACGCTAATTGTTGTATTTAATTACAACTAAAACAAGGGAATTAGAGATCGGTAATTCATGTACCCCTGTCAGTCAAGTTAAATTATAGTATCTTAGACCTATGCACTACCTTTTATTCATAATATGTATAGGTTTTTCTTACGCTCAGGTTACCCCTGAGACCTATTTAGGACAATGGCAGATAGAAGGTGGCTCCGTGATTGAAATTTATAAAAAAAGCAACCTGTACTATGGTAAGATTATTAAGCGTGCTGCTAAACCATTGTCAAATCTGAA
Source organism: Aquimarina sp. ERC-38 (assembly GCF_026222555.1). Taxonomy (NCBI): domain Bacteria; kingdom Pseudomonadati; phylum Bacteroidota; class Flavobacteriia; order Flavobacteriales; family Flavobacteriaceae; genus Aquimarina; species Aquimarina sp. ERC-38. The sequence goes on along the minus strand of NZ_CP098511.1, from coordinate 3,066,630 downwards.
CGGACTGGATAACAAAAATCCGGATAAAGGCTTAAGGGGGCGTAAATTAGTAGGTTGCGATATTATCTCAAACTTATCCTTTAAAGAAAAAGAATTGGAAGGAGGTACTATTTATAATGCAGATAGTGGAAAAACTTATGATGTCAAACTATGGATTGAAGAAGAAAATAAAAACCTTTGCTATATTCGAGCGTATAAGGCGTTCCTATTTAAAACTTTTGAAGCCAAACGGTTTGACCCAAGTGATTAAAATTTTATTTAGTTAAAATCAACTTTTCTTCGTCTGTTTTAGTAATTAATAAGGTTGCAGTACCTCCGGTCAATAAATTCCAAATATTAGAAGTTATTAATGTACCTTCCTGATCATACAACTTGAATTGAGCCGTATTAGGTCCTGAATCGCCCTGGTTTAATGCTTGGATTTCTATTTTATTCAGGCCATCTGCCAGATATACAGCAAACCCTTGATAACTTCCTCCTAATACTACTTTACCTCGAATTACATCATCATTGATAAAAATACGTATGACATCACCGTCAACCGCCATATGATCTCTATATACCAACTGTACAATTTTTGAATCTACCTCAAATGAACCTAAGTCTTGATTTCCTCTTATAGCACCCTTGCTTTTATCCTTTTTAAATCGCTTAGGCGTTCCGTCAAAATCAGGTTTTAATAATCCGTCAGATAAATGCATATCATAGGTACGAACTGGTTCTTTTAAATATTTGGATTCCTTTTTTTTATCTTCTTCTAGTGTAAAATTATTGATTTTAGGATCTTCAATTTTTCCGAATTGATAATCCAATCCGCTTTTACTTAACCCAGAAGAATTGATATTTTTACTTGATTGATTCCCTTCTACCTGAGCACATAACTGTATTCCAGTAAATAAGAGAAGTACTAACCAACAACTTATTGAGTGGGGAATTATATTTTTATTATGCATGAGTATATGAACTATTACTATATAAGTACAATTTATAAAATTAAAGTAGTTTAACTAACCCCTTAGTCAATTATAAATAAACTAAGAGTTATCACATAAAATTTAGAAATTTATATCTTTTTACTTAGGCTTTAGTTTACAATAGCATTTGTGTATCAAAATTGAACCCAACTATTTTATTTACAGCTATCTATCCTATCCTAAATCCTTTTCAAAGGAAAGGACCTTTAGCTACCTTCCCTTTGGGAAGGGCTGGGGATGGGATGAATTTATATGAATTAGAATTATCAACGCTATTTCAAACTAAAGCTTTAACTTATAAATCTATCCTTACAATAACCATTCCCATACGACATCGTAATTTAAATTATGATGATTTCAATAGGATATTTATGCTCAACCATAAATACTACTTCCTGATTTAAAATTGGGTAAACGAAATAAATATATAATTGAGAGAATTTTCGGTAAAAATCAAAAAATCATTTTGAAAATCGTTAATCATAACTTATCTTCGATAAAAATATTAAAATGGCCTTAGAAATTTATTTATATGTAGTTATTTTCTTACTTTTTATGGTGTTGGCTATACTTTTTATGGCTTTTAAAAAACTAAAATTAAAAAACAACCAATTAAGTACAACTATTAAGTCTACTAACAAAGAGTTCCAGTTAAGCCAGGAATTTATAGCACAGGTAAGTCAGGAATTGCGAACACCCTTATACGGTATTATGGGTTTGACTAATTTACTATCTGAACAGTCAGAAGCTATGGCTCATTCAAAACATTTAAAATCACTCAAATTTACAAGTTCTTATCTGTTTAATCTAATTAACAACGTTTTACACGTAAACTTTTTGAATTCAAATAAGATTGAACTCAATAAAAAATCAACGCCTATCAAAGAAGTTATTCACGAAATTGTTAATTCTTTTAATTATGTTGGTGTTACTAAAAACAATACTATTCACCTCGAGATCGACCCTAGTCTACCGGAACATTTGATTACTGATAAGTCTATGATAAGTCAGGTACTTATGAATCTCATCAATAATGCTTTACGCTTTACCCGAAATGGAAATGTATATATTCATGTTGAAAATGCCAAACAAGAAAATAGTACGTATACCTTAGTATTTAAAGTCAGTCATGACGGAAATGATTTAAGCAAAGAAGCAGAAAAAACGCTTTATGAAGAATTTTCGGATTTAGATACGGCTAAATATGCCTACCTGGGAACCGGACTGAATGCTACTATTGTCAATAAACTAGTAGATACATTGAATGGCGAAATTATGGTGAACCAAGATGAAATCTCCGGTTCTGAATATGCTTTTATAGTCCCTATGGAAGCTTTAGAAGCAGAACCCAGACAAATAACAGACTTAACCAATCGCAGTTCAAAAGTTTTAATCGTAGATGATAATAGGTTAAATTTATTAGTTGCCGAAAAAATTATGGCTTCAGAAGGTTTTGTTTGTACTACAATTGATAATGGTTTTGATGCTATCAGTCTAGTTAAAGAAAATAAGTATGATCTAGTCCTTATGGATATCAATATGCCAAAACTTAATGGAATCGGAACTACCAAGAGAATAAGAGAATTTGATAAAGATACTCCCATTATAGCTCTTACTGCTGTTGATGTGACCCAACTTAACCGACAGATCATCGGAGCAGGGTTTAATGATTATATATTAAAACCTTATGATCGAAATCTATTGATTGAAATAGTACATAAACAACTACAGCGAGAACCAATGCTGGTAAGCTGATATTTTACGTAATTTTATTAGTTTATTATGGCTCCTCGTCGATTTTCCAGGTATTTTTTACATTGAATTTTAAAAAAAATCACCAATAATATTGCATGGTATTTTTAATTAATTAACATATTTTAACTTTTTGTATTGAAAAGTTTAGTAGGTAAAATTATAATAAAAATAAGGTTATTGTAGTTTTGATGTAGTATAAATGTAATTAAGTAACCATGAAAAAAGTAATCACCGTATTAGTAGTATCAGGATCATTGTTGATGACCTCCTGTGTTTCTAAGAAAAAGTATGTAGCCTTAGAGACTGATCTTAATAATACAAGAAGTAATCTACAAAAGACTACCGTAGAAAAAGAAGAATTAGAAACCAAGTTTGCTGCCATCGAAGCACGTGTTGAAGAATACAATAATAAAATCAATACGCTGACTGATTCTAATAATGAAAAATTAGTAAAAGTAGACAATCTGGTCATTTCTAAAAATCAGAAGGACAGAATGAGTGCTGCTTTAGCTAATGTAGATCCGGCTAAACTGGAGGGCGCGCAAACTTTAAAAGACTCTATGAATGTTGCAGTTTCTCAAAATCTCATGAATTCGCTAGATGCAAGCATTAAAGATGATGAAGATATCTCAGTAGATATTGATGAAACTGTGGTTATGTTATCAATCTCTGATAAACTTTTATTCAATAGCGGAAGTTATAGAGTAAGTAATAAAGCTTCTGAGTTATTAGAAAAATTAGCTAGCGTAATTAATTCCGAGCCTAGTCTGGAGGTAATGATTGAAGGTCATACGGATTCTAAAACCATCAACACACCTGATTTACGAGATAATTGGGATTTAAGCGTAAAAAGAGCTACTTCTATTGCTCGTTTATTACAAAATAAATATGATGTGGACCCTGCAAAATTAATTGCTTCCGGAAGAAGTAGTTATAAACCTTTAGTGCCTAATGATAATAAAGAAAATATGGCTGCTAATCGTAGAACCCGAATTGTTTTGTTACCGGACTTGGATAAGTTCTTTGCCATGATTGGAGCTAATGAATAATTTCTTATAAAATATCTAGTAAAAAGAACGGCAGATAGCCGTTCTTTTTTATTTAAAACATTAGTAGGTCAGTTAATAAATGAAAATTTATAAAGTATAGTAAAATTAAAATAAGGAGTCCCAAACTTTAAAATTTTAGAAACTACTTTTTTAACTTTCTAAAGTAATTAATTTTCAATAGTATAATAAATTAGTCCTGGTTCTTGGTTCTAGAAGTGATAGCGACCTGCCCGTCTGCAGGCGGGTCTAGAATCTTTACCTGATATTAACAATTTTAGAACATTCCTGCTAACGTATTGTAGAAAGAAGTTTTTACCCAATATATGTATTTACACTTGTAGTCAGTTGACATTCCTGAAACAATAACTGTTTAAAGCGTAAAGCCTGTAATTCATTCGTAAAAACCAGGGCTTCGCTAATACTATTGGAGAGTATCAATTCTCCTAGAAGATACTCTACGACATACGTCTCCGTATCTGTAAAAAGTACATAAGCAGACGTCATCTCTTCTATAGTAGCAGTAGTTCTCAAACTATTTTTACCCGTTTGGTTTATAAGCTTAAAAATATACTTTTAGAATACAGCTATGGTATGCTATACCTACAGGTTATTAAAAGGTTATTCACATTTTGTAATGCCTTGAATTAAGAATCGATCCGATAATAGCCAGTTTTAAGGTAAGCCCCTTCAGGGAAAGTGATGGGATGATCCGTGTCATGAGCTGTTTTTTCTAGAATTGTAAAGGTATAACCTGAATGTATTAAAGTATTCTCTACTTCGGTATAAAAGACTTCTCTAGTAACTCTTGAAGAACAAGAAGCCATTACTAGAATCCCGTTTTTCTTAACTAAAGCAGCTCCTAATTTTGTTAATCGGCGGTACATTTGTATGGCTTTGATTACCTCACTTTCTTTTTTTGCAAATGCCGGTGGGTCAATGACTACGATATCAAATTGTCGTTGTTCTTTTTTTAGGGATGCTAAGGCTACAAAAGCATCTTTAGCGATAGTGGTATGTGTACCCTGGTGTTGATTTAGACTTGCATTTTGTTCAGCAAGTAGTAAGGCCTGTTTACTAATATCTATACTGATAACCGAGGCAGCTCCCCCGGCTAAAGCATGTACGGAGAAACCTCCTGCATACGAGAAAACGTCCAGTACCGATTTATTCTGAGATAGTATACCCACCTTCCTTCGGTTTTCCCGATGATCCAGAAAATATCCGGTTTTATGTCCGTCAATAACATTTGCTGAAAATTGAATGCCATGTTCTTTAAAAATGATAGTAGGATTGTCAAGGATTCCAAATAGAATAGTGCCATCTATTAAACCGTAGTTTTTCTGAGAGTAAGATTGTAATTTACGGCTAAGTCGGAGCACCCCGGTTTGAACGTTTGGGATTTCCTGTAAAACTTCAAGAATATCTTTTAGATAAGGAAACCAGCAAGCCGAATATAATTTGATAACAATAACTCTATTATATACATCCGCAATAAAACCCGGCATTTGATCATTTTCACCAAATAGCAGTCGATACGCATTGGTATCTGTTTGTAATAATTCTTCTCTTTTTTTAAAAGCTTTAGCTACCGTATTTCGGAACCATTCTTTAGTAAGGCGAACCGGTTTTAAAAATTCGATCAATTTAATTCGTATCGGACTTTCCTGATCCCAAAGACCAACAGCGAGTAATTTTTTAGACTTTTGACTATAAAGGATAGCCAAATCTCCCGATACTCCTTCCCTATTCTGTTTGGTAATACTTCCGTCAAAAATCCAGGGATGTCGCTGTCGAACCTTTTTTTCAGCTTTATTGGTAATCTTTACCGCGATTGTATTAGTTTCAATTTCCGGTAATAGAATCATACCTTTCTGGTATTAATAAATTAAATTATAGAATAGGTACCGAATACGGCATTGGGTCAATTTGGAACAATTATATAATAACATTAGGCCTGAGTAAAGATTCTAGACCCGCTTAAGACGGGCAGGTCGCTATCGCTTCCAGAATTAAGATTCAAGACCAATTATTATGCAAGATGTCACCGTAAAAATGACCAAAAGCTTTTTAACGGAATAATTCGTTGATTTTAGAACGCAATTTACGGTTATAGTCTTCTTCTAACCAATCCCTGTAATTTTTAGTACTCTTACTAATACAATACGAATAACGCCGTACCCGGTATTCAATATCTTTATCTAATAATTTACTTAATATCCGGGCGTCAAATACATCTTCGCTATTTTCAACACACATGCGTGCATGCTGTTCAATAGATTTTTCAAGTACGCTTTTACTACGCAAATTGTATTTTTTAGTATCCGAATAAGCAGATTCGATATCAAAACTAATATCTGTTGAGTTTGCAAATTCTTTTCTAATCTCATCGGGCATTACGTACTTAAAATTACGTTCGATTTCATCATCACTTACCAGGTTATCATAATAAAAATCGGGAGACCTAAAGATAGATTGCCAATCAATTTCTCCACTCCATAACCCGAACCTGGCCGTATTATTACCCATATCGATAATAGAGAATTCTTCTTTCCCTTTAAAAATACGTGATCCCCTACCAATCATTTGAAAATAAAGGGTTAACGACTTGGTTGCCCGATTTAAAATAACGGTTTCTACAGAGGGTTCGTCAAATCCGGTGGTCAATATACTTACCGAAGATAAAACGGCATCTTTGGTTTTATGAAACCATTCCAGAATACTAGCCCGTTCTTGCTTACTATTGGTATTATCCAAATGCCTGACCGGATAACCAGCTCTTTTAAACGTATCATAAACCTGGATGGACGTATTGATACCGTTATTAAATATTAAGGTTTTTTTCCCTTTAGCCCGTTCTTCATAAGCAGCTAACAGCTTAGTCTGCATCAGTGCATTGGTATACAAATCTTCAGAAGATTTTACCGTATAGTCCCCATTCATCCCTATTTTTAACGAACCTAATCCTACATCATAGGTATAGGTAACCGGTTTGGCTAAAAATCCTTTTTTAATCAGTGCCAGGATAGTATCACCCACAATAAGTTCCTGGTAATTATCCTTCATCGGCATTTTCATATTGGAACTAAGTGGAGTCGCAGTAACGCCCAGGATAAAACAGTTTTTAAAAAACTTAAATAACTTACGGAAGGAATTGTAATGCGCCTCATCAATAATTACCATCCCGATATCATTTAATTCCAGCTGATCTTCATTCAGGCGATTATTCAAGGTTTCTACCATGGCTACAAAACACATGTATTCCCCTTGATCTTCTAGTGTTTTTACACTACTGCTAATAATCTTATTTTTAACATTAAATTCGGTAAGCATTCGCGAGGTCTGCCCACACAATTCAATACGATGCGTCAATACAACCACCTTCTTATTGGATTGTTTGATATAACGTCGTACAATTTCAGAGAAAATAACTGTTTTTCCCCCTCCGGTAGGTAGTTGATACAATAAATTATAGTCTTCCTTAAACTCTTCCAGCCGACTGAATATCTTTTCGATATCCCGTTCCTGGTAGTCGTAGAGTACCTTTTCTTCTTTGTAATTGTCAATTTGGGTTGGTAGTGTTGCCATGCATCTTCGGTTAAAAAGCAAGCTACAAACTTACGGACTTTAAAAAGGTTTTACATGGAAATTATCGTTAAAATATAAAAACTGAAGCTTTCGTTAGGTTTTTGTCTTGTGACAACGACATTAATTCACAATTTCCGGAAAAACTGTTAATATATCATAAATGTAGTATTGCCCTATTTTGTAATTTTTAATTTTACTTAATTAAGATGTAGTAAAACTTATGAAAAACAGTAAAATCCCGGTACAAAGCCTTTTGATTCCCAAAAGATTGGTAAAACTAGGAAAACTGTTAGAACGTATTTCCCCATTTCTGGCTACACGCTTTGCTGCTCGTTTATTTCTTACCCCTTTTAAATATAAAAGGCCAAAACGGGAGGAAAAAATGTACAGCAAAAGTAAAAAAGAACTTATAGCGGTACCAAAAATAAATCAGCAGATTAAAGTATATCAATACGGTAATCTACAAAGGGGTAAAAAAGCACTATTGGTACATGGCTGGTCAGGTACCGGCACCCAACTAGCTAAAATTGCAGATGTATTAGTCAAAGAAGGGTATGGCGTAGTTAGTTTTGATGCTCCGGCACATGGAGAGGCTCCGGGGAAAATAAGTATGATGCCTTTTTTTATTGAAAGTATTCATCAATTACAAAAACAATACGGTCCGTTTGATATCGCGATCGGTCATTCGCTTGGCGGAATGTCGCTTCTAAAAGCTGGAGGAGAAGACCTTACTTTACGGAAATTGGTCATTATCGGAACGGCGGATAGTATTACGGAGATTACTAATGATTTTGCTAAAAACATGCAATTGCAATACAGTACCGGAGTACGAATGAAAAAATATTTTGACCGGAAATTCGGTGAAGATTTAAACAACTATTCTGGTGCCGTATCCGCTACAAAGGTATCGATCCCTACCTTAGTCATTCATGACAAGGATGACGTTGATGTGTCTTACGAAGCAGCTACTTCTATTCATGCCGCCCTTACAAATAGTCAATTAATCCTTACTGAGAGACTGGGACATCGTAAAATCCTAGGAAATCCTTCCGTTATTGATGCAATCCTTAATTTTATAAAAGAAGAAGAGACTGTAAAAGTTAATACGGTCTGATTATTGCATTTCGATTTTTAAAATTTTATATATGAAACATATACTAGCAGGTACCTTGCTCCTCTTATTTATCAGTTGTAATGGTATTGCCCAAAAGGGTAGTGAGAAAAATAAAGAAGCACGTACGTTTAAAGTAGAAAAAACAACCGAAGAGTGGAAAGAGGTTTTGACCAATAGGGAATTTTATATTCTACGTCAGGCCGGAACCGAAGTGCCGTTTAGTAGCCCCCTTAATAATATTAAAGAAGCCGGAACCTTTGTTTGTGCCGGATGCCAGTCCCCTTTGTATAAAACCAAATATAAATTTGATAGCGGTACCGGATGGCCTAGTTTTGACCGGCCCGTAGAAGACGCAGTGATCACAGATGTAGACCATAAACTAGGCTATGCCCGTACAGAACTGCTTTGTGCCACCTGTGGGGGTCATTTAGGACATGTTTTTAGCGATGGACCTAGAGAAACAACTGGAAAGAGACATTGTATTAATGGGGATGCCCTTCATTTTAAACCAGAAACAGAATAATTAGTATGAGTAGCTATAAGTATAAGCTGAGCGAAAAAGAATGGAAAGAGAAACTTTCTGAAGAAGAATATCGGGTGTTAAGGCAAAAAGGAACGGAGCGACCCTTTACCGGTAAATATAATTTACATAAAGAAGACGGTGCTTATAAATGTAAAGCTTGTGATTCCGTATTGTTTGACAGTACTTCAAAGTTTGATTCCGGTTGCGGGTGGCCTAGCTTTGATAAATCCGTAGAAGGTTCCATCGAATATATCAGGGATACCACTCTGGGAATGATCAGAACTGAAATTTTATGTGCGAACTGCGGAAGTCATATTGGTCATGTTTTTGACGATGGACCTACGGAAACCGGACAACGCTACTGTGTAAATTCAGTGAGTATTGATTTTAAAAACGAATAGTTATTAGGAGTAAAAATAATTATGGAACAGTAATTGTTTAACACTTGTTGACTCACTATAAAATTTTGAATTATGAGAAAATTAATGCAATTATTGTTTATTTCCTTGCTCGTCATAGGAAACTGGTCTTGTGAAGGACCGGAGGGTTTACCCGGAAGAGATGGTTTTGATGGAAGAGACGGTCAAAATGGAAGAGATGGTCAGGACGGACAAGATGGAAGAGACGGAGATACCTTGACTCAGATATACGAAATCGAATCGGTAAATTTTGACGAAGCAAATAACTTTGGAATTAATTTTGCATTTCCACAAGCTGTGCCTGAGACAGATATTGTTTTTGTGTATAGGCTAGAGGATGTTATTGATGGAAAAGCTGTTTGGGAGCCCCTACCAACCGCCACTATCTACTTTGATGATAATAATGACGGCATTGACGATGGTTTTTTACAATATCGATATAATTTTACCTTTGATGATGTAGATATACTTATTGAAAGTGATGATCCCATAGCTTTAGGTGAAGAGTTTACAAATGATCAGGTTTTTAGAATTGCTGTAGTTCCTGCTGTTTTTGGAAGTACTAAGAATACTAAAACCACTTCTTTAGAGGAACTTATGAAGTTGTATAGCATTGCAGAGAAAGATATTATTAAAAAAGCACTTTACTAAAAACAAAATACTTTTACTTAACTTAAAAATAAAATGATGAAAAAATTTGGAATACTACTATTAGGTTTAAGCTTCTTTATTACTTCTTGTTCCAGCGATGATGACTTTGAGGATACAGACACTATTGGTAATAATTTCTTAATTGAAAATGTAGAATTTAATGAATCTAATAATTTTGCAATTGGATTCCCGTTACCAACTGATTTTGAATTAATAGCAGGTGATGTGGTTTTAGTGTATCGCCTTGAAAATGTAGTTAATGGAGATGAAGTTTGGGAGCCTTTGCCTACCGCAATGTTTAATTTTGATGAAAATAATGATGGAATTATTGATAATTCTCTTCAATATAGATTTAATTATACTTTTAGGGATGTAGATATTTTAATTGAAAGTCTCGATCCTTCAGCCTTAAGTGCTGAATTTACTCGAAACCAAGTATTTCAAATAGTAACAGTACCAGCAAATATAATTAGTCAGGACTTAGATATTGATTTTAGTGATATTAAGGATGTTTACAATAAGTTACATCTGAATATAAATGGTTTTGAATAGACAAGTTGTATTACACAACTTTAGATAATTTACAAAGCACTCTATTAGGGTGCTTTTTACTTTTCTAAAGCCTTTGAATAATTTTATGATCCAATGTAATTGTTATTTTTCCTCTGCTTATTGCAAATCTACTTTGATAATACTTACGTTTGCCTTTACTATTTTTATCTTCTATAAAAGTAAATAGTAAACCTTCTAATTTAACCTTAGTACGTACTCAACCCAGGGTTACCGAAATAAAGAATTTTTCCTTATTAATTTAAAGATTGCTTACGGAAGGATTAAGGTGAATTTTTTATATTTACCATCTGTTTTATTGATTCACATAGTATCTGTGTCTTTTGCCTAAAAGACAATCTACGGTAATTAAACCGTAAATGCGTAAAATCCTCTTTTTAACGCGCAGATACATACGTACTCCATTTTATAAAATTTTTAATCAATTCAATTGATTATTAAAAAATTAATTCACTCTGTTACCATGCGTTCTGTATTGTGATAGAGGGTACATAATTCAAGTGTTAATATGAATAATAAACAACTAATAAGTAAAAACATAGAACTATTTTACAACAAAGCTTCCGAAGAAACCAGACTTAATAATGGAATGGGAATATTTGAGTTTGAAAGAGTTAAAGAACTGATAGAAAAATATATACCGTTTCCAAATTCAAAAATAATCGATATTGGTGGCGGAACCGGAAAATATTCGGAGTGGTTGGCAAGAAAAGGACATCAAGTTTGTTTAGTAGATCCTGTTTACAAACATGTAAAGCTAGCGCAAAAAAGATCAAATAAACTAAAAAATAAATTTTCAATTGAACTGGGGGAATCCAGGAATTTAAAATTTCAAAGCAACTTTGCCGACTTAATCATCTTACACGGACCGTTATATCATCTTCAAAACCGGAAGGATCGAGATCAAAGTATTCGTGAAGCAAAACGAATTCTTAAAAATGGCGGAATTATCTTAGGTTTTGCTATCAACCGTACCGCGTCCACTCTGGTTGGTCTTTTAAACGGACTTTTTCATGAAGAAACCTATTTTCAAATGTGTAAAGAAGAATTAACTACAGGAATACACAATCCACCAGATGGTTTTCCCTGGCTTTTAGCCGAAGCTTATTATCACAACCCGGGACAACTAAAAGAAGAGTTTGGAGCACAGAATCTAACCTATCTCAATACTTATGCAATTGAAGGTATGGCTTGGTTAGACAAAGCTTACTTTACTAATATGCAAAATGATACAAAGAGAAGTAAATTAATGGAACTTATAAAAATTACAGAGAATGACAGCCATCTTTTGTCTTTTAGTCCGCACATGATGATAGCTGTAAAAAAACAAATTGCATATGGAAAATAAAGATCGCTATTTAAAAGCTCTAATCAACCATAATGGATCACTAAATGAAATTGACCTTGGAGAAAAGTTAGGACTAAATGAAGAAGAAACAAGAGCATTAATTGCGCAACTTTTATCCGAACATAAAATTAGATATAAAGTACACAGGTTTTGTAATTACATAGTTAGAAAAACTACGGTTAGAAAAAAAATACTTATCAACTAAACCGGGAAATTTCAAAATATATAAAACTAAATATTCCGCATTTATTTAGCTTAATAACGGGAATTATAATAATTTTATGGTCTAATTTTTATCATACTATTAATTATTTGCGCAATTCTATCCTATTTTAATGGCATATAATTAGCATATCTGCCATTTTTTACCGTCTTTTGAATATAATTTAACATAGTAATAACTCTTAAGAACCAAATTATTCGTATTCAAACTCAGTATCACGTCACGTTTCACTTTCAACTAATTGATTTATAATTAGTTAAACTTTCACATTTAGGTTAAACAGTATTCTATATAAAACGAATATTCGTTTTCGTTAAAGGGCTGGTATGATTAAAAAAATACGACGAATGTCTAATTCTTAGATTTAGTACAGAATTTTGAAATGATTCGTTAAAAAATTAGACTGAACTATCAATATGATAATTCTTAAAAAAGAAACGTTAACACTCAATTATATTTAATACATTATTTATGAAACTAAATTCCTTTCAAAAAATGCTGAGTACAATTTTTATATTGTTCAGCATTTTTAGCTTTCAAGCGCAAACGGTTATTGATTTTGATGCGGTAAGAGATCCTACTGCTCAATTAAATACCGAAATACAGCGAATTATTCGGACCAATCCGGGTGCCATTATTGAATTTAAATCTCCGGTATATGATCTGGATAATAAAGGCCTGAATATTCCAACGGAAATTACCTTAAAAGGTATAACTGATCCTAATGTTACTATCGATCTTTCCGGAAGAGGTGCGGATAATAGCAACATTCAAACCAAGTTTATTAATTGTAATATTATCACCTTCAGATCTAATAATATTAGAATTGAAGGTTTGGAGTTTGAAAAAACTACCGGACCTCAGTTTAATATCTTTTTTAACCTGGCGCATCCAACTTACAATGATCAAGATCTTGATACTAATGGCGAGTTTACCGGGATAGAACTTGATAACGTTAGAATTGTAGGAGGGGGTTATGCGGTAAGGGCCGGAAACGGTTTTGGAGGAAGCTTTAACAACGTTTCTATTGTAAACTTCAATGTGATCGGAGTATGGTTCAACCGAATTGGAAATGTAAACGAACATTCCAGAGTTGATTTTACAAATTGTACCTTTAGGCCAAGAAATGAAGTAAATTCGGCAGGAACTCCGGTAGAAAGAGGTAGTGATATTAATTTTAATGATCGTGGTATTTCCTTTGACGGTGGAAATACTTCGTATCCGATTGTATGGGATCACAATGACTCTACTGTTGAAAAGTGCCTGTTTCTGGATACAGGTATTGGAGCATCTTCCAGAGGAACTAATGTAATTGTTAATAACAATGAATTTAACGACACCCAGGGTATTGTTGAACTTGTAAGAGTTGAAGAATTTTCCAGTGACTTTGCCATTACTAATAACCTTTTTAATTGTAATAACTCACAAACTAATATTATCACCTTTGATAGAGAGTTACAGGGAGTTAGCGATATTACCGTTAGCGGAAATACAGTTACCGGTTTTTACAGGTATTTTATAGCAGCCTATGCACCTAATAATTTAACCATTACCAATAATGATTTTACAAATGGAAATACCAACGTTGGATCCGCATGGGTTAATTTAATTTTTTATGAAAATGCCGGTGAAGAACCTATAGCCCCCGGATCTGATCCGGATCTTCCAGGAGAATTTGTTACTAATGGCTTAACTATTTCCGGTAACACGGGAGTAGCTGACGAAAATAGGGGTGTATTAACTGTAAACTTGCCCACGGGTAATACCGGTTTTAGTAGTGATTTTCCTGTTAGTAGAACCGTTATTAATAATTTTGAACAACCTAAACAATTGCTTAGTGATGGGGTTTATGAGATCGTAAACAAAAATACCACTAAGAATATGATTCCTAATAGTGGTTCTGACCTTCTCATGACTTCAAACACTTTTGATGATACTGCCCAGTGGAGCATAACTTTTATACCTCCATTTACTTATACCATTCAGAATGTGGCAACTAATGAATACTTAGAACTTGATATTCCTTTTACAGAAAGTAACATTATAGGTAACCCAAATAATTTACCAGATCTTTTTCCTTTTGCCAAAAATACCTTTGACGGATTTACACCAAGTTTGGTAAACAGACTACCGTTTTGGGCGTTTCGTAAAAACGGAGATCAATATGTAATTTTTCCGGGTGGAAACGAATTACAGTCAGCTATTGCAGCTACTCCTACAGATGTGGTTAATCTGGTTGCTGCCAGACAAAAAGCACCAAATAGTTTTGCCCGTATTCCAGTCGATTTAGAAGCTGATGCTATGTGGTCTTTCCGACCTGTTACCGATAATTATGTATCCTGGAATACCAGTGCAACACGTGAATTTTTACTAGGTGAAGTTACTACCCAGGAAATTTCATATGGAGTTAGAAAAACAGACGAAGTGCTTCAATCTGTTGATTTCGGACTGGTAGTCGTTGATTCTTCAACTGATACCATTGTAGAAGAAGTATTACCGCTTGCCCCCGTTGCAACCGCAGGTGATTCTAATGCAGATACCGTAAGTTTTGATTATACCATCCCGGCTGGTATAGAGGCTTCAAACAGGTTACCTAACGATCAGTTTTATGCTGTACGTTTACGACTTATCACTAAAGTAAACGGAACCGGTCCTGATATCGTAGAAGAAATTCAACTACCTGTCTCGATCTTCCGAAATATTACGGAGTCTGAAATAACCTGGGATAGTGATTCTGTTACCGAATTTCCATTAGGTTCAACCTCACAACAAACGATAAGCCATGACGTATTATCTACTGAAACTCCTATTTTTACTCAATTTGGGTTATTTATTGTAAATACTGCAGATAATAGTGTTGTTTCTGCGATAGATCCACAGATTTTTCCATCTACGGCTACGAATATTCAGCAACGGGAAACCAAAACCTTTAGCTATACGGTGGCTGATAACATTTTACCATCAGCAGAACTACCGGCGGGACAACGTTATGCAATCCGGGTAATTTTAGGAACTCAGGACGCCAGCGGTGCGGATAAATTTACCTCTGAAATTACTCCGGTAACTATTACAGTTCCTAATACAATTATATGGGATACAAGGAATAATACCCAATTTGAGTTAGGTGTGACCAGAGAACAACAAGTGTCTTACTTTTTTCAACCTGATCAAACCTTTGAATTTATTCAGTTTGGATTTATTGTTCGTGATGTAGCAAATAATTTCTTTTTAAGAGAAATAATTCCACAAACTTCAGTTCCAATTCCTGCCGGTTCGAATTCAGGTACTCAGGTTTTTGAATATACTACCCCACCAGGTATTGATTTAAGTAGTGATTTGAGTGCAGGTGAGAAATATACCTTACGTACCCGTTTACAAACTAGGGATGCCGCTGGAAATGTAGTCATTACCATAAGTTTTACCGATGTAACCGTAGTAGAAGCGGGTGGTAACTTAGTACGATGGGAAACTTTTAAAAGAGATCAACAGAGGGGTGTAGAAACTACGCAGGCAGTTTCTTATCGAATTATGGATGATGAAGAATTGGAATTAGTTCAATTCGGATTAGTTATAACGTCTACTGACAATATTTTTATTAGTGAACAACTTCCTCAAATTGCAGTAGCAACACTTGGTTCGCCAAAACAGGCAGATAACGTAAGTTTTCAATATACTATACCATCCAACATGATACTTTCCAGGGACTTACCTAGTAACCAAAAGTACAGGATGCGTATTCGGGTAAATTATACGGATAGTGCGGGTCAGGCTCAGCGACTTTTGCAATTTGTTGATGTAAATGTTACAGATAATCAAACGCTCGCTACCCCTTCTGTAGAAATAGAAAATAAGAAATTAGCTATTTACCCTAATCCGGTAGCAGAAAATCTATTTATCAGTAATTCGGAGATGGCTATCTTTAGTATCTATAATATTTCCGGACAATTAATTTTATCGGCTAAAACAAATGATCGTATCAATGTTGAAAGTTTAACTTCCGGAATTTATTTCTTGAAGTCTGATACCGGTGCTGTACTTAAATTTTTAAAAAAGTAAGCAATTAAAGTATAGTTAAAATTATTAAATACCATTAAAAAGCCTTGAGGAATTACTCAAGGCTTTTCTGTTTCCGCCTTATGTGACGTTATTTATTTATACATCAACAGATTTTACTTAGTGTCTAAATAGAAAATAGGTAAACATATTGAGGGTAAAAATCTGTCTTATAGCGTATTTGCAAAGTCTTACAAATTGTTAATAAAAAGTTAAAAAAGTTTATTTAGGTAGGGTACTTTACTTATGAAGTGTTCTATATCCTGAAAAGCCACAACTTTTAACTAACACAAATAGGCATATGAACTTTTTTATTCTTTTAAAGCGATACTTTAAAACACCTTTACAAATAGCTATACTTTTTATAACCACCACCATATTCGCTCAAACTACTTGTACGTTAAATTCCGTAGAATATGATTTAACTACTTCTGGTACTAATAAATGCGGTATAGGCTTATTGACACTTGAAATTAATAAAGGAATAGCACCTTTCAGCGTAAGACTTGATAATATGGGTAATAACAGGTCATTAGGAACAAGTGATCTTCAGGTGACTACCGCAAATTTTGAGGTTCCGGCAGGTGACTATCAATTTAAAGTTACTGATAATGCAGGTTGTGAAACTTCACAATTTGTAAGGATAAATGCCATACCCCTGGTATTCCAATTAGAAGGTGAGGCAGATTGTATTACTGATACCGAGGCCTTACTCCAATTTACAACTAATAATACCTCATTAATTGCCACTTCTACTGTGGGTTTATATGAAGTTAATGCGGATGGTTCATTTACCCTGGTTACTCAAGTATCTCTTGGTACCGGAGCGTTTTCTTCGACTATGATTAAACCTAATCAAGTATACGAGTTTAGATACGATGGTAATATTAACGGAAACTGTCAATATAATCAGCGATTTATATATAACTCTTGCAATCCTACGTTAAATACTCAAGATATTTTTGTAGAAACAACAAGTTCAGATATAAACATCTATCCTAATCCTACTTCCGGAATAGTAAATATTGAAGGCAATTTGAGTTCTATGGGTTCTATCATTGTTTATGACATGTTAGGTGCGGCTAAATTGGAATTTTCGGAAATTAAGGTGAAAACAATAGATTTGCAATCCCTAGTACCCGGTCACTATTTTATACAGTTTAATTTTGATGGCCGTAGTATTACAAAAAGGATTATAAAAGAATAAATTTTAATTCTTTTACCAGATCATTACCTCTAGATTTATTAAAATTAGGACTATTATTAAGTAGATAAATTAGTATATTCCTACTGTAATAAGAAAAAAGACAGTTGGATTGGTAAAAACAAGGTTTTCTATAGCATTACATATCTTAACACTACTTGCCATGTATAAAGAAGACTGGCTCACCTCCGGTACCATTGCCAGTAGTTTAAATATGAATCCTGTTTTAGTAAGAAAAGAATTAGCAACACTGAAAAAGGGTGAAATGGTTGAGAGCAAAGAAGGTAAAAACGGAGGAATACGTTTATTAAAAGATGCCAACACTATTTACTTATCAGATATCTTTAATTTGGTAAAAGGTTCTGATACAGTACTCTCACTCCTTAAAAATAAGCCTAATCCCAATTGTAAAGTGGGTAAACAAATTAATACTAAGTTAAGTGCTGTCTTTATTACGATCGATCAAGCAGTAAGTTCTGAATTACAAGGACAAACCCTGGAAGAATTTAAAAACCAGTTTTAATATATATAACTTACGAAAGAAAAACTAAAAAAGCCGTTTCATAAAATAATGACACGGCTTTTTCTATTTATATTTTTAAGCTGTAATCTTAAACAACTTCTCTTTCTTTTCGTTTTGCTTCACGTTTCAACTTAAAATTTTCAATTGCTGATCCGAATAACCAATAGGGAATCACAAAGGTTAATAAAAAGATCATTAACCAAAAACCTATAGTCAAAATGGTTAAAAATGCTAGAAATCCTAAGTACTGATCAAATTCCATGAATTACCTTTTATTTTCAATATTTGCCAAAGATAAGAAGTGTAATATAAATGTCATAATTACGACTCACTATTTTTAAAGAAATTTAAACCCAAAAAAGGAAAAGCTTTCCTCAATACAACTCTTGTAAATGTTTAAATTTGCCAACTTGAAAACAAATCATCCGGAAAATGGAATTTAGAATAGAAAAAGATACAATGGGTGAGGTACGCGTACCTACCGAGAAGTTATGGGGAGCACAAACTGAACGTTCGCGTAATAATTTTAAAATTGGAAGTCCCGGGTCCATGCCATTGGAAATAATTTATGGTTTTGCCTATTTAAAAAAAGCGGCGGCTTTTACAAATTGCGAACTGGGAGTTTTGGATATTGAAAAAAGGGATTTAATTGCACAGGTATGCGATGAAATTTTGGATGGTAAACATGATGACCAATTCCCATTAGTAATCTGGCAAACCGGTTCGGGTACACAAAGTAATATGAACGTTAATGAGGTCATTGCAAACCGGGCACATCAACTGACTGGAAAAAAGGTAGGTGAAGGAGAAAAAACCTTACAACCTAATGATGATGTAAACAAATCACAATCCTCAAATGATACTTTTCCTACCGGAATGCATATTGCCGCTTATAAAAAAATAGTGGAAAACACCATTCCCAGTATCGTACAACTAAGGGATACTCTAAAGAAAAAGTCGGATGCATTTAAAGAAGTGGTTAAAATAGGACGTACGCATTTTATGGATGCCACTCCCCTTACCATTGGTCAGGAATTATCTGGATATGTTTCCCAATTGGATCATGGTATCAAAGCTTTGGAAAATACCCTTCCGCATTTAGCCGAATTGGCTTTAGGTGGTACCGCAGTTGGTACCGGATTAAACACGCCTCGCGGATACGCTAAACGGGTTTCGGAATTTATTGCTCAATTTACCGGATTACCTTTTGTAACTGCCGAAAATAAATTTGAAGCCTTAGCCGCTCACGATGCGTTTGTAGAAACCCACGGAGCCTTAAAACAACTGGCGGTTTCTTTAAATAAAATTGGAAATGATATCAGGATGTTAGCTTCCGGACCCAGAAGTGGTATCGGCGAACTGGTTATTCCTGCTAATGAACCTGGTAGCTCTATCATGCCCGGTAAAGTGAATCCTACGCAATGCGAAGCACTAACTATGGTTTGCGCTCAGGTTATAGGTAATGATATGGCTATTTCCGTAGGAGGTATGCAAGGTCATTTTGAATTAAACGTCTTTAAACCGGTTATGGCCTCCAATCTTTTACAAAGTGCTCAAATTCTGGGAGATGCAGCCGTATCTTTTGATGAGCATTGTGCACAGGGTATTCAACCCAATCAGGAACGTATTACTGAATTGTTAAACAATTCATTGATGCTGGTAACTGCTTTAAATACTAAAATTGGGTATTACAAAGCTGCTGAAATTGCTAATACGGCTCATAAAAACGGTACTACGTTAAAACATGAAGCAGTAAATCTAGGATATGTCACAGAAGAAGAATTTGACCAGTGGGTTCGTCCGGAAGATATGGTAGGAAGTATGCATTAAACTTTTTTATTTTTAAAAGAAGTGTAGCAATAATAATTAAAAAGCCGTTTCATAGAATTTTGAAACGGCTTTTTTAGTTTTTTATGTTGAATTTTTTATCTTTTAGGATTCAATTCCATTACTTTATCAAAAGGTAAGTATTTCTGAAGTTTAACTTCTTTATTTGTAAAAAATTAATCAAATTTAAAAGCTTCCTGTTCGTAAAAATCATCATCTAAAGGATGAGAGCTGATGGGATTTTCTTTTTTATAAGTGTCCATCACGGCTATTTCGTAATCCCGATAAACCGTTTCGGTTTTTGTTTTTCTTTTAGTTTCAGCAAATGTATGATGTGTGATATAATTACACTTCACCAATTCGCTTTTTGTATCCAAATCTGCCATCCCTATTGGAATGATAATATGATTTTCGCCATCTTTATTTAAAAATTCATGTACTCCTTCTGAAGATGGTGTGGCATAAGGTTTATGATTAGCTTCTATAATGGTAGGATCTACTTCAACATCTAAGTATACTACTTTCTCCGTATTAATATTAACCAATAAATTCGTAACAGTTCCTATACTTTTTGAATCTCTATCAAAAACTTGCCACCCTCTCACATCAGAGTCGTCACTAGCTACTTGATAATCTGGTAATTCTTCCAAATAATACAGGTTTTTTTCTTTAATTTCAATCATTATAATTGCATTTTGGTTAATACAATGGCTGCCTGGTTAAAATAATTTTTTACCGTAAGTTTTTGATCAAGCGTTTCTTCGTCTGATTGGATCGCTTCAACTTTATTTTTTAACAAAGCAATATCATTATCAAGAGAAATAAAAGATTTCTTTTGAACAGTTTCTAAAGCTTTTGTAAGTAAGGTTGCTGCCTTCTTTATATGATCCGCATGGTTCAGTGCATAAGGATCTTTAGTTATAACTTTGGCACTCTTTTTGGCTTCATTCAAATCAACGGAAAGGTCCATCTTTTTAGCGTCCGCAACTTCTTTAACCGCATCGATCAGCAATAATAGCGACTGACTACTATATTCATGATCCAAATCCATTTCACCCTGGTTAGTGGTAAAAGCTACATACTTTGCAACCCCTCTTTCTTTTATTAAAGTGATTTCTTCAGTTTCAATTAAAGGCTCAGAAGTATCTGTAATTACTTCCTCGCCAGAAATATCGGAAACAGGTACTGATGCTATATCCGCCTTTGCAGCAGTTAAATCTTCAACCAGCGGGGGTGCCGGACTGATCGTTTCAATTTCAGATAATTCCGAAACTTCGTTGGATGAAGTATTGGTTAATAGAACAATAAAATAGATAAGGCCTGCTACTATTAAAGCTCCTAAAAGCCAGGGCCACAAGGTTCGTTTCTTTTCAATTCTAATTTCTGCCATGCTGTTTATTTTATTTGGATAAAAGTAAGTCCTTGATGCTTTTTATGTTAACTCATAACATGCAATCAATAACCAGATACATACACCATAGTTCTTATTTGAATTTTATACCTAAAGCTAAAATTTTATAGTAAAGCTTAGAATTGACGATCAGTTTAAGTACCAGGACCTATATTAAGTATGGTTCAAGGAACCAGGACTTCTTATTAACTAATAAAATTTATTATTGATTTGGCAATTCTATGTAAGCAAAAAAAGATTTGGTCAATACTTCATTGTGTTATGAATTAAATCTTTAGTTACTACTTTCGGGATGACTATTTTCACCTGTATGATATTATTTCTTATTATTATTTTAGTATTGGGAATATACTAAAAGAGAAAAGAAATAAGTTTAGTAAGTATTATCCGTAGATTTTAAAATTTAGAAGTTAACCAATTACAACAATTAAAAACAACCTATGATCTTAACCGAAGACAATGAAACCGAAAAAAACTAAATTGAGAGGTATTGAAATCACACATATTATAAAAGTATGTTGAGAAATAAAGAATCGAGGTTTTATTGCCTAGGCTACTGTTTTTGCCACAAACCCTAAAACTTAGAACTGCATTCGTAAAATATACGGATAAAATCAAGAAGCACCATCATTAATAAATGTATTTAAGTACTTTTGAAACTTATATTTTTGTTAAAAACCAAAATAAAATGTTTAAATTTTTTACAATTTTTGTAATTCTAACAGGCTTTGCTTCAACCACCATGAATGCGCAGTTCAGCCAACCTAAAAATCCCTGGATTATGGGTTTTGGAGTAAATTTAATTAACGACTCTGTTGAGGGTGGTAACGGACTATTAGACTTCAGTGACCGATATCATTATCATATGCCATTCTCCCTATCTATAGAGAAAAAGTTTAATACTTTACTAGGTTTAAACCTTGGATTAAATAATAATCGGTATCTGGAAGGTAAGATCATTAATAATAGAATTGTAGATGAAGATATTAGATTTTTTGCAGCCGATCTGGGACTTCGGTTTTATCCATCTAACCTATGGACAAATCCCGAAAGAACTAACTATGAACTTTTCGGAACCGGAGGTATAAGTTTAACCTTTCTGGATGGGGATAGTAGCCCTAACTTTTTTATTGGGCCCGGTGTCAATATTTATTTATCAGATAACTGGTGGTTCCAGGGTCAGGGACTAGCTAAAATTACCCTTGATAATAGAATTGATGGTAGTAATTATTTGCAGGTAAATATAGGAGTCATCTATAAGTTCCTGGATGATACGCGCTGTGGTTGTTATTAAAAATAATTGGTCAGCCTTCATTACATCAAAGTTTACCATTTTACTACGTACTTACTGTCCTCAGTTCGATATAATATTTACGGATCATATGTAATTAGCACATAATAGCTACCAGTAATTCTTTAAGAATATCATTTTGAGGGAGACTGTTAGCCTCTACCCCCTTACTCTGCATATCGGCTTTTCGTAAAGAATGAATTACCTGACTTACTTTTTTCATAGGATAGTTTTGAGAAGCTTCTGTAAAATCAGTTACAAAATAGGGATTTATTCGTAAGACGGAGGCTACATTTTTTTTAGACTTATCAGCAAGACCATGGTATTGCATCAATTGTGAGAAAAAAGAAAATAATAAAGAAATAGTGACTACAATAGGATTGTCTTTAGGGTTTTGAGAAAAATAGGTGATAATTTTAAAAGCTTTGGTCATATCTCTTTTACCAATAGCTTTCCGAAGTTCAAAATTATTAAAGTCCTTACTAATACCAATATGTTCTTCTATGTGAGCAGGAGTAATTGTAGTATTACCAGGAATAATTAACTTTAACTTATCCAGCTCATTATTAATTTTACCCAGGTCAGTACCCAGATATTCAACCAACATTTGTGTAGCTTTAGCTTCAATTTTATATGAATTATCTCCTAAAACAGATCGTATCCAATCTGACACCTGGTTCTCATACAACTTTTTACTATCAAAAATAAGCCCCTTTTTTTGAACAGCTTTATACAGTTTTTTCCTCTTATCAATCTTTTTGTATTTGTAACAGATAACTAATAAGGTGGTATCTAGGGGATGTTCCACATAGGAAACCAGCTTTTCTATCGTTCGGGATAGTTCCTGTGCTTCTTTTACAATAACTACCTGTTTTTCTGCCATCATAGGAAAGCGTTTGGCAGTACCTATAATATCTTCTACGCTAACATCTCTCCCATATAGAATGGTTTGGTTAAAATCCTTTTCTTCAGGAGCTAAAACATTTTGTTCTAAGGTTTTGGAAATCTTATCAATAAAATAACCTTCATCGCCCATCAGAAAATATACAGGATGATACGATCTTTTTTTTATGGAATCTAATATTTGTAAAACTTCATTCATTTAAAAAAAATGCTCACTTTTGTACCATGCAGGACCTTAACTTTCCCGGATATTCATTTCGTTTCAAAAGTAGCGAAAATAAAGTTTCTGTCTTTGACCGGATTCGGAAAAAGTTTGTGGTGGTTACTCCCGAAGAATGGGTGCGCCAACACGTTATTTGTTACTTAATCGAAGAGAAAGAAGTACCCATAAACTTGATTAATGTAGAGAAACAAATAAAAATAAACGGTCTTAGCAAACGATACGATGTTGTGGTATTTTATCCTAACGGAAGCATTTTTACCATGGTAGAATGTAAAGCACCGGAAATCACGATTAACCAACAGACCTTTGATCAGATTGCACGTTATAATATGGCACTTCAAGCTGAATATTTAATGATTTCAAACGGTTTACAACATTACTATTGTCAAATGGATTATGCTGAAGAGCAATACTATTTTTTAAAAGAATTGCCTAAGTTTCAATGATATTAACCTATGAGGATTGCAGTAGCTATACTTAATTGGAATGGTAAAAATTTACTAAAAAAGTTTTTACCTAGGGTCGTACAATATTCTCCTGATGCTTCTGTGTATGTTATTGATAATGCTTCAACCGATGATTCTGTCGATTTTATTGCTGTTAACTACCCGGAAGTAACTATTGTACAAAACCAAGAAAATGGCGGATATGCAGAAGGTTATAATAAAGGTATTTTAAAAATTGATGCCGAAATTATTTGTTTATTAAATAGTGATATTGAAGTAACTAAAAATTGGTTAAAGCCTATTATTAGCTTATATAATAAAGACAAACGTATAAGTGTAGTACAACCAAAGATTTTGGACTATAAATCAAAAAATAGGTTTGAGTATGCCGGAGCAGCCGGAGGATTTATTGACCGCTTGGGATATCCGTATTGCCGGGGACGTATTTTTGAAACTACCGAAAAAGATTACGGACAGTACGACCAATCGGGTTCGATATTTTGGGCAAGTGGCTCTTGTTTTTTTATCAAAAAAGCCGATTTTTTAAAAATGGACGGATTTGACGAAGATTTTTTTGCACATCAAGAAGAAATTGACCTTTGTTGGCGGCTATTTAATAAAGGCTATTCAATTTTTTATGAAGCAGATAGTTGTGTTTATCACGTAGGTGGTGCTACTTTATCAACTCAAGATCCCAGAAAAACTTATTTAAATTTTAGAAACAACTTATACCTTCTGGTAAAAAACGGACCTTCTCACGTATATCCATTTATTATCCTAATACGGATGGTACTTGATGGTATTGCCGGAATTAAATTTCTTTTTTCAGGACAGGGTTCGCATATGTGGGCTATTCTGAAAGCACATGGCTCTTTTTACAAAAATTTTCCAAAATTTGTTAAAAAACGTAGTAAGGCTTCACAAAAAATAAAATATTACCAAATCAATTCCGTTGTATGGCAGTATTATGTTTTAGGACGAAAAACCTATAACAAAATAAAAGGAATAAACCTTTAAATTATTGTTAATCGACGGTGCTACCGTCACTTTTTTGATAATTTTGAGTTTTAATAACCAGAACAAAACTAAAATATATTTTCGAATGAAAAAATTGATGATTATCGGAGCTTCCTTAGCGATTATGTGTTCTTCTTGTGTATCAAAGAAGAAATATGCGGATATGGAAGCCAAAAACAAGAAAACACAGGATCTTTTAAATACAGCAACCGTAAAATTAAACGAGTGTCTTGATGAAAAAGCGAGTACTACCAGTGAATTGAAAGTTTTAAGGGATCAGGTAGGAACACTAAAGAACACCAATGCTGCTTTATTAAATAATGTAGGTAATTTAGCAACCTTATCTACTAAAGAAGCTGAAAATCTAGAGCGTTCTTTAGAAAGTATTAAAGAGAAAGATCTGCAAATAAAAACGATGAACGACGCATTAAACAAAAAAGACTCGGTTACGCTAGCTTTAGTTACCAGTCTAAAAGGTGCTTTGGGTAATCTTGCTGATGAAGATATTGAGATCAATGTAGAAAAAGGAGTGGTGTATGTTTCTATTTCTGACAAATTATTATTTAGAAGCGGCAGTTATAATGTTTCCAGTCGGGCTAAAGAAGTATTAGGTAAAGTAGCTAAAGTAGTAAATGACAAGCCGGATATCGAATTCTTAGTAGAAGGACATACGGATAATGTACCTTTTAGTAATAAAGGATTAGTAGATAACTGGGATTTAAGTGTAAAGAGAGCTACATCCGTAGTACGGGTATTGCAAGACGAATTTGGTGTGGAGCCAAAACGTATGACTGCTGCGGGACGAAGCTATTACGTGCCTATCGCCGATAACTCTACCGCAGAAAACAGAGCTAAAAACCGAAGAACACGAATTGTAGTTTTACCTAAATTAGATCAGTTTTACAACATGATTGAAGAAGGTATGAAAGAAGCGTCCGAAAAAGGACAATAAACTTTTCAATAAAAGAAAGGGTTTAAAAATTTCCTATTTCTTATAAAAACAAGCCGTCTAAAGATCCATCTATCTTTAGACGGTTTTTTATTTTAAAACACTTTTCTCTACTAAGTAAGAATAAAAGTTAGCGTAGGACTGCCTTCAACTGGTAACGTTCGCATTAATATAACCTCCTTCACATATGGGAAAAATAGAGTCAACCCATCTTGATCAGGGTGTACGACAAATTTCCGTAAATAGAGATTTTTATAATTTTTTAATTTCCAAAATTTCTTGATTTTACTGAGTTTTTGTTTCTGAAAAAATCAAGTTAATAGCGAAACCGGAAATTTGTCGTACACCTCTTGATCGGACGAATTTAGCTTTTTTTAAAATTATTTATAATTCAAGCTTGTAAAGGTGATTAGAGGATACATATTATATAAGGAAATGTAGTATTAATTAAGGATAAAGGCCGAAATATTGTCATCCTATTTGAATTTATAAATGATAAGTAATCCTTTAGATTTTACTATTTACAATTTATAGGTTACCCAAATAAAGCTATTGTATTCAAGGCGCGTATACATATCTTATATGAATACACTACTATATAACTTACATTTATTTACGTAGAAATACTATAACCTTAACTGGTTCCAATCAAACATATCAATCAATAGGACAAAATGTACGAAATAAAAAAAGCCACTCTAACCGGTTGTCAGAGTGGCTTTTTCACACTTTAAATATTACCCTTTACAATTAATTAGTTACGTTCTAATTTACTTAAATTGAAAAGCTCTTTGAAAAACTTTTGTCATCTACATCTACGTTTACACTGTAAACTCCCTTAGGCATTGTAGTAAAGTCAAAAGTCTTAGTTAATACTTCTTTTTCATTTATTTTTGAAGTAGATAATAATATTCCGCTTTTATCGTAAACACTTAAAGTAAAAGGTTTTAATTCCGTATTTACAAAAAGTACTTTTAATACTTTATCTGCTACTTCTATTTGAGGTTTAAAAACTGTTACTTCTGAACCTTCTTGTAAGGAAACTCCATTATCCGTCTTAATAATAGGAGTCTTTTTAATATACTTTTGGTTCTCAATCTCTACATAATATGTTCCGTTAGGTACATTATGAAGATTAAAATACTTTCTAAACTGATTAGAAGCTTCCAAAGTAATGTTGTACAAAACTACATCGGACTGATCCGTTAAAATTAACTTGTCTCCTTTTTCAACATTTGTCAATGACACATTTACAAAAGAAATGTTGTTAATTTCAATCGATAAACCATCATCTGCTTTCATTGCCATAGATGCAAATAAAAGAACTAGCACGCCTACATTTTTAATCCAGTTTTTCATAATACCGAAATTTTTAGTTAGTAATTTTATACAAATGTAATCCTGATTACTGTCTGCCAGCACATCAATTTTTACATAAATGTGTTCAATATTTGCAATAAAACAACCTTAACACTATCTTCACGTTAATTTGAAGAAATATTTACTTTAAGTTGTACTTTTAGTCATATTAAAATATCCCTTATTATGGAAAATATAGATTTTTCAAATAAACCAACCCTAGAAAAAATTATTCCCGAGTTTGGTAACTCTTTTTACTACGAAAATTTCTCTAAGGAAAATAAAAATAAATCCCCTGTCTGGCACTATCATCCGGAAATTGAAATTGTATATGTAAAAGGAGGTAGTGGTAAGATACAAATGGGGAGTCATATGTCTTACTACCGTAACGGTTCTTTGATGCTAATAGGGTCTAACCTACCTCATTGCGGATTTACCGACCATCATACGGGTAATAAATCCGAAACGATTCTACAGATGCTACCGGATTTTTTAGGCGAACAGTTTTTTCACATTCCTGAAATGAAAGGTATTCCTGCTTTATTAGAAAAAGCTAAAAAAGGAATTGTTTTTCACGGTGATACTAAAAGACGTATTGGAGCCCGTATAGAATCTTTAGGTCTCTTAGCCCCTTTTGCCCGGTTGATGGGTTTATTAAAAGCGCTTAAAGAAATGGAAGCTGCTAAGGATTATACGGTACTAAATGCTAAAGGCTTTACCATGGAAACCTCGTTACAAGACACCAATCGTATTAATATTGTATTTAATTTTGTCCAGGAAGAATTTACTCGTCCTATCACCCTTGAGGAGATTGCCAGCATGGTGAGTATGAGTGTTCCTGGGTTTTGTCGTTACTTTAAAGGAATGACTGGTAAAACCTTTGTGCAATTTCTCAATGAATACCGACTGGTACATGCTGCCAAATTATTGCATGAGAAGCAGATAAGCATTACTGATATTTGCTATGAGAGCGGTTTTAGCAATTTCTCTCATTTTACCAAACTCTTTAAAAAGTTTTCAGGGAGAACCCCCAGTGCATATCGTAACGAATTAATGTATGTTATTTCTTAAAGCTACAAGATATTATGGAGCGCTCCTTTTCCTTCCCTCATAATTTTAGGTTCGGTTTCCGTGAGGTCTACGACTGTTGAAGCGATGTTACCGCCATATCCACCGTCAATGACTACATCTACTAATTTGTTCCATTTTTCATAAATTAATTCCGGATCAGTGGTGTATTCGATTATTTCATCTTCATCATAGATGGATGTGGCTATGATCGGATTCCCCAGTTCTTCTACAATAGTTCTACAGATTTCATTATCCGGCACCCGGATACCTACAGTTTTTTTCTTTTTAAAAATAGTTGGCAATTGATTATTTCCTGGTAAGATAAAAGTGAAAGGTCCGGGCAAAGCCCTTTTTAAAATTTTAAAAGTTTGATTATCTATTTGTTTCACATAATCTGAGAGGTTACTTAAATCTTTACAGATAAAAGAGAAATTTGCCTTAGCCAATTTAATTCCCTTGATTTGTGCAATTCGTTCCAAAGCCTTGTTATTAGTGATATCGCATCCCAATCCATATACTGTATCCGTAGGATAAATAACTAGCCCGCCCTTACGTAATGTTTCTACTACTTTCTTAATTTGCTTGGGATTTGGGTTTTCTTCGTAAATTTTGATAAACTCAGACATAAAGACTATTTGCTTTGTATCACTAAACTTTTTGAATAACTAAACCAAAAAAGTTATGCTTTACCATTTAAATTTTTTGTGAAAATAGGTTTCTATTTTAATTTCGGAAGAATTTTTGTAAGGAATTATATAAAAATTACAAAATTGCTTACATGAAAACTTTTCTTTTCTTAATTACACTAATTATTAGTGGCTATTCTTGTAGTACCGATGATACTTCAAATATAACTAATACGGAGAAAGAAATCGCTAAAGATTCAGTGATTACCAATATAGCTTACGGCGACCATTCGCTTCAGACTTACGATCTGTTTTTACCAGAAGAACGTTTTAAAACTCCAGCTAAAGTAGTGGTTTTAGTACATGGGGGAGGTTGGACAACTGGGGATAAGGCTGATATGGCTCCTATTCAACAATTGATACAAGGTAAAAACAATAATTTTGCTATTGCTAATATCAATTATGTACTGGCTGATAGTATGACTAAAGCTTTTCCAAACCAGGTGAATGATTTAGTAAAAGCGGTTACTCATCTTACTGACAATGCAACTGCTTATAAAATAACACCCGAATTTGCTTTTGTAGGCGTAAGCGCCGGGGCACATTTATCTATGCTCTATAGTTACTCGTTTGATACGGATAGTAAAGTAAAAGCAGTTTGTAGTGTCGTAGGTCCTGCGGATTTTACAGACCCTAATTATTTAAATGAACCCCTATACGTGAACGCTTTTCCTTTTTTAGTAGCCGATTTTAATCCTGAAAATGTAGCACTTTTACAACAGATTAGTCCAAGCTTTCAGGTAACTAAAAACTCCCCTCCTACTCTTTTATTTTACGGAAATCAGGATTCGTTAATTCCTAATTCACAACATGAAAGTTTAAAATTGGCTTTGGACACTAAAGGAGTGATCAATGAATTAACTGTATATAACGGTGGACATGGTAATTGGGATGCAAGTAGTTTTCTAGACCTTGATGCTAAACTGAATGCATTTTTAACGGAGTTTTTAAAGTAACATTTTTTAATTCCTTTTATAAAGACTGATTCCTATACGATTAATGTGGTCAACTAAATCTTTATTACGAATAAGATGATAAATAGAAAGATCAATTTTGTATGGGAGTAGTAAATCATCAAGTCGGCCGGCAATAGTTAGTTCAGTATCCGGAGAGACTTTATTTCCTTTTAGCGTCAAATCAATATCAGAATAGGGTTTGAAGTTTCCTTTAGCTCTTGAACCATAAAGTACTACCTGTTCAATAGTTTTAAATGGTTTTATTACACTAATAATCCGCTGTATATCCTCTTCGTCTAATCCGTACATATTTTGTAAGTAGGTTGTTAATTCATCCTTTATTCAACTCCATTTCTTCCTTAAAGTCTTTAAATAAAGGTAAATAATCTTTCATGATTTTTGAAAATATTGCATCTGCGGTATCTTTATGGTACGTATGTGTAGTTCGAACCCGGCTTTCCACCATATCCATCCACGTTTTTCCTTCTTTGATAATTCCCATCTGCAAGGCTTCCCTAATTGCCGATCTTGATCCGGGTATATTCGGACTTCCTTGATATTCCGCATAATCTCGCATGACGTTCCATGCCAGTTCATAGGTATATTCAAAACTTTGAATAATGCCTTGTTTCACAATATTTTTATGGGTAGTCGCCTTCTTATCGGCAGAGGCTTCAGATTTTAAAGTAAAGGTATTATGATAAAATAAAGCTGCATCTTCTAAATTTTGTAGAGCATTTTTATAATTGGAAAAACGCTGTTCCCAACGTATATCATTTTCTGATTTCATAAAAATAAGTTCTTTTTAAAACAACTGGATATAGTTGAATCATTATCTACCGTTATAATTCTTATTAGATAACTATTGAGCCTTCTCTTTTTAGGGTAGTTCAAAGCTCTTTTCTAAATACATAAATAGTTGGTTATTTAATTTTATCCACTCTACTTTATTCTATCAGTTTTAATTTGGCGAATCGTAACAATAACTTTTTAATACCCCCAGTATCAAAATTAATTTCTGCTTTTTTGTCTTGTCCTACCCCTTCAACTTTTATGATTTTTCCTCTACCGAAACGAACATGTTCTACTGTAGCTCCTTCTTTTAAGTTTTCGTCCAGCGTAATAGCTCCCCGGGTTGGACTCGAAGAACTATGTTCCGGGCGGATTTTACGTAATTTACGAAGTTGCTCTTCAGAAGGTTTAAAACTACTGGGAGGCGAACTGGAAACCGGTTTCTTTAAACGCAATTTACTTTTATCAACTTCTCCAAAAATATCTGTGTCCATGAGAGGTTTATAACGATATTCTTCTACGGGTGTCAGATAATCAATATATTCCGGGTTAATTTCTTCGATAAATCGGCTGGGCTCCGCATCAATTAATTTTCCCCAACGATATCGGGATTGTGTATAAGTTAGATAAGCTTGTTTTTCTGCCCGGGTAAGGGCTACATAGAATAAACGCCGTTCTTCTTCCAATTCGGCACGGGTATTCATACTCATTCCGGAGGGAAAAAGATCTTCTTCCATTCCAACAATATATACAAACGGAAATTCCAGACCTTTTGCTAAATGGATGGTCATCAATGCTACCCGATCATCATCTCCGGTGTCCTGATCCATATCAGTAGCTAAGGCTACATCCTCCAGAAATTCGGCTAAATTACCGGTTGCATCCACAATTTCTTTTTGTCCCTCTACAAAATCACGGATACCGTTTAATAATTCTTCAATATTTTCAATCCGAGCAATTCCTTCAGGTGTACCGTCTTTCTTTAATTCCTGTAGCAAACCGGTTTGTTTTGCCACTGTTTCCGCTAGTGTAAAGGCATCTACAGATTGATTAGTAACCTGAAAACTTTTAATCATAGTCACAAAATTTTCCAGCCGATTTTTTGTGCCACTATTGATTTTAAGATCAATCTTATCCAAGTTTTCCATTACTTCAAAAATGGAACGGTTGTAATGGTTGGCTGCAACTACCAGTTTATCTATGGTGGTAGCTCCTATTCCCCGGGCAGGATAATTGATCACCCGTTTTAAAGCTTCTTCATCCTTTGGGTTAATAATCAATCGTAAGTATGCCAATACATCTTTAATTTCTTTACGTTGGTAAAAGGACAATCCGCCGAAAATCCGGTATTTAATATCCCTTTTCCGAAGTGCGTCTTCCATTGCACGTGATTGTGCATTTGTCCGGTATAAAATTGCAAAATTACCACTCGTCAGTTGGTGTTGCATCTGATTATCAAAAATAGAACTAGCCACAAACCTTCCTTCATCACCATCTGTTAGTAATCGATTGACAATAATCTTGGGTCCGTCGTCATTGGCCGTCCAAACTACCTTATCCAGTTTGGTTTTATTCTTATCAATAATTGAATTAGCTGCTTTTACAATATTTTTAGTAGATCGGTAATTCTGTTCGAGACGGTACTGTTGTACATTATCGTAGTCCTTTTGAAAATTCAGAATATTATTAATATTTGCACCTCTAAAGGCATAAATACTTTGTGCATCATCACCTACTACGCAGATGTTTTGGAATTTATCGGATAATGCTCTGACGATTAAATATTGAGAATGATTGGTATCCTGGTACTCATCTACCAGGATATATCGGAATCGATTTTGATATTTAGCCAGTACTTCCGGAAAACGGTTTAATAGCTCATTCGTTTTTAATAATAAATCATCAAAATCCATAGCACCCGCCTTAAAACAACGGTCTACGTAATTTTGATAAATATCTCCCATCCGAGGCCGTTTTGCCATCGCATCTGCCTCCATCAATTCTCCATTCTGGAAATAGGCTTTAACCGTGATCAAGCTGTTCTTATAAGAAGATATTCTGGAATATACCTGCTTGTATTTATACACATCTTTGTCCAAACCCATTTCTTTAATAATGGAAGAAATTAAACGCTGGGAATCTTGTGTATCATAAATTGTAAAATTAGAAGGATACCCCAACCGATCTGCTTCGATTCGTAAAATTTTAGCAAAAACAGAGTGAAACGTACCCATCCAAAGATTTTTAGTTTCACTGGCACCAGCTATGGCAGCAATCCGCTTTTTCATTTCACGAGCTGCTTTATTCGTAAATGTAAGTGCTAAGATATTAAAGGGGTCTACCCCCTGGTGCATTAAATGTGCAATGCGATAGGTTAACACCCGGGTTTTACCCGAACCTGCACCTGCAATTACAATCATAGGACCGTCTTTTTGAAGAACGGGTGCCCGTTGTGCATCATTTAATTCCTGAATATAATCTTCCAAATCATGTATTCTTTTTCAGTTGAAAAATAAGGATTATGGACGGTATTCAAAAACATAAAAAGATAATTTTTAAACAAAATTGTTCAGGGCTTCGAGAGCCTCAGCCCTCCGGTTTGTTCGAGATCCTCAGCCCTCCGGTTAGCTTCGAGAGCCTCAGCCCTCTGGTTTGTTGTATGTTGTTTAAATATAATTTTTAGAAAGTAAGGTATTGATACTATCCAGACAAATTGTTTTGTCCAGTTTATTAGTTAAAAAACTGGACATTTTTATTATATTTGAATAAATAGAAAGCTTGAAAGTAACTGATAGAATAAAGGATACCATGGATCGACTACCAAAGGGATATGTTTTCACCTATGATGATTTAAGTATTGATGTGAATAAAAAAGAAGCTGTTATTAAAGCTTTAAATCGTATGGTGAATTCAAGTAAAATTTAAAAACTTAGTTTATGGCTCGTTTCCTAATAAAGCAGAATTACTACACACTTTAATCTTTATTAAAGAAAGAATATCTCTAATTGATTGGGATTTAAAATTTGAAGATAACTGACTAGATGAACTTCAAAATAATGAGTAAAGCAAACTAGTCCAAATATCAAACGTTGAGCAAAGCAAACGAATCTACTCTCTAACAATAAGCAAACTAAGCTATCCAACTCCTAACAGCATGTAAAACGAACGATCTATTTTTTAACAGTGAGTAGAGAATGATCTAACATCTAACGGTGAATCAGTCTCATATCTAAAAATTACCCTAACCAACCATCCCGATCCAAACTTCGATATTGAATAGCTTCGGAGATATGATTGCCCTGGATGTGTTCACTTCCTTCAATATCAGCGATAGTTCGGGAAACTTTTAAAATTCGGTCGTATGCGCGGGCAGAGAGATTTAATTGTTCCATAGCATTTTTTAATAAGTTCTTAGAAGCCGTATCTAACTCACAATATTCTCTGATTTGTTTTACCCCCATTTGCGCATTGTAATGAATTTTTGGTAATTGTTCAAAACGCTTGGTTTGAATATCCCGGGCTTTAATCACTCGCTTTCTAATATCCACACTACTCTCTCCCTTTCGTTCTTCGCTTAATTTATCAAATGGTACGGGAGTGACTTCAATATGAATGTCAATACGATCTAACAACGGACCTGAAATTTTGCTTAAATACCGTTGCATCTCGGCAGGTGAGGAAGTAACTGGAGCATCCGGATCATTAAAATAGCCTCCCGGACTGGGGTTCATACTGGCAACCAACATAAAACTGGAAGGATAGGTGACCGTAAATTTTGCCCTGCTTATGGTTACTTCTCTATCTTCCA
This sequence comes from Aquimarina sp. ERC-38, assembly GCF_026222555.1. Classification (NCBI taxonomy): domain Bacteria; kingdom Pseudomonadati; phylum Bacteroidota; class Flavobacteriia; order Flavobacteriales; family Flavobacteriaceae; genus Aquimarina; species Aquimarina sp. ERC-38. The sequence goes on along the minus strand of NZ_CP098511.1, from coordinate 3,031,900 downwards.
GAGGTTGGCGCATTACTTCCAGTACACTTCTTTTAAATTCCGGTAATTCGTCCAGAAACAAGACTCCGTTATGAGAAAGTGAGATTTCACCGGGTTGGGGATAAGCACCCCCTCCTACCAGAGCTACATCAGAAATCGTATGGTGGGGTGACCGGAAAGGCCGTTGTGCCATTAAGCCTACATTTTCTTTAATCCGTCCAACAACACTATGAATTTTAGTCGTTTCCAAAGCTTCATGCAAGGACATAGGGGGCAAAATGCTAGGTAGTCGTTTACTAATCATAGTTTTTCCGCTACCTGGGGGTCCTACCAGAATAATATTATGACCACCTGCTGCTGCAATCTCCATACAGCGTTTGATACTTTCCTGCCCCTTTACATCCGCGAAATCAAATTCAGGATGTGCTAATTCTTTATAGAATTCTTCCCTTGTATTTACAATAGTAGGATTTAGTTTATCTTTTTCATCAAAGAAGTCAATTACTTCTTTAATAGTTTCTACTCCATATACTTCAATACCATCTACAATAGCGGCTTCTTTTGCATTTTGTTTGGGTAAGATAAAACCTTTAAATCCTTCTTCTCTAGCTTTAATAGCAATAGGTAACGCCCCCTTAATAGGTTGTAAGCTACCATCCAGGGATAACTCTCCCATAATGAGGTAATCTTCAATACAAACTCCTTTGATTTGCGAACTTGCAGCGAGAATTCCAACGGCTAAGGTAAGATCATAAGCAGAACCTTCTTTACGGAGGTCCGCTGGTGCCATATTAATAGTAATTTTCTTCCCTGGCAGTTTATAACCATTGTTTTGTAATGCAGCTGCAATACGGAAACTACTTTCTTTAATAGCATTATCTGGTAATCCCACTAAGTGATATCCTATCCCTTTATCAATATTAACCTCAACAGTTATCGTAGTTGCTTCTACGCCAAAGACGGCACTTCCAAAAACCTTAATAAGCATACGTTCTTACTTTTCGTCAAAAGTAAATAATATGTTAAAGTTTTACTAATTAAATTTTAGATTTATAACGAAACTTAGCGCACCCTGAATACTTCTTGAATACTAATTGGTTTTCCGGTTGCTGTGAATCCGGAAAGATCTACTTCAAACATACCTTCATTATCTGAGGTATAAAACCAAATTGTATTTTCTTTTTCAGTCAATGAAACAGAAGGATCCCATAAAAGCTGATTTCTAAAATCAGGAATTCTATCCGTTGTCCTTTTTAATGAATCCGGATATTGCTGCCTGAAATATTTTTTGTCTTGTAAGGGCTTTGCTATTTCAGCTGTATATACATAATCCGCATTGATAGACTTAAAAAAATCTGCTTTAAAAGTCTCAATTTCCAACACACCAGAAAAAATTTCTGATCCTACCATAAATTTTTCTCTGATTATATTCACTTTATTAATCTTTGAGGCAGGATACTCCATTAATAATTCATGATCCTGAAGTAATAAACCATCTACAACGACCAATGTAGGAAACGAGTTAAAATTATTCACACCATCTTTTGACCTAATTTTAAATGATTTATTGCCGGAATTATCTTTACCTATCCATACGTTATCTATAATTTCTATCATAGTTTCAGGTACTGAAGGAAATCTGGTAAAATCATCCAGAACATATTCTATATCATATATTCCGTCAAGGGGAGAAACATCTATTGGATTTACCTGTATCGTATCCCTTTTTACTGAAAAATATCCGTTTTTTATCTGATTTTGCGTACTTCGATCTAAGATCATTTGCTCCATATCAGCATTTAAATAAAACTGATTGAATTGCAAGGAATCATAATTCACCTTAGGCTTAGGATAGAACTGCATAGCTACCTCAAATGACTTCTTTTCAGGTCCCATTACTTGCGTAATAATTTCATCTTGATCATATTTATTTTCGATATTTACCCAAAATGAACCTTTTTCGTCAGTATTTACGATTTTTAGTTCATAAGCTTTGCCCGGAAGGGAAACAGCAATATGTTTTTTATCTAAACTTTTTACATTCGCATCTTTACTTATAATCTTACCACTTATCAAGTTTCCTCTTAACTCCGGTATAATCATATCAGATTGCCAGGAGGTCAGATTTTTTTCCTTTTTTATCGTAGAATACCATAAGGAAGCAGAAGGTTTTGAAGCAGTTAGAACGGTGTCTATTTTACGAACAGAGATAGAATAGTTTCCTTTTTGAAAATCGTCAATTTCACTATTCAGTTTTAGAAGTACTTTTTCTCTTTTTGAAAAAGTACTATCTGAAATTTGTAAGGATGCGTATGAATTTTCGGAAGTTATATAATTAATCGGTAATTCTTTGGAAGTCGAAGATTCACCTTTAATTATAGGGGTATTCAGCGTATCTCTGTCCTTTGCAATCAAACTGTTTTGATTCCCCTGATAGGGATTTATAATCGTAATATCATTTTGAAATAAAAAATCCATTCCAAAATTTTTAGAAAGCTGTGTAAAACCGATAATTTTATAATTTCCCGAAGGTATGGAAGTAGGAATAAAATAATCTCCCTGTCCTACTCCGTTATTCATTTTAATTTTTTGGGTAAATAGTATACTTTTATCTTCATTTATTAATTCTACATAGGCTATTTTACTAAGAGAACTTAATTTTTTGGTTTGATTACTTAAACAATACATCTTGTAGTATATCGTTTCTCCAGGAAGAAAAAAAGTACTGTTTACATGCATAAAAATACGCTCTGCAGGAATATCAATATCTTCTGTGTTTGTATGTGAAGTATTTATTTGTTGTGCATAACAAAATTTGTTGCACAAAAGAACTATTAAACCGCACAATATTACATTTATATTTTGTTTCATTTTTATAACTGATTGACTATTAACTAATCTTCCCAAAAATCCGGTCTTATATTGGAACCAAATATCCTACAATCCGCACATCTATTAGGAACCATGATAGGTATTTGATTTATATTATATCCGTCACCAACCAAACTAGACGAACGAAAATATCTGAGCTCTGTGCTTCGCATAAAATTTTCTATGTTGGATAGTAATGCTGGTATTATATTACAAATTCGTGTGGGATTCTCTTCAATTTCAGTACGGAATACTTCTAAATTAGGATTATAGTTAATATTAGGGGTGCAACTAGTAATATAATCCGGTAAAGGTTCTTCCGGAAAGAAGTCCTTAAAGTTTATATAAATCCGTTTACTATTGACCGAAGAAATAGTAAATAGTCCTAACACCTGTTCATCCGAATTAACATCAGAAACTATATTACCTTCTATAAATCCGGGTTGTATTTGAGAAAATATATTTTCAGATTCTGAGAATTTATTGATCAATTCATAAAACCTATGGGTATCCCTGGATTGTGAGATCTGGATCACATTTATGCTATACCTATCTCTTAGCCTATAATCCCCCATCTCTACAAACCGTACTCTGAACCCTTCAACCTTATTGTTAATCTGATTTTCCGTATCCGTAAGAATAATACTATTTGATACTTCTGTCCGGTAACATATTCGATCTTCAAAATCTTTAGGTTTTAGATCAAATTCAATCCCTTGAATCTTCTGATTTATGTTAATACGGGGTTCTCCCGGAGGGATAATTAAAGAATTACTCCAGAAAGGAGACTCCAGGACAAAGGTTTCTTCGTATTCATACCTAAAGTATCCGGGTTGGTCTGAAAAACCTTCGCTATCTACAAATATCCCAATCCCCTCAAAATCGTTATCGGTAATAGTTCTTTCTGAATATACTCTTTCCAGAGATGCTGGAGGTTCTACGTTTACAAAGTCAGAACGGTAACTCCTTCCGTCCGTAGTGCTAATTTGCAGTTGGTAGGTCCTGTCTTGTGAAGGACTAAAGGCTTCTTCACTTTTATATATTCCCGGGGATGCTTCTAAAAAGGTAAAAGCACGCTGCGAATCGTCTACTACTTTTACATCAGCTCCTACTTCTTTTACTGCCAGAGAATCTTCAAAACGATAACTTCTGGATATTCGTATCTCCTGTTCTTTCATCTCATCAGTTAGTAATGCCTCTATAACTATAAGATCTTCGTATCCTTCGGTTTCCAGAGGAATGGTTTCTATACATCCTTTTAGGATAAAAGATAAAAGAACTATCAAGATATATTTATATTTTATACATATTTTTTTTATCCTCTTCATTGTTATAGCTTATACTACAAATTCTTCATTAATCTTCCCAAAAATCCGGTCTTATATTGGAACCAAATATCCTACAATCCGCACATTCATTAGGAACCATGATAGGTATATTACTTATCACAAATCTTGGCATAGGTTGTTCGTCAACTAAGGCAGAAGTAAAAAAGTATCTAAGCTCTGTACTTCTCATAAAAAATTCTATATTGCCTAGTATAGCGGTTAGAAGATTGTCTAAATCAGATGGGGTTTCTTCAATTTCCATACTAATTACCGGTAAATTAGGACGATAATTAGTATCAGGAGTACAACTGGCAATATAATCCGGTAAGGGTGCTTCCGGAAAAAAATCCTTAAAATTTAGAAAAATTCGTTTGCTACTGACCGAAGAAATAGTAAAAAGTCCCAACACCTGTTCATCCGAATTAGAATCAGAAACTATATTACCTTCTATAAACCCGGGTTGTATTTGAGAGAAAATATTTTCAGATGCTGAAAAATTGTTTAGTAATTCGTAAAACCTATACGTATCTCTGGATTGTGAGATCTGGGTTACGTTTATGCTAAACCTATCTCTCAGCCTATAATCCCCCATCTCTACAAAGCGTACCCTGAAGCCTTCAACATTATTATTAGTCTGATTTTCCGTATCCGTAAGTATAAGACTATTGGATGCCTCGGTGCGGTAACATATTCGATCTTCAAAATCTTTAGGTTTCAGATCAAATTCAATACTTTGTACCTTTTTACTTATATCAATACTAGGTTCATTAGGGGGAACAATTAAAAAACGGCTCCAAAAAGGAGACTCCAGGACAAAGGTTTCTTCGTATTCATACCTAAAGTATCCCGGTTGGTCTGAAAAACCTTCGCTATCTACAAATATCCCAATCCCCTCAAAATCGTTATCGGTAATAGTTCTTTCGGCATACACTCTTTCTAGAGATGCCGGAGGTTCTACGTTTACAAAGTCAGAACGGTAACTCCGTCCGTCCGTAGTGCTAATTTGCAATTGGTAAGTCCTGTCTTGTGAAGGACTAAAAGCTTCTGTACTTTTATATATTCCCGGGGATGCTTCTAAAAAGGTAAAAGTACGCTGGGCATCATCAACTACTCTTACCTCTGCCCCGGTTTCTTTTACGGCTAAAGAATCTTCAAACCGATAGCTTCTGGATATTTGTATCTCCTGTTCTTTAAACTCATCGGTTAGCAATGCTTCTATAACAATAATATCTTCATATCCTTCGGTTTCCAAGGGAACCGTTTCAATACATCCCTTCAGAAAAATGGATAAAAGCGTCATAACACTGTATCTAAATATAATATGTATTCTTTTTATCTTTTTCATTTTTAAAACTTAAAACTATAAGCTAATCTTCCCAAAAATCCGGTTTTATAGTGGAACCAAAAATCCGGCAATCCGCACATCGATTAGGAACCATGATAGGTATATTATTTATAAGATATCTTGTTCCGGACTCTAACTGACCAGTTAGGCTTGAAGTAAAAAAGTACCTAAGCTCTGTATCTCTCATATCCTTTTGCGTTCTTACTACCATAAAAGCTATTATTCTACCTGCATCTAGTTGATTTTCTTCAATTTCTTCGCGAATCGCTGCCAAATTAGGGTTATAGTTAATGTTGCGTACACAAACACCTATATAATCCGGCAAAGGTGCTTCCGGAAAAAAATCTTCAAAATCTAAAAAAATTCGTTTCTTACTAATTGAAGAAATAGAAAATAGTCCTAAAACCTGCTCATTAGAATCAGTATCAGCATCTATATTACCTTCTATAAACCCAGTTTGTATTTGAGAAAAGATGTTCTCGGATTCTGAGAACTTATCTAGTAATTCGTAAAATCTATGGGTGTCCCTGGATTGTGATATTTGAGTTACGTTAATACTATACCTATCTCTTAACCTGTAATCTCCCATCTCTACAAATCGTACTCTAAACCCCCTAACTTTATTATTGAACTGATTCTCAGTATCTGTAAAAATCAAGCTATTAGATACTTCTGTCCGATAACATATTCTGTCTTCAAAATCTTTAGGTTTTAGGTCAAATTCAAAATTATACAATAATATTTCAAATTCAGTAATTGATGGAAGTTCTCCTGGCGGAACAATTAAAGAACGGTTCCAAAAAGGAGATTCCAATAAAAAAGTTTCTTCGTATTCATACCTAAAGTAGCCCGGTTGATCCGAAAAACCGTCACTATCTACAAATATTCCAATTCCCTCAAAGCCATCATCTGTAACAGTTCTTTCTGCATACACCTTTTCTAGAGATGCCGGAGGTTCCGGTTTTACAAAGTCAGAACGGTAACTCCTTCCGTCTGTAGTGCTAATTTGCAATTGGTAGGTTCTATCTTGTGAAGGGCTAAAGGCTTCTTCACTTTTATATATTCCCGGGGATGCTTCTAAAAAGGTAAAAGTACGTTGGGCATCATCAACTACTCTTACCTCTGCCCCGGTTTCTTTTACGGCTAAAGAATCTTCAAACCGATAGCTTCTGGATATTTGTATCTCCTGTTCTTTAAACTCATCGGTTAGCAATGCTTCTATAACAATAATATCTTCATATCCTTCAGTTTCCAAGGGAACTGTTTCAATACATCCCTTCAGAAAAAAAGATAAAAGCGTTATAACACTGTATCTAAATATAATATGTATTCTTTTTATCTTTTTCATTTTTAAAACTTAAAACTATAAGCTAATCTTCCCAAAAATCCGGTTTTATAGTGGAACCAAAGATCCGGCAATCCGCACATCGATTAGGAACCATGATAGGTATATTATTTATAAGATATCTTGTTCCGGACTCTAACTGACCAGTCAGGCTTGAAGTAAAAAAGTACCTAAGCTCCGTATCTCTCATATCCTTTTGCGTTCTTACTACCATAAAAGCTATTATTCTACCTGCATCTAGTTGATTTTCTTCGATTTCTTCGCGAATTGCTGCCAAATTAGGGTTGTAGTTAATGTTGCGTATACAGCCACCAATATAATCCGGCAAAGGTGCTTCCGGAAAAAAATCTTTAAAATCTAAAAAAATTCGTTTGCTACTAACTGAAGAAATAGAAAATAGTCCTAAAACCTGCTCATTAGAATCAGTATCAGCATCTATATTACCTTCTATAAATCCCGTTTGTATTTGAGAAAAGATGTTCTCGGATTCTGAGAACTTATCTAGTAATTCGTAAAATCTATGGGTGTCCCTTGATTGTGATATTTGAGTTACGTTAATACTATACCTATCTCTTAACCTGTAATCCCTCTTCTCTATAAATCGGGTTCTGAAGCCTTTAACCCTATTATTAGCCTGATTCTCAGTATCTGTAAAAATCAAGCTATTAGATACTTCTGTCCGATAACATATCCTGTCTTCAAAATCTTTAGGTTTTAGGTCAAATTCAAAATTATACAATAATATTTCAAATTCAGTAATCGATGGAAGTTCTGCCGGAGGAACAATTAAAGAACGGTTCCAAAAAGGAGATTCCAGTAAAAAAGTTTCTTCGTATTCATACCTAAAGTAGCCCGGTTGATCCAAAAAACCGTCACTATCTACAAATATCCCAATCCCCTCAAAACCATCATCTGTAACAGTCCTTTCTGCATAAACTTTTTCTAGAGATGCCGGAGGTTCTGGTTTTACAAAGTCAGAACGGTAACTCCTTCCGTCTGTAGTGCTAATTTGCAATTGATAGGTTCTGTCTTGTAAAGGGCTAAAAGCTTCCTCGCTTTTATATATTCCCGGGGATACTTCTAAAAAGGTAAAAGTACCTTGGGCATCATCTACTACTTTGACATCCGCACCGGTCTCTTTTACGGCTAAAGAATCTTCAAACCGATAACTTCTGGATATTTGTATCTCCTGTTCTTTAAATTCATCTGTTAGCAAAGCTTCTATCACGATTAAGTTTTCATACCCTTCAGTTTCCAGGGGAACGGTTTCGATACATCCATTAAAAAATAAGGAGAGCATAGCTATAACACAGTATGTAATTATAATATGTGTGCTTTCCGTTTTTTTCACCTTTAAAACTTAAAATTATAAGTAATAGTAGGGATAGGTATGGCAAAAATTGAGCTTTGTAAAGCTTTAACTTCACCATTCTCAGTAACAAAGAATAAAGAATACGGATTGTTTCTACCCAACACATTATAAACCGAAATACTCCAGAAACTATGGGCTAGTTTTTTCAATTTATGGTTTCCTTCAATATTAAAGCCTAAATCCAATCGATAAAAATCCGGGATTCTGAATTCATTACGCTCACTAAAGACGGTAAAAGTGGAATTTCCAAAATCAAACTGCCCAACCGGATACGTAATCGGCCTTCCTGTCTGATATACAAAATTAGCCGAAAAACTAAACCTCTTAGTAAATTTATAATTCGCCACCATACTAATGTCATGGGGTTTATCAAAGTTAGTCGGAAAAAACGCTCCGTTATTTATCCGGTCTTCTCTAAACTCACTATCTACTTTAATCATTGACCGCGAGTAAGTGTATCCCAACCAACCGTTTAGTTTACCTATTTGTTTTCTAAATAAAACCTCTACCCCATAAGCCCTTCCGTCTCCCTGCAAGGTTTGGGTCTCTATATTTTCCTGTAAAATAATATCCGCACCAGTTCTAAAATCCAGAAGATTCTGAGAACTTTTATAAAAACCTTCGATGCTTGCCTCGTATCCTTTTCCTAGATTGCTAAAAAGACCTAACGAATATTGTTGAGACTGTTGAGGTTGTATGTTGAGATCAGAAAGTTTCCAGGTGTCTACGGGAGAAATAGTCGTATTATTGGATAGTAGATGTATATATTGATAAGAATTATTAAACCCCGCCTTTAACGATAGATCAGGAGTTAATAAATACCTGGCAGAAATCCTAAATTCCGGCCCACCGTAGGTTTCTACGACTTCATTGTTGCCAAATTCTCTTTCTTCAATAACACTACTATCATTTCTGGGAACACCTTCCTGATAAATTCGCTGAGTTCTTCTTCCTAATACGTTAAATACGGAAAAACGAATTCCTGTGTCTAATTCTAATTTATCGTTAATACTAAATTTATAAGATACAAATGCCGAAGATTCTAATGCTTTTTCCCTGGGAATTTCAATTCTTTCAATATCAGATTCGGCTCCTTTCGGTTCAATAGTACCGGGATTTGCCGAATATAATTTACTGGATAATCCGTACGTAAAATCACCAGATTCATTCCAGGAGTGATCCATTTTCAACTTTAATTCGCTTTCTAAAATCTTATACCCCAGGTCAAAATTATTATTAGCCTCTCCGTCAAAAGCAATATCAAATTCATATTGACTTGAAGAGAACAGAACACTTCCTTTTTTCTGATCATTAAAACGATGATTCCATTTAATTGATCCTAATGCATTGCTATAAGTGTACAGCGAATCAGAAGAAACACTAAAATTATCTTTGCTAAAGTACGCAGTGGCTTTTATATCATTTTTGTCATTAATTTTATGTGTATAATTAGCAATAACATCATAAAAAGAGGCTTCACTATTTTGTATAGAAGGTTCATCTAAAGAGTTAAGAATCCAATTTGCATAAGCACTTCTACCCCCTATGACCAGGGAGGATTTTTCTTTGACAATAGGAATATCCAGTTTAAGGTTACCGGTTACCGGACCAATAGCTCCTTCACCGCCAAACTTATTTACATTGCCATTTTTTGTTTTCATATCAAATACTGAGGATAACCTACCTCCGAATTCTGCGGGTATATTGCCTTTATAAATCGTGAAATCACCTAAAACATAAGGATTTACTGCGGAGAAAATACCAAAAAAATGTTGTGAATTATAGATAACCGCTTCATCGAGCATAATAAGGTTTTGATCAGCTCTTCCTCCTCTCACATTAACTCCGCCAGATCCCTCTCCGGCAGTAGATATACCTGGTAAGGTAGTAGCTACCTTTAAAACATCTCTTTCGCCTAATACTAACGGTATGTTTTTGGATTCCTCTACATCAATATTTTCCGTACCCGTAATAACTTCTTCTACCTTATCGACAACCCCGCCCCTCAATACTACTGCATCTAGCAACTCTATTTTTTCTGATACTTCTAGGTTATAAGAACCCGTTCCATACATAACTACATTTACCTTTTGCTTTTCGTATTGGAGTGATTTAGTTTCTACTACATTAAGCCCTCGTTGAAGATTAAGGGTATAAAAACCATTTGCATCTGTTTGAGTGGCGATATCTCCATTATTAGCAGTTACCGTTAATCCGCGAACCGGTTGATTATTTTTTACATCCCTCACGTACCCTGATAAAGTAACGCTTGATGTACTTTCTGATGTATTTTCCTTTCCAATTTTTACAATTTTAGTTTTACTAGGGTTAGATTGTTTTTCGGTATTTTGAAAAATAGGAATTACCGTTTTCTTTTTCTTTACTATATTAGTTTCTTCTTCCTGACCGAAAAAACCTTTAGGAAGTTTATCATATACAATACTATTAGGAAGTATATAGATATTATCTTCTTGAATGTAATAGTTTAGACTTGTTTCCTCTAAAAGATCTTTTAAAATATTATCTACTGCTTCATTTTGATATGATCTTGCCGCTATTTTTTTTTCAACCCAAGAATCCAAAAAGTAAAAGCGATAAGAAGATTGAGACTCTATAGCTAGGAGTACCTCCCGAATGCTTGATTCTTCATAACTCAGCGATAATTGATCTTTTATTTTTTCTTGTGCCGATGAAATGATCGAGCAAATCATCAATAATGTAAAAATAATTTTTATTTTTTTACTTATTTTCAATGGTATATGTGCTTTTATTTTCTTCGTCTATCAATACTTTTACTCTATTTAGCAGGTACGTAAAAAGTTCTTGATTTGACGATAACTCAGAATTTCCTTTCTTAATAGATTTCAGTTCTTTTTTATACGCTTTAAAAAGATTAAGAATATTTTTTCTGGATTTAATTTCATAATACATCCCATTATGTTCCAACATAAACTTCGTCTTTTCTCTAAATTTTATAAAGGCGCTTTTATTTTCTATTTTCCGGAATACAGTCTTTTTATAACTTTTATAAAAGGAAAAATGCTTGTTCTCCAGAAGTACCTCAAAAATTCCTTTTGTAGTATTTATAGGGAGGTTTGTATTATCTAATTTTTTAAACCTGTAGGGACCTAAGGTAAATTTTGAAATTCTATTTTCATTTAGTACTAAAATGTTTCTGCCTGACGAAGTTTTTAAGGAAATAACAAGTTGTCCTTCGACAATGTTGTACTTCATTTGTTGATGATAATATTTTTGACCTCCATAAGTAACAGATCCGTCAAAAAAATCATAGGATTTAAAAAACGCATGGTTATCTTCCTGCATTACATATTTTTGTATGTAATAAACACCTTTATACAAATTTGTATTTTCTACACCTACAACTTCATCATGTTGTATGTACAATGAAGCTTCATCAACTTCATTCTGACTGAAAAGAGTACAGGAGATACTAAGAAGAAATAAAAATAATTTTATATTGTAGGTACTGGCACTGCTCAAAATAACTTTAATTAAAAATATATTATAGGTTTTAAGAATTATAAAAGTTTTTCAATGGAGCAGTTAAAAAACTTATATGCACTTTATATTTAATTCCATTAATGTCCGGTAAAGATTCAGGATCGCTATCGCTTCTAGAATCAAGAATCAAGACTAATTATTATAATTTTGAAAATCAATATTATAAAATTATCCATGTCCAAAAACAAATTACTTTTAAAAAGCAACCTCTAACTACTTTAAAGTTTGGAATTGCCATATTTTACTATGCTTCATAAGCAATTATATACTTTAACCGGACGCCAACAATTCAATTATATAAAGATAGGTTTATAAGTAAAGGTAATTCATTTTTATAGATAAGGCAATCCCTTATCTTATTTTTTATTGTAGCTTCAATCTTCCGGAGTGTTTATTATGGCACTTAAAAGTTGAAAAATTGGTATACCAAATGGGATATAATTTCTCTTTTAAAATCTAATTGAAGCCTTGATTTAAACTTTAAAAATTTTTGAAGAGGTTATCTTAAAGGTTTATCTCATCGTTTTTAGATAAAGTGAAAAAAGTAACAAGCTAATTTTTAAATAATTAAACATAAACAAATTACCTAATACGACAGCACAGTAATTAGATTACTTTTCATACATTCTATCAGTTTTATGGTAAAAATCTTTAACTAAGTTTTAGATGGTCTTTATAGTACTGTTTCTTTCTCTTTTTGAAACAATTTTTTATTTAAAAACCGGAGAGTGGCTATTTTATCTTTGGTAGGAACTAATAACGAAATATTATTATCACTACCCCCGTAAGAAATCATTCGTACCGAAATATGGTTAAGAATTTCAAATAGCTTATACGATTTTTGATCTTTAATTACAGACTCTCCTACAATACAAATAATACTGTATTGTTCTTCTACCGTTATTTCTGCATAAGTCTCGATCTCTGCCACTATCTGATCTAAAAATTCTGTGTTATCGATGGTCAATGAAATGGCAATTTCTGAAGTGGTAATCATATCTATTGAAGTGGCATATCGGTCAAAAACTTCAAAAATTTGTTTTAAATATCCGTGTGCCATCAACATACGATTAGATTTGATCTTGATTGCTGTAATATTATCTTTTGCAGAAATGGCTTTTAAACCTTTTTGATGTACTCGGTCAGAAATGACGGTTCCGGTTGCTCCGGGGTCAAACGTATTTTTTAAAAGTACCGGGATATCTTTATCAACTACCGGAGATACGGTTTGCGGATGTAAAATTTTTGCCCCAAAATAAGCAAGTTCTGCTGCTTCGTTATAGGTCAAGTGTGCGATAGGATTAGTATCATCTACATATCTCGGATCATTATTATGTAACCCGTCAATATCTGTCCATATTTGTACTTCGCTTGCATTTACGGCTGCTCCGATAATAGTTGCTGTATAATCACTACCGCCTCGCTTCAACGTACTAATTTGTCCTAAATGATCTCTACAAACAAAACCTTGCGTGATGATAAGAGAAGGTTCTTCGCTTTTAAGAATTTTCTTAAATCTTTGAGCTACCAAATTAATATTAGGGCTATCTGTATTTTCAACAAACATAAAATCTTTTGCTGGCACCAGCGTGTTCACCACTCCTTCGGCATTTAAATAACCGGAAAAGATATAGGTCAATAAAGTTTCTCCATAAGTAACAATTTGTGCTTCTATACTTTCTGAAAATTGACGGTGACACAGATCAAAAATTTCATTAATCATAAAGGATAAATGGTCATATAATTCCATTTTTACAGATTCATCCTTAATTAAAGAATCAATGACTTCTCTATGTTTAGTTTCTAACTGACTGGTAATAGTATTTACCCCTTCATCATCTTTAAGACGAGCATATTGAGTTAATTTGACTAAAATATCCGTAACCCCTGACATAGCGGAACAGACTACTATTTTGTCATCCTTTTCTATAGTTAGAATATCCTTTATTCTTTGTAGATTTTTAACTGAACCAACGGAAGTACCACCAAACTTTAAAACTTTCACTTTTATCAATTTTAGAATGCATAGATACTTTAACTAATTTCTATTAACAATTATTTCACAAGATTATATAAATTTGAACAAAATGTTATATATATAACAATATGAAAACAGTTACGGAATGCGTACATCAAATTATAAGGCATCAACCTTTTTTAGAAGATGCTTTACAGCGAAACATTATTAACTTCAGTTCGCTGGCAATAGACTTGCAACCTACGGTAGAAAAAGAACTTCGTAAGTCCGTGAAGCCGGGATCTATTGTAATGGCTTTACGGCGTTATTTTCCCAAACCTGTTAAGCATATTAAAGGCATACGTAATCTTGGGGATATTGTCGTTAGATCAGGAATTACAGATTATACTTTTCTAAATTCAAATACCATACTGACCAGCCAGACCCAACTGCTACAGGCCGTAAAAGATAAAACTAACACCTATTTTACTTACTCCAGTAATTTTCAGGAAAGTAATATTTTGGTAAGTTCGGTGTTAAAACCCATTGTTGAGAAGCACTTTAGCAAAGAAACCTGTATAGCGGTAGCTGATGACCTGTCTTCTATATCCATTGCTTTACCCGAAGATAATTCAAAAACCGTAGGGCTTTATTTTTACATCTTTAAACTACTGGCATATGAAGGAATTCCTATTTTTGAAATCATTTCTACCTCTAATTTTTTTACACTCTTTTTAGAAAAAGTTTATGTAAATGATGCTTTTTTACTGTTGAATGAGATTAAGGAGTAATTGGTTTAAATATAAAATGCCTGATAATTAAATAGGCTCAAAATTTGAATTGCTCGTTAATTATATAAAGCTTTAGCAAACTATACTACTCAATTTGAAAATATCTTTAATTAGTATTACTTTAAATTGTTATAAATGTAATTAATTAAGAAGAGGTTTCTACATTTTTATATTTAATCTGATAATAATTATATTAGCATATTCAACAATCAAAATATTATATTGAAATGAAAAAATCAATTTTTCTATTTTTCACTTTCATCTTATCATACCAAATTTTGTTTACTCAGGAGGGTTCTCAGTGGCTACGTTTTCCGGCAATATCTCCGGATGGTAAAACTATAGCCTTCGGCTATCAGGGTGACATTTATACAGTACCATCTACCGGAGGAAAGGCTACTATTCTCACTATAAGCGATAGCTATGATCGCATGCCTATATGGTCTCCTGATGGTTCTCAAATAGCTTTTGCTTCAAATAGATATGGAAATTTTGATGTTTTTATAATGCCTTCAAAAGGTGGTATTTCCCGTAGATTAACATTCCATTCTTCTAATGATAGCCCTAGTGATTTTAGTCCTGATGGCAATTCTGTTTTATTCTCATCTTCACGTTTAGATTTACACACTAATCAACTGTTTCCTTCTTCTGTATTACCAGAGTTGTACCAGGTACCAACTAAAGGAGGTAGAGTACAACAAGTTATAACTACCCCCGCAGTTAATGCTAAAATTAGTAGGGATGGAAAGACAATACTCTTTCAAGATTCAAAAGGGTATGAAGATCCACTTCGAAAACATCACACATCCTCTGTTACCCGCGATATTTGGAAGTATAATATTGAATCGAAGACTTATACGCAATTAAGTATATTTAATGGAGAAGACGTAGATCCTGTTTTTGCAAAAGATGGTAATTCCTATTATTTCTTAAGTGAATCATCGGGTAGTTTTAATGTACATAAAGCAACCCTATCCGGAGGACCTTCTCAGCAAATTTCAAATTTTAGTACGCATCCGGTTCGTCATTTAAGTATAGCTTCAAATGGTATAATCTGTTACAGTTATCACGGTAGCATTTATTTGCAAGATGATACTGCTGAACCTCAACTTTTAAAGATCGATATACGTTCTGATTTACGTAACCTACCTGTTAAAACAGTTCCGGTAAATGACGGTCTTACTGAGTTTAGTGTTTCTTCAAATGGGAAAGAAATAGCATTTATCAAACGTGGTGAAGTATTTGTCAGTTCAATTAAAGACGGAACAACCAAACGAATTACAAACACTCCCGAACAAGAACGTGATGTATCTTTTAGTCCTGATGGAAAAACTGTACTTTATGCCGGCGAACGTGATGGAAGCTGGAATTTATATGAAACTTCAATAAGCCGTAAAGAAGAAAAATACTTTTTTAATTCGACAGTTTTAAAAGAGAAAATAATTCTTAATTCGGATTCTGAAACATTTCAACCAAGTTATTCTCCTGATGGTAAAGAAGTTGCTTTTTTGGAAGAACGCACCCATCTTAAGGTAATTAACTTAAAGAGTAAGGAAGTACGTGAGGTCATACCTGATAATAATAACTATTCATATTCAGATGGCGATCAATTTTATGAGTGGTCTCCGGATAGCAAGTGGTTTTTAGTAAACTATCTAAGAGAAGGTCAATGGATAGATCAGGCAGGTCTGGTCAAAGCATCCGGTAAAGAACCTGTTATCAATATAGCTCCTACCGGTTATGGTGCATACGCCCCGAGATGGATGATGGAAGGTAAAATGATTACCTGGTATTCAGCTCGAAACGGAATGAAGAATCACGGCAGTTGGGGAAATGAAATGGACTTCTACGGAATGTTTTTAACTAAAGCTGCCTGGGATAGTTACAACCTAACTGAACTTGAAGCAGAACTTATAGCTGAAGAGAAAAAAGAAGTAGATTCTGAAGATGAAAAAAAAGAATCAAAGGATAAGAAGAAAACCGAAGATAAAGAAAAAGAAGTTGACCCCATTAGCATTGAACTTGAAGGTCGAGAAGATCGAATTTCCAGATTAACTACTCATTCTTCACATCTAGGACCAGCCATTGTTTCAAAAGATGGTAAAACATTGTACTATTTAGCTAAATTTGAAAAAGGTTATAATCTGTGGCAAACTAACCTTCGAACGAAAGCAACAAAAATTCTTGCTTCTTTAAACGCACAAAGCGAAGGTGATATTGAGATGGGAGCTAAAGAAGAATTTCTCTATATTTTATCCGGTGGCAAACTAAGTAAAGTTGACCTAAAAAAAGGGAAAGTAGAAAGTATTTCGGTTAAAGGCGAAATGTCTCTTAATGAGATGTCTGAACGTGCATATCTGGCAGAACATATTTGGCGTCAGACAAAGAAGAAATTTTACCTTAAAAACATGCAGGGAGTAGATTGGGATTTTTATAAGAAAGCTTATTTTGCGAAACTCAAAGAAATAAACAACAACTTTGATTTTGCGGAACTAATGAGTGAAATGTTAGGTGAGTTAAATGCTTCTCATACCGGTGCATTTTATAGAAAGTCTGATCCAAATGGAGATCAAACTGCTTCTTTAGGAATTTTTCTAGATCCATCATACTCTGATAATGGTTTGAGGATTATAGAAATCATGGATAAAAGTCCGTTTAAAAATAAAAGTAGTAAAGCTAAACCTGGACATATCATAAAATCCATAGATGGTGTGATGATAGATAAAGATTTAAATTATTATCCACTTCTTAATCGAAAAGCTGGTAAAAATGTTTTAATAACTATATATGATCCTAAATCAAAAAAACAATGGGATGAAATAGTAAAACCTATTACTAATAGAAAATTACGTCAAATTCGTTACGAAAGATGGGTTAAGAATTGTAACCGTATTGTAGAAAAACTTTCTGAAGGTAAATTGGGATACGTACACGTGCAGGGAATGAATGATGAGAGCTTTAGAAAAGTATACAATGATGCGTTAGGGAAACATTATAATAAAGAAGGACTCATTGTAGATACTAGGTTTAATGGTGGGGGTTGGCTTCACGATGATCTTGCCACATTCTTGAATGGAAAGACGTATATGAACTTTAGGCCTAGAGATCAGAATTTAGGGTCAGAACCTCAATTTAAATGGAGTAAACCATCCGTTGTAGTTATGAGTGAAAGTAATTATTCTGATGCTCATATGTTCCCGGTTACTTATCAAGCCATGGGTATTGGCAAGCTGGTAGGAATGCCAGTACCTGGGACTGGAACAGCAGTATGGTGGGAAAAGTTACAAAACGGAATTACTTTTGGAATACCAATGGTAGGGATGCTTGATACTAAAGGTAAGTACCTAGAAAATCAACAACTCGAACCTGATGTAAAGGTTGCTTTAGACCCGGGTATAGTTATAACAGGACGAGATCAACAACTAGAAGCTGCAATTAAGACATTGTTAGAAAATTAATTTTTTAGATTTATACAAAAGTTGAATACTTAAAATAGTTTAAATATGAATTAATATTAAGTAAAAGTAAGACTAAAAATAGTAAAAATCAATGATATGGTTGAAAAGTACATTTATAATTAGTATATAAAATTGCTTTAACGTATTCTAAAATTGTTAGTGGGTAGCTTCCAATCGTTTGAGGGAATTTAAAGATGCATAAAGTATCCTTAAAAACTACAAATTTTAATAAAATTAGGAGTTGTAAGAGGTTCTGCTTAATTTACTAATAATGATTATTTATGATATAAACGGTTTGTATAGCAGAATTTACCCTAAATATCTAAAGGCAACCCAGCTTCATGAGATTCGTACACTTTTTCCAATATTTCAATATTTTTAATATAGGTAGCGATATCTGTTTCGAAAGGGCTTCCTGATAACAGTTGTTCTACAAAATGTTCTTGGGTATTAAATACACAATCCCCGGCAAAATTTCGGTTTTTGAACGTATAGTTATGTATAATTTCTTTTTCCCCAAGAGGTTGAATAGCTATTTTTCCATCTTCGTAAAGTCGGATGGTTCCTTTATTCCCTTCTAAGACTACCGCACCAAAAGTCAACCTAGTATCAATTGCCGTGCTTTCATTATAACGGTTGGCATCAATAAAACCCAATCCTTCGTTAGCAAAATCAAATTGTACCCAACTAAAATCCTCCCCTTTTATATTGGTATTCAGCCGTTTTAACCGGGCGTATACTTTGGTAATTTTCCCTCCTAAATAACGAAATACATCAATAAAATGAACCCCAGTCTCATACATCAACAATTGCTTCATTTCCCTAAAATAAGGCTGACGGTTCATATAGGCATCCTTCTGCCAACCATCTCCCATGCGTACCCTTAGATTTAGAGCGTGAATCTGACTACCAATTACATTTTGTTCAAGAAGTTTTTTTATTTCCCGGTACCAGGGCATAAACCTAAAGTTTTCATGAACCATCATTCTCACATTGTATTGTTCAATGAGATCAGCTATTTGTTGAGCCTCGTCTAACGAAGGTGCTAGAGGTTTTTGGCAAATGATATGAACCTGATGTTTCATTGCCAAACGGCAAATTTCTAAATGAGTTTGCGGCGGAGTGATAATATCGACGAAATCAGGTTGCTCTTTTATAAACATTTCCTCTATATCGTCATAAGCGTTTGTAAATCCGTAGGTTTTAACTGCATTTTCTGCTATTTCTTTATTTAAGTCGCAAACCGCCGTAATTTCTACATCTTCCAAACGTTTCCAGGCTTCAAAATGAAACTGGCTAAAATATCCCGAACCAATGCAAACTCCTTTTAATTTTGTCATGTGATTAATAGGTTGAGAAGTGTTTTTGCGGTTTCATATTATACCATAATATAATAGCAATGATATTTAATATGGCACCAACGATAAAAAAAGGAGTGGTCGATTCCGTCCAGGATTGTAGATAAGGAAATGCCAACGCAGTTAGAAATGCCCCGATATTTCCGGCCATGTTCATAGTTCCTGAAACTGCCCCGGAATTTTCTTTACCAATATCCACACAAAAAGACCATGAGGGTGGTAAAGTCATATCTGCTCCAAATATAGCAAGGCTTAAGAAAATAATAGCACCAACCACATTATTCATATATATACTACCGATCAATCCGATAGCAGCTAATAAAAATCCAAGGGATGCCGGAAAAATACGTGAGCGGTCCCAATTACCATTTTTAAAAATACGATCACTCATTGCACCAGCGGTCCAATTACCTAAAGCTCCGAAAATCAAAGGTATCGAAGTATAAAAACCCGCTTCAATGGTATCCAGGTTATATGCTGTTTTTACATGTGGAAATAGCCACGTCAAAGCAAAGAAAAAAGTGAAATTACTACAGAAATACTGCCCCATGGCAAGCCACATATTTTTTGACCGAAGCAAAATGGCCATACTGATTTTCTCTGTTGTTTTTTCGGTTTCATTTTGTTGTCGGGTTGCAATTATAAAATCTTTTTCATCTTCTGAAATACCGCTATGTTCTTCGGGATTATCTCTAAATAAAAGAAACCATGCCCCTGCCCAAACTACTCCGATACACCCTAAAATAACAAAAGAAGTACGCCATCCGAAATCATCGATCATCCAAGCAACGAGAGGCAACGCAAAGGCAGCTCCTAACCTTGAACCTGAGAAATTAATTCCGGTAACCAGACCTCTTTCTTGTAGGGGTATCCAACTATAAATTGCCCTAGACATCCCCGGAAAAGCCCCGGCTTCACCTGCACCGAATAAAAACCGGACAACCAAAAGCGAAATAAAATTCCAGGCTGCCCCGGTCAACGCAGTAAACCCTGACCAAACAGCTACAATGACAGAAAGTACCTTTCTAGGCCCCAACTTATCGGATAACATTCCCGACGGAGTTTGGAAAAAGGCATAACCCAAAGAAAAAGCTGCCAATACCCAACCCATTTGTTTATCATTTAAATTAAGCGTTCCCGATATAGGTTCTTTGGCAACCGAGATGCAAACACGGTCTATATAAAGTAAAAGTGCTAATAAAAAGGTGCCTAAAACCATAAAATACCTTCTTGGGAAATATTTTTTTTCGCTCATGATAATTTGTGAATTACATTATAAAGGGAATCACTCTCCCCTACATTACCCGGAAAAATGATATAGGGTAATTCGGGAAACTTGGCTTCACTACCCAATTGCCAAACCGGAACACCCTTAATGACCTGTCCAATGGTATTAGCTCTGGTTACCTTTAATGCTTTTACAGCAATATCGCTAGAAGTAATTCCTCCTTTAGCTAAAATATACCCGGGTTTATTTTTAAGATTTTTAATGATAGTTATTAAATTTCGGGACACTTGATTTACAATTTCCAGGCTTTCTTCCTTGGTATCGCCTTTTATTACTTCTCTTTCAGTATATAAAACCACGGTCTTTTTTTGTTCGATTTGATCATCAATTTTAGCACTGATTTTCCTTAATTCTTTTTCTACAGAAGTACTTTTTATCAATTCGGTTACATTAAGTTCTATAAAAAAAGCATCGGAATACTTTTTAAGATAAGTTAACTGCGCTGTAGTTTTTGGCACATACGAACCTACAACCACCAATCCTTTGGTTGAATTAGTTTTTGTAAAAAGTTCTTCCTTTTGAAGAAGCGGTTTTACCTCGATACCCGAAATAGCATTAACAAATGATGCGGCTGTTCTGAAGATAAAAGGACCTTTTGACCTTAAGCATGCCAAAGCGATTGTACTTAAGTCATTGTAAGAAGTAGCATTTATTATAAAATGATGCTGGTCTCCATTAAGGATATCACATACTTTCTCTATCGAATGATTCTGAATAAGATCTAAGCCCAAACTTTTAACTTCGTTAGTACTTATAGCACCATCGGTTTTTTCGGCTATCCATTCTTTTAAATTGGAAGACTTGTAACCAAAGGTATTATCCCTGGCAAAAGGGGTTTCGCCCGCCGGAATAAAGTCCTCACCTTCTTTAACGTAGTGGATATCATTAAAGGTATATCTTCCTCCTTCAAAAAAAGCCGGAATTAATAATTCTTTTGTACGGGTCCAACCTAATCCTTCAGCTAATGCAGTTACTTCATTAGGATAATGACCCCGTAAAGTAGAATCACTACGGCTGATTACCAATAATTTCTTATCGTATTTAACCGCCGCTTTTTTAAGTCGTTGCCCTATCAAAGTACCCAAAGCCTTAGCTTCTTCGGCCTGGAGGGCACGTGAATTCGTTAAAATAAAAAATACAGGACTTTTTACTACTTCATTTTCAATAACTTCTTCTGACCATTGGGTAACTACCGGAACATTATGAACGGTTTGAGTCCCAGTTGGGTCATCATCCAAAATGACGATAGTTCTTGGGTTTCTAAGAAGTTCTTTACGGATTTCTTCACGATTATCCTTAGATTTTTCTCCTTCTTGTATTGATTTTATAATTGCCTGGTCGGTCATTTGCATTTATTCTAAGGCAACGACTCTTGCCGGAGCACCATCGCCATTTTCTACTTTTAACGGCATAGCGATCAAGGTTATCTTTTCCTTTGATAGCTCTTCCAGGTTGGTTAAGCCTTCAATAATTACAATATCGTTTTTCATTAATAATGTATGGACTTCGGTAACTTCTTCCAGGTTATTGACATCAGCGACTGAAGGAGGCTCAACCCCTAACATATTTACCCCTTTTTTACCCAACCAATCTGCTAGTTCAGGACTAATTCTGGGAAGTCCGTCCCGGTAACTTTTGGTTCCCAATCTTTTACTCCATCCCGTATGTAAGAGAATACTTTGCCCCTTTTGAATTTTATCTTCAATAACTTTTAAATGACCAATCGTAATTAATTCTTGCGGCTGAATATGGGTTAAATCAACCACCCAGGTTTCCGATATAAGTCGGTTAACAGGAATGGTATCCATCGTTTGGTCGTTCACCTCGAAATGTAGAGGGGCATCCATATGCGTACCACTATGCGAATACAAATGCAAGGTCGTAGCATTCCATCCGTCCTGTTTCAAGGTTTTGGCTGGTTCAATGGATACGCCTGCCATGTTTTCATTGATAGATAGGGAGAGGTCAATAACTTTTTTATCGATCATTATAAATAGAACTAAACGGTAATCAAATTTGTAGCGCGGATAAACTCAACCACGCTATTTGCTACTTCAGTAGTAGTTGCCGTACCTTTCAGATCCTTCGTTAGATTTCCCTTAGAAGTCGTATGTTCTATACCCGCCATGATATCTTTTGCCGCTTCGGTTTCGCCCAAATGTTCCAACATAATAGCCGCAGACCAAATTTGTCCGATGGGGTTCGCTATATTTTTTCCTGCAATATCAGGTGCTGATCCGTGTATCGGTTCAAACATGGATGGAAATTCTTTTTCCGGATTGACATTTCCACTTCCACCCAGGCCTAAACTACCCATGATGGCACCACCCAAATCGGAAAGGATATCACCAAAAAGATTGGTAGTTAAAATAACATCAAAAATCTCAGGACGTAACACAAAACTTGCCGATGCGTTATCGATATACATTTTACTATATTCCACATCCGGGTATTCTTCGGCTACTTCAGCAATTACCTGATCCCAATAAGCTAGACTACTAATCAAAGTATTTGATTTAGTTACATTGGTAACTTTATGATTTCTTTTACGCGCCAGTTTAAAAGAATAATGAGCTACACGTTCGATACCAAACCTTGTAAAAATACTGGTATCCATTGCTACCCCTGCAGGTTCTTTGGCATGTAATATTTTACCACTTTGTACAAATTCGCCCTCATTATTTTCGCGAATAACTACAAAGTCAATATCTTTTTGTGTTTTATATCTTAAAGGACTATCCACACCCGAAAATAGTTTTACCGGGCGATAATTGATGTATTGCTGAAATGAAGTACGAACTTTAAAAGTATAATCCCTTGCAGGTAAAGTATCGTCAATTTCAGGGAGGCCAACGGCACCAAAAAAGATAGCATCAAAATTTTGCAATGTTTCTAATGCATCATCGGTCATAAATTTTCCATGTTGCTTGTAATATCCGGCACCAAAAGGGAACTCTTCTTTTTCAAGTTTAAATCCGAACTTTTTTGCTGCGGCATCAAGTACTGAAACGCCCGCAGGCACAATTTCGGCTCCTACTCCATCCCCGTTTACAACTGCAATTTTATATGTTTTCCCCATAATCAGGTTTATAATTTTAATAATTGCGCAATTTTGCGCATTGTAATTTATCTTAGTTTTGCCAAATATATTTATTTCAGATAATGAGTCATACATATTTTTGCTTTAATTTGCGCAAATATTTGCACAACTTTACTTTTGTAGATGAAAAAAAGCAAAGCAAGTTTAGGGGATATTGCAACTACTCTGGGGGTTTCTATTTCAACAGTATCTAGGGCGTTAAAAGGGCATCCCCGGATTGGAGCGATTACCAGAGAAAACGTCTTAAAGGTGGCAAGGGATTTAGGGTATATGTCTCCCGGTATGTTAGCGTTGGAAGTTAAGAAGCGAAGCAAGTTTATTGGTGTAATCATACCTAAAATTAACTATCACCTTTATGCAATGGCGATAAGCGGTATAGAAAAAGTGGCTGAAACAAGGGGGATGCATATTATTATTTGTCAATCGAACGAATCTCAAGAGAGGGAACAAAGCATTGTATACGAATTAATGGATCTGGGGGTAGCGGGAGTTATTGTTTCTTTAGCGAGTGAGACTACTGATTTTAGCCATTTTAAAGCCTTAAAACAAAGTAAAATTCCTCTTGTATTTTTTAATAGACAATGTGATGAAGTGGAAACGGATAAGGTAGTTATCAATAATTATAAAGCAGCCTGTAATGCAACCGAACATCTTGTTACCATAGGATGTAAAAAAATTGCTTATTTAGGCGGGCCTGAAATTCTTCAGATCAACCAGGTGAGAGCAGCCGGTTACGCATCTACATTACAAAAATATAATTTAAAACCCTATTCGGATTTTATGGTTTATAGTAGTTTTGATAGGGAAAATATTTTAAGTTCGGCTCGAAAATTACTGTATGCTCCTGAAACACCTGACGGGGTGCTGGCCTATAGTGATCAAATGGCTATTGGATTAATGGTTGCAGCAAAAGAACGGGGTTTAAAAATCCCAGAAGACCTTGCCATTATTGGTTTTAACAATGAACCGGTAGATGAACTTTTGGAACCATCTTTAACCAGTGTAGACCAACCGGCATTATTGATGGGAGAAGAGTCGGCTAATTTGATTTTTAAACAAATTGATTACCCGGAAGAAGGTTACATTAAAAAGGTTTTAAAGTCTTTTCTTGTAGTCCGCAATTCTACCAATCGGAATAAGGTTTGATGAATAGGTGCTTAATTTCTTATTTGAATTCATTAGTGTCCAATAAAAATTCAAGATCGCTATCATTTCTAGAACTAAAAATTAAGACTAATCATTGTACTATTGATATTCAATATAATTATAATCCACTTTAAAAAACAAATTACTTTTAAAAAAGTGAAAAAGCAGCCTCCAAATACTTTAAAGTTTGAAATCACCTTATTTTACTATGCTTTACAAACTTTTATTTTTACCGGACGCTAATGATGTTTTTTACAAAACAAACTATGAGATTTTTTAACGTAATTAAAAGTTGCTATATTATGAAGTTGTTTAAACTTTCCTTAATTGGCTGCAAAATGTTCTTTTTCCCTTACTTTTTATCATTTTTAAGTTCCGTAGCTACGGCTATGCAACTGAAAAATGATTTCAATTAAGCAAAAAATACCTATTTTTCGCTTCAATCAGAAAAGTTTAAACCACTTCTATCTATAGCTAAATAGGGTCTGCTGAGAAACTGTTTATCTATTGTTTTATAAGGCATTATAGTTATATTTAGGCAATCAAGTGCAAGGTTATTATGACAAAACATTCAAAAAAGCGTGCACCTACTCCCAAATATGTAAGTCAAAACCAGTTGGTTTTAGAAGGTTTTGAGAGTCCTTTTGAGAGAGAATTGAACCCTGCTAACCGTTGGGTTCGTTTGGCTAAGCTACTTCCTTGGGATGAACTGTGTTCCATTTATCGCAAACATTTTCCGGAAAAATCGACAGGCCGTCCTGATTTAAGCCCAAGGGTTGTCTTAGGGTCAATCATCATCAAACATTTATGCAATTTAGATGATAGGGAGACGGTTGACCAGATTTCTGAGAACATCTATATGCAGTATTTTTTAGGCTATTCTTCATTTAGTGATGCACCTGCGTTCGACCCTTCTCTTTTCGTAGAGTTCCGCAAGCGTCTTGGCCTGGAACAGATTAATGCTATTAACCAGCGAATTTTACAAATAAAACGAGAAGCAGAACAAATTAGAGAAAAAGGATCAAATGATGCAAGGGATGATGGTGAAGACCCACCTCACAAAGGGACTTTGATCGTTGATGCAACAGTTTGTCCACAAGATATAGCATATCCTACGGATCTAAATTTGCTCAATGATGCGCGCGAGAAATCCGAATCATTGTTGGATATTACCTATAAACTTTCCCCTTTAGAGACTAAACCGAGGAACTACAGGGAAAAAGCAAGGAAAGAATATCTAAAGACAGCGCAAAAGAAAAGAAAAACACATAAAGAGATACGGTCTGCTATAGGGAAGCAATTAAAGTATCTCCATAGGAATATACGTTCCATCGAAGGTATTTTGGATACCCTTGACCGGATCCCTTTCGATAGGCAAGAGTATAAATATTGGCTGGTCATCCAGGAACTCTACAGGCAACAAAAGTTGATGTACGATACTAAGACCAAAAGTGTAGACCATAGGATTGTGAGCATTCACCAACCCCATGTTCGTCCCATAGTGCGTGGGAAAACAAATGCAAAAGTGGAGTTTGGTGCCAAGATAAACATGGCACTGGTAGATGGTTTTTCATTTTTGGATGATACTAGTTGGGAAGCCTACAATGAGGGTACCAGATTGAAAGATTGTGTGGAGAAGTACCGAAAGCGGTTTGGTCATTATCCAAAGAACGTTTTGGTTGACAAAATATATTGTACCCGAGAGAACCGTAAGTACCTAAAAGAAAAAGGGATCAATCTCAGGGCCAAACCCCTTGGAAGGCCCTCCAAAAAGGCTTTGTCAAATCAAGTAAGCCCTGGGGAACGCAATCCAATTGAAGGAAAGTTTGGTCAAGCAAAGACAGCATATGGTTTAAACCGTATAAGGGCAAGGCTTGAAAATACCAGTGAGTCTTGGATTGCAAGTATCATATTAGTGCTCAACTTAGTCCATTTGGCTGAGGTGGCACTCTATTGGATAAAAGCAATCTTATTCAGTGAAAACTTTATTCAAAACCAAACCAATTCGATCATAAACTTGAAAATCAATGAAGGCTGAGTTTTTCAGCAGACCCTAAATAGATGCAGCAAGTTATTACCATTTTTCCATTTCCGGCACTAAAGAGCAAAAACTAACATTCTAGCTTATAGAATTTGAGTCCATACTTCGCTACGCTCAGCATGGACTCAAATAATTTGTTTATGAAAAGTGATGATCTACAAGGCGATTATATTTGAATCTACAAACGAACCCTTGTTCTATTAAAGTTATCTTCTATTTACGTTGTAAACCCCCTAGTTTTTATATACTTTACTAGTAGTAGTTTTTGTTTTGATAAAATACATCCCAAGACTAAGTGTAGATAAATCTATCTGTGTGGTATTATTATCAATTCTTTTAATACTACTAATATTCATGTTTTGACCTAACATGCTATAAATACTGATATCGCCTACCTTTATATCGTTTCCCTTCAGATATATGAAGTCATTTGTTGGATTTGGATATATGCCATCTATGTTAGTTAATTCTAAAGAAGTATCATCTACATTAAGAGTTAAGCTACAACTAAAATCATATGCCGCTAAATCATCAACCACCTGGTCATATCTCTTATTTACAAAATCTCTTATTCCGCTTAAAACTGTCCCTTCTAAACCTGTTCCAGGAGTATTTATAGGATAGGGATTATCTAAATAAAAATTATAGTCAGAAATATCCCAAAAATACGGGTCATTCTCTATTTCTGCACCTATTAAATTTCCAAGAGTAGTAATTCTATTATTTATCCAAGTGCTATCCATTCCGGTATTTATTATCTCACATAATGCTTCTCTGTATTTCGTTTTTAAACTTGGAATATTCATCATTCTTTGAGTAAGATAACAATATTCTTTATAAAATAGGGGATAGTTTGCAATCTCAGTAATTAAAGAACCACTTATAGCAGCAAATGCTAAATCATAATCCCAGGGAATCATATACCACTTGTTATCTAATGGATTTTGATACATATAAAAATTTACATTTGCCGTACAATAATGATCTCTATCACTTAAAATCATATTTAACGCCTGTTGTTTGATAAATGAATCTAAGTCGAAAGTATTATTAATATCATTTGCAAATTCTTCATCAGTTGCATTTCGCGCTGCCAGAACAAAATTTCTAATAGGTTGGTAGTTCTTAGTTGACTTTTTTGTTTTTAGAGGTATATTAAGTAATAAACTTTCGTCAGAAAGGTCTCTTCCATTATCTGAAGGTGAAAGATCTCCAACGGTAAACCCAAAAGATTTATGTAAGTATCCTGTATTGTCAGGATCAAAATTAGATGATTTTACAAATGTTTTATCAATTTGTTCTACCATGGTATATAAACCTCTATAGCTACCATTTACCGTTACTTTTGCATAAGCTACTCTAGGGGAAATAATATTCATACGCTTCATGATATCAAAAGACAATTTAGCTCTTAAGCCACTTGGATCTAATAAATTATTATTTAAATTAATTTTGTTAATCCCATCATACTTTTGACCTTTTACAAATTCATTAATATCCAATTTAATCGCATATTTATTTATAACATCCGCAAATTCAAAAGTAGAATTTCCTTTATATCTAACACCAATAGTATCTAACGTAGTACCATCAATTTTTAGCTCAGCCATAAAATAGTTTTTTGTACTGGAATCTGGGGACCAGAAAACAGGTTTATGACTGTCATATAGTACCTTATGAAATTCATCGTACGTATAAGAATCAATCGAGTTAATTTCTATGTTATGAATTAAGGTGTCATCAAATAGTGAATTCCCATTTTGGGAAAATCCAAATTGAAAGCATGTTAATAGCGCTAAAAGAATAGTTTGCAAATTAAATTTCATGTTATGTGTTTTTAGTTTAGTTATATTTATGTTAGATAGAAGAAATGCAAAAGGGTTGCTTCAAATTATTGTTAAAAATGATGTATGAAAAACTATTAAAAAAACAGATATTTTAATTATGTGGGAAGGAGTTATTGCAACCTTTCTTAACCTTTATTCTAACAAAAAAATCCCTTTAAAACCATATGGTTTTAAAAGGATTACCGTATGTCGACCACACGCGAGATAGTTCGAACTTTTTTCTACAGGATTTAGAGTTAATACGTTCTAAACTAGCTTGCTAACTTTTAGGCCAAAATTTTATTTAACTAAAATTGGCATTTGGATTATTTAAACAAATCGATTAATAAGGTATACTTCAACAGGTTTGTTGTGACTTGTTGCTTGCTCAGCAAACTAAGAAACATAGGACAGTTGATAAGCAATACATTTCGGATTAATACTAAGCCAAATATAAATATTCTACTTTATTTTTTTCTCATAAACGCCAAATTTTATAGTTGGCGACTTTGCATATATATATATATAAACTTTTAACTCAGTCTTAAACCACCCTATGTTTTATAGGATATAGTGTTGTGCAACGTTTTTTATTCAAATCGGAAAACTTTATTTTTCTCCAATGTTATTAATTTGGCTTTCTGTCCGATTGAGTTAATATTCTCAATAATTTCGTCCGCAATCTTTTTTGCTTTTTCATATTTCATTTCTTTATTAAAAGTTAATTGAATTCCTGGTATTTCCGAGGAGAAACTAAACTCATCTTCACCAACAACATAAAAAGGCCAGTCGTCTTTAATTACTTTTTTCCATTCAAATGAATTTGGTGTCATTATTCTGTCATATTCCTCGTTTGGAATTTCATCAACTTCAGTTATTAAAAATTCGAAATTCTCGCCAGTCCAATTCGTTCGGTCAATGTTTTCAGTATTTGTTTCCGCTTTTCGTTCATTTTCCACAGTAGTTTTTTCCGTAATCTTTTTAGGCGGTTTTTCCTCTGGAATGTTATCTAACTCGTTCAGTTTTTTCTTTAAAAATTGGAATAGTTTCATTTTTGGTCAAATGTTGCACAATGCACGGGCGGCTATTGCATGTTTTCACAGAGCAAGATATGAAATATCTTAGCGGAGTGGAAATATGTTATCTTGCCTATGGCTGGACAAGTAGCAGCCAGTTCTTGCCCGTTCTCCGCTCTCGGCGGTGACGGGCAAGGACTGGTGGCGTAGCCGCCCGCACATTCAAGCCTATATGGAGCGTAGCAGAGTATGGGCTTGAACGGGTTTGTATAAGATTAGTTGCGTGTTTTAAGCACCTAATTTAGCAAATACAAACTAAATAGAAAATCTGCGAGGATTTTCGTAAGCAAGATTGCATTAGCAATTACTTTTATACGGTGTGCTTGTTGCACAAGATAGTAAAAAGCTAACATTGGTTTAATATGTTTAGTTGATAGATTTCTTATCTTGAAGTATGCAAGGCAAGAAGATATATCAGGAGAAGTTGTTCAGTAGTTTCCAGCTTAGTGACCGTGTTGGCAAAGGTAATTTCTACCGCAGGCTCAAAGAGGCTTTGGACCTGGACTATTTATACAATCTTACTTCAAAGTTTTATGGTTCTAGCGGTCAAAAAAGTATTGATCCAGTTGTTTTCTTTAAGCTATGTTTGGTAGGTTATCTGGAGAATATCATAAGTGACCGCAAGCTTATTGATCACTGCAGTATGCGACTGGATATTCTTTATTTTTTAGGGTATGATATTGATGAAGAACTTCCTTGGCATTCGACTATCTCGAGAACACGTCAGTTATTTCCGGAGTCCATATTTGAAGAGGTCTTTACAAAAGTACTTGAGTTGTGTATGGAAAAAGGTATGGTCAGTGGTCACACCCAAGCTATTGACAGCGCCCCTGTTAAAGCTAATGCATCAATGGATAGTTTAGAGCTTAAAGTCCCAAACCAAGATCTGGATGCCCACCTGGCAGAAGTACGCCATATCAGTGAAAGGGATAAACAAACCTTCAGAAAAGCCAAGCAGGATAAATCCAGTAAAGACCAAAGAATCATTACTGCTAATGAGAAAGAACTGCAAGGAATCACTTCCAGGAACAAAAGATGGTCAAAAGATCAGGATCAGCGCCCGGGAGCTGGAAACAAAGGAAGTCGTTATACGAGCAATAAAACTCATTACAGTCCCACAGATCCGGATGCAAGGATCAGTGTTAAGCCAGGTAAGGCCAGAAAACTGAACTATTTAAGCCAACTCAGTGTAGATACAAACAACCACGTCATTACCGATATAAAAGCTTACCATGCAGACGGCAAGGATAACCAGCAACTACCTGATATTGTAAAGCGCTTACAAAGGCGGTTATGGAAGCAAGGTATGATTTGGGAAAACTGTGTAGCTGATACCGGTTATAGTAGTGGAGAGAACTATGCATTTTTGGAAAGTCAAGGTATAAAAAGTTTTATACCGCCTCACGGCACCTATAAGGGTGGTCCGGATGGTTTTCAGTATATAGAAACAGAAGATCATTATCTGTGTCCCAAAGGAAACGTAATCCCATTTACCAAAGAGTTTTTAGATTATAGAACCAAAACCAGAAAGAAGGAATACAGGGCCAGTAAAAAGATATGTACCGGTTGTCCACTGCGTAAAGAATGTCTAAAGAGCAGTCAGGAGAAACGAATAACGGTTACTTATTACCGGGCGGAATATGAGCGTAACATAGCTAGAGTAAACAGTAAACAGGGGCGCTATATGAAAGCCAAACGGCAGAGTACTGTGGAGCCGGTATTTGGGACTCTTACCCAATTTATGGGGCTTCGAAAAATTAATACCATTAGCATTGGACAGGCTAACAAAGTAATGCACTT
Source organism: Aquimarina sp. ERC-38 (assembly GCF_026222555.1). Lineage (NCBI taxonomy): Bacteria > Pseudomonadati > Bacteroidota > Flavobacteriia > Flavobacteriales > Flavobacteriaceae > Aquimarina > Aquimarina sp. ERC-38. The sequence goes on along the minus strand of NZ_CP098511.1, from coordinate 3,000,297 downwards.
GGCGGCTATTGCTTATAACTTAAAGAAATACCTGAAATTCACCAAGAAAAACCCAATAAGTAAAGTGGGAGTCTATTTAGTCCATAATTTTTCGATTAAAATGCCTTTTAAGGCATAAAATAAGCAATTTAGCGCTAGTTGTATTGAGGTAGTTATGAATATATGCTTTTAGAAAATCAGGGCTTAAACTCAAGATTATTGATTATCCTTTGACTTTTTAGGGGCTTGTGCAACGGTTACCGGTGTTGTGCGTAGTTATTTCTATTCAATTTGTTTTAAAATCCATTTAATTAGTTCTTTCTTGTCTACAGAAATCCAAGTTCCGTCTACGTTTTTCTTTTCGGATTTACTATCTTTTGGGTATATCACTTTTAACTCGGATTTATTGTTGCCAGCGAGTTTTAATTCCGCAATCAATCCAACCATATCTGGTCCATTATTGTCAAATGGTGTTTTTCTTTTTTCATTAAGCCAGTATTCAATTGCAACTTGCATATAGGTTCTAACAGCTAAATCTTTATAATATTTTATATGTCGACTTTCCTCATCGAAGTAACTATAAGGGGAAAACTCAAGATAGCTTTCTAAATTCGTTTTCGGTGTTCCTTTCAGATTTTTGTTTAGAAGATAAGTGGAAAATGTTCCTTCCCAAACCGAGCCTTCATTATAGTTAATTCTTTTATCTCTCGCTCCTTCGTTGTATTGTCTTACCCAGTCAAGTGCAGAGTCACAAATAACCATTCCAATTAAATTAAGTTTGAAATCAGGGTTAGTTTTTTCAATATATTCCACATATTTCATTGCTCTATGTCCTGATAAACCAGCTCCAAGTAGAAAAACATTGTTGTTTAATAAATTATGTTTTTTAAAAACCTTTTCAATTATTTTATGAGCTGTTTGGCTTGAATTATCAGTAAAATAAAAGTCCAAAGGGATTTCTGTTGAAACGGACAAAACAGCAAACCCTTTTTTGTTTGCTTGTTTATATATCAGTTTTGCGCTTTTATTCTTTTTATCAAATTCAGAACCTTCTAAAAAGATAAGTGTTCCGATTGTTTTTGTCTTTTTCGGAATCGAAAGAGTATAGCCTTTTCGTATGTATTTTAAGAAATCTTTTTCTCCTTTTCCAATTCTTATGCTATCGGTTTTTTTAGGTTCATACTGTTGTATTAGATTTTGAGCAAAAGTGTTATTACAGAAAATAGACAGTAACATCAAAAGTGAAATTGTTCTATAAAATTTGTTCATGTTTTCGTGGTTCTAATTACGCACAATGCGCGGGTGGCTATGGCATGTTTTCACGGAGCAAGATATGAAATATCTTAGCGGAGTGGAAATATGTTATCTTGCCTACCGCTTGACAAGTAGCAGCCAGTTCTCCGCTCTCGGCGGTGACGGGCAATAACTGGTGGCGTAGCTGCCCGCACACTCAAGCCCATTCGGAACATAGCGGAGTATGGGCTTGAACGTAAGTATATACAAACCTATCAAAAAAACTGATAACCCATCAAATAAAGTAGTTATCACAACATTTTAAAAGTCATTTATATAACTCATAACAAGTCAGTTATACCAAGCTTTTAGTATCTCAAATGAAAGTATGTATAAAAGAAATCCCTTTAAAACCTTACAATTTTTAAGGGATTACCGTATGTCGACCACACGCGGGATAGTTCGAACTTTTATCTACAGGATTTAGAGTTAATACGTTCTAAACTAGCCTGCTAACTTTTAAGCCAAATTTTTATTTAACTAAAATTGGCATTTAGATTATTTTAACAAATCGATTAATAAGGTATACTTCAACAGGTTTGTTGCTACTTGTTGCTTGCTCGGCACACTAAGAAACGTAGGACAGTTGATAAGCAATACATTTCGGATTAATACTAGGCCAAATATAAATATTCTACTTTATTTTTTTTCTCATAAACGCCAAATTTTATAGTTGGCGACTTTACATATAATTACAGGTCTTTCGATTAAGCTCAAAAGCTCTATGTTTTCTTATACATTGTTGTGCGTTCGCTCTTTTTTTTAATTTGGTGAATGAAGTCCGATTTTATTTCCTTCCGAGTCGTGGAAAATTGCAAAAAATCCAATTTCGTCAGCGTGAGGTGTTTTAGGAATAATTATTTTTCCACCATTTCCTTCTACTTTATCAAGAATTGTTTGTAAGTTATCTCCGCCATTTAGATATATTGTAACTCCGCTGGCAGAAGGTTCGTAACCTTCTCCTTTTATAATTACTCCTGTTACCATTTGGTCTTGGTAGGGAAATAAACCCATTTCCATTCCTGTAAATTCTAACTTTTCAATTTCCACGCCTAAAATTTCTTTGTAAAAGTTAATGGCTCTCGAAATGTCCGTAGATGGAATCTCAAATATTGATATAAAACTGTTCATATTCTTATCGTTTTTGATTGTTGTTTCTTTAGTAGGTTTTAAATTGGTAGCGGAAGTTTCTTTGATTTTGCAGGATACAATGCTAAAAGTCAAAGTAATAATTGTTACGAGTAAAGTATATTTCATTTTCCGTCTATTGTTGGTTAAACAAAATAAGCAGTAGAAAGTCGCTTGAAATTGTAAAAATGCGACACTCTTAAACTATTTATAAAAAAGAGCAGATAGAGCCAAATTATCGTGATTGATAAAATCTTTAGGATTTATTCCTGTAAATTCTTTAAAGTCCTTAACGAAATGTGCTTGGTCAAAATATTCGCTTTCATAGGCAATTTTGGTAAGTTTTTTTGACTTTGGGTCAAGTAACATCTTTAAAGCAGTTTGTAATCGAATAACTTTACCTAATTGTTTAGGACTTACTCCAATTTGTTTTTTGAAGTTTCTTTCAAGTTGTCTTCGCTTTGACAAATTTTCTTTCAGGATTGAATTAATTGATGCACTTCCGTTTGTGGATAGAAGAGAATCAACCGTACTTTTCACGATTTTATCAATCGTTTTTTTGTTATTAATCCTTTCAATAAGAAATCTTTCAATAATGCCGATTCGTTGTTTCGTATTTTCCGCTTGGATTATTTTTTGCGTTAAATTATCTTCGGTTTCCTTTTCAAAAAGTTTATTTATAGGTGTTTCTTTGTTTGCCAAATTACTAATAGGTTCAGAAATAAAGTTTGCAATTCCATAAGGATAAAATCGGATAGCGAATGTTTTAACAAATCCTGTTGGCTCAATATAAAAAGGCTCCATTGTTTGTCCGAGTACCATTGCACGAGGTTGAAGTATAAATTCATTTTCGGACGTGTACCGTTTTATGTCATCTCCAAGAATAAACGCCATTTCAATACAACCATCAGGGACTATCCGTTGTTTTTGGGGTTCAGGCTGTTTAGGCACTTCCAAAGTCCAATAACAACTAATAAGTGATTTTAAGTCAATATTTGGTTCGTATGTTTGGTAGTCCATTTTATCTTTTGATTTCGGTTTTCCCAAGTGGTGCACAACGTTGCGTATAAGAAACGTAGGGCAGTTGATAAGCGATACGTTTTGGTTTGGTACTAAGCCAAATATAATATTTTGCTTTTATCTTTTTTGTTGAAAATGCCAAATTTTATATTTGGCGACTTTGTAAATTAACACAGGCTTTCAGAGTTAGCCTAAACCGCCCTATTTTTTCTTATATATTGTTGTGCTTTCGTTATTTTATTCCTTATGGTTTTTAAATATTTTCTTTGATTCGTTTTTCTAGTAAATTATTAGGATTAAGTAATTTATATTGTTAGGCCAAACCAAAGTACATACAGGTTAAAGCTATAGTATTAAAAAAGCAGTGTACAGAGCAAACAAACCACAAATCGTATTTACGCAAGTAGAATATATAAGCTATAAGCGACCCAATTACAAAAGTGACAATTTGCCCTGTAATACCTTGACCACTATACATAAAACCAAAAAAAGCAGTAATTAAAACAATACTTAATGCAACACTAATTTTGCTATCGCCAAAGAATTTTAAAAACTGTCTCATAAAATACCCGCGAAAAATGATTTCTTCACCAAAACCAGAACCAATTAATATTAATACTAAACTAATAAGAAAGGTTTTTAGGTCTTTAGTTATTTCTTTAAAAAACGAATAATCTATAGGAACTCCAGTAAGTTTGGTAACACCTGGAACTAATACAAAGACATAAAAAATGAAAAGCCCTAGCGCAGTCAACGGCGCAAGAACAAAAAAATTTTTAAATTTTAATTTTTCTTGTTGAAACCCAAGTGCCGAAAACCATTTTCTTTTATATTCAATTGCGCTACCTATAAAAACTACTATTGAAGAAATAATAAGCTCTAGAAAACCTAAATGTATTGGACCAAACCATAAAAAGAGAATGGTTGCAATGGTAATTAATGGAATTAATACTTGTTTTAAGGTGATTTTTTTCATTGTTTTTTGATTTTAAATTCAAAGCAAAATAATGAACAAAATCTCTGAAAGTTCCTTTAAATACTTATGTTTTTACTGAATGGTCGAAATTAATAACTGAATAGTCAGTAATATTCTGGTAGCATTTATTGAAACCAATCCATAAACGCTTTGCGTTTGTAACGACTTATAGTAATTTCTGTAACAGCATCGTTTTTAATGAACGCTTTTAACCGAATATGTAGCTTACCATTTTCTATCTTTTCAATTTGGTCTACGGCATGCTTATGAATAATAATTTGTCGATTTGCTCTAAAAAATAATTGATCGTTTATTTTTTCTTCAAGCTCATTTAATGTAAATTCGGTATCAATTGTGGTGCCATCGTTTTGTAGCGTATACACAATTTTATTCTCGCTATAAAAGCAAGCAATATTTTGGTAGGTAAGCTTTTTTATTTTCGCTCCACTATTAATAGTAATTTCTGCATCTTTTAAAGATAAGTTGTATAAGTCTTGGGCATACCATAAGCCTATAAGAATAAAACAGACTAATAGTGTAATTAGTAAGCCAATTACTATATAGTAGAACTGTATTTCTCCATCTATAACTACTGCGATAAAAACATTTACAGGAATATAAATTAATGCAATATAGCCTAATGTAGACCCCATAAATCTTCCAATTTTAGTTATGTCTACCTTCAAGGAAAAATACTTTTTTTTATGAAATTTAAAATTGGAATGTGCAATAATACCAACAAGAGTAGAAAAACCAATGGTAAACAAAAAACCTACTATAGGAAATCTATATGAAGCATTTTCCTGAAAATTATCGCTTGCTGCTATATGATTTACAACTAATGAGAAAAGGATTAATACAATGACTTTCTGTAACCAACGAGATGTTGAACTACTCAGAAATTCCTGACACACAGTTTTTATTTTATTTTTCTTCTGGTGTTTAATAGACACGGATTAAAAACTTTTTTTCAAATTCAAAAGTAAAGAATAATTTTTCTAAGGTCAGATTTAAAATATTTTCTAGTTTTAAGTTTTAAGAACAAATTTCGTCTGTTTTTTTAGAGATTTTTTTATTAGACTGTGGTTTCTGATAATGAAGCACAACGGTCTGGTATAAGCGCAGTAGCGGACTTTATGCAACTGCTTTTCGGTTGACAAGATACCCAACTAAATCACTATGGACTAAAGTCCATAGGTTTGTAAATCCGACTAAAGTCAGCAGTACGTAAGTTTTACTGATTACTCAAGTATGAAATTCCCATTGTCATTACTAGACTTCCTGTGATGCTCTAGATATTCGTTCACTATAGTATCAGTAATATTACCAGTACTCCAACATCCAAAACCTATAGCTCAAAAATGCCTGCCCCAGTAACGCTTGTGCAGTTCAGGAAATTCTTGTTGAAGCCGTCTTGAACTCCTTCCCTTTAGCTTTTTTACCAAACTACTGATATCTTGGGAAGGACGATCTAAAAAAGCATAATTCTCTCCTCTACTGTATCCTGTAACTGCTAGTATATTCTCTAGGGGTAAGTCTTCTCTCCATAAGCGTTGTTTGGTACGTTTGACCATGTCTTGTAAATGCTGATTGTCTTTAGCATCGGCGTGATAAGCTTTAATATCAGTTATTACATGCATGGCACTATCTACAGTAAGCTGACTAGTGTAGTTTAACTTTCTGGCTTTGCCTGGTTTTACACTTATGCGAGCGTCAGGGTCTGTAGGACTATAATACGTTTTGTTACTGGTGTATTTGGAACCTTTATTGCCTGCCCCCGGTCTTTGCGTTTGGTCTTTTCTCCATTTCTTTTGACGACTTTCTATATTTTTTAGTTCAGCTTGGGTAGCTGTTATCATCTTTTGAGCTTCTGTAGCTTTATTCGCTTTTGCCCTACCATACTGTTCTTTATCCATAGCACTGATATGACGTATCTCTGCTAAATGAGCTTCTAGTTCCTGCTTGGGAACCTTTAGCTCTAAACTGTTCATTGAAGCATTTGCTCTTATCGGTGCACTATCCATAACTTGAGTATGACCGCTTACCATACCGCTTTCTATACACATACTAAGTATACGTGTAAATACACCCTAAAAAATAGTTTCGGGAAACAACTCCCGGGTCCTACTTATAATACTATGCTATGGCAGTTCTTCATCAATATCGTAGCCCAAAAAAAATAAAATATCCAAACGCATACTGCAGTGCGCTATGAGTTTTCGATCGCTTATGGGATTTTCTAAATATCCTACCAAATATAGTTTAAAAAACACCACAGGATCTATACTCTTTTGACCCGAAGTGCCGTAAAATACTTTGGTTTCTTTATAAAGAAAGTTCAAATCTAAAAGTGAATGAAGCCTGCGATAAAAATTAGATTCCGGAACGCGATTCGATAATTGAAACTGCTGGAATAACTTCTCCTGATAATTCTTCTTGCCTTGCATAACTAAAGATACTAAAAATACTATGCTTAGAAAGTTGTGCAACAGCCACCCGTGTTGTAAGCCGTGTTTTATATTATCGGTTTCCAAATGTTTTCTGACGGTTTTTTTCCTGTTAAAACCTCTAAAATGTTAGTTATAAAATCGTTTTCAGTTTCTCCACTATCCTCAACCATTTTTTTAAAAGCTATTGTTCCCAATAAAAATAAATGAGTAATATCAACTTTCCATATTTTGTTCTCACGATAAAAGTGAAAGAAAAAAGGTGTTTTTTGTCCATTAACAACAAATTCTGCCTTTGAGAAATCACCATTTGTGACCACATCACCTAATTCAGCATTTACTACGCTATTTTTTCCAACCATTCCATTGTCAATTGCGTAAACAAATAAGTCTTTACCATTGAAACTAAGTAAATCTTTTTTAGAAACTCTATGACGCATAGTCAATACGGTAAGTTTATCTATTATCCCCATTGTGTCTATTTCTAATGAATCAGCCATTTTAACTTTATCCAAAACAGTAGAATAATAATTCATAGTTCTGCTGTCAACAAAATCAGCAGCTAACTTTCCTTTATCAGTAAGGATTGCATTTTTATAATTGTCAAAGGATTCTAAAATCAATTCTTTATCAGATTGTGAATAACTGTTAATTGATATAAAAATCAGTAATATTAATGTAATTATTTTTCTCATAATGTTTTTGGGTCAAATGGCTTACAATGTGCAGGCGGCTATGGCATGTTTTCACGGAGCAAGATATGAAATATCTTGGCGGAGTGGAAATATGTTATCCTGCCTATGGCTGGACAAATAGCAGCCAGTTCTTGCCCGTTCTCCGCTCTCGGCGGTGACGGGCAAGGACTGGTGGCGTAGCCGCCCGCGCATTCAAGCCCATACTCCGCTACGCTCCGTATGGGCTTGAATATAGGTATATACAAACCTATCAAAAAAAGAACTGATAACCCAATCAAAGAAAGTAGTTATCACAACATTTTAATAGTCATTTTTATAACTCTAAACAAGTCAGTTATACCAACCTTTTAGTATCTCAGATGAAAGTATGTATAAAAGAAACCCCTTTAAAACCTCACGATTTCAAAGGGATTTCCGTATGTCGGGGTGGCAGGATTCGAACCTGTCACATATCTTAAAATTTTATGCCAATATACGTCGTTACTTACGTCATAAATGTACTAAAAATCAGGAATTAATCAAATTATGCATTAATTTTATTTGATTTAAGAAATATTTCATTTGTATAAAATTACTGCCACTTACTGCCACTTAATCATATAATTGATTTTCAGTTAATTATCATATATTTAATTTTTTATTACTACAAACTTTATCAAAATACTGATATTATCACTACCATATTCATTTTGAAAATAATCAATTTTTTTAACATTGAATATTTGCTTTAAATATGCTATTCATACTTCGTTAATAATTTGAAAAATTAGCAACATATTCCTTAAATTCTAAAAAAAATTTGAATATTTTTGTAGTAAAATACTTACTTTTATTATGTTAATAATTATTTTGTATTTGTTAATAATTTTGAACTATAATTCCCTATAAATATTTGCATATTTTCAATTTGTTTTTATCTTCCATTGTATATTATTAACAGTGTTTTCGATATATATGACGTGAACTAAGACATATACTACTGTTAATAATTCTGTTTATAAATGCCATATATTATTCTATCTTTTATCCGATTCAATAATATATTTGTATCGATGAAATACATATAAATACGTCTATATACATTAAACTTTAATTTATTACAATAATGATCCGTGAACAAATGAATTTTGATAAGAAGTATAAGATTTTGGAATTTCTAAATGCATTACCTTATAAAGAATATAAAATTGCAAAACGAAAACTTCCCATTGCATTAGATGTAAGTAAAAGAACATTTGAAAGGTGGTTATATGCCACTATGGACGACAGGTTTGAAATATCAGCCGATAAATTGGCTATAATCGCTAAATTTCTTAATCTCGAATCCATGGACGAACTTTTTAATTATAAAATTAAAGAAGTAACCTTAGCTACACTTACTAGTTTGCCAGACTCGACCCTAATTAATGAATTAAACCTTAATAAATAGAAAGTACCTAAAACCTAAATTACCATGATTGATACTACCCTACACTTTAAAGCAGTCAATAAAACTACCGTTGCCCTTGCCTATAATGTTTCCGGAAGGACACTAAACAAATGGCTCAAACCTTTTGAGAAAGAAATCGGGTTATACTCCGGTGGTTGTTATAACCCTAAACAAGTAGCTACCATTGTTGAACATTTGGGGATCCCCGAAGAAACCAACCTACTTTGTGTATAAAGAGACGAATAGAGTTGCCATTGACTTTGAGCGGGCTGTAAAACAGCTACAACAAGACTTGCAGTACCAGGCGGATAAAAATACGCTTAGTACTGCATTTTTTGATAAGCAAAACCGGATTATCAAATCCCTTGTTATCTACTACCAGGAAACCCAGTCTACCCTTACCCGTTTGGAAAAGGGTTTACAAGACCAGAGAAAAAGCGAATACCTACTGGCTAAAAAGTATAATGACCATACCTATAAGCTAGAAGCGGTTTGTTTTATTCATGGTATCTATGACCTTAGATCATGGCTAGGTACCCCTACGGATGTTTTAGTAGACCGCGCAAAGGAACTAATGAAAGATAATGAATTAATACTCCCTACAGGTCTGGTAAATAAGATCGAAGCTTTACCGGATCATTTGGGTAAGACGGTAATGGATATACTACAAAAGGAAGTTAATAAGAAGATTACCGACCTACTGGCTAAAGTCAACCTAAGAAAGAAACCAAAGCTATTTTAAACTGAAAATATACATTCTATGCCCCTGGAATTTGAAGATATACGCCCCGAAGGTCAAAAGTGGGCTATTGTAGATGAAACCGATACTGATAGTACTACAGTGGAAAAAGAAGGTAAGAAACAAACTAGAAAACCAAAGAAAAGTAATGTAGTACAGGTACAGGAGTATCTTAACGCTTACTATGACATCCGTATTAATGAACTTACCTTTGAACTGGAATATAGGGAGAAAGGGGCTACTACTTTCCGTAACTTGGAAGATCGGCAGTTAAACACGATCTGGCTCGACCTTCAAAACGAAGGGATTAAATGTACGGATAGCACCCTAATCAAAATACTAAACAGTAACTATACGGAACTCTACCACCCGCTAAAGGAATACTTTAAAGCATTGCCCAAATGGGATGGTAAAGACTATATCAAAGAACTAAGTAAAACGATCACTATAGAAGCTTTGGAAAACGAAGGGGCAACATCTAATGAACTTTGGTTGCCCTACCTTCGTAAGTGGCTTGTGGCAAGTGCAGCTACTGTTTTAGGCTTAGGGATTAACCAAACCTGTTTAATTTTAGTAGGGAGCCAAGGGAGCGGTAAGACTACCTGGCTGAACCGTCTTTGTCCGGACGATATGAAGGAGTTCTTGATCTGCTCACATATCAACCCTAGCCTTACCGATAAAAACACCGCTAACTTTCTAGCGGAAAAATGGATTGTCAATATTGACGACCAGTTGGAAACGATTTTTGGAAAGGACTTTAATAGTATGAAGGCTATTATTACCGCCCCGTTTGTTACCCTTCGTAAAGTATTCCATCGGTTATCTAAAACCCGCCCCCGGATTTGTTCTTTTGTTGGTTCGGTCAATAGCCGGAGGTTTTTAACCGATACGGAAAACAGGCGTTACCTGGTCTTTTCAGCGGAAAAGGTAAACTATCAACATAAGGTTGATATGCACAAAGTTTGGGCGCAAGCTTCGCATTTGGCAAAGAGTAATTTTACCTATTGGTTTTCACATGAAGAAATGAAGCAGTTAAACAAGATCAACGATGTATTTAAACAAAACACCTTAGAAGAAGAATGGCTAATCAAACTCTATAAACCCTGCGCACCTACTAAACCGGGGGTAATCTTCTTAATGCCTTCTGAAATCTTAAGCCATATGAATGCCCGGAGCGGGTTACGAATGAGTATTAAACGGTTGGCTACGGCTTTTGAAACCCAAAAGTTTGGGGAACCTATAAAGAAGCGTTTAAACGGTAGAAGCCCCCGAAGGGTGTACCCGGTAGAGATCGTAAGTGATGAGATGGAAAGTACTATACAAAGCGATTTAAGGAGGGAGTATACTAAGAAATAGAAAGTTACGTTACCAAAATAACAAACAATTAAAAACAACAATAAGCCGATACGGACTACACGTATCGGCTTTATTTTTTAGGAGGTTTTTTAAAAATTCAATTTTCTGCAATTTTATCTGACTACACGACTACACCTATTTTCCTACTATTGCTTTTATACTATATATACCTATATATTAGTATATTATATATAATATTAAGTGTATAGATAGCGTAGTTGGGTGTAGTTTTTAGCGTAGTCGGTGTAGTCAATACTATATTTTGAAAGTAAAGAATTGATTATATTTACTTAGCAAACAAATATTGATAAGCCATTTAATAGTTTGATGCCAGCACAAAAGTTTGAGAACAAGGAACAAGCAGAAATTTCAGAAATTTCTGAAAATATAAAAAGCTTGAAAGAAAAAAGATGCTTAGAACGTATTAAATTAGGATTACTTGCTCTAGGTGCTATTGCAACATTTTGCCTACTTCGGCAACCCGAATCAATACTTAATAGGAAATTAAGTTTAGAAACAATTAGTAGGGAGCGAGCTAAATTAGTTTTACAAGTTATACAGACTAATAAAGGAAATAATGAGGACATTCTGATTGAACTAGATGTTATAGAAAAATCATATCCACTAAATAATGATTGGATAAAAAATATGATTGAAATATATAAAAGAAGAAATAGGTTTGATATTTTTAAAACCTTATCAATTCCATATTTAGATAGTTCCAGATTAAAAGAACTGGATACTTTGATTAATCTTCAAAAAATAAGTGAAAAAGCTCTATTAGATAAAGTTCTAATTTCAAAAGATGATAAATTAAACCAGTTTGAATACGCAGAATTTAAAACTGAATATAGAGATAGTATTAATTTAGCATGGAAGGTTAATCCAAACTCCTCAGTACAAGTTGATACTTTTAGCGTCGAGCAAAATACAATTGATAGAAAAATTAATCAGAAGATTCATTTAATTCAATCTTATATTGACTCAATTAAATTCAATAATTCTTATTAGTTCAAAATGAACTATTAAAGAATAGGATTTTTCATACAAGTCTTACCAAAGCTTTTCTTTCCAGTTCGATGACAATAATTTTCAGGATATTCATCATTACCGAATTGTTGCCATGTCTTAAAAGCATAATATGTAAGAGGTTTTTCTGGGTTGTATGCTATTTGTTCACCTGTTCTAATACAATAACCGAATTCCGGTTCCGGTTCGACTACTTCTATTTCCCTTTGTGGTTTTGATTCAAATACTTTCTCTACATCACTCCATAATTCCAAATCAAATTCGTTCAAGTACCTAGCGTCGTAAGGCTTTTCAGCGAAAAAACTTTCTGAAATATCAAGCAATACAGTTGAATTTTGAAATGATTTTGTTAAACCAAAAAGTTTACTTTTGTATTGTGGTCGCTTAAGGTAGACGATATGACTTTGATTGTAAATAAGGTCATCAATAAAAGCTTTACTATCTTCAAAAAGCTTTTCTGTTGTACTTACTAGTTTCTTTGTAAAATATACACCACACTCTATATTATTAATCATAGAATAATCATAGAGGTTAAGAGAGGTACTTAAACCCTCTTTCTCATTAGCATAATATTTTGCATGAAGGTCTTTACTATAGAGAATAGCAATATTTTTAAATTCTTTAAAATATTCTAAATCTACTTCTTTTAAGCTTTTTTGTTTATAACCTTCGTTTTTTCCAAAAACCAATATCAACTGTGTTTCGTGAGTGGCTTTTATTTTATCAAATATGCTTATTACATGTTGATCTAATTTTATATATGGAGAAACAATAATCACATACTTTTTTGCATTCCATATAATATCTGTTAGTTTTTCTTCTAGTTGTTGCCCTGTTAAAAACTTACTCATCTTAATATTCTATATTTTGCTTTATTTATACCTCCTATAATAAATAAACCAATAAGCCAACAACATATAAAAAGAATAATATGCCACCATTCAAATTGAGAAGTTTCCAAACAGACTTCTACTTTTTTAGCCTGTACACGTACTATGTCATCCCTATGCATAATCAACTTATTATCTAATTAATAGTAAATGTACTCCTATGGAGTACTGAAATAATCCTACAATATTAGGGAAATAAGTTTTTTTTTACAAAATCTAATATATATGTATTATTTCAAAAGCGATACTTTTTGAAATTCTTTGTAGTCGTTAATAATATCAAACGGAATTTGATAGCCTGAGAAGTTTATATAATCGCCAGTATCATTTACAGTATCCAATAACCAAACTTTATTATTTAAATTTTTATAGTCGCCAAGAAAGATTTCTAGATTAAAAATTGCGTTCTCAATCTTTTCTTGCTGAAAAGAAAATATAAGTTTTTGTATACGAAATATATCGTGCGTTAATTTAGTCATTAGCGGTACAATATCAATCTCACCATCCATTTTAGATAACTCTGACTTTAATTTTCCGAATACTTTGCCTTCTTTTAGTAAATCGTTGATATTTAATAGATGTTTGAATGAGAGTTTATTTTCTGAATTTTTACTTGAGCTTTCAGATGTTCTGAATGTTAAACCTTCTAAAGGTAATCCAATGTGAAGCGAATAATTTCTCAATTTATATAAAAACCGAAAGGCAAAAGAGTTATCAAAAATTTTACCTGTAAGCTTTTTAAAACTTTTAAATTCCTCGGATTCTTTACTAAACCTTCTATTTATAAATAATTCGCTATTGTCTAAATACAATTTGAACGATGTTAAAAGGTTTATCGTTATTCTATTCATGTTAAGAAGGAAATCATAATTAAATAGATTTTCAAATTTATTCACATACATAACAGGTATGTTAGATGTTTCCTTAACTACTTCAAAGTATTCCGTAATATTAAGTTGTAAAAGTTTAAAAATAACATATTGTTTATGGGAATTTTTTAACAATTCAGAATCGTTTTTTATTTTATCCGCCACTTTTAATTGAACACTTTTGACGTGAACAATTTTATTATTTTCCAAAGTAACTATATCAACCATAATTTTTTTACGATTTTATAATTCTACTGAAATGCTATTCTTAAAAAAATTTTTATAAAACGAAAGGAGGCTAAAAGACTATAAGTAATGATAAGTACAACAATAGAATTCAAAAGTCTCTGAAAATTCCAGTTCAGTGTTGGAAAAAGAAAAAAATATATAGCACCAATCATAAGTGAATATATGCAACCTAATATTGCTTTTTTTAAATATGTTAAAAGCAAATTATAATTGTCATTTTTCTTTAATTCTCTTATGTACATATTATCAATAAATTCTATAATAGTTATTACTGCAATTAAGAAGCCTAAGAGCGTAGAAAAAATATTTATTGAAGTATCAATTAATTTTATATAGTTAAAACAGTACCGGTCATAATTGAAATAAATAAATATAGATATTACAAATGCTACTAAAGTTGGATACAATATTTCTATCAAAGCTGAACCTGAATATTTCATAATTTAATTTGTACTTCAATCGCTTCTCTTCTTTTTAAATATAGACCTTCTAATTGTTTAATCTTACTTTTTATTGAAAATTCATTAATAGCTTTGACTTTTTCTATTTTGGTTTTATCTCTTATACGTCCAGTTATCAAATCAATTGGCACTATTTTCCCGGAATCAACATCTTCTATCTTAAGCTTAAAGCTAGTAAATTCTTTTTCATATCCCATAGAACTAAGTGCATCATTAGCTAGTTTCTTTAAATAATTTTTATCTAAATATTTTTTCTTGGTTCGACCACTTGTAACAGATATAGTTATCTTTTCGCCATTAGCTTCATCCAAAAGGTTTAATGCTTCAGATATAGCAGGGGTCGAACTATTTTTTTTCTTTTTATTATCAACCGAGACTACATCCATTTCTAAACTAGTAACACCTTGACTTTCAAGAAATTCTTCATAAGCATTGCTTGAGGCTATAGGTTTAAAATCGAAAGTGTCTATTTCTTGGTTCCTATATATTAAAGTTTGAAGAGATGATAATGTAACTCCAGGAACTCTACTTTCAAATGCAAAAACCATAGTTTCTACATCGTAAAAATATGCGGAATCATATCCTAATCCTTTAAATCCAGATAAATCTAATACTTGAGGTTTTGTACCTGTTTCATCCATTTTAGGGGGTATATTAGTCTCTTGAGTATAAATTAAAGCACCACCTATATATCTGTTATTATATACTTTTCCGCTAGTCGCACTAACTGAACCTTCTACCCCTTGTTTAATACTATCTACTTTACCCTTGAACTTAAAGGCTTTTTTAAATTTCTTTTTAACTTTTTTAATATCCTGGGTTTTTGGGTTAATTAAATGTGGTTTAATTTGATAATAATAAACATTGTTTTCCTTGTATTTTTTAGTCATACTTTAAATTTTTATTGGTAAAAGTTTGAAATAGTAGTTTAAAAATATGGAAAAAATATTATTTAATTTATCTAGTATCACATCAAAATAACCAGTATTTCTTGTAGATTCAGATTCCAAAATTGGTAAACAAACGTTTTAATTAAACCTTTAAATTTATATTAAAAGTATATTCATTATTATTTAAATAAATACAGTAGTGTTTAATAGCAAGATCAAAAAAAAGCAAATCAAGCTCCCCAGGTACATTGATCTGACATTCTACAGTTACCCCTCTATACATAAAATATCCCTTGTCCTTCTGTTTAGCCCACCTTTGACCATCTTTAGCTACTACCATAACTAAATCATTAAAACCAGCTTCTTTAATTAAGCGTAATAGATCAGCTTTATTTAATTTGGTCGATAATTCAAAGTTATCTAGCTTATTTATCAGTTGTTCTCCTATCATATCCATACTATCTTTTTTAAACTTATCGAAATATTCTACTCACCTGGTTTTCATAATCCGTAGGTAAGCGTTCAAACCATACCTGTTCAATGGGGTGCATATAGTAAACGATATTGTTTGAGTAGATAAAGCCATGTTTAAAAGCAAGCCGGGTCAGCATGGTTTCCATCTCGTATTTGTTCTTTTCCAGTTTCCGGATGTTGTCCCCATCATAGATATAATGCTTATAATCCTGGACTTTCGCCCAGTGGTTCCGGTCGCTTGAAATTACAATAGCATAGCCCTCCCTGCGGTAAGCTTCACGTATAAGGGTACGTACAAACTCATGGTTAAACCCATAGACCATCCGGGGTTGTTTTAACTCCATCCTTACGTTTCTTTCTCTCTTTATCATCTTATTAGGATTTATTCCTACTAAAGTAGGAATAAATCCATATATCGAGCAGTCTTTTTCCAATAAAACTATAAACAGGTTTTTTCAGTAGCTATATAGGATATTATATCTACACCTTTAAACAAAGAAATACTTTTAGGTGCAGAGAGTTACATCAATCGGAACCCTCATAGAACTCGCACCGTATGTTTGACCTATGAAAAAAATTATAGCCATTACCGTACTGCTTATGACCCTGCTTGCCGGGCATAAAGGTTGGAAAGTAGTTAAAAAACTACGCCATGCCGGGCGTTTACAAATTGGGGTAGCCAAATTTAAAATACGCAACCTTTCCACTACTATTAAAAGCGAGGTTATATTAAGTATCGGTAACTTTTCCCCTTCCACCTTTGTTATTGACCAGATTGGTATTAACATATATACCACTACCGGGGAACTCCTGGCTACCCAAACTAACCCGCTACCTAGCCCTATTACCCTGCTCCCCAACCAAAACAGCAAACTCCCTTTAACCTACGGAATTAATACTGCGGTACTCTTATCGCAAGTACATAAAATAGGCGGTATCAGTTCCATCCTGGCGAACCAGATCACCGAAGGTAAAAACGGGCTTCCGATCGTACTTAAAGGTTTTATTGCTTCGGGGAACCTGACCAAAGATATTGACCAACCCTTAACTGTTTAAACTATGCAAAACCTGTTATTACTATTACTCTCGCTCACCTTTACCGTTGTCCTGGCGGTGATCGGTTACTTCCTACGCACCGTGCATATCGAGGTAAAATCCTTTATCAAAGAACTGACCGCCTATACCAGCCATTTAAAACAACTGATCGTAGGGATTCAGACCCAAATTGATAAAGGCATTGAAGCGGACATCGTAGAGATCAAGGCAGACATTAAAACCCTGTACCGCAGTACCGCCCGCCTGACTGAAAACCAACCAAACCCTAAAAGCAATGGATAACTTACTTGGAAAAATAGAAGATGCCGGGACGGTTGTCTACGGTGGCGGGATTGACCGCTACTGGACACGGGAAGGGATCGACATCGATTTTAAAAAGATGTTCAATGATACGAAGGACGAACCCTGGATGTATGATAGCAACCTTGCCCTGGAACACTTCCAGTTTAAAAGCATTGAGTTTGGAAACTGGATGAGCCAACAAGACCGGGCTAACTTTTTATATGCATCCACCTTATCCTTGCACCATTTAGCCTTGTTACTGGATATTAAAGATTCAGAGATTGGGATGAAAGGAAAGCTTTCCCTGGCACTGGGGGCAAGGGGGAAAGGAAAAGCAGCAGCCCACTACGAGCGTTACGGCTCGGTGGTAATCAACCTTACCAAAACCCAGGGTATTGGCTCTTTAGCCCATGAATACGGGCATGCGGTAGATAACCTGTTATCGGTACATACCGGGCAAAAAAAGCAATCCTTTGTATCCGGGGGTAGGACTACTAGAAAAGGCTATGACCCGGTAATTGCTAAAAGCGATAACTACTTTGAAAAGCAATGCGAAGAACTCTTTAACGTGCTGTTTTGGGATAAGACAGGGGAAAAGACCTTCTTTCACCGCTACTTATTAGGTGAAGTAACGGGCAGTGGTAAGGAAATCCCAAAGGATAAGCGGGATGAACCCAACGAATACCTAAACCGTAGGAACGAAATCTTTACCCGAACTTTTGAAGTATACGTATGGCACAAATTACAGGAACAAGGGATTAAAAATACGTTCTTAGTAAAACCTTCCTACAACGCAAAATACTACCCCAGTGAAAAGTTGATGCTACAGGTAGCCCCTTTTTACGAGCGTATCTTTAAACGGGGCTTTAACCTGATGAAACGTAACGCCCCCCTTGCCGGGGTAGCTACGGTAAGCGGTTGCGATGGCTTAAGAAAAACCCTAAAAGATAATGCAAGCTTGGACGATACCCTGACCCATATGCAACGTATTGCCCGTAGGGATATGCTACAGGTAAAAAGTTTAGCCTTTTCCCTGCAAGGTGGTTCGATCAAACAAACCAGTAACAACATCTGGGACTACCTTAGGGAGAACACCCGCTACAAACTAGACCAAAACGGGATTGAGGAATTGCGTACCCCAGCCAGGAGTTTACATGATGGCAAGCTTGCCCTTAGCGACCCTAGTTACGGGATTGACTGTGATGACTATACCATCCTTATAAGTGCCATTCTTCTAAACCTGGGGATTAGGCATGAATACCGGGTAACAGCATACGAAGAAAAGGGGAATTTCGGGCATATCTACCCGGTAGCCCTTGATACCGACAATACCCCGTATATCATTGATGTCGTACCCGAGATACCCCACTTTAACTACGAAGCAAAACCCATTATAGACCTTAAAACCATACCTATGGAACTACACGAACTATCCGGTGTTGGCACCGACCCCATGCAAAGTGCCATTACTAGTGAAGAACAACAAGAACTCCTGGACGAGTTAAACGAACCTTTTGACCTAGCGGGGATTGATGAAGAAGATGATAGCGATACGGAATTTGAAGGGGCGTTCCTCTCCGGCTTCGGGGAAGTACTAGACCCAGACGAGGCAGAGATCGTACTCTCCGGTACTAGTGATGTACTCAACCTTATAGAACAAGGCATTAAAACCGAAATCTATAAAGCCGAAGCAAGCTTAAAAAAAGAACTGCGTAGCCCTTCGATTGTTAGCCAAACCATCAACGTACCCCGGGAACTGGCGTTACTCTCTAATGTAAAACGAAGCTTTGATAATGAAAGTACCCGGATAACCACACTTAAACAAGCCATTGCTTCGGGCAGTAGTTATGCCAACTTCTACCGGGCAATCCTGGCGACCCTAGGTCAGATGGAAGGTGAAAGTTTACAAGGGGTAGCCAATACCCCCCTAGATGAACCGATCTACCTTGCCCGTATGGATATGAAAAACAGTGCCTTTGATGACCTGTTGGATGAAAGCGACCCCAAGCTAAACGGACTGGGAAGCTTAGGCAGGAGAAGGAGGAGGCGCGGGCTTTTCCGTAAGATATGGCGCGGGGTAAAAAAAGTAGGGCGTAAAGTCGGTAAAGGGATTAAAAAAGCGGTAAAAGCCGTTGTCCGGTTCAATCCGCTGACCGTCGTTGCCCGCGCTGCTATCCGTACCGTACTTTCCCTGAACATGGGTAAGATTGCCAGTAGGCTTATCTACGGCTACTTAACCGAAGCCCAGGCAAACCAAAAAGGGCTAGACCTAAACGAATGGCGTAAGTTAGTCCGGGCGAAAGACAAAGCAGAAAAGTTTTATACTAAGATAGGCGGGAAAGCCGACCGTTTTAAACGTGCCATTGTCCGGGGGCGTGCGGCTAAGAAAACCGGGCTTCGTTTAGGGGCAGCCGCTACCGCTACCAGTACCGCAGCAGCAAGCCCTTTTTTGATCTTTATAAAGAAGATACTAAGTACGATCAACCCCGCTAAACTCTTTAAAAAAGTAGCCACTAAAGTATTTAACAAGCGGGGTAGCCAGCGTACCCCTGCGGTTCCATTCCCTACCCGGAGAAGTCCCATGAGTACCCCGTCTTTTACCCCAACTACAATTAATAGGAACACCCAAAATTTTATACCTACTACCATGAACCCAAACCCTTCCCTAGTACCTACCCAAAAGCCAAGTTTTATCAGCCGGGTAAAAATGATATTTAACAAACATAAAAAGAAGATCATCACCTTTGGGGCAATCGGGCTGATTGCCATTATCGGGGCGGTTATCTGGCAAAAGAGCAAGAAGAAAAAGAAACGTTCCCTGGCAGGGATTAAAGCTGCTAAAACCCGTGCGCGTAACCGTAGAAAAGCCCTGGCGGGGGTTCCCGCTACCCGTAGGCTCCCCGCCCGGAGGACAACCACCACCAGAAGACTACCCGCCCCAAAACGTACAACGCCTAAACGAAGGGCAACCACGGTGGGGAGGGTAAAAAAAAAGCCTAGTTCGCACTTAGCTAAGATGCACGCAAAGGCAAAACAACTACAAAAGAAACACCCTAATACTAAGTACGCAACGCTCCTAAAAAGGGCATCAAAACAGATTTAGATTAGTTGATAGTTGGTAGTTGATAGTACCTAGGAGGGTTATAAACTGAAAACCACCAACTAACAACTGACAACTACTAAAGAGTAACAAATTTACCAACCCCTAAAACTATAATATAATGAACGAGTTTAACGAATTTGAAGACAACGATGTAATCTTAGCCGGACTGGGCGAAATTGACATGGACGATATGGATGATTTTGAAGATTACGACGATGACGAACTAAGCGGAAGGAGAAGGAGCCGTGGGTACTCCCGGGTACGTCGCGCCCGGAAAGCCATCCGTAGCGAACAAGGGGCTTCCCGGTTTAGAAGGCATTTTCTAGATCGCTTGCACCTACTTCCCGGGCATATCCAATCTGCCCTGGCAAAAGGGAAAGCCCAAATCTCCGATGCCCCTTACTATTCTACCAGTGAGATGCGCGGGACACGCTCCGAACTTATCAAACTAAGTACCCCCGAAGAACTGGGGCTGACCAATATCGATAACGGGAAGCTGAACAAAGACCGGTATTTGACCCTATCGGGTATCCGCTTACTTTTTGATAAGGATGCGATCAACGGTTCTTTTACCGATACCTTCCCTGCCGGGCTGTTAAACGGGGAATGGGAAATGAGTCTTAACGGTCAAAAGATTTTTGAGAAGCAACCTGTAAGGCGGTTCTTTGATGGGTTCTACGGCTATAATTCCGATAAGCCTTTCGGGTTATACGTACTGAACAACCCTAAGATCATTGCCCCCCAGACCCCGATCGAGTTTAACATCAACCTCCCCGAAGAAGTACAGGGTTATTTAAAACTGTTCTTAGAAGGGACAAGTGTTTACGGGAACTAACCATTAACCAACTACCTACCCCAGGGGCATTGCAAATAAAGGCTTAAAACCCATTGCAATGCCCCTTTAAAAAACAAAACATTATGGTCAACTACGATAGATACACCAAAGCAGAACTTATCGAACAACTACGCGTAAAAGATACTTCAATAGAAACCTTAAAGGAAGCGGTAAACAACACAACTACCCCGGATAGTTTAGAGCTGACCCCGCTAAGTGCCGACAGCCTTTTATCCGCCATATTAGCCCTTCCCGAAGAAGAAAAAGCACTGTTACCTTCCCTTGTCCGTACCACCCAAAAAGGGATCACTGCCTATACCGCTATGATCTACGGAAATACTGACAATAGTATAAGTAATACGGAAGACGTTCCGGATGATGACAATAACGATGATAACAACAATAATACAAATACCCCAACCAGTCCAACACCTCCATTTTTCGGGTAACCTTCTCTTTTAAAAACAGCATACCATGAACAAAAAGAAAATACAACTGATCGAAAGGGAAGTCACCCGCGCCAATAGTCTTATCCGTATCTCCGAAGATTTGGATAGGAACTACGACCGTCTGACCGGGATTGCCTTTCTACACACCATTGGTAGCGGGCATTTGTTACAGTCCATGACCGTGGATAGTATGGAAATCTTCCCCCGTGGGTTTGAGGTTGCTTTTTTACAGAGCAATAGCCAAGTAGCCCCTAAAGACCGTTTCTTCCCACTTAATGAAACCGCCCAGGGGAAGAAGATAGAAATTGATTTCCAGGATAATTTTATTAGCTATCACAGCGAATGTTGCCTTAATCAAAACAACAATAGCAATAATGACAATAGTGGATACAGCAATAATGCCAAAGGGGACTATAATGGGGACTATGGCGGGGATTATGACGGGTCTCAAAATAACAACGGGGCGGTGTACCCTTATACCTTAAAAATCTACTTAGAACTGACCAATGACTAATACCAAAGTAATTACCCTATTTAGCGGGGAACTCGAAGGGGGGCAACGATCTGCCTTTAGCTATACCTTAAACGGGCTGGGCAAACTGGTAAGTGGGCTGTTACATAGCAATAAGGCTTCGGTATCGGTAAGCTTCCAAAACGAAACCCAGTTAGAAATTGATAGCCTGGACACCCTACTTACCAGTTCCCTGGACTTGCCCCCCTCACAGCGTATCATTTCCTGGGAACAGGAACTAGCCGATTGTAGTTATATCTCCGGGATGGTACAAAACCTCGCTACCCATAGCAGGACAATTAACCTTTATGCCCTTATACAAGAATGAAAACAAACGATGCCCTTTTATGCCATTTGGTAGCCAATTATACCACCCTTCAAAAGCTACACCCCAAATACCAGGTTGACGAGTTGCTGTATAGCCCTAAGAAGATCAAGGTAGGGGTAAACGAAGTAGTCTTTATCCACTATATAGAAATAAAGAGTGGTGATTTTAATTTACAAATTACCACCCCTACCAGGGCGGTACGGCTTACCCCGGACAATACTACCGACCATAAAAGCAATACCATCATCCAGGCAATCGGGAACATACACTTTAGTTCCAAAAGCCCGGTAAACTTTTATGTACAGGTATTACGAATTCAATACTAATGTAGTTGGTAGTTGACAGTTGTTAGTTGTTAGTAGAAGTTACTAACTAGCAACCGTGGGCTACCAACTACGAACCACCAACTGACAACTAAAAAGCACATGAAAAAAGTAAAAAACTATATCCCTACCGACCTTGCCAAAAAGAAAGTGACCCGGTACAAGTATTGGTGCATCAAGGACGAAACCGGGATTATTATCACCAGTTCCGAAGATGAAAACCAGGAACTCTCCTTTTCTGAAATCCTGGATAAGATTATTGCCGATAACGTAGATGCCGAGGTACAGGTAAAGTTTGGGACTAGCGAACAGAATAGTAGGCTTAACGCCCCGCTTTTTATCCGGATCAACGAAGAAATCGAATGGGTAGAACCCGAAGAAGACGAAGAAGTAAAAGTAAACGGTATCCCCCATAAAGTAGATAAGAACGGGAACGTTAATATCAACTTCCAACCCCCAAAGGTAGAAACCCCAATTGTAGAAAACACCTCCGATACCATCCGCCAGGAAATGGAAATACAACTGGAAGGACTTCGCAAAGAAAATGAACTTAAAGAACAACGCTACCAGTCTGATTTGCACAACAAACTAGCCGAGCAAACCCTAAAGTTTAAAGAACTGATGCTTAACGAAAGGGAAAGTAGGCTAAGGGAGCGGGAAAGTGCAATTGCCGAGCAGGAAGCACGCCTTGAAGAGCGTTCCTTTGAGATGCAAGATACCCTAAAGGGCTATGCAAGGCATGTACCTGGGGTATTGGGGAGCCTAATAAAAGAATACGTAGGGGTTAAAAACGGCAAAGCTTCTTCATTAGGGGACACTAATAAGAAAAAGAAAATCAAACCACCCATTACCCGGAACAAAGTAAACTTCTCTTTTGTTGAAGAAGAACCAGAACCAACCGAAGGAGATACAGACTATGATAACCTACAGGATATAGAAGTTTATGATGAAGAAGTAATCAAAGTTGATGAAACAGAAAACAATACTATTTCAACCGAAGCAGATAATACTGTATTAACCGAAAACCTTAACAACTAATAACTATCAACTGACAACTACCAACTGTCAACCAAAATCGAGACTATGAAACCTTATAAAGTAAACATCGAAGTACTCGCAAACAATCCGGAAGAAGTAAACGAAAAACTACAAGCCTTTCAGGATTTAAGCGACCATTTAAACCATGAAGATTTTATCTCCTCCACTGCGGTGATTGTAGAGAACCCAGATATTATCGAATTTGTAAAAGAAGTCGTACCGGAAGAAGGCAAAGAACTGACCCTTACCGATTACGTACTGATTGCCAAAAAAGCCTTTGAGCGTTTTAGCGATTAGTTAATTTACTTACCCTAAAACCTAGCTTATGACCCCCATACTTGTATTATCCACCCTTAAAAATATCTTGTCCAACCGAAAAGTACAGATTGTTTTGATACTCCTTATCCTTTACTGGCTGTTTAAAAAAAAAATAGGTGACTTTATACGACGGCAACGCCAAAAGAAGTTTGACCGTAACGATGGGGACACCATTAACCAACTGGTACACCAGTACCGGGCAATGGCAAACCCTTCCGGGATATCCTGGATGCAGGACTTTGACGGGACTTCTACCAGCCAGCTATTAAGTTTAGCCTACCAGACCCGTGGAAAACTTGACCTGGTATCTAAAGCCTATCAATTAAAGTTTTCCGAAACCTTGAATGACCGGCTACGAAAGGAACTAAGCGCATCAGATTTTCAGCGGTGGAACGATATTGTAAACTGATAACCCGCGAAGGCGGGTTTCTTTTTTCCCGTTCAATACACCTTGTAACATGAAGATAAAATTTACCCCAAACAACTACGGTAAGGGGGTACTGGCGATCCTAGCCCTTATCCTTACCCTAATCTTATTTAAGAAAAATAAAACCCTAAATCAATTACCTATGAAAGCAATTAATTATGTAAAAGCCCTTACCTGGGACTACCACAGTAACCGGAGGATCCAAACCTTGCACCCTGCCATTCGGCAATATGTGGTGAATTTTATAAACCACATGGAAGAAAACTTTAATATCACCCTTCGTGTTACCTCTGCCTTGCGAACCTGGGAAGAACAGGAAAAGCTGTACCTGCAAGATAAAGACGGGATAGATAACAACGGCAACGGTCTGATCGATGAACGGGAAGAAGATGTGACCAATGCCAAACCTGGGGAGAGTTACCATAATTACGGTTTGGCTTTCGATGTGGTAGAAATTAAAAATGGCAAACCCCTCTGGAAGAACCCGAACTGGGGTTTGATCGGAAAGGAAGGAAAGAAATTCCTGTTTACCTGGGGCGGGGATTGGAAAAGGGCAGACCGCCCGCACTTCCACCAGAATTTTAGCCTGCACCACAGCGAATTGGCCAAACGCTACCGGGCAGGAAAGAGGGACGGGCATTATGTACACCTATCCTAAACCACTATTAACCTTAATACAAAAACTATGTTAGCATTACTTAAACTACCTATTATACGCCACCTTATTGCCGGGATATTAATCCTGGCAATAGGTTTTATTACCGGGAACACAGTCTTTCAAAAACGCCTTTCTGAAGCCAAGAAGCAAACCCAGCTTATTAGCGGAAAGTATACCGAATTGGAGAAACAATATACAAACCTATCCATCCGGACGGACACGCTTCAAAAAGCAATTATTAGCCTTGCTAAAAAAGAACATATTAAAGTAGATAACCATATCTCAAACCCGAAAATAAAACGGGGGTCTAGTTTGAATTTCGTTCCGGAGAAGAAGACAAAAGTATTATTTAAAGAATTTGATAAAAAATCAAGCTGGATGAAAAGATTATTTAAAAAAGGAAGCTAGAATTTTGACTATTAAATAAAAGTTAAAAAAGGGGGCTATTATACCCTTTTTTTAATGAAAAAAGGTGCAAAACTACACTTAAAATAGTTAAAATCATATAGTTCAATTATTCAAAGAATCTTTTAGTTTTGCTTGTATATTAAGACTTTACGTCAACAAAAAAACCATTTTTTACTAAATCCAATTGTCAAAATTTACATTATGAAGAAAGTATCATTTTTAACTGTAGCAATTTTAATATCTTTAACATCAATTTCCGTAGTTAGCTGTTCATCTACGGATATAAGTGAGGAAATGAGTCTTGAAGATCAATCGAAAAATGAGATTGATATTAACGAGGTTGATGAATCAACTGAAACATATAGTATTGAAAAAAGTAAAATTAAAGTTCCACCACAAGGTTGATTATGTTTTAATGATAGTATTGATACTATACCCAATACTATTCTATTCTTATGAATTAATACCGAAAGGTATATCCAAAGTTAATATCTTTGGATATACCTATGTTTCCAGCTACTTTGAAAGTATTTACATTTTAATGTGGACATTAGTTGGTAAAATTCTTCCTTTAATTGCTTTTTCTTTTATCTATGTTAGAATAAATCGTTTTTGGACTTATTTTTTATTTGTTCCTATAACTATGTATTTATTCCAAATTATAGCGGTAGTTAATAGTGATCTACAAATCGTAGATTCCATTGAATTCTTTTATAGTTTACCCATATTCATTTTCTATTGTTTTCTACTGTATGTTTACAAGCAATATATAACTAAAGTTAAATTAAAAAAGGATTATGAAAGAGAACTATTAAAGACAGGAATTGAAACTATAGTAAATGAAGAGTAAAAAAGATATTGAACTAAAACATCAATACCTTCGCTCTCTGAAAAAAGATTTTATAGAAGGTAGAATTACCAGGCAAGAGTTTTATAAATATGTTTTGTCTGAACTAAAAAATGTAGAAAAAGAAGAAGATAGTTTTGAATCTTACCTTAAAAATATATTTAAGAGAGGAAAACATTAACCGTTAATATTTATTACCTTTTGCTTCAATTTTTCTACCATATCTTCTAATTCCAAAATTCTCTTAGTATCTAATAAATCCTGTTTGTAGTGAGTATTCGATTTTATTAATAATTCTTCCACTAGTTGTTTAAGATATTCTTTCTGACCGTCGCTAAATTCATTAGTAAAAGTTTCTTTTAGTTCAATATTTGGATTTTTATTAATTATCATATTTCCTTCTCCTGTTATCAACCATACAGGATTTAGATCAGGGAATTTCGCAACAAATTTTTCTAATGTATCTGTAGTTATTGCTTTACCATTTAAAAATGGTTTTGCTAAGGTTCCGTTAGATACACCAATACTTGTCTCAATTTGCCTAGTAGATATCTTCAAATGATCAACATACTTTTTTAACCTTTGAACTATTTTCCCCATAAATTTTGAATATTTTCTACAATTTCATATATTCGTAGAATATTTTCTACAATAGATTATATTTTAATAATGCTAATATATACATTTTACGGTTAAACCGGAAGTTAAAAAAGTATAAAATTAAGAAAGTTTTCTATAGCATTAATTACTTAGATACCTATGTAAATAATTAGTAGATGACAAAACAAACTAAAAGAATGAAAATAGAATCTTGGCTACTAACTAATTATGAGTTAATAAATAAACAAGCTTTAGATAGAAAAATTGATGCTCCTAAAGGAACAGTTCAAAAATTTATAAAATATGGAAAACGCATTAATGATGAAAGAATTAGAAAGTTATACAAGGTTATCTATGAACTTACCAAAGTTTAATTTATTAATTAAAAACACTATTTCTAAAATGAAGAAAGAGGATGAAGAAACAAAATATTACTTAGAACTACTAGGGCATCTACATTTAGACTTTATCCCTTTTTGTAAAGGGGTAGCTGAAAATAGAGATTATGAAACTTTACTAGATTCCTGGATTAAGGACTTGTTTAAAAAAAATAAACCTGTAGAAGAAGCTAAAGTGTTATTGATAAAGCTAAGGCATGAACACTTTTTTAAAGAGGACGAAGCAAGCTAACATACATAATTACGATTACCCCATCCCCAAACGCCATGAACCCCTACTTATGCAATTTAATAATTATGCAACCTTACTAAAACCGATAAAACTTAAAACCAATACTATGGACGACCTTACTTTAAATCTGATTTAATACATTTTTAACAACTCGTAAGTAGTTACATTGTAACCTCTTATTCAGTTACAAATACTTACAAATATTTACAAACGAACGTAAACGTTTACCAACCGGGTATAAGGTTTTATGCCTCATACTTTTGACCCTAACAACTACAAAAGCGGATATTTCTGCTTTGATAATGAATAAACCTATGTCTAATCACACAAATCACTTGCCAATGAAACTATAGTACCCTTCTTTACTTTTATCGGAAAAATGATCTAAGGCAAAACCAGGTTTTTAGCCCAACGGATCGCTCTACGCAAAATTTTAATGAAATCTAAAATAAATTTTATATAATGAAAACAACAAAATTTTTGGGCGTACTATTTATAATAGCGTTCAACCTTCAATTTCTCACTGCTCAAAATGCAAAGAGCAGGTGCCTTGCAAATGCCGAAGCTATTTGCAACCTTGGTTCTAGTATTAGTTTAATTGATAGAAAACAATATGATATCCTTGTAGATGAATTATCCTCGTGTTCTTTAAACAATGCTGTGACCCTTTATGCGCAATCCTTGCTGATCCTTAATACTAGTCATTTGAATGGTTTAAGTGGAGAGAGAAGGGAAAGGGGGTACCGTTATTTAAAGAAAGCAGCTGCTTTAGGCTACGAAAAAGCGGATATAAGGCTTGCTATTTCTTATATGACAAATACCTACCTTAATAAATTTCCTTTCCAAGATGGTGGTATAAAGGCACAAGAGATCTTCCAGAAATATCCAAATAACTCAATTGCCCAGTATGGACTGGGTTACATTGCCCTGAAAAATCTTGGTCAAAGAGAAATTACAGGATACCCTACAGCTAAAAAATACTTTCTACAAAGTGGTTTACCAATGGCTAACTATTGGTTAGGTATCATGCAATATTTTGGCTACGGGTTCACCCCTGACAAGGCATTAGGTTTAGATATGATTAAAAAATCAGGGGTCGCCCATGCCCAGGAAGTTTATGACTTTTTGAAAAAGCGAAACCCTTCTACCATTGATACTAAGTTGACAGATAGGAATACTTATGATGATATAATAGCATACGAAGATCGGCTTTTTAACCGGGATATAACATCCGTTGAGTTTCTAAATAAAAGGATGACAGGTGAGGTCATGGAACGGACTTACGACAATAAATATGAACTAAGGAGAAGTAGGATAACCATACGTATTGAATCCGATATGATCCAAAATCCGGATGGTTCGTATAATGTCGAAATATCTACAGGATACCTTAGTCTCAAAAATCATAAAACCCGTGGCAAGTTAAATGGGAATATTATCTCTATAAACCAAGATGCTGGACCGGTTAGTATAAGTTTTAGAGATGCTGATGAATGGAACCCCTTTGTAAAAAATAATTTTTACGGGATGACAGATTTTAGGATAATGAACATACCTAAAACCAGTCCATGGGGGACGACAAGGTACGTTATAGAAAGTATGAGAACTTACGATAGCCGTAATGCTGAAAAAGGGGTTCGTCTGATGTTATTTACATCCATTCTACCGGACATATCCTTTGGACTTGGAGCCAAAAATGCTTTAAACACTGCTAATAATTTTGCTAAGGTACACCCCAACCCTTTTACCAATAGCTTTTCAGTTTCATATAACCTAGACACTAGCTCTAAGGTAAGGATAGAAATCTTTGACCTTATGGGGAATAAAGTTATTGGGGATGCCAAAGAAGTAGAAAAACAAAAAGGTCTCAACACGGCTACTTTTAATAGTTCAAAATTGCTTAAAGGCAACCACATTATACGCTTTACTATAAATGGTGAAGTATTTACACAAACAATTACCAAAATATAAAACTTAGTCAAGATGAAGATACTATATAGACTGGTTATCCTAGTAATTACCCTTTGCACCTATTCCCTAAGCGCACAGTTTTACGAACAAGCAACAACCCTTGATGGTAAGAGTAGGTCTTGCGTAAAATGTGAGGAAGGGATGATTGACCCTGAAAAAATCAACAACCCTAATTTTGAACTTCCCTGTTATTGTGGCTCGGAAGCAGATATTTGGACTTTTAAGGTCTCTTATGACTTTATCAATCATAACTATCATCAAGATTTGCTTAGGGCTTTGCATAGGAAAATGGACATAGCTATCAATAAGAACTTAAAGAATAAGTTTAAAATTGAATTTAAAAGCACGGATGAAGGTTTAAACTATATGTTCAAAAACTTTTATGCCTATAAAAAAACCAGACAGGATTTAGACCATTTGCAACTTGCCACATATCCAAATGAATATAAGCAAGACCAGAAAGGGGCAAAAATAGAAAGGCTAAGAACGCAACATGAAGTTTTCACAAAAAGGTACCGTGAGATGCGGGATGACGGAGGTAAGGGAAAAGAAAAGTATGGTGACTTAAGGGTATATGATCCAATAACCAATGAAAAGCGATCAAGGATAGTGGACTACAATGAATCGCAAATGAACGCTTTCGCAGAAATTGCACGTCAGGAAATAGGGAAAATAGGGTTTCAACATTCAAACTTACGCGAACGTATAAACATGGTAAATGAGATTGTAAGAAAGGCTAAAATTGGTAATTATGACCACCCTTTTTTCCAATTTGTAACTGATAGATACAAAGAACATTACTACGATATAGAATATCCGGATTTACGCTACCAAGCCGTTGCTGCATATATGCTATACACAGGTTATTCCGATGATGTTAGCCATATGCCTTGGCGGAACCATTTAACTGATAACCCATATAACCTCCTTCGTATCAAATGGTTTTCTTCCGCATATAATTGGATAAACGATAACAGCCCTGCGAAGTTTAACTTTGAAAAATTCGACTATCACCTTTTAAGGTATGCAGTAATTCAAAATTATAGCGATAAGGCAACTGCCTTTTTACGAAGTAACCGAAATGTATCAGAAAGTCTAAAGAAATTTTTAGAACAACAAGATTACAATGCTACTGCTTTACACTATACACAGTTAGTTACAGATGATGCTGTTCTAAACAAGAGGTTTAATTATGTAAACGACTATATTGAGAGGGGGACTGGTAGTATAACTTTTAGGGAACGTCAATTTAGTTTTAGATGGTCAGATAGGTATAGAGATGATTTAAACGGTGTAGGTATTTATGTAAGATCGTTATTTAATAATCTAAATAGTGATATTACCGAAGAATCTTATATAGATAACCTTTTCCGAACAGCACACTATCAAATTCTAGGACAATTTTCTGTTACTTCTATAAATAGTGTGTTTAATATACATGGAATAGAGCCAGACCTTAATGTTAATTCCAGGATTGGTCTTACTATTGATGGGGAGGGGTTGTTTAATAACCGTGAACTTTCATTAGAAGCCGCCTATACCATACTTGAGCAAGACCCGATAGACAGGGAGTATAAAAGTGCTTTATCGAAGATACTCCGTGCATGGGATGATGATCTTATTGATGGTAAAAACCCGGAAGCCTTTTTTGATTCTTTAAGGTTTTCATACGGTACTGACGAACCCTTAGACCCTATCTATCAGTTTTATTATTCTGTTCTTTTTGCCCAGGAAAAACTAGAAATCCTAGAAGGTGAGGAAGCAAAGTGGTGTAATGAAAACCCTACTGCCTGTAACGCCCTTGCCTTATGGCGTGCAAGTAGTGAGATAGTTCATATCACACTTGATGGGTTGGGGTTAATCCCAGTAGGTGGTATTGTTTGTGATTTGGCAAACGGGGTAATCTATACAATAGAGGGAGATGCATTACAAGCCTCTTTATCGTTTTCTGCTGCAATCCCGATAACCGGATGGTTTTCTACTGGTGCAAAATATGGGTATAAGACTATCAACATATTTAAAACAACAAATAAAACTACCTTAAAATGGTTTGTAAATAGTGCAAATAAAATTACTTTTGGTAAATCAGGACAACTACGAAGGGTATTAAAAGGGGTAATTAGAAAGGGTGAACATGCCCATCATATAATACCTTTTGAACTAGGAAAAAACGAACTGATTCAATTAGCAGCTAAGTCAAAACGGAGTTTTCATATTAATGAGTTTGCTAACGGAATAGCTGTAAAGGCATTTAGAAATACTAAACATACTGCTTACAATAAAGCTATAGAAAATTATCTAAATATTAAACTTTTTGAAAATCCTAACTTGACACCAGATCAGGCTTACGATCTTGTTCAAATGTTAATTAAAAAGCTTCGGAAAATAATTGAGGAAAATCCTAATGTAAAAATTCAGGATTTAATTTTAAATTTGAACTAGAAAAGCTTAAGATGAAATATTTCAGTATACAACATTCTTGGAATCCTGAAATTCTTGGTTCTTTCCCTCAGTCGGATAAAGCTGTAATGAAAGGACATGTTGACGATGAAGATTTCATTGGAAATTGGATACAAAAGAAAGTTCCTTTTGATAATCCTAATATTCCTGATATAGTCTTAAAAAGAAAGGCTAAACTTACCGATCTATTACATGCTCCATATGATATGGGATATGTAGGATGTTTAATAATTAGTGAAGACTTTAGAAAAGTATTAGAAACATTTAGTATTAATTTAGAAGATTTTCAATTTTTTAAAATTAAGGTAAAGTATAAAATTTTAAAGAACATTAATTATTATTATCTTCATCCAGCAAAGGTAAATTATGATGCTGTAGACTATCCAAAGAGTGAAATTTTTATAACCTCGCCATTAAATGAGTATAAAGATTTAGTATCTATAGAATCGGCAGAACATTACATAAGGTACCAGGAGGAACTTCGTAAATTTGGATGGAGGGGTACTACTCTTGTTAATTTAAGAATTGAAAACTTAGTAGTCAACCCCAATTTGAAGGAACATATTTTTTGTAATCCTTTTCCTCAAAGTGGAATGTACTTTGTGTCAGATAATTTGAGGTCTGCTATGGAAGAATCTAAATTGACCGGAATTGAATTTTTTCCTTCGGAATTAAAATTAAAAGATTACCAAGGTGAAAATGGTTATCGAAAAAAGATGTATAATTATTAAATAATACTTTAGGAGGGTGATTAGATCACCCTCCTTTATTTTTAGTATAATAGTTCTTTAAAGAATAATTGATGGTATGACTATGAAAGGCTTAATTGAATTTAAGAATGTGGCTCGTCTAATCTAACTAGGCAACTTAAAAACTTTTTACTTTTTTCTGAACTGAAAGGATTAGAATTGAAACTTTATACTAGATCAAACAAAGTATTCTTACAACTTTACAATCGGCAACTCGACCTCCTGTAATAGGATATACCCCTTGGTGACAAAACACTATAGGTGGTTGGATTAATAATGGAATTCAAAACAGAGCATTATCAAAAACAACTCAGGCGATACGATGGAGAGAGCTAATAGCATACTGATTAGATTTATTTGTTTGTTTCTACTACTATTTAGTTTTAGCTGTATTTCAGATAAACCAACGAGTAAGGAGATTGTTGGAACTTGGTATTCAGAAGATAATGGATCATTTACCTTTTACAATGATTCGACTTTTGAAGTAGAAAGTGTTACTAAACAAATTTTACCATTTCCTGAAAAATTTCAATTTTCTAGTTTTAAAGGGAAGGGATTATGGAATTTACACGAGCAGTATGGAAGATGGAAATTGGAAATTTCTTTTAAGAAGGGTGAAGATTTACCTTATGGTATGGGTACTAATTTATTTATTCAGGGAGAAGGTATCTTAGGTAATAGTAGACCTTGGCTTTTAGTTTATTATATTGGTGATCCAGATGACAATGTACAAATTAAGTATAGTCAGCTAAGTAAGAAGGAATAGAAATAGATACATTAATTAATAATTACAAAAAAGGCTTTCATTAATTTGAAAGCCTTTTATAATTTTTTATAATAGCTGTAGTCATGTAGTCAATGTAGTCGTGTAGTTTTTACGTTTTTTAAAATTTTAAATTTCTGGTAAAAGTGCCACTGCATTTTCTTCTTCTAATAAACCTAGAGACTTGAGATAACGTTCAGTCATAGTTACACTCTTATGCCTACACATCTTTTGAATCTTAACAATATCTTTTTCAGCTTTATACCAATTTACACAAGCCGTATGTTTAAAACCATAAATAGTATAATCTTTATTTTCGTCTATACCAAAATGTTTTTTTACTCTTAAATAGTTTTTAGTAATATAATTTTTTCCTAGCTTTTCAAATGAAGGCTCTTTTTTACTTCCAAATAGAAAATAGTTACCTGGGTACTGATCTATATTCATTTTTAAAATGACCTCGCGTAAAGCGGGTGCTATAGGTAATACATCACATCTTTTGCCTTTTGTTCCTTCAACCCAAACTTTAATGATATTATTTTTAAGGTCAATATCAGAAACCTTTAAAGCCTTAAGTTCATTGGGACGTAGAAAGGAGTAATAAATAAATGCAATGAAATTCCATAGATAAGGGTTTGTTTGTAAAACATACTCCTTTATTTCTTTTATCTGATCGTTGGTATAAGGTTTATTTTTTGTACCGTAATTTGTTGGTAATTCATCGACCTTTTCAAATGGATTGTTTTCTTTATCAATCCATTCCTGTTTAATACAATCACTATAAAATGCGCTGATTACTCCTATTTTATTATTATGAGTTTTAGATTCATTTTTAAGTTCTGTTAATATGTATAATTGATAATCTTGTATAATGGAAAAGGTAATATCATCGATAAATTTCAAAGGTTTCTTTTTAACCTGACCCCACTTAAGAAAAGCTTTCAATTCTTTTCTATAAGTATTGATACCGTTTTCACTATACTTTTTAGCAATTCTTATAGCTACTAATGATGTGATAGCTTTATCTATAGTAACACGTTCTTTTAATTTTACAGGTTCTTTAATCGTTTGATTTGAGGAATTATCTGCTGAATCCTGCTGTTGTAGCTTTTGTTTGTTTCGATCAATATGATACCCTTCTTTTAGAAGTCTATCTATTTGTTTACAACGAACTTTAGCAAAAGCCTTTTGCTGTTCTAATGTTTTGTACTGTTGCGGAATTGCTAAACGCTTGCGGGTAAGATCACCTTTTTGAACATCCCAAACGTAGAATAGAATGTAACTTCCTTTTGTAGTTCCTTCAGAGTGAACAAATCTCGCTTTCTTGAATAGGGGCATATCCTGAAATTGATCTTTATTTACTAATCTAAATTTAGCAGCGAACTGGCTTACTGCCACTTCAACTGCCACCTTTAGCTTCTTATTATTCATCTTAATGCTAATTTACTGTAAATCAACATTAAAATTTGTCGGGGTGGCAGGATTCGAACCTGCGACCTCCGCGTCCCAAACGCGGCGCGATAACCGGGCTACGCTACACCCCGATCTGGTTATCTAAAATTTTGTTTTATCTGACTACCAGTTTTAAAACTTAGTACAAATACAACACGTTTTAATAATTCAATTTATTCAATACAATCGCTACAACGAAATGTATTAAGTTTTTTATAGCGGTCAAGCCTTAAGCATAACAACCTCCGCATCCCAAACGCGGCGCGATAACTGGAAGGGGTTTATCCTGTAATTAATACAGGACTACACCCCGATCTGGTTATCTAAAATTTTCAGTTTGCAAATCTATTTTAAATTATTTAGTTAAACTAATAATTACTATCTAATTTTAAATAAATTAAAGCGGAGAGACGGGGATTCGAACCCCGGCAACACTTACGCGTTGACAGATTAGCAATCTGCTCCATTACCACTCTGGCACCTCTCCTATTTTTCAACTTGTAAATGATCGTCTGCATATCAATTATGCGGATGCAAATGTATGTTTTATGTGCCTATCTTGCAACAATTTTAAAATTAATTTTATAATCAAATTCCAAGCTATAATAAGAAACTGAAAATCAGTTTTCAATCTGAAAAAATAACAGGTTAAATACCTTTCATCAGGTTCTTCCATTTAGTTTAAAATGAATCATCAGCTTTTCTTATAATACTTAGTGTATCTCCAATAAGAAACTGTACCTAGAATAGCTAATACCACCACACTATAATATACCGAAGATGGAGTGACTACCTGGTCTCCACTGGCATAAGAGTGCAATCCTTTTAAATAAAAATTCACCCCAAAATAAGTCATAAGAATTGATCCCACCGCGGCTACGGACATTAAGTTGAAAAACCATCGTCCGCGAAGTCCGGGCACTAATCGCATATGAATAACAAACGCGTATACCATAATACTGATCAACGCCCAGGTTTCTTTTGGGTCCCAACCCCAGTACCGACCCCAACTTTCGTTTGCCCACATTCCTCCTAAAAAGTTTCCAATGGTCAGCATTACTAAACCAATAGTTAGCGCCATTTCGTTTATGACCGTTAATTCCTTAATGTTTAAATCCATTTTTTTCTTATTAGAAGTAGTGGTCAAAATCATTAAAAGTAAAGCTAAAACGCCTAAAATAGCCCCTACAAAGAAAGGTCCGTAACTCCCTACAATAATAGATACATGAATTAATACCCAATAAGAATCCAGTACCGGTTGCAAATTAGCTATTGCCGGGTCCGTCCAGTTTTCATGAGCAAAGAACAAGATGATAGCGGCAACAAAAGCCGTTGCCGCAACCGTTAAATGACTTTTTCGCCCGAAGGCTAGACCTAAAGCTACCGTTGCCCAGGCTACATAGATCATAGATTCATAAGCATCACTCCATGGAGCATGTCCTGATACATACCACCGGATAATTAATCCTGAAGTATGTAACATAAATAAAAGGATCACCAGGCTTAACATGGCGTAAACCAGGCCTTTTACCACCTTAGTATCCTTAAAAATACGAACGATCACCACAATCAAAAGCAGTAATCCTGCAACTCCATAAAATCGATAAAGGTTTTTAAAAATATCGTATTTATTTAAAGCAATCTCCGCTTGTATCTTTTGATCCGTAGGTAAGACTTCGCTACCGAATTTCTTTTGAAAACTTTTTATACTTTCTACATATTGATCCGGTTTACTATAATCCCCGGAAGTTTTAGCCTCTGCCAATGCTTGCCGATAAATAGGAATAATTTGCCGGGTGTATACCGAATCCATTCCTGAAAATTGATGTTCGTTTAATTCAGGAACTGATACCCATTTGTTACTAGCATCCCCGGGAACCGGGAAAACTTTTAAAATCCCTCCGCTTAACGCCTGATTCAATAAATAAAACTTTTCATGCGTCTTTAAATAGTCCTTTTCAAAGTTACTAGGAGTATTGGTTTTACTGGCACGTTCCAGGTAAGGAGCTAACTTATACGATCCGTCCGGGTTCATCAAATCAATCAGGGAAACCGTTTTATCCGTAGAAGGAACTCCTAAGATTTTACGAATACTATCATTCTCCCTTTTTAGCTCTATAATAGGTACGCTATACCACAAAAACGGGTTCTGAATCATCGAAACAAAAACCTGATCGGCGGTTAATCCTTCATACGAATCTTTTTTACTCAATTTCCGTAATAATTCCGAAGAAAAAGTATTTACCGGTTTCATTCTTCCGCGTTCATCCTGGATCACAAGGCTACCAAATTTTTCAGCATGTTCTTTTGGCACCACATTAGCTTTGATGATAGAATCAAGTTGTCTTTTTCCAGGGAGGGTTTGAGTATGATCCGTATGTATCGAAGTAGTTGCAGGAACGCTTGACGGAGGAATAGTATCATTTTGAGCCGAAACCGTAAGTCCAAAAGATAAAAGTAATAAAGTTAAGGCCTGCTTTTTTGCCTTTATTTTATTTAACATAACATCCAGGTCTTTAAACCGTGAACCCCTGGTAAATAGGATCAAAATCATCCCTAAATATAGCAACATATAACCAGCGTAGGTAATCATAGTGCCCCAATAATCATGGCTTACTGATAATACCGTACCCTTTTCATCCGGTTGAAAAGAAGCCTGAA
Organism: Aquimarina sp. ERC-38; assembly: GCF_026222555.1. Lineage (NCBI taxonomy): Bacteria > Pseudomonadati > Bacteroidota > Flavobacteriia > Flavobacteriales > Flavobacteriaceae > Aquimarina > Aquimarina sp. ERC-38. The sequence continues at coordinate 2,962,504 of NZ_CP098511.1, read as the reverse complement.
AAAAACGATATCCCTGATGATCTAACACATGGTTCATATAAATGTCATAGGGTTCAGTTTTACCTTCTTCTACAATTTCAACTTTACTTTTATAGGATTTATAAACATCCGTTGTACCCGGATATTTTTCAGCGATAAAATCATTTAGTTTTAGCGCAAAGGGCAATTCTAATTTTTTAGAACCAAAAGTTAGGTACATCTCTAGTCCGCCCAGGCTTATTTTTTCCATATCATTGGCAAAACCTTTACCTCCTAGTAGTTTAACAACTTTAGATGTTCCGTTTGTCTCCACATTTACAATAAGTGCATTCTGCTGATTTTGATCTTTAATTTCGGTAGAAATCACATCATAAATACCGCGGGTGACTGGATCCGGGATTACAAATTGCATCCCCCCGGTTTGATATAAAGACCGGAGCATTAGCGGTTGAATACTATCTTTTACCAGAGTACCCCGCTGCTGGTCTGCCATTCGCATAAAAGTTCCTTCAAAGGGGGATTCTATAAAATACTGATCATCTTTATATACAATATTAATCGCCCCTTTTGTCTGATTATTAAAAGAGACCAGGATGTTATGAATATTTGAAACTTCCCCTTCTTTAATAAAATGATCGTGGCGTTGCCCGTCCCCCGCTTCTACAATTTTCAAATATTGATCCCCGTTTTCATCTTCTACTAGTGCTAATTCTGCTCCTTCAATATAGTCAATATAGGAGATAGTAACTGGTTGTTGATTGTAATCTGTCTCTAAGACAAAATCATTATCGGTCGCAGCCGAAAGTTCTAAGGGTTTCTCAACTACCCTTCTTTTAGCTTCGCCGTTGATTTCGCCATCTAAAAATACCGTCAAATAGGTTTTTTCGGATAAAAATTGTGATGTAGTTTCCCCTTCTCGTATGGGCATTACCCCTTCATAACTAATATACCGGGTAACAAACGCCCCTACGATAATAAGTATAAAGGAAAGGTGTAATAATAAAGTAGCCCATTTCTCTTTTTTATATAATTGAAAACGTACGATATTACCACAAAAATTAAGTAAGAAAAAAACCATAATAGCTTCAAACCACCAGGTGTTATAAATCCAAATTCGGGCAGCCGGAGTGCCATATCCGTCTTCTATAAAGGTGCCTACCCCCATCGAAATTGCAAAGATGATAAACAAAAGTGCCATAAGGCGGGTTGAAAAAAGGATTCTCGCTAATTTCTTTTGCATCTGCTCTTTTTTTTGCTATGCAAATTTACGACATTATCAAGGATTAACCTTGAAAGACCTAGCGTATTTCCGGTTTTAACAGATGTTGAGACATTTAAAATAACTTAAGCATAAAAGAAGAAAGATGGATTTTAAAAGGTTCCTTATTTTTACCGAATGATACGGATATCCATATTAGGAGCGGGACCGGTTGCCCGTTTTTTTTACCGCGAATTAGAACAACTTCCTAAGGTAGAAATTATACAATGTTATAACCGAAAAGGAAGACAACTACACGAAGCACAAAACCAAAATACCATTATATCCAATACTAATCAATTGAAAGAAGCAGACCTGTATCTCATTGCCGTAGCAGATCGGGCAATTGAAGAGGTTGCTGGTCAAATTCCTTTTAAAGAAGTAGGTACGGTACATACCTCAGGTGCGACGGATATAGATATATTAAAAGAACAACCTAATCGGGGTGTTTGGTACCCGTTGCAAACTTTTTCTTCGGAAGCAACTGTAGAGGCAAGCGAAATTCCCTTTTGTTTAGAAGCTTCAAATACTTCATTATTTCAACTTTTAAAAAAACTTAGTTTACAAATTTCACCAAGGGTTTATCATTTGTCTTCCGCACAGCGAAAACAGCTTCATATTGCTGCAGTATTTAGTAACAATTTTGTAAATCACCTGATGACTATCAGCCATGATATTTGTGAAGAACATCAGGTACCGTATGAATTACTGATTCCGCTAATTAAAAAAACCATGCAGAATGGGTTGAAGACTTTGTCCGGCACTTCACAAACCGGTCCTGCTATCAGAAAAGACAATAAAACTATAGAAAATCATTTGAAGCTATTACCTTCGCACCAGCAATTGATTTATAGAATACTTACGGAAGCCATTCAGAATTATTATGGAGAAAAGTTATAAAGAATATTTAAAGCATATTACCACCTTTATCTTTGATGTAGATGGTGTGTTAACTGATGGAAGGGTTACTATTGACAGTCATGGCGAATTATTACGCACCATGAATGTTAAAGATGGTTATGCTATGAAAACTGCTCTTTTACAGGGATATAACCTGTGTATTATTTCCGGCGGAACTAATGAAGGAGTTCGGAACCGCCTTGCTGCTTTGGGTATTACGGACATTTTTTTAGGAGCCCACCATAAAATACATCAGTTTAAGGAATATGTGGAAAAGTATACTATTCAGCCGGAAAACGTATTGTACATGGGTGATGATATTCCGGACATTCCGGTCATGAAAAAAGTAGGTTTGCCTACCTGTCCGCAGGACGCTGTGGCAGAAGTACGAGAAGTATCTAATTATATTTCTTTTAAAAATGGCGGAGACGGGGCAGTTCGCGATGTCATTGAACAGGTTTTAAAAGTTCAGGGAAAGTGGATGCGGGACTTTGATGCAAAAAAAGCCTAAAATAGGTTTATAACACAAACCAGATTACCAATGAATAGATTAGTTTTTGCCACACATAATGACAATAAAGTAAAAGAAGTAAAAGCCATACTTCCTCCGGAAATTGATTTGGTAAGCCTGACTGATATCGAATGTCATGAAGATATCCCGGAAACTGCTTCAACTTTAGAAGGGAACGCTTTACTAAAAGCTACTTTTGTTAAAGAAAAATACAATCTGGACTGTTTTGCGGATGATACCGGACTTGAAATCGAAGCTTTGGATAACGAACCCGGGGTTTATTCGGCTCGATATGCCGGACCCGAACGTAACGCTCACTTAAATATGGATTTAGTTCTTCATAAATTGCAGAGTCATCCTAATCGAAAGGCACGGTTTGTCACCAGTATTGTTTTATTACATCAAGGAAAACAATATACCTTTACGGGGATTTGTAATGGAAAAATCACCCAAAAGAAAAGTGGTACCCAGGGATTTGGTTACGATCCTATTTTTCAGCCTGAAGGCTACGATAAAACTTTCGCTGAACTGAGCATAGAGGAAAAAAATAAAATAAGTCACAGGGGTAAAGCCTTTACACAATTGATTGAATTTATAAAAAACACCATTTCATAATTCATTCTGCCCCTGGAAAAGCCAGCATCTCCCCCATTCCCACGGTAAACAACCAGTTTCCGTAGATAGCATGTTCAATACTTACCAACAAGGTAGATCTGGTCGTAAAATAGGTATAGGCAAATAAAATTCCTCCGATAAAAGTCAATACGAGCACCAGTACATTCTTAAAGAAGATATGCGCTAATGAAAAAAGCAATCCGTTGACTAGGATAAGTACCCATTTATTTTTAAAAATAACTTCAAAACGTTTAAAGAAATAAGTGCGGTAGATCACTTCTTGTGGCCAAACGGATAGAAAGGTATACACCGCCAAAATAACCAACCATAAGCCCGGTTTTTTTAAAGGAACTGAAAAAAGTTTATCCGGTGCCTCTATATATACGTATACGGTAGTGATTATTATTAATAGAAGTAGTTGTATACCTAATCGCTTCCAAAATGGAGCGTTTTGATTTAAAACCGTTTTATCAAAATGTATGGCACCTGCTCTTTTTAATCGTATAATGATATATAATAATCCAATGATGACAAGTACCATTTTTATATAAATAGGATAAGACCATAGAAAGCTTACCGGAAGTAAAATAAATAAGCCAATAAGTTCCAAATAGGCTGGTAAAGAGTTATTCATAAAGCTAGTAAAGACAGGTTGGATAAAGCTGGAATGTACTAAAATTTAGAACATTTTATTAGCTATATCTCTAGTAATTATAACTACCACAAACTAAAAAAGTTCCTTGGGGTATGGAACTTTTTTGTTTGGGGCGAAATGTTAATTGTAAAACAATTTCAATTATCAATTTATTTTGGGGCTTTCAATAATTGTTGCAATAGTTTAGTAGGTCAAATAATGTTTTTGCTTTGTTCTACGGTGTAAATATAAATCATTATTTTTATTAACACGATAAAAAGCAATAAATATCGATAAAATACACTTAATTTTAACATTTGAACACATTTACAAGCTTTTATTCTAATTTTCTGTCAGAACCTTTTAATTGCATAAAATTAGATAATGTTGTAACATTACTACTTTACAAATCAAAAATATGAATCAGGAATCCGCTGCAAATAATTCTAATCAAGAAGAACTAATTATTAAGAATAAAGAACTTTCTATTTGGGAAGCACTACTTCCTATTTTGGCCTTGGTAGGTATGTTATTCTATAACGTAGGCTTTGCCTTTGGTGACGATGCGTTAAGTGGTAGTAACCAATTTATCCTAATTTTTGGTGCCGCTATTGCCGCTATTGTTGGTTTTTATAATAAAGTGTCCTACAAACAGATGATGGAAGAAGTTGCCAATAATATCAAATCAACTACTGGGGCACTACTTATTTTATTAATGGTAGGTTCTCTTGCTGGAACCTGGCTCATCAGTGGTATTATTCCAACCATGATTTACTACGGATTACAAATTTTAAATCCTACTATCTTTCTGGCTGCCTGTGTAATCATTTGTGCTATAATTTCTATTGCTACCGGAAGCTCCTGGACTACTTCGGCAACGGTGGGTATTGCTTTAATTGGCATTGGGGATACCTTGGGAATATCTTTGGGAATGACGGCCGGAGCGGTGATTTCCGGGGCATACTTTGGAGATAAGATGTCCCCGTTGTCGGATACCACTAACTTGGCTCCGGCAATGGCAGGGGGAGAATTATTTTCACATATCAAGTATATGACCTTAACTACAGTACCAACCGTAGTTATTACTTTGATCATTTTTATCATACTCGGTTTTTTTCAAAACACTTCGGGCGTGCCTCAAATTGAAAGCCAATTAGAAGCAATTGATGGAGCCTTTACCATTTCACCCTGGTTGTTTATAGTTCCGGTTTTAGTTATCTTTTTAATTGTAAAAAAAACACCTCCGCTCATCGCTCTGCTTGCCGGTACATTATTAGGTGCTATTGCTGCTATTATTGCACAACCTAATATCGTTCTTGCTATTGCCGGAGCAGATACCTTAACTTTTAATTCGGCATATATTGGGGTAATGAAAGCTATTACGGTGGATACCGCAGTGGAAACCAGTAGTGCGGAATTAAATGATTTATTTACCGCTGGAGGTATGGCGGGTATGCTAGGAACCATCTGGTTAATCGTATGTGCAATGATCTTTGGTGGAGTTATGGATGCTATCGGCGCTTTAGCCCGAATTAGTGAAACACTTCTCCATTTATTTGATACGGTGTTCGGGTTATTTGCCAGTACCGTATTTACCTGTCTTGCCTTAAATATTACGGCTTCTGATCAGTATCTGGCGCTGGTCGTTCCAGGCAGAATGTACGCTAAAGCCTATCGCGATAAAGGCCTCGCCCCTGAAAATTTAAGCAGAACCCTGGAAGATTCCGGAACTGTTACCTCCGTATTAATTCCCTGGAATACTTGTGGCGCCTATCAAAGTGGCGTACTGGGAGTACCCGTGGTAGATTATGGATTTTATGCGTTCTTTAATTGGATAAGTCCTTTTATGACCTTATTATTTGCAGCGTTTCATATTAAAATCAAACAATTAACAGTTAAACCAGTGGTTAACTAGATGACAGGTATAGGTTTTTTGTCATTGTTGATTGCTACAAACTTAAATTTTCCGGTAACGGCAATTTCACGTTCATAACTGTACATATCCTCTTTAAAAATGGTAACCTGTACGGTACAGCTGGTATTTCCTACTTCCACAACTTCTGCTACTAATTCTACAATAGTACCTTCCGGTATGGATTTTTCAAAAGCAATATTACCAGTAGATATGGTAACGACTTTTTTTCTACTAAAACGGGTGGCACAGATAAAAGATACTTCATCCATCCACTGCAAGGCAGTTCCTCCAAACAAAGTTTCATAATGATTTGTCGTACTGGGAAATACAGCTTTAAATACCCGGGTTACAGAGTTGGCTTTAAGCTCTTCGATAGAAGAATTTATCATACAATAAGTATTAGTTATAAATATGTAGGTAAAGGTAAGAGAATCCTAATATCTTTGCCGCCAAAATATAGCTAATGGATTTTATTGAGAATTTACAGTGGAGATATGCAACTAAAAATTTTGATCCAAAAAAAGTGGTCTCCAAAGAAAAAATTGATATTCTTATCCAATCTTTTAATCTTACTGCAACTTCTTACGGTTTACAACCGCTACAATTAATTATTGTTCAAAATAAAGAGAAGAAAGAAGCGCTTTTACCTGCTTCTTACGGACAAAAACAGGTGGTAGATGCATCTCATATCTTAGTAATCTGTATAGAACGTACCATTGACAGTGCATATATTGAACGGCATTTTAAACTCGTAAAATCTATTCGAAACACTTCTGATGATATTTTAAATCCTTTTAAACAACAATTACTTACTTCTTTTGCTTCTAAACCTAAAGAGGAAATACAAAACTGGGCAAAAAATCAGGCGTATTTAGCTTTAGGTAACTTGTTAGCAGCTTGTGCTGTAGAACAAATTGATTCCTGCCCAATGGAAGGCTTTATACCAGAAAGGTATGATGAAATCTTAGGTTTAGAAAAACTAGATCTACAATCCGTACTGGCTCTTCCCATAGGATACCGGGCACATGATGATATGTTTGCTGAATTTAAAAAGGTAAGACGTTCGGTTGAAGATACGGTGGTTTGGATGTAAGTTTAGGTACCGGTTATTAGTTACTAGGCAAAAGGCACTAGGCAGAAGTTTTTTTAGTTACTAAGTTATTGTGCTATTTTATGAACCATCAAAACTTTATCCTAGTTCAATATTAATTATAGAATCTGTAGTTCTTTTATGGGAAAAAGGAGTTAATTTGAGTGTTTATCGCGATGAAATGAAGAAATAATTTATAGAACCCTTCATTTTAAATCAGGATTACACAACTTTTTTGACAAAAACCCTTAACATCTTAAGTCTGGTCGAAGGACTTGATAGCTCTACCAAATGCAGATGAAATACACTTCTTCTATTGGTCGAAGCACTCGAACAGATGGATTTTGTAATATATATAACTCAAATGAATTACAAGTTTATAGAATTAGATCCTATTTATTATCTAGTTGTAGCACATTTACGCGCAACCATTCTGGAAATTTAGAATCTTGTAATATATAATCAAACTTAGACAAATGAAAAAAATAGGATTAATCATAATGCTAGTAATAATTGCTTGGGGCTGTAGTTCGGATGATAAACAAGAACCTGAATCAAAGGAAGTTATTTTTGGAGAAATATATGGTCAATGCGGTGGTGACTGTCGGAAATTATATTTATTAACAGAACAAGGAATATTTACGGACTCAAACAATGACAGGGAATTTGGTAATTGGGAGAATACTACTTTTGAAAACCAACCTTTATCGATAGAAAAATTTGAATTAGCAAAGCAACTTCTACAAATATCAAATAATTTATTAGTATCGAACGATGATATCACAGAACAAATATTAGCAGATTTTGACTATTTCGTCCATTTAAAATCAGATGGAATTTCCAAAACTTTTATTTTTGATGAAATCAAAGAAACTACTAATTCTAATATTAAGCAATACTTTGAGAGTGTAATTGAAATTAACAATCAATTAAGTAATTGACAAAAACGTGCTACGGCAAAGTGTAAAGGAAATAACAGCGTAAATTCCTAGTTGGAATTTCAAGCCTTTTTGTTAACTTAGATGAGTAAGTAGAATGTTGTTTCGCACACTTTCCTTTTACCGACACTTATATAACTACTATAATTAGGTTTTTACATTCTTGTACCTGTTAATTACCGTATCATCCCAGACCTGTGCTTCTATGTATTTATCATATTTATTACTTTCTTCAACGATAAGTTGATCATCTGACGGTAATCCGTATTCTCTAATTAATTTTTCAAGTTCTTCAATTCTAAAAATTTGACCGTTACACTCTTTCCTATAAGTTTTAAGTTTGGGTTCATCATAAAATTGAAAGGAAACCATACTGTCCGGAAAGGTAAAGCTAATTTGATCGGATGTAAATTCGTTTAACGGAATTTTTACAACACCAGGGTTTACATACCAGGATTTTGCCCAACTACAAGGGCCTAGCGTAAAGTAAAACGGGTCTTTTCTATGAGGCTTCCCCCCTTTCTCAATAAATAATTCCTTAATTCTTTTTTCTAAAGCAAATCGTAATTCTATATAATTATCAGGACGTTTGCTGTTCCAACCTTTGGAAATTTGGTTTTGAATATTCTTCGCCTTATCAAGTCCTAATTCTGTAATATTGCGAAAAGGTCCATTTTCTGTTTCGTAATAATGATATAAAAATTTAGGTGAGTTCATATACATAACAAATAGGCTAAAAGTGATCTAAATTTTGACTACCAGGTTAATTTGTAATTAGAAATGTATGAGGTCTACTAATACTTTACATATTCTACAATCTCTAAATCATATCCAAGCATTCCAACTCTTTTTTGTTGAATGGAATTGGAAATTAATTTTAATTTATGGATATCTAAATCATGTAAAATCTGTGCACCAATACCAAAATCTTTAACGTCCATCTCCATTTTCGGAGCTTTTGCTACGGTTGTTCCATCTTGTAAATCTTTCAACACTTTTAACCGATTCAGTACATTAAACGACTGGTTTTCCTGATTGATAAATACAATGGCTCCTTTTCCTTCTTCATTAATTCGTTTGAACATAGCTTGCAGACGTTCATCTCCATTAGTGGTTAAGGTACCGACAATATCATTATTAAATAAAGTAGAATTAATCCGGGTAAGGATGGGTTCATCTTTTGTCCAACTACCTTTGGTAAGGGCTATATGCACCTGATTATTTGTGGTTTGTAAATATGCTCGTAATCTAAAGTTCCCGAAACGGCTTACAATTTCGAAATCTTCTTTTTTTTCTATTAAGGAATCATGTCGCATTCGATATGCCACTAAATCTTCAATAGAAACAATTTTAAGGTCAAAACGGTTCGCAACTTCTATGAGTTGAGGCAAACGAGCCATTGTTCCATTCTCATTCATAATTTCGACGATCACCCCAGCCGGTTGTAAACCTGCCAATCGGGCAAAATCAATAGCGGCTTCAGTATGACCGGTACGCCTTAAAACACCCCCTTCTTTTGCTTTTAAAGGAAAAATATGTCCGGGACGGGATAGTTCGTGAGGTTTGGTTTGCTTGTCGATCAAGGCTTTTACCGTTAGCGCCCGGTCAGAAGCTGATATCCCTGTGGTAACCCCCTTCCCTTTTAAGTCTACTGAGATGGTAAAAGCAGTTTCCATGACATCTGTATTGTTCGCCACCATCATTTGAAGTTTTAATTCTTCACAACGCTGTTCAGTTAGAGGCGTACAAATCAATCCACGTCCGTGGGTTGCCATAAAGTTGATCATATCAGGGGTAACTTTTTCAGCGGCTGCTACAAAATCCCCTTCATTTTCTCGATTTTCGTCATCAACTACAATAATTACTTTACCCTTGCGAATATCTTCAATTGCTTCTTCAATTGTATGCAGTTCTATTTTAATTTTTTCCCGGATATTCGACATAAGCGCGTAATAGTGTTTTCGGTGGTAAAGGTACTTACTTTAGCTAAAATTTAAAAAAACGCACCCCTATTTAAACGTAATTCTAATAAGAAAAAATTACTTTTTTTCTTTACCGGTTTCCTTTTTAATTAAATTGATGATAGGGCGAATTAAGTAATCCAGACTAAACATACCTTGATCCGTGGTGGCTCGATAGGTAAGGAATATACTTAATGGAAATATAATAAAAGTAGAAAGCCACGAACCCAAAAAAGGTGGAATCCCTCCTTCTTCAGCACCATTTTTAGCAAATATTCCTATAAAATGAAAACTAAGAAAAAGTAAAACCCCAATCACAATCGGTAACCCCATTCCTCCTTTCCGAATAATAGCTCCTAAAGGTGCTCCTACAAAAAATAACAAAATACAGGAAACACCTAAAACAAATTTATCATGTAGCGACATTTCGTATTTATTTAATGCCCTTTTTCTACGACTCACCGTGTTTTCTGTATTTTGAAGCTTTCGAATAATACTTTCTACCATGGTACCAGCTTGTGTATATACCTGAATTTTTTCTTGATGACTAAAGTCATTAAATATATTATGTACAGTATCACTAACGCTCTTTTCTACCGAATCTATCTTCATATTTCGGTTTAAATTTATAATCCCGTTTCTACGGTCTATATCATCAATCAGGTATTCAACTTCATTGTTTACAAAATTAGAAATAGTATCAATTTCACTTTGTAACCCAACCACATTTAACATATTGTAACCTTTACTATATTGCTGTTGATCAACATCCACGTTACTCAATTCGGATAGATCAATATTTAAAACATATTTTTTAAAATAGGTTTTAACAAACGGAACTTTTTCCCTTTTTTTCAGGGTATTTTGTTGCACCTCTTCGTAGTAATTACCGTCATTAAGTACCAAGGTAATTAAGTCAGAATCTTTATTTCCGATCAACTCTCCATCATCTGCTTTTATCACTTTTGAATTACCAGGTAGTACCGCCTTTTGATGTATAATCACATCGGTTAAAAATTGATCGTTGTCCCCGTGTTTATCGGCGACTTTAATATTGATATCGCCCAAATCATTAAACTGATTAGGGGTAATGACCATAGCGGGTTTTACCTTAACCAGGTTTTTACGAAGGTTTACAAACCTCCTTTCTGATGCCGGAATCACCGTGTTTGAGAATAGAAAGGCAAAAATAGCCAGTAAAACAATGACACCGGATAAGTATTTCATAGCTCGCTGTAAACTAATACCTGAAGATTTCATAGCAGCAAACTCATAGTTTTCGGCAAAATTACCAAAGGTCATAATGGAGGTAAGCAATATGGTCAGGGGCAAAACCATGGGCATCAACCTGGGAGTAGCATAAATAAGAAATTTAAAGATCACGGATGCATCCAGGTCCTTTCCTGCTAATTCTGATATAAACAACCATATGGTCTGTAATAACAGAATAAACATGATGATAAAAAAAAGAGGAAAAAACGTCCTTAAAAAGGACGTTAATATATATTTATCTAAAATTTTCAAAAATAGCTATCTAAATTAATCCAGTCGGTTAATATAATAATTATCATATTTAGTTTCATCAAAAACAAATAAAGTATTGGATAAAGGTTGATCGGTTTTAAAACTGTTCACCGTCATTGTAATATCCGTACCGTTTTTTTGCTTCATAATCATCTTATAAATATGCTTTGTTTGCTTATCAATACCCAGTAGAATCTGTTTTAATTCACTATTAGTATCCATAGGTGTCAGCTTTACGTACTGAATCTTTCTTCCGTTTACGTTTTGTTCAATATCCATTTGATAAGAATATCCTTCTTCAAAAAAGGATAGCATATTAGAAGGGGTCACACTACCCTCTTCTTCAGGATTCACGGATGAAATGTTAATTTCTTCATCTTCAGAACTAATTACATGCAGTTTACTACCATCATACATTTGTTCCATACCCATCAAACTGAGCCAGTACTTTTCTCCATATAAAGTAACGTCACCACGAGTTTCCTGTTTGACATTTTCTTTAGGATTATTCAGGGTATATTTAAAATCAATAACAATGTTATGGTATGACTTTACTTTGGTCGAAACTTCATTCAATAATTGCTTTGCATCTTGCGCCTGAGCCTGAAAAAAGCTTAGAATTCCAATTAAAAATGATATTGTACTAATCTTATACATAGTTTATAATTACAGTTCACTATCTAATAATTGTTGTAATGAATTTAAATCCTGAACCAGTACTTGTCTCGCTTTACTACCTTCAAAAGGCCCAACTACTCCTGCAGCTTCCAGTTGATCAATCAACCTACCTGCCCGGTTGTAGCCTAGTTTTAGTTTTCTTTGTAATAAAGACGCTGATCCTTGCTGTGCTGTGACAATTACTTCGGCTGCCTCATTAAACAATTTATCTCTCTCTGACTTATCTATATCAAGACTTGTGCCACTATCTTCTCCTACGTACTCCGGTAATTGATGTGCGTCCGGATAGGCTTTTTGACTGCCTATATATTCCGTAATCCTTTCTACCTCAGGAGTGTCTACAAAGGCACATTGCAACCGGATCAAATCGTTTCCCTGAGTATATAACATATCACCTCTACCTATCAGCTGATCGGCACCCCCGGTGTCTAAAATGGTTCTTGAATCAATTTTTGAAGTTACTCTAAAAGCGATCCTCGCTGGGAAATTAGCTTTAATCATACCGGTAATTACATTAACTGATGGGCGTTGCGTTGCAATAATTAAATGAATACCGATGGCTCGGGCTAACTGTGCTAACCGGGCAATGGGGGTTTCTACTTCTTTTCCGGCGGTCATGATTAGATCTGCGAACTCATCTACGACCAGTACGATATAAGGTAAAAATTGATGCCCGTTTTCAGGATTTAATTTACGAGCTTTAAATTTGGCATTATACTCCTTGATATTACGAACTAGGGCTTGTTTCAACAATTCGTAGCGAGCATCCATCTCGATACATAAAGAATTCAATGTATTAATTACTTTGTTATTATCTGTAATAATAGCTTCTTCCGTATCGGGAAGTTTGGCAAGGTAATGTCTTTCTATTTTATTAAATAGAGTAAGTTCTACTTTTTTAGGGTCTACCAGTACAAATTTGACCTCTGCTGGATGTTTTTTGTACAGTAACGAAGTCAAAATCGCGTTTAACCCCACCGACTTCCCCTGTCCGGTAGCTCCAGCCATTAATAAATGTGGCATTTTAGCCAAATCAACTACAAAAGTTTCATTAGAAATGGTTTTTCCTAAAGAAAGGGGTAATTCCATTTCTGCCCCCTGAAATTTTGGTGAACTGATCACCGAACGCATGGATACGATCGTAGATTTTTTGTTCGGTACTTCGATCCCAATAGTTCCTTTTCCGGGAATTGGGGCAATAATCCGGATTCCTAAGGCTGCAAGAGACAAAGCAATATCATCTTCAAGGTTTTTAATTTTTGAAATCCGGATACCAGCTTCAGGTACAATTTCATATAAAGTTACCGTGGGTCCTACCGTAGCCTTAATTTGGGCAATTTCAATTTTATAGTTTTTAAGGGTATCAACAATACGGTTTTTATTTTCTTCCAGTTCGCCCTGATCAATAGTAATACCTCTGTTTTGAACGGAATAATCTTTTAGCAACTCAATCGTTGGAAATTTAAAGTTGCTTAATTCTAGTTTAGGGTCAAACTCACCAAAGTTTTTAACCAAGTCATTGCTTGTATTTTCGACTACCTCTTCTTCCACCGTAGTTTCTACTTCCATTGCCAGATCTTCGGGATCATCCTCTGATTTTATTACTAATTTTTCAGGGATTTCTTCGGACCTGTTTGCCGGATTACCAAAAAATTCATTGATCGTTGATTTTGCTGAAGAAAGTGGATTTTTAGTTTTAGTAGAAATTGGTTCTTCTAAATTATTTTCTACAATTAATTCCGAAGATTTCTTACTACTATTCAATGTTTTTTCAGATTGCAACGTATCTTTTATCCAGGTTTCTTCTTCCTCTGTCTTTTTAAATTCGGAGGTTTTGGATTTGTTTCCGGCTCTTTTAAAATCTCTGGAAACTTCGGCAGATGTCTTTTTAAGGTTAGTAGCTAATTTTTCAGGAGTATAATCCAACCGAACTACCACGTATACGATAGCCAGAAAGGCCAGAAGTAGCACGGTACCAATAAAACCAATATAATCTTGTAGAAAATCATTAATTTCAAAACCGATAACCCCGGCAAATAAACCTCCCCCACTTTGAATAAATCCAAATACTACAGAAATCCAAAGCATGACTAATAGTCCCCAAAACCAAAAACCAGCCAGTTTTTTTCGGGTCAGGTCAAAAAATAAATAAATACCTGAAAGGGATATTAAAAAAGGAATTGTAATTGCCGAAATCCCAAATCCCCTGAAAATAAAAAAATGACTCACCTTTGCACCCGTAATACTTAACCAGTTTTTTGCCTTGGCAATCCTTTCCGGAAATCTTGAAATTTCGCTCTGATCATACTGCCAGTTAAAAAAGAAAGATACAAAAGCAAATAACAACGCAACTCCCGTAAAAAACAGAAAACTCCCCAAAACAACTTTCTGTTGACGGGAAAGTCCTCTTATTTTCTTCACGGGACGTTTAGCTTTTGTAGTCGTTTTTGGTTTAGTTGTCGTTTTTCTTTTAGCCATTTATAAATATCGTGTCGCAAAAGTACAAATATCTCTTTAAGTCTATTCGATTAAACTTTTTATAATTCTATATAGCCTAACGTAAGGATTGTTGTTTTTATATACGGAACACTAGATATTCCTGTAACTATAGCCAAATAAATATAAATTCATAAAAGAATTATTATGAATGTCCAGAAAAAATTTAAGACCCGCCTGCAAACGGGCAGGTCGCCATCGCTTCTAGAACCAAGAATTAAAACTAATAAAATTCAAAAAAGTTAAAAAGTAATTTCCAAATACTTTAAAGTTTGGGGTCAGCTTGTTTTACAGATTTTAAGGCTTTAGTTTACCATAGCTTTAGTGTATTAAAATCAACCCAATTATTTTATTTAGAGCTATCTATCCTATCCTAAATCCTTTCCAAAGGAAAGGACTTTTAGTTACCTCCCTTTGGAAAGTGCTTGGGATAGGGTAATTAGTTTTATTATGCTACTAGCGTAAGAAAATAAGGTATATAGATCCATAATCCTATAATGGTCGCAGTTAAAGCTGCGATACATACTGCTCCGGCAGCAACATCTTTAATAACACCTATTTTATGATGAAAATCAGGGTGTATAAAATCGGCAATACCTTCTACGGCAGTATTAACCCCTTCAAGACTCATCACTAGGCCTATAGCAAAAATTTGAAATAACCATTCGTATCGAGAAATATTAAAATAAAGACCGAGAAAGGTAACTACAATACTGACCACAAATTGAACCTGAATACTGGGTTCTGTCTTAAGTAATAGAATGGCCCCCTTAGCTGCATACCCTGCCCCTTTTAACCTGCCTTTAATAAATTGAATAATTTGCATACTGCCCGGTTTTGCGATGGAAAGCTAAGAAATAATATAAGAACAAAAGAACGGCAAGACGCAAAATGTTAGTAATTAAATCCTGGTATACATCTTTACTACTGATTTGATTCAAAGAAAATTGTTGGTTTATTTATCTACAAACCAGTGAGACTTAGTTCAAAAGTACTTTATATCGGTAATTAAGTGTTTTATACTTCCTTGAATACGCCGCTTTTTCTCTAAAATGAAAAAGGGCTATTTTTAAACAGCCCCCTTTTCCTTCTTTTTCATTAAATTATAATAAGAATTACGTATCTATAGATCCCATTACTCTTTTCATAAAAATATTTAAAGCTTCCTTTTTTGGAGTTCCGTCTTTAGTCATTTTTATTACTTCTAAGGCTCCGTACATATTAGAAATCAATTCACCTATCACATCCAGTTCTTCATCTTTTAATGATGAAAGTTCCGTTAAATCTTCCAGCGTTTCAATAGTTTCCGTTAGATAATCTTCATCATTTATTTCTGCAAATGAAGTCAGGTGTTTAATTATGGGTAATCTCATCCACTAATTCTTTTAAAACATCAAATTTATTAGTCTGTACCTGATTTAAAAAGTCACCGTTCTTAAAAGTGGCAAAAGTAGGTAGATTGTCTACTTTAGCTAACTTTCTGGATTCCGGGTTCTTTTCAGCATCCACTACCAGAAAAGTAACTTTATCATGTTCACCGGCCAGTTTTTTAAACTTCGGTTTCATGATCTTGCAATTACCACACCATCCGGCAGAATACTGAACCACTACTTTCTCGTTCTCTTTAACAATCTCAGAAAGATTGTCCGTATCTAATTCCCGAATCATTATATTTTAGGTTTTTTTAATTAAACTTCTTTAAAAGTTCTTAGTTTGCAGCTAAGTACGTAGCAACTCCCTGTCGGTTTGCCGACATAGCTTCTTTACCTTCTTCCCAGTTTGCCGGACATACTTCACCGTTCTTTTGAACATGCGAATATGCATCAATTAACCTTAAGTATTCAGATACATTTCTACCTACCGGCATATGGTTTACTCCCTCGTGAAAAACAACTCCATCTTCATCAATTAAATAAGTAGCACGATAAGTTACGTTATCACCGTCTACGGTTAAAAAGCCGGTTTCTTCATCAAATTGTTCGTTTGTAATATCCAAAATTCCCAGGGCATTTGCCAGGTTACGATTAGAGTCCGCAAGAATTGGGTAGGTAACACCTTCAATACCCCCGTTATCTTTAGCTGTATTTAACCATGCAAAATGTACCTCCGGCGTATCACAAGAAGCACCGATTACTATGGTATTTCTCTTATCAAATTCAGCAGCTGCTTCCTGAAAAGCATGTAATTCCGTAGGACACACAAATGTAAAGTCCTTTGGGTACCAGAATAGTATAATTTTTTTTCCTTTACTTTTAGCTTCTTCCAACACATTTAATTTAAACGTATCCCCCATTTCGTCCATTGCATCTACGCTTAAGTTTGGAAAATTTTTACCAACTAATGTCATTTCGTATATATTTTTTAGAGTGTTAATTTCAAGTTGCAAATATATTCACATTATGATAAGTAAAACACATTCTAAATTTTAAAATTTTATATTTCCATAGGATTTATCAATGATTCTTAAGATTCTTACAAAAATCACACTTTACTTACAAGTAAAATAGATCAATTGCAAATATATACGATGATTTACTCAAATTATGATTTTATTTTGTATATTTGTGATGTCTTAAGTACTTACATATATTGATATATACTTTTAAATATTATTTTCTCCCACTTCTTTTTTGTGGTGCTTTTACATTGCAAGCCCAAACTTCTTTGGAAGCAGATAGTATACAAACCTATATTCAAAGAGCTGAAGTTTTACTAAAAGAGTATAAGTATGAAAGTGCTTTAGAAACCGCAGAAGCTGCTCTCCAAAATGCATTGTATCATAATGACAATTCTAATCTGGGATATATATCAAATATTCTGGCAAAAATCTATGAATTGAATGAAGAAGATACTAAAGCTATTACCGAATATAAAAGAGGGATTACCTATGCAAGTACAGTAAAAGATATTGGATTAAAGTCCGATTTATATAATAACCTTGCGAATCTGATTATAAAAAAACCCGAACATCGCGGAGAAGGGGTTAAATTTTATATTGATGCGTATCAACTTGCTGAACGTTTGGAAGATACGGCACGTATGGTCAAACCTTTACTTAATCTAGGAGATTACTATATTTCTAAGGATCTATACCTGGAATCTTACGAACACCTGAAGGTTGCAAAAGAACTTATTAATGAGCATTCTCCGATCCTGTATCAAACTAAGCTTAATATTCTTTTAGGAAAATATTTTTTAAGTATTAGAAGGTTTGAACGTTCCAATAAATATATTGATAAGGGTATATCTATGGCTTTAAGCCAAAGTAAAAACAAAGCGAATAGTACCGAACTATTATACACATACTATTGGGAATTAGCCTCTGCATACAAAGCGAAATCAGATTTATATAGTAAACAAAATGAATTTGAACAGGCATATAACTACTTACTGGAATATCAAAGTAATTTTACTCGTGCTTCCAAATTAAAGAAAGAGATTGAACTGCAACGCGCTACCATACAATTTGAGGTGGGTCAGTTTAAAAAGCAGATCAAACAGAATGAAGTTGAAAAAGACGAAAGAGCCGAAGAGGAAATTAAATGGCATATAAGCATTATTCTTGGTGTTGTCATTATCTTGATTTCTTTAGCTTTTCTAATTAATGCTTACAAGAACAATACACAAAAGAAAAAATTAAATAAGGACCTGATTGAGAAGAATGCTGAGCTTAAAGCAGCCAAAGAAACCGCTGAACAAGTATCTACCTTAAAATCGCAATTTATTTCGACCGTAAGTCATGAATTAAGGACGCCACTCTACGGAGTAATTGGATTAACCTCTTTATTAATGGAACATCCGGAAGAAAAAAAGCGTTACGAATACTTGGAGTCCTTAAAGTTCTCAGGAGATTATTTACTGGCGCTAATTAATGATGTTTTACAACTAAGTAAAATTGAAACCAACGAAGTTACTTTGGAAAAAGTTTCGTTTGACCTGCGAACCTTAATTGAAGGTATTAGCAATTCCCTACAATCCAAACAAAAACACAATAACAATAACCTTCATATACAGATTGACCCTGCTATTACTTCGATGTTATACGGTGATTCTATCAGACTATCGCAAATTTTAATTAACCTGGTAGGAAACTCTTTAAAATTTACAAAAAACGGAAATATCTGGATCAAAGTCGATCAATTGGCAAGTTCGGATCATGATTGCAAGCTACGGTTTGTGATAAAAGATGATGGAATTGGTATCCCTAAGGATAAACAAAAAAATATTTTTGAGAACTTTGCGCAGGTCAAAAACGGTACACAAGAATTTGAAGGCACCGGACTTGGATTAGCTATTGTTAAAAAACTCATTCATTTACATAACAGCGAGATTGAAATTGAAAGTGAAGAAGGTAAAGGTGCCGAATTCACGTTTACCATTGTATACGAATTAGCTAAGAAAAAAGGAAGTAGTGATACTTATGATGAAGATATTGTACAGGAAGAAGACCTAAGTATTGGAACTACCACTTTTAATATTTTAATCGTTGACGATAATAAAATCAATCAAATTGTAACTCAAAATATTTTAAAGAAAAAAGAATATACCTGTGACGTGGCAAGCAATGGATCAGATGCTATTGACCTGGTGCGAGTAAATGATTACGACCTGATTCTTATGGATATTAATATGCCGGAAATGAACGGGTTAGACGCGACTAAAGTTATTCGTACTTTTAATCCTTATATACCGATCATTGCTTTAACTGCGGTAGAAGAAGGTGAAGTCAGAGATCAAGCTTTATCCGTAGGAATGAATGATGTGATTATCAAACCTTATGATACGCAACAGTTTTTCCAAACCATTTTAAAGAATATCTCTCATTCTCAAGTGAAAAAAGTAAGATAAACCTATATAGCTTTTAGTAATAACTCTGCGGTTGCCGGATTAGTTGCTAAAGGTACATTGTATACATCGCATAATCGCATAAGCATAAAAATATCCGGTTCATGCGGATGCTTAGCCAAAGGATCTCTAAAAAAAATCACCATATCCACCTTATTTTCTGCTACGGCGGCGGCAATTTGTGCATCTCCCCCAAGTGGTCCGGATAATAAAGAGTTTACCTGAAAACCTGCCCGTTCTGCCTTTTCACCGGTAGTCCCGGTAGAAATCAAGTCAATTTTTTTTGATTGCAGTATTTCCTGATGTTCGTTTAGGAATTGTACCATTTCGGCTTTTTTACCGTCGTGGGCGATAATAGCAATTGTCATAATATAGTATAGTTATACAGATAAAATATCAGAAATTCGGAGTAGTTCCTTATTAATACCGTGTCCGGATTTTATACCTTCTTTTAAGCTGGTACCTACTACCTGGTTATTAATTAAGCCTACCATAATATCCCGCTCCCCATCTAATAGCATTTCAACAGCTTTTACACACAGTCGGCTTGCCAGTGTACGATCAAAACAAGTAGGAGAACCACCCCGTTGCATATGACCTAATACGGTTACCCGTACATCATAATCCGGTAGATTTTCAGTAACATAGTCAGCAAGTTCGTATACATTCTTACCGATTTTATCGCCTTCACATACTACTACGATACTTGAATTCTTTCCGGAACGCTTACTTCTTCGTAAAGATTCTAGCATCCGGTCTAACCCCAGATTTTCTTCCGGAATGAGAATTTCTTCGGCTCCTGCTCCTACTCCGGTATTTAAAGCAATAAAACCAGCATCCCGACCCATTACTTCAATAAAAAACAAGCGGTCATGAGAACTGGCGGTATCCCTGATTTTGTCAATCGCTTCGACTACCGTATTTAAAGCCGTATCATATCCAATGGTAAATTGCGTTCCAGCAATATCATTATCAATAGTTCCGGGTACGCCAATCACGGGTATATCATATTCATTACTAAAAATCTCTCCCCCTTTAAAAGTCCCGTCACCACCAATTAGAACCATGGCATCTACATTAAGGGCAACTAAATTATCAGCAGCTTTTTTCCGGCCTTCTTTAGTTCTGAAATCCTGTGAGCGTGCTGATTTTAAAATGGTACCCCCAGTACTGATAATATTTCGGACACTTCGTGCATTTAACTCGCAATAATCGTTCTCGATCATGCCCTGATAGCCCCGATAGAAACCGATACACTCCACATTATAATAAGAGCAAGCTCTGGCAACTGCCCGTATGGCCGCATTCATACCTGGTGCGTCTCCCCCTGAAGTCATTACTCCTATTTTTCTTATTCCTTTTGCCATATAGTTTTACTGCTGGTTAGTATTTTGTAAAGTTAATTGTTGTAAAGTTATTTAATAATAATTTTTAAACTAATTATTATCCCGTTGCCCTTTAAGATGGTTCTAATAAGGACTTATTCTTAATTTTAGTTGGATTATTAGATAAACCTATAAAAAGTTTAGTGGCCGGATTACTAGTTTTATTACATTAGATAACTGTTATTTTTTCAGGTATTTATTAATTCTAAAATTCAACTTCACTACTTACTATCATCTTCAGTAAAGTTTATAAATTCCGGAGCTAGTACAGGAATGCTATCTTTTTTCTTCAACGGAACTTCCTGCTGTACAGGTTTGTTGAAAATTCTTTTCCAAAGTTCATTAAACGTATTAAAATCTACCGAATAAGATAATCCCAAACCTTGTTTATACCCCTGGGCTTCCCCGATGTACTGAATCTCGTTCTGTCGATTAAAAATAGTGCCCCTCAAGTTACCTTGCTCATTAAACAAATATTCTACCTCTACATCACCGGTAACTATAGATTCACTTACACCGCCGATGGGCACTCCTACTCGACCATTAATTAAAACACGATTATTAATTTGAGTAGAAAGCGTCACCCCAAACTGGTCAAAAGCTTGTTGATCAACTGCCCGGTTGCCCTGAACATAATTCAGTCCTACCTGAAATTTATCATCATCTCCGGCAAAAAGTCCGTTAACTAATCCGGCAGCCCGTTCCACCAGGTTTCCGGTAATTAGGGAAGAACCTAATGTACCTCCGTAAAATTGTCCTTGTGTAACGAGAGATAAGGCCTGTAATTCTTTTGTAGACTGATCTTCTAATTGATATTCTAATTCACTTTTTGCTACTGAACTTAGGTTAGGAAGGTCAATATTAAATTGTAAGTCCGGCTGAATTAATTCTCCTTTTAAGTCTACCACCACTTCTACAGGAATTTTTCGGTTGATGGAAGCATTCTCAAGTAATACTGCCGGATTGGCTTCGGTTTTATAAACAGCGCTTAAATCCAGAATAGCCCGGGTTGGATTACCATCCCAGGTAATATTACCTCCGGAGCGTACGGTAAAATCTTTTCCTAAAAAAGCTCCATACCTAAAATTATAACTTCCTTCATAAGCAATAAAATCCCCCCACATATTAAATTTACCATTGGTATTAATTTCAATCAGTAAGGTTCCGGCTCCCCTCCCGCGTAAGGAACTTCCTGTATCTTTATCTACCACTACTTCTACCTCGGCTTCATTATTAACATCCAGTTCAAAATTAAGTTCCAGTCCTTTTAATTCTTCAATAAATATTTCCGTACCTTCTTGACGAGCTTTCTTTTCTTCGGGACTTAAAAAATGTATAAAATTGTTTTCCCCCAGACTTTCCGTATCGTTTAGCGGTATTTTGAAGATAGTTCCTTTTTGGGTAGTGGCATTTACATCTATCACTAATTCTGTGGTTAAGCCTTTTATCGTAGCATCCCCCCGAATAAATCCAGTACCGTAATACAAGGATTCTTCTTCTTCCTTGGTATCTAACACTAATAAGCGTTCAGGAGCAGTAATCGTTAATCCCATATCCCATTTTGAAAATTGAGTATGGTTAATTACCCCTCCTAATATTCCTTTGGTTTTGAATTTCGTGTCCGTAAAGTCAATATTATCAAAAACAAATTGTTGCCCTTGTAACCATACCCTCGACCCGGATTTTAAATTCAAATCAACGTTTAAATAAGGTATTTTTAAACCGGCGTTGTGTAAGTATAAATCTCCTGACATTTGTGGATTGCGGTAATCTCCAAGTAACCTGGCCCGCCCCCGAACGGTTCCACGCATTTTTTCTAAAACAATACCCCCTAGATCACTAAAACCCGACAAATTCACGTCGTTAATGTTCAAATCAATATCCATCAGGACTTGGTCCTCCTTTCTATTTAGTTGTCCTACTGCTGTAATTACCTCTTTACCTTCGGGATTAATTAATCCGGAATTAATCCGGAATGCGGTTAAAGACTCATTTCCTGAAGCTTCAAATTGTAAATCTCCGTAGGCTACATTGTTTACCGAAGTATTTTTAACGGTTATAGAGGCCGTAGGAAAATATTGTCCTCCTTCCTGGAGAATATCAAAATTACCCTGAATTTTTCCATCAAGTTTAAAATTTTGAATATCCGGTGTTATTTTAAGCAAGTCTACATTGTCAAATACGGCTTTAATATTTTTATTATTTTTTCCGTTAGTAAAACCGGAAAGTAAAATATTTTCTTCTTCATGACTTAACAAAATGTCTTTGATTATTACTTTATTAAAGTTGTTGTCAAAGGTTATGATGTTAGTTCCTTTCTGCTTATCAGGATTCAGGTACCAAGTATAGTCTTTAAAAGTCAAATCTGATTTTCTGAATCCGACTACGGACTTATTTTCTTCATTAATGGTATGATATAACTCCAAATTATAGGTATCTCTGTTTTCCACACCACCTTTAAATTCAGATCTTATAAATAAGGTATCATTTAAGGTAACGTTGATTAGATTAAATTTTGAAATATCATAATTCTTAGTATTAATACTATCTATAGAAATATAGGTGTTAAAAAGTGGATTTTTATTATCTACCTGGATATTAATGTTGTCCATCGTATTATCAAAGGCACTGATTTGAGGGGAACGAAAAGTCAGTTTAAACTCGGAATCATCACTTTGTACTTTTCCTCTTATAAAGGTATTTGGAGCAAACTGAATTTCCGGGAAAAATACATCTACAATTTTATTGTAAATATTGAAGTTAAACTCCATAAACTCATTATCCGTTACTTTTACCTCTTCAAAGTTAGTATATAAACTTCCGATAGAATTTCGAAACAGGTCATAAACATTTTCTACCTTAAATTTTCCCCTGACCGTGCCTTCAATTATATCCGGACTGTTCATCGTGATTGTTCGAACATTTTCTTCATCAAAAGAAGAAACTATCTCAAAGTCATCAAAAAAATAACTCCCGTTATGATTTCTAAATAGTGTTTTTTCAAAAGAGATGGTTCCGTACGCATTATTCACTGAAGTCCCTTTCATCTTCATAATTACATCCCCATTGAAGACGGCAATGCTATCCCGGGATAGAAAGTTTAGTTTTTTAAGATCAACGTGATCAACATTTGCCACAAAATCGTAATTGTTTATAGTTTTTGAAATATCTACAACTCCGTTAAAAGTCAATCTTACGTTAGGGTCATCGGCGACCAGGGTTCCGTCAAAGACAGGATCTCTTAAAATACCTAATACTTCAAGATTTTGATAAGTATAGCCATTGAAGTACATTTTAGTAATTCGTCCTTCAACCCGGGTATTTAGGTTTTCTAAAGTAAAACCGTTCCCATCTACGTTGATATCAAAGGCAGCAAGTCCTAATCGTTCTTTGCCTAACATTTTACCCACATCAAATTGTTTGGATATAATATTACCTGTATATGTTGCCTCTTTTATATTATCAAGGTTTCCTAATAGTACAAAAGCATTTATGGCACCTAAGCGAGAGTAAAAGTTCATATCCACATCCAGGCCTCTGGCGGTAATAATGGCGTTACCTGTACCTCTTACATTTCCTAACTGATATAATTGTTTTGGCAATGAACGGCCCAACAACCCTGGTAGCAGATTGACCAGGTCATAGTAATTTGTAAGTAGATTGGTAAAATCTCCGGTAAGTTTAAAATGTTTCGGGTCGTCTAATAAATTCTCAAAACGTAAATTACCTTTAATTAAAGACCTGTCCATTCCGCTAATAGTAGCGTCAATGAGTTTAAAATCGTTTAAAATTCCGGTAAAGGTGGTATTGCTAATTTCGATATCCTCATCAGTACCGAACTCTTTATAATAGGATTTTAAATCATTAGTAGAAACTGTAGCCTTTGTAATATCAAACAAGATGTTAACTTTATTACTAAAGTCAGCTAAGCCTCCCCTTTCGTAAGAAAAATCCAAATTTCCTTCAATCTTCGAATCTTTGGAAGTCATGACCAGTTGATCAAACTTCATAGCCTCCGGGCTGTAGTAATACTTCGTTTTAAAATCATTCACGCTTAATCCCCTGGATTCTTCAAAAGATAGTGCTTCCACCTGTAAAAAAACTTCTTCCCCTTCAATTTTAAAATCCTGAGAGTGTAAGTCAATATTGCGAAATCTTACAATTTCCGGTGACGCTTTATTAAAATCTTTATAGACAAACAAACCATTCTTTAAATCTACCGAACTTGCAGTTAATAAAAATGGTTTTGCCGCTTTTCTTCCGGAGCTGAATTGTTTGATAAAATAACTAAGGTTATCGGTTTCATCATTTTTATAATAAGTTACGTATACTTTTACATCTTCAAGGTCGGCGTCTCCTAATAGAGGTCTTCCCTGAACGATTTCCCGGACATTAAGAATGGAAGTTTCTAATACTTTTGAAAAAATAAGTGTATCCTGACGATGGTCTCGTATTAACACATTTTCAAGTTCGACCCCTCCGGTAAAAGAAAGGCTTACCTGTTCTACACCAATATTAACATTATATTTTTCATTTAAAAAAGAAGTGATTTTACTACCTCCGTAAGTCTGTACGGATGGAATCGAAAAAAGTAAAATAAGCAGAAATAAAAGTACCCCTAATGTGAGAAAGAGAATACGTATTATTTTCCCAAATTTTTTGATGTGTTATAATGTTTTAACTTTGTACACAATATTAACAATTTCTATGCCCTTTTCCTCATGAACCCTGTAAAAAAAACCTATATTCTGGCAATTGAATCTTCCTGTGATGATACGGCAGCAGCAGTATTGGAAAATACGCTTGTTTTGTCTAATAGTATTGCCTCCCAAAAGATTCATGAACAATACGGAGGGGTAGTTCCGGAACTGGCTTCACGAGCACATCAATCCAATATTGTTCCCGTTGTCGACCAGGCTTTAAAAAAAGCAGGAATTAAGAAAGAACAATTAAGTGCGATTGCTTTTACCAGCGGACCCGGCTTAATGGGATCTTTATTAGTAGGCACTTCTTTTGCAAAATCTCTTTCTTTAGGCTTAGGGATACCGTTAATTGAAGTACATCATATGCAGGCACATATCTTAGCTCATTTTATTAAGGGAGCTTCTACTAAGAAACCTGAATTTCCCTTTTTAGGATTGACAATTAGTGGTGGTCACACTCAAATTGTAAAAGTCAAGGATTACTTTGATATAGAAATAATCGGACAAACACTGGATGATGCCGTAGGAGAAGCATTTGACAAAAGTGCAAAAATCCTGGGACTACCCTATCCGGGCGGACCTTTGGTTGATAAGTATGCTGCCCTAGGAAACCCGCTTGCTTTCCCCTTTTCTATCCCAAAGGTAAAAGGACTGGATTTTAGTTTTAGCGGTTTAAAAACAGGAATTCTTTACTTCATTCAGAAGAAAACAAAAGAAAACACGAATTTTATTGAAGAAAATTTAAATGATATCTGTGCTTCAATTCAATACACTATTGTAACCATTTTAATGCAAAAATTAAAAAAGGCAGTAAAGCAAACAGGGATTACAAGGGTTGCTATTGGTGGAGGGGTCTCAGCAAATTCCGGGATTAGAGAAGCATTATTAGCAACCGAAGGAACTCTAGGATGGACGACCTATATCCCTAAATTCGAATATACTACTGACAATGCCGCTATGATTGGTATCGTAGGATATTTAAAATATAAAAATGCAGAATTTTCTGATTTATCCACCGTGGCAAAAGCCCGAGTTTCATTTTAAAAATATATGCAACTTTTTTACACTCCTTTTTTAACTAAAGAAGATTCACAATACGCTTTTTCAAAAGAAGAAAGCAGGCATATTAGTAAGGTTTTACGAAAAAAAGAAGGGGATGAGGTATTTAGTACCGACGGAAAGGGAACTTTATACACACTTGTGATCAACAGTTCGCATAATACTAAAAGTACTGCCTACGTAGCAAATGCAGCATTACAAAATAAAATTCCCTATCGCTTACATATGGCGGTAGCACCGACTAAAATGAACGATCGGTACGAATGGTTTTTAGAGAAAGCTACGGAAATCGGGGTTACTGAAATTACTCCTATTATTTGTGAACACAGCGAAAGAAAGATAATCAAACCCGAACGTTTTGAACGTATTTTACAAAGTGCGATGAAACAAAGTTTACAATGTTACCTACCTGTGCTTAACCCGGCAATCTCCTACCCTGAATTTATTCGAAATACTGCTACTTTTAACGGACAAAAATACATTGCACATTGCGAAGATTCTGATAAAAAAGGATTGGCTACTACCTATCAAAAAGCAAAAGATAGTCTTATAATAATTGGCCCGGAAGGAGACTTTTCTATCAAAGAAATTGAATTGGCTCTATCGGCTAATTTTACCGCCATAACGTTAGGTACAAATCGATTACGGACAGAAACTGCGGCAATAGCAGCAGTACATAGTATTTCTTTTTTAAACCAGGATAATTAAGATTGTTGCTTTGGCACTCCCTCAATTAGTACAACTCATTAGCTACGAACCACCTACCCCCTATTTATCCAATTTTATAGAGAGATCGCTAATCCATTCTAAAAAAAATTAAAGTATAAACGCTTGTTGACAATTGATTTCATTTATTTTTAAGATTTAAAATTGTTTATTCGTAATTATGTGTATCTTCATAATACCGAATAAACGGGGTTCTCTTATTAGAATCAAACTACTTATATGAGGTTAGATATTGCAGTATTATCCGGTGACGGTATTGGTCCGGAAATTATAGCTCAGGCGGTCAAAACTTTGGATGCTATTGCGCATAGTTTTGATCATATTTTTACGTTTAAAGAAGGATTAATTGGAGGTGCGGCTACCCGGTTAACCGGCTCTTCTTTGCCGAAAGAAACGCTTGAACTTTGTGTACAAACGGATGCAATTTTAATGGGGGCTATCGGTGATTCTGACTATGACAATGCCCATGAAACTAAAAAGAGACCTGCAAGCGGGTTGTTGCAACTAAGAAAAGAATTGGGATTATATGCCAGTATCCGGCCTGTCATTGCTTACCAAAGTTTATTAGATCGATCTCCTTTACGCGCGGACATTTTTGAGAATACGGATTTTATCATCTATCGGGAATTAACCGGGGGGATCTTTTTTGGAGAAAAGAAAACTAGTAAAAAAGGTACGGTAGCTTCGGATTTATGCGAGTACTCTGAAGTAGAAATCGAACGTATTACTCACCTAGCTTTTAAAGCTGCGCAAAACCGTAGAAAGAAATTAACGCTGGTAGATAAAGCAAATATCTTAGCTTCTTCGCAATTATGGAGAAATACGGTAACCCGGATAAGTAAAGAATACCCGGATGTTACTTTCAATGCTATGTTAGTAGATAATGCAGCGAAGCAAATTATTCTAAATCCCAACCAGTTCGATATTATTCTTACCGAAAATATGTTCGGAAATATTATTGCAGATGAAGCTAGTATTATCGGCGGGGCTTCCAGTCTATTGGCCTCGGCTTCCGTTGGTCAAAATTCCTGTTTGTTTGAACCGGTAAGGGGTTCTTATCATCCGCATCAGGGGGTAGGAATGGCAAATCCGCTGGCAGCTGTTCTTTGTGTGGCTATGTTATTAGACCATTTCAATTTAAAGGGAGAAGCCCGTGCGGTCAGGGATGCTATTGATAAAGCTTTAGAACTTAATATTACCACTCAGGACTTAAATAAAAACAACCCGTTGACTACAGAAAAAGTAGGCGATTTTATTTACGACTATATCCTTAACCCCGAGGATTCTAATATGAATTTTGAAAATATTCATGTAGGCCAGTCAACTATTATTTAATTGAGGTATACAGTTAAAAGTTCGCTTATTCGGATTTTAGTAAACCTATTTACAAGTTTGCATACATTGAAGTTGTTTAAACTTTCCTTAATTGGCTGCAAAATGTTCTTTTTCACTTACTTTTTATCATTTTTAAGTTCCGTAGCTACGGCTATGCAACTGAAAAATGATTTCAATTAAGCAAAAAATACCTATTTTTCGCTTCAATCAGAAAAGTTTAAACCACTTCATAGACAAAATTTATACCCTAGTAGCATTTTAAATTATTATAATTTTTAATAGCTAATTCTTAATTTGTAAATTTGGGAACTTATTGTAAATAACCTCTAGTATATTTAGGGAAAAAAGCGTCAATTCGAATGTTTTTTCGTAATGAAATGAAGAGAAAATAGCTTGTCCTTGACTTGATTGAGGATATCGAGTCCTTCGGTTTAACTCAGGATTACATAGCTTTTTTAACTATAATCCTTGTTATTAATATGCTTCCTCCTTTGGGCGAAGCACTCAAACTGATGGATTTTATAATAATTATTATTCAAATGCACCATAGGGTTATAAATGATATGTTTTTATTACTTATAATAAGAAGAGGCCTCATAGTTCAAGGGATAGAACAAAAGTTTCCTAAACTTTAGATTCAGGTTCGAGTCCTGGTGAGGCTACAAAACAACTTGTAAGGAATATACTTACTGAAGTTTAGCAAATATGGAAAAATAATATTTTAGAAAACAAATACTATTCTACTGCTAACGAGTTATTTTATAAAAGAATTGAAGTATAAAGAAACTACAACCTTAAAAAGAAGGTTAAAAACTATTAAGAGTACCGTAGGAGCTTCCTTGGGGTTGTTATCAGTAATGATACCTACTTCTTTATACATATTAGTATTGAAAAAGAATGTCGCTTTATCAATATCCTTATTTGTAGTAGCGGCTTGCTTAGGATTAAGTATATATTTTACAAAAAAAGAAGGTAAAAAAATTAAACAAGAACTAACTACCCGAAACGAATAACAATTCGTTGCAATATCATATTATCTATCAAAGGATAGATAATTACCTAATATTGACCTACTAAAGTTCGGAGTACTCGATACATAATTTCTGTAGTGGAAGCTACGTATTTAAAATTAACCGTATTGTACTGATCTGCGGTTTGATGTATAAATGGCGAATTATCGCCGTTTTTTAATTCTGAAGTAACCGTAATGTTTTCATAGCCTAATTGAGAAAACACTTTGGATTCCGGTGAGGAAACCGTTCTTTTAAAAACCGGCGCAAAGGACTCTATTCGATAAGCGGACTCCAAACTCAGATTTGATGCAAGTAATTCAATGGCTCTATCTTCATCATTATCCCAACCTATAAAATCTACTCGGTGCATGGAATTTATATTTTTTTTCTCTTTTTTTAACATATCTGCAAACATCCGACACCCCATCATAGATTGTTCTTGCTGATCCCAAAAAACAATCAGCACATTTTTAGAACGTGCCGGCAGTTGTAATAATTTTTTCCCAACATAGTAAACTAAGGCAACTCCGGTTGCATTGTGCACAGCACCGGGACTATCCTCGGCAGTGTCGTAGTGTGCTCCTAGCACTACAAATTCCTTACTGCCATTGGTGGCTGGAATCTTAAGGTAAATATTTGTTCCTGAATAGGTTTTTCCTGACTTATCTTGTACATCATATTTCTGACGTAAAGGTTTAACACCTAGCTCTTTTAATTCATCAAATAAATATTCTGCAGTAAGCTTTCTTTCCGCATTGGTAAATCTCGATTTTAATATTTTTTTAGAAGAAATCGGCTCTTTACCGGTCAGTTTTGCTACCATACTTTTTTGGGCATTGATAACTTCAGCTTCTTCCGCATCACGATCATTTTGGGAAAAACCAGTGTTATAAATCATCAAGATTCCATAAAACACTATCAATAAATTATTCCTCATATATATATTCCAATTGTTTTCCGCCAAATTTAGAATAGCCACAAAGTTAAAAAACCTAACTTAAAAACCAATTCAATCATCAATTTATAATTTAACATAATTTTAAAACATCATTATTCTTCCAATAAATGTGCCAGTTACAGATTTACCATACAATTAGTATTTAAAAAAAATAGTGCCTGGTGAAGAATCAAAATCGCTGTCGCTTCTAGAATCAAGAACCAAGATTAATGGTTCTAGTTTAAAATAGCTTTGATAATTCTATAAATTTCATCCCTAACCCTTCCAAAAGGAAAGGTAGCTAAAAGTCCTTTCTTTCGGAAAGGATTTAGGATAGGAGGGATAGCTGTAAATAAAATTGTTGAGTTAATTTTAATACTTCAACGCTTTTATAAACTAAAGCCAAACTAATCATTATAGTAATGACTATTAACATCATCATATTATTCATATCGAAAAATGAATTACTTTTAAAAAAGTAAATAAGCAGCCTCTCAATACTTTAAAGTTTAGAACTACCTTGTTTTACTATGCTTGCTATACTTTCATCTATTATAACCGGACACTAGTATTAAAAAATAATTCTTATTCATTAACTCTCAAGATCTAATTGTTATCCCTACCTGTTTTCTAATGGTGGTACAACTATTGTTTTATGGAATACTATCTTTTGTACCACAAGAATTGTAGGATCAGGTAAAGTTTTATAATTTCGACATCCTTATCATCTAACAGGAAAAACATGAAAAAAACACCTCTTACTGAAGTTCATCAGGAACTGGGAGCAAAAATGGCTCCTTTTGCCGGATACCTAATGCCTATTTCTTATGAAGGTATTACTAAAGAACATGAAACGGTTAGAAATAACGTAGGGGTGTTTGACGTCTCTCATATGGGTGAATTTCTGGTATCCGGATCAAAAGCTTTGGAACTTCTACAAAAAGTAACGTCTAATGATGTTTCAAAACTTACCGATGGTAAAGCACAATATAGTTGTTTACCGAATGAGAAAGGTGGTATTGTAGATGATCTGATTATTTATCGGTTGGGTGCAGAGAAATTTTTACTGGTAGTAAATGCAGCTAATATTGAGAAAGACTGGAATTGGATTACCAGTCAGAATACAATGGGTGCAGACATACGTAATCTGTCCGATGACTATGCATTACTGGCTATCCAGGGTCCGAAAGCTATAGAAGCCATGCAATCCTTAACTTCCGTTGATCTCTCCGAAATTCCTTATTATTCCTTTAAAGTAGCTGACTTCGCTGGAATTGAACATGTGATTATTTCGGCAACCGGGTATACGGGTAGCGGTGGGTTTGAAATCTATTGTAAAAATTCGGAGGTGGTTAGGATATGGAACAAGGTATTGGAAGCCGGAAAAACATTTGATATACAACCTATTGGATTGGCTGCCAGGGATACGCTTAGATTAGAGATGGGATATTGTTTATACGGTAATGACATCGATGATCAAACCTCCCCTCTGGAAGCTGGGTTAGGATGGATTACTAAATTTAATAAGGAATTCATCAACAGCTCCAATTTAACTATCGAAAAGAAAAACGGATCCGTAAAGAAGTTGGTTGGATTTGAAATTAACGAGAAGGGTATTCCCAGAAAAGGCTATCCTATTGTATCTTCTACAGAAGAAGCCATTGGAGTGGTAACTTCCGGTACTATGTCACCTTCATTAAAGAAAGGAATCGGGCTAGGCTATGTTTTATCCAATTATGCTAAACCTGGCACGTCGATTCATATAAAGGTGCGTAATAAGAACATACCAGCCACCGTAGTAAAACCTCCATTTTTCAAAAACAACAAATAGTAAAATAAGGAAAGTACATATTGAAAAGAGTATTAATTATCGGAGGAAATGGTTTTGTAGGAAATGCTCTGTATAAAGAACTTAATTCTTATTTTGATACCTACGCCACCTATCATCAGGATAATGCTACTTTAGAGAAAAATCATAAATTTCTTCAGTATGATATGGAACTGGAAGATATTTCTATCTTATTAAATAATGTAAAGCCATCCGTTATCATATCGGCAATACGAGGTAACTTTAATTCACAGGTAGATGCGCATCAGCGGATAATCCAATGGATAAAAAATAATACGGCAAGATTAATTTTTTTATCAAGTGCAAACGTGTTTGATACGTTTAGTAATTATCCTTCCTATGAATTTGATAAAACCTTTAGTGAAAGTGTGTATGGAAGATTTAAAATTCAGATTGAAAATCAATTGTTACGCTTGCCTATTTACAAATACGTAATTGCAAGAATACCTATGATCTTTGGTTCCGGTTCTCCTAGAGTTCAGGAACTACGGAGACTTTATGACTTAAAGGTACCAATCGAAGTATTTCCTAATGTAATTATTAATACCACTACCATTTCTAAGCTAACCCAGCAACTACATTATATAGTAAATCGAAGCAAAAAGGGAATTTACCACCTGGGTAGTACAGACTTGATCTATCATATGGATTTAATCGAACAAATTTGTGAAGAACTTAAGTTAGAAGATCCCATTTTTAAACAGGTTTTTGATTCTAATCACGATCGATATCTTGCGGTTTTACCTAAAGACAATCTTTTGCCTAAGAATTTACAGATTACTTCACGGCAGGTCATAGAAGATACTTTAAAAAAGTAATCTAAAGAATATGATATTCCTTTAAAAGCTTTGTATTTTTGTAAAGTGAAAGATAAGGAGTTGAAAATTATTTTTTTTGATGGTGTTTGTAACATGTGTAATGGAGCAATTCAATTTATAATTGCACGTGATAAAAATAGAATTTTCAGATATGCGTCTTTACAAAGTGATATGGGGAAAGAATTTTTATCTAAACGTAATATAGATCCTAAGGTACTGGATTCGATTATATTAGTACATCCGGATCAGGCTTATTATGTGAAATCTACAGCAGCTCTTAAAATTGCAAAGGAACTATCAGGTTTATACCCGTTACTTAGTTCTTTTTTAATATTGCCTAAATTTATACGCGATGGTATCTACGATATTATTGCTGCAAATAGGTATAAATGGTTCGGTAAAAAAACAGAATGTATGATTCCAACACCTGACCAAAGATCCTTATTTATAGATTAATTTATTTACTCCTGATCCCCTTTTTGGACGGTGTATACCACATCATTATTAGCAGTTTTATTAACTTTTAAGCTATTTAATTTCATCTTTCTTTCTTTAGATAAATTCTCCAATTTATTAATATTATCTATATGCAAACCACATAAACAAAAAAATGCAAATAGTAATAATGCAGCCGGAAGTATTATTAGTTTCATAGGTAAATATTTGATGAAGGCTTAGTGTTATAGATTATCATTGTTTAAAAGATGGATCAACTTTTAACAACCCTAAAACCTTTAAAGCCTGTTAAAATTTTTCAATACAAAAATAACAGGACAATCTCCATCTAAGTATTCTAAAAAATAAAGAGATTAACTTAAAAAATAATAAGCCTAAAATATTAGCATACAATAAAGATTCAAGACCCGCCTGCGGACGGGCAGGTCGCTATCACTTCTAGAATTAAGAACCAAGACTGATTATTATTTAAAAAAAATACTTGGAAAAATAGCATCCAAATATTTTAAAGTTTGAACGTACCTTACTTTACCAAGCTTTTTAAACTTCTATTAATTTTAACCGGACACTCATAGAACCAAAAGTATAGCTTCTTAAGAATTGAAGTACCTGCCCTAGGAAAGCACAAGAAATTAGCTTTATAACTTATTAATCTTCTTTATCTAAGATCCGGTTAACCAGGCTTTCCGTAAAGTAAGTTGTTCTTGAGAAGCATTTTCCTGCGGAGCAATAGACTTCGCTTTTGTTGTACTCGGAGTTAGCTTGGTGTCAATAATAATTTCTTCATCATTTCTAGATAGTACGACACGAACCTCCTGATCCGTTTGCCAACCTGCTATCTGACTTAAAACCTGGTTAGCATTAGCAATGTTAATTTCTGTACCATTTACCGATTTGATAACATCATCCGGCATTACTTTTTGAGCATTCCAGAAACTGTTGTTTGTTACTTCTTCATTAAAAAACACCGTATTACTTACAGGATCTCCTCCCACAATCAGAGTTGATCCGTTTTGAATATACGAAGTCGGAACCTGCATCTCTTTGAATTCCAAGCCCACTTTTGTTAAAAACTCAGAATAATCAATTGGAGTGGTTCCTATCACATGTTTATTAAGAAATTCTCCTATAGAAGGATAGGTTTTTGCTACTATTTCTTCAATAATTTTATCATCTTCAAAAGGATTTTCTTTTCCGTAAGTTTTAGAGAGTTCCTTCATCAGAGATAAAATTCCTTTTTTACCTTCACTTTCTTCTCTAAGTAAAAGGTCTATACACATACCGATTAAAGCTCCTTTCTCGTATACATTTGCATAGTTATCCTGGTATTCTTTTTCGATCACATTTTCACTCATCACCGTAAAACTCATAGAGTCGTCATATCTTTTTGAAGCTAATATTTTACCAGCAATCTTTTGATAAAATTCAGCTTCACCGACCAGTCCCTGATGTACTTGAAATAAGGTAGCAAAGTACTCTGTTACCCCTTCATACATCCATAAATGCTTAGAAAACGTAGGCTCGTTATAATTAAAATAATGCACATCTTCAGAATGGACGCTTAATGGCGTAACTATATGAAAAAATTCATGGGATACCACATCAACCATAGCAGATGCCAATGCTTCTTCAGGTATGGCTTCCGGAAGTACTACAACCGTAGAAGTATGATGCTCTAGGGCTCCAAAACCCTTTGGGGCAGTAAGTTCTCCCGGTGCAAGGTACAGATAAATGTCATACCGGGGAGTACTATCAATATCACCCAGATATGCTTTTTGAGCTTTCATCATCTTAAATACGGTTTCTTTAATGCTAGCAGCCGTATGTAATTTGTTAGGGGAATATACACTTAGCGTAATTTTGATATCACCTACCGTAAATACTTCAATATCTAGATCACCGTACATCATAGGGTTATCCGTGATCTCAAAATAGCGGTTAGCCAGGTATCGATCAACAACCGTATTATTTTCAGGCACTTCCTCCCGGTTTAGTAGGCTTAAAGAGGCACTTCTTTTATAATTTTTAGGAGCTATCACTTCTACTCCGTAAGGAACATTCTTTAATTCTTCAAAATAACCGATAAAACCATGGAGGTTAAGCACTACGTTAGTAGGCTCAATATTGGTTCCTGAAGGTGAAAATGGCATGTTCTTATCACCCTTCTCCAGGTCATAAGTATCATTCACCTGATACGTTAGCTTGTCAAATTTCTTAGCATTGGTAATTACCCAGGTATTATCGTCCATTTTTCGTAAAGGCATATTATTACCTTTATAATCCAAGGCTTTTACGTTCTCTAGAAACCTACCGAAATCACTAATGGCATAAGTTCCCTGTACCACTTTAGGTATTCTATAGGTAAGGGTGTCCCTTAATACCTTACCTGGATTGATGATAACGGCTACCTTATCGTCTTCAGTTTTTGTCAAGTCCAAAGTCGTAAAAATCGGACTTTCTGAAGCTAAGTTTACATCGGTTTTAAGACCCCCGCAGCTTACTAACAAAATTGCGGATAGTACGGTATAAAATAAATTTTTCATGTTTTTTAGTAGTAGTAGTTCCCTTTTTTAGTAATTAAACTAATTAAAGAGATATCTTAGTTTCATATATGAATAGCAGGTATTATACCAAAAATGTTTGAAGTCCGAAAAATGTTATAAATATTACACATTAAAAAGAAAATGCATAACATCTCCATCTTTAACTACATAGCCTTTCCCTTCTATTCCAAGTTTTCCGGCTTCTTTGACTTTAGCCTCGCTACCGTAAGTGACGTAGTCATCATATTTAATAACTTCCGCACGAATAAAGCCTTTCTCAAAATCCGTATGTATCACTCCGGCCGCTTGTGGAGCAGTGGCACCGATCGGTATGGTCCAGGCACGAACTTCTTTAACCCCGGCGGTAAAATAGGTTTGTTGGTTTAATAATTTATATGCGGCTCGAATTAAAACCGAAGACCCGGGTTCTTCTAATCCCATATCTTGTAAGAATAACTGTCGTTCTTCATAGTCTTCTAGTTCAGTAATATCAGCCTCCGTACCCACAGCAAGAACAATCACTTCCGCATTTTCAGACGTAACCGCTTCTTTGACTTTATCTACATAAGCATTCCCGCTAACTGCTGCACCTTCATCAACATTACAAACGTAAAGCACGGGTTTATCCGTTATAAACTGTAGTGGCTTTACATAGGCTTCCCGGTCTTCATCAGATAAGTCGATGGCCCGTATAGATGTTCCAGCTTCTAAAGCTTTTTGTAAAGTCTGTAGCACCGCTTCTTCTTTTTGAGCTTCTTTATTTCCTGTTTTTGCCGCTCTTTTTACTTTGTCTAGTTTTTTTTCTACGGTTTCCAGGTCTTTTAACTGTAGCTCAATATCAATAGTCTCCTTATCTCGGATAGGGTCGACTGATCCGTCTATATGTACAATATTATCATTATCAAAGCAGCGAAGTACGTGGATTATTGCATCAGTCTCCCGAATGTTACCTAAAAATTGATTTCCCAGACCTTCTCCCTTACTAGCACCTTTGACTAATCCGGCAATGTCTACTATTTCAACAGTAGCAGGTAGTACTCTTTCCGGATTGACTAAAGTCTCTAGTTTTTGTAAACGTCCGTCTGGCACATTTACCACTCCAACATTGGGTTCAATCGTACAAAACGGAAAATTTGCGCTTTGTGCTTTGGCATTAGACAGACAATTAAATAAAGTAGACTTTCCAACATTAGGTAAACCAACGATCCCTGCTTTCATTTTTATTTTTTAAGATGGCAAAGATACTAGTATTCCATCAATAAAGAAATAATTCTGATTTTGAAACTATTTTACCTTTTTAAAAATGTAATTACTCATCCAT
Source organism: Aquimarina sp. ERC-38 (assembly GCF_026222555.1). Taxonomy (NCBI): domain Bacteria; kingdom Pseudomonadati; phylum Bacteroidota; class Flavobacteriia; order Flavobacteriales; family Flavobacteriaceae; genus Aquimarina; species Aquimarina sp. ERC-38. The sequence goes on along the minus strand of NZ_CP098511.1, from coordinate 2,925,015 downwards.
TTTATTTGTGAAATCTTAAAATGATTACTTTAAATTTAGGTTTTTACGAATTCCCCTGTTTTCACTTATTTTTTCCTCTTTCCTATAGGTAGCTTATAGAATTATATTTCTAAATTATCCGCAATTGTATGAGGGTAAACATCAATAAGGGCTTTAATTACGGACTATTTTATAGTTAGTTCCAGTGGTTTTAAACTTCTGTTTTCTTTTTCCTCCTACAGAATATAAACGTATTTATTTTAACAAACACAATTCATTTATGAAACAAATTAAATTTATTTTTTTATTCCTCTTATGTCAATTAGGATGGGCGCAACAAGTTATTACCGGAACAGTTATTGACGCGGCAGGAACTCCTTTACCCGGAGTTAATATTATTGAAAAAGGTACGAATAACGGAACGGTTACAGACTTTAACGGAGTGTATACGCTGGAAGCATCTCCGACCGGCACTTTGGTTTTTAGTTATATAGGTTTTACTACAGAAGAAGTGGCAATTAATAATCAAGCTACCATAGACGTTACACTAATTAGCGGAAATGCACTGGAAGAAATTGTACTGGTAGGAACCCGGTCTTTACCAAGAAGTAATACAGTTTCTGCACTACCTGTTGATATTTTGCCGGCTGAAGAATTGGCTTCTACCGGTCAGGTTACCTTTGATAAAGCCTTACAATATAAAATACCTTCTTTCAACACCGTACAAACCCCGGTGAATGATGCAACTTCGTTATTAGACCCTTATGAAATACGAAATATGGGGCCTAGTCGTACTTTAATCTTAATCAATGGAAAACGAAAAAATTTAAGTTCTTTATTATATACACAAACATCACCGGGACGTGGTGAGACAGGAGCTGATATTTCCGGTATACCAACCGAGGCTATTAAAAGAGTCGAAATCTTAAGGGATGGTGCTTCTGCGCAATACGGTTCTGACGCCATTGCAGGAGTAATGAATATAGTTTTAAAGGATGATGCAGACACAGGTGCTATCAACCTAAGAACCGGCTTTACATCTGAAGGTGACGGAGAAAATTACGGTATCAATATACAAAATGGGGTAACTGTCGGTGATGATGATAAAGGATTTGTAAATTATACGGTAGATTTTTCTAAGGTGAACCTGGCGAACCGACCGGGAACGGTGGATGCTCAGGGGGAAGCCGGCGATTTTGGGGCAGATCTTGCAGATGTACAAGAGTTCCTTGCGTTATTTCCGGATGCTGGTAATATCAACGGATCTCCTGAGACCGCAGCTTCCAAATTTTTAATTAACGGGGGTTATCAAATAAGTGATGCAACTGAAGTTTATGTAAATGCTGCCTACGTGTATAAAAAAGTAAATAGTTTTGCTAACTACAGAACTCCCTATTGGCGTACGGAAGAAGATTTTCCATATCTCGCAGATTTCTTCCCTAATGGGCCTGGCGGATCTTATATAGGATATCTTCCTACTTTTGAAGGGGACCTGAATGATTATAACGGTACGATTGGTTTTATTACTGAACGTAATAACTGGAGATATGATGTCAGCTACACTACCGGAGGAAATTCACAAAGTTACAAAGTCAATAATACCCATAACCGAAGCGACACCCGGAACCCGGATACATTTATCGGAGACATAAATAATAACGGTACGATTGACTTAACCCCGTTTGACTTTGATGGAGACGGTACTATCGAAGCCAATGAAGGGGTTGAACTTATCAGAGGAGGTTTTAAATACCGTGAAAATAGTCCGATTTCTTTTGATCCGGGGGGAACTTCCTTTAAACATAACGTAGGGAATATAGATATATCCCGTCTACTGTCTGACAAGGTCAGTATAGGTTTTGGTGCTGAATTCAGGTCAGAAATTTTTGAAATTTTTGAAGGGGATGAAGCTTCTTATGAGGGTGGCGGAGCCGACTCTTTTTCCGGAAACCGTCCGGAAAATTCAGGTAAGTTTACCCGGTACAACTTCGGGGGATATTTTGATCTTTCCGCAGATATTACAGAACAATGGCTGGTTAACGGAACGATACGTTTAGAAGATTATAGTGACTTCGGAGAAGCTTTTGTATGGAAAGTAAGTTCTAGCTACCGTTTTTTTGAAGATCGGTTAACCTTAAGAAGTTCGGTATCTACCGGATTCAGGGCCCCTACCCTACACCAGATTTTTACACAAAAAGCACAATTTAGTTTTGTTGCCGGTTCTGGAATCCAGGTGGGTGGTTTGATCAATAACGTTTCTCCGCAAGCTAATTTATTGGACATTCCTAAACTAGATGCTGAAAAATCTACCAATTTCACCGCAGGGATCGGAGCAAAAATTAACAATAACATTAGTTTAACAGCAGATTACTACAATATTGCAGTAGAAGACCGGATTGTACTAAGTACCGAAATACAAAGTACAGACGCTGGTAATACTCCTTTAGACCAAGTATTACAAAATAACAACCTGTCGGATATTAGCTTCTTTATTAATGCTATTGATACACGAACATCCGGAGTAGATGTAGTGGCAAGTTATCGAAATATTGGCTTGGGTAACGGTACACTTGGTTTTAACCTTTCCGGTAATTACACCATTCAAAATGAACGGGAAGGCGCAGTTAATAATCCGGAGTTAATTGAAAATGCTGGTCAGTCCGTAGTAAATGAGACGCAAGAAGCTTTGTTCTTTACCTCCAGGCCTCAAACCAAATGGATTCTGGGAGGCGATTATCGTATTGGTAAGTTCGCGGTGAGTCTAAATAATACGTATTTCGGTAAAACTACCTTTAGACAACAAGGACTGGATACAAACTTAAAAACGGAATTTATACCTAAAATCGTGACGGATCTTGGAATTAGTGTAAATGCCAGTGATAAGATTAGCGTTTCATTAAATGTAAATAATATTTTTGATATTTTACCAGAATGGGAATTTAAAGCTTTAAATGCAGAAGGAACTGCCATCTTAAACGATCCTGCACAACTTATGGTAAATTCTAACTTAATCACTTTTAACCAACGGTATTCACAAATGACCTATGACGGATATCATTTTAGTCAGTTAGGGACTTTGTTCAATATTACTTTTACTTATAAGTTATAAATGTAAATTTATTCTAAAATAAAACTGCCTCAGTAGAAAACTATTGAGGCAGTTTATATTTATTTAGCTTTTTTAAAAACGGAACTAGTCTTATCTTCTGGCATCATAAATCCGGAAACGTACCCCTATTCGTGCATAGATATCAAAAAACTTACTTTTTACGTCGTTCAAGTTATCTAAAAAGTCATTCATAGCACCTGCTTCAAAAAAGATATCAAATTGTTCTCCAATCATTTGTGAAAATCCTACCCCATAAACCCCTCCTATCATTAATTGTTCATAAGCTTCGGATTCCAGTTCCGTATCGCCTAGTTCTGCATTAGCGGTAAAACGTAAGCTAGGTCCAACATTTATAAAAGGCCGAAAACGGTCTTTACCTGTAAAGAATAAATACCTGAATTTAGGTGAAAAACCAAATTGTGTCACTGTAAACTCCGATCCTCTGGAAATATTACCAATACCTTCTGCTAAAACTAAATCTTCTGTTAATTCACTACTGCGTTGTAAAGCTTCAATAGAAAAAACAATACTTGTCTTTGCCCGAACCCCGGAAATATATCCGTAACCAGCACTAAGATAGTATCCGATACCGCTAGTCGTTTCCGTATTTTCGAGATTGAGACTTGAATTTGTAATACCCCCGGAAAGTTCCCAGCGATACTGTGCATAAGAACCAGTGTATAAAATTAAACAACCTATAAAAAATAGTAATTTTTGCATTCGTAATAGTATTTGGGTTATAGCGACTAAAATAGTAAAATTTAACGTAAGCCAACAAAAAAACCTATCTGATTGGATAGGCCTTAAGTTTTTGTTATTCAAGCTTTACGATTTATGCATAAAAGCTTGTTTTTGTAATAAAAATTCTTCACTCTCCACTACATCTTCATCCGGTACACAACAATCTACCGGGCAAACCGCCGCGCACTGTGGCTCCTCATGAAAACCTTTACACTCCGTACATTTATCGGGTACAATATAATAGATTTCATCACTTACCGGTTCCTGGGCTTCTTCTGCATTTACAGCCTTTCCCCCCGGCAATACGACGTCTCCTTCAAGCTCCGTACCATCTGCATAACGCCAGTCATCAGCACCTTCATAGATCGCAGTATTAGGACATTCCGGTTCACAAGCACCGCAGTTGATACATTCATCAGTGATTATAATTGCCATAGCTTTTTTTATTCTAAATTTGCATTGCAAAAATAAGTCCTAAACCGATAGTAAACAAATTAGCCATGACTTTAAATGAGAGAATTGAGGCCTTTTCTGCTTTAGGAACATTTTTAAGACAGTTTGAACAACCCATAAGTGCACCTGATCTCAACATTCCTTATAATGATGAATTTTATACCCAATTTGATACTATTATTAAAAGCACCATACATCAAAACGGTTGGTTTACTGAAGAAAATATCAGATACGCCCTTGTTCAATGGGGAAATTTATTAACCAGCGAAAACCTGAGAGATTGGCTAGTTCCTTATGACTTACAGGAATCGGAGCTAAAAACTATCGGTATTGTTATGGCAGGAAATATTCCTCTGGTTGGATTTCATGATTTTTTATGTGTTTTGATTACTGGGAATAAGGTAAAAGCAAAGCAATCTTCGGATGATATGCAGTTGCTTCCCTTGATATGTAATTATTTAAAAAAAATACAACCTGCTTTTGATACAAGAATCGAATTGACAAAAGATCGATTACTTGGGATTGATGCGGTTATAGCGACCGGAAGTAATAACACCGCTCGCTATTTTGAATATTATTTTAGGGATCAACCTGCTATTATCAGGAAAAACAGGAATTCAATTGCGATTTTAACAGGTAATGAAACTACCGAGCAATTGAAGGCATTAGGGGAAGATATTTTTAGATATTACGGCTTGGGTTGCCGTAGTGTTTCTAAACTATATGTACCAGAGGGGTATAATTTTGAACGTTTTTTTACTGCTATCTACGACTACCATTATCTGATGGATAGTGCGAAGTATGCCAATAATTATGACTACAATAAGGCGGTGTACTTAATGAGCAATTTTAAACTCCTGGAGAATGGGTTTTTAATTTTAAAAGAAGATACTAGTATGAGTTCATCCATAGCTTCGCTTTTTTATGAGTATTACCATGATCCGGAGCAACTAAAACGTGACCTGGAAAAAAATCAAGACTCCTTACAATGTATTGTCAGTGATATCCCCGCCATTCCTTCTGTAGCCTTTGGAGAAACCCAGCAACCATCCTTAAATGACTACGCAGATGGTATTGATGTAATTAATTTCCTAAAAAAAATTAATGCGTAATTTTTTTAAAAATCTTCTGTTTTCTTTTAGATTATTAGCACCTTTGTCATGTTTTTGAAGTCTTCACAAAAATGGAAGAATTCTTTAAAGAATTAAGTAATAAACAATAAAGTTCTAATGAAAAAGCACAATTTTAGCGCAGGTCCCTGTATTTTACCACAATCCGTTTTTAAAGAAGCTTCCCAGGCTGTTTTAGACCTAAATAATTCGGGATTATCTGTTTTGGAGATTTCGCATCGTAGCAAGGATTTTGTGGATATTATGGAAGAAGCCCGAAGCTTAGCATTAGAATTGTTAGGATTAGAAGGAAAGGGTTATAAGGCCCTATTTTTACAAGGGGGGGCAAGTCTGGAATTCTTAATGGTTGCCTACAATTTACTGGAAAACAAAGCTGGATACATCAATACCGGTACCTGGAGTGATAAAGCAATTAAAGAGGCCAAACTCTTTGGAGAAGTGATTGAAGTAGCATCCTCTAAAGATAAAAATTACAATTACATTCCTAAAGGATACGACATTCCTAAAGGTTTGGACTATTTACATTGCACTTCTAATAATACTATTTTCGGAACGCAGATTAAAGATTTTCCGGAAACCGATGCTCCTCTGACCTGTGATATGAGTAGTGATATTTTTTCCCGTCAGCTTGATTTTTCTAAGTTCGGATTAATTTATGCGGGAGCGCAAAAGAATATGGGTCCTGCTGGTACCACCCTGGTAGTGGTAAAAGAAGACCTTTTAGGTAAGGTGAGCCGAAAAATACCATCTATGCTGGACTATAGCGTACATATTAGCAAAGGAAGTATGTTTAATACGCCTCCTGTATTTGCCGTATACGTGTCCATGTTAACACTACGTTGGTTAAAAGGAATGGGAGGTATTACCGGTATTGAAGAACGTAATGAGAAAAAAGCGAATTTAATCTATTCTGAAATTGATTTAAATCCTTTATTTAACGGATTTACGGCTAAAGAAGACCGCTCTACCATGAGTGCTACTTTTACATTAGCTAATGAAGACTTAAAAGAATCCTTTGATGCAATGTGTAAAGAGGCTGGAATCAACGGTATCAACGGACATCGAAGTGTAGGAGGTTACCGGGCAAGCATGTATAATGCCATGGACCTGGACAGTGTTGCCGTCTTAGTTGACGTGATGAGTGACCTGGAGCGAAAAGCATAAAAATTTAATAACCAAAAAAAGAAAGCGGTCTGATAATAAGTAAAGGACAACTTTGTATAACCAAAACAATATGAAAGTTTTAGCAAACGATGGTGTATCGCAAAGCGGAATTGATGCATTGGAAAAAGCCGGATTTGAAGTAATTACTACTACTGTAGCACAGGACCAATTGGTAGATTATTTAAATAAAAACGAAATTAACGTACTTCTGGTACGTAGTGCTACTAAAGTACGTAAAGATATTATTGATAATTGTCCTTCCTTAAAAATTATCGGACGTGGCGGGGTTGGTATGGATAATATTGACGTAGAATATGCCAGAGAAAAAGGGATAAAAGTAATTAATACCCCAGCTGCATCTTCAGGTTCTGTAGCCGAGTTGGTTTTTGCCCACCTATATGGTAGTGTACGTTTTTTACATGATGCTAACCGTAATATGCCACTGGAAGGAGACTCCAAATTTAAGAATCTAAAGAAAGCCTATGCCGGCGGAATTGAACTGCGGGGTAAAACCCTTGGGATTATTGGAATCGGAAGGATCGGGCAAGCTACTGCAAAAATAGCGCTAGGGGTTGGTATGAAAGTACTGGTTTTTGATCCGTTTATTGAAGAGGTTGAGATTCCCCTTGAGTTTTATGACGGGCAAACGGTACAATTTAAATTAAAAACTGTTTCTAAAGAAGAACTACTTAAGAATGCTGATTTTATAACCTTACATGTTCCAGCTCAAAAAGAATACGTTATTGGTAAGAAAGAACTAGATCAAATGAAGGAGGGTGCCGGATTGATTAATGCTGCTCGTGGGGGAGTTATTGATGAAGTAGCTCTGGTTGAAGCTTTAGAAAGTGGTAAATTAGCTTTTGCCGGATTAGATGTTTTTGAAAATGAACCTACCCCGGCGATGAAAGTATTGATGAATTCAAAAATATCCCTTACACCTCATATTGGTGCGGCTACCGGAGAAGCTCAGGATCGTATTGGTCAGGAATTGGCAGATCAAATTATTTCTATTTTAAAATAACAAAAGCAAGCTGCAAGAACATGGTTTCTATTTTAAAATTAAAAATGTATCTTGTAGACTCACATTAAAATTAAACAAATGGCAGGATTACTAGACTTATTAAATAGTGATTTAGGAAAACAAATGATCAGTGGGGTAAGCAAACAGACCCATCAGCCCGAAGAAAAAACAGCAGGCGTATTAAGTATGGCTATGCCTGTTTTAATGGCAGCCATGAAAAAAAATGCTTCCACTCCGGAAGGAGCTCAGGGATTGATGAGTGCTTTATCTAATAAACATAACGGAAGTATTCTGGACAATCTGGGAGGTTTATTTGATGGTGGTGTTGATGAAAGCGTAACTAACGATGGTGCCGGGATTTTAGGGCATATCTTAGGAAACAAACAATCTGCGGTAGAAAGTACTTTGAGTGCCAAGTCTGGTATGGACACTGGAGCTATCTCACAAATCCTTAAAGTTGCTGCTCCGTTATTAATGGGAGTAATCGGTAAACAAACCCAACAAGGATCGGTTAATAGCGCAAGTGGTTTAACTACTTTGCTAGGAAGTATGCTAGGCGGACAACCTAATGAAAACCAAAGCCTGATCACTTCTTTAATTGATGCTGACGGAGATGGAAGTGTGCTAGACGATGTAGCTGGTATGGTACTGGGTTCTAACAAAGGTAAGGGTGACGGTATTGGTGGAATGCTAGGAGGACTTTTTGGAAAGTAATACTGTTTCTTTACCTCTATAATTTTGTGGAATTTAGATATGTTTTATCATTCATGTCCGGCAAAGATTCAAGATCGCTATCGCTTCTAGAATCAAGACTCAAGACTGAATATTATACTATTGAAAATCAATATTATAAATAATTCATGTCAAATAAATAAATTACTTTAAAAAAGTAAAAAAGCAACCTCTGAATACTTTTTAGTTTGGAATCACCTTATTTTACTATGCTTAATAAACTTTTATATATCTTAACCGGACACTAATTATTACATCTAAAGATAATTTATCGATGTTTCGCATAGAAACTAATAATACATTAATAGCCCGTTTTTGACGGGCTATTGTTTTTTGTAAAATAAAGCAGGATGATAGGGAGTATTATTATATAAAGTCTAATATTTTATTACACAAAAAAGGTTTATCTTTGTTAAAAACATATGGGTAGATCTACACGTAAAGTGTCTGGTTATACACCGGATCAAATAAAGGCACTTTTCAACAACGAGGATAAATACAAAATAGGTTTACGCTTGTATGCCGTTTACCAAGTTTCTTTAGGAAAGCCAAGCCGGGAACTAGAGGCGTTGTACAACACAAGTTTTAAGCAAATTTTAAACTGGGTATCCAGGTTTGAAAAAGAAGGTATTGAAGGGCTAAAGGATAAAACAGGTAGAGGGCGCAAACCAAAGCTTACAGAGGATCAAAAAACGGAGTTGAGCCAATTAATTCTAGAGGCAACCCCGGAGGATTACGGGTACAACTCAGCTACCTGGAACGGTCCTTTACTTATTGATTGGATTGAGAAACATATGGGGGTTAGCTACAAACGGGCTCAGATCTATAATATATTAAAGGGCCTTGGCTTTAGCTATCAGAAATCGAAAGGCATCTATCCGGAAGCTGATCTTGAGAAACAAGGGGAGTTCAAAGAGGAGTTAAAAAAAACTCTTGGAGAGTCCTGCTGACACGGTACTTTTGTTTGAAGATGAGTTCTCCCTGTCAAACATTGCCACTGTAAGTTATCAATGGTCACCTAAGGGCAAGCAACCTAAAACAATCTGCAAACAAAGAAAAAGGGAACGCCAGACAGCTATGGGGAGTTACAATTTTGAGACCGGGCAAATTACCGTTACCTTTCATCAAAGGGGGAACTATCAAAGTTTTAAAAAGCACTTGAAAAAAATAATGCACATCTATAGAAAACACACTAAGATTATTATGGTAGTGGATAACGTAAAGTTTCACCATGCAAAATTACTAAAAGTATGGTTAAAGAAACACCCAAAACTTGAGATCGTATACTTGCCCCCGTATAGTCCGGAACTCAACCCTGTAGAGAGAGCATGGTGGTTTATGAGAAAAAAGATCTCACACAACCGTTTTCTTCATTCATTAGAAGAGAGAAAAGTGGCTTTCTGGAAAATGTTTTCGCATTTTCAAAAGCCAAATCAGAAAATGATTAAAATTTGTGAAATTAATTTTTAGACTTAATATAAGTAATCCAGTTACTCCGACTACCACTCTCCTATTTTATCCCATTTATTAATATCCTTATTCATTAACATCCATATAAACAAGTGGTATTTACTATCTTGTCTGTTATGAAGCAATATTTCTATATTCTTATACTATTGATCGTTATCGCTTGTACTACTACTAGAAATACAGCTGTATCTGATAATACTTCTCAAAATACACTGTCAGATACTTTACGTATTGCTAATGATAGCCTGGAGTATGAGATTATTATTATCGAACCCGGATTTAACGGATGGTTGGTAACCCAACGTCCAAGAGGATACTACGGGAAAACTTTTTTACGTACCCGTAATATACAATACGTTCAGGAATACAATCAGCGTGTCATACAACCCAATCGGTTCGATCCTCAGATTTATCAACAACAAATAGACTACCAGTCTCAAATTGACTACGGCTATGAGGTAGATTATCTGCTATATCACTACTTTTTATATATGGAACAGCGATTAGGTCAAAGATTTTTCAGGTCTCGTGGTGTAGGATTTTGAAGATGAATTTCTATATCTTAAATTTGTTGTATGCAGAAGTTTAAAGAGCGCTGGGAGATTACCCAAACCTGGCAATTAATTTTTCCGTTTTTAGGTATTTTAGGATTGCTACTTTCCGGATACTTGATAGGACGGGGATTATTAAAGTTAATTGATATGAAATTAACTAATACTTTAGAAAATATAGTAGCAACTGCAATAACTCTAATCATAGCTTTTGTATTATTACAAATCACTTTACTTATATTTAAGCCGTTGGCTAAAAAGTGGAAGGTAAACCGAAGATGGGAACTGATAGCCATCTTTATTGTATTTGCCATTACGGGTTCTACTGCCGCTCGCTTATCAGATCCATTGCTCCATTCTGTTGGACTCACCCCTGAGAATACAAACCCCTGGTTGTACTGGCCTGTACGTATTTTAATTATTTTCCCGGTGTATCAGGTATTACTTATTTTTATAGGGTGGTTGTTTGGACAATTTCGTTTTTTCTGGAATTTTGAAAAGAGGATGCTAAAACGAATGGGGTTTGCACGTTTTATAAAAGAGTAATTTTTTTTACATTTACTATTATTAAAGAAGTATCAAGATGTCAGAAAAAATACTTACACTACACCCTGACGGTAAAAAAGGAGTAAATATCGCACTTGCTAAATATGAGATAATTAAAAAGTATATTATTTCGATACTCAAAAAAGAAGGTACCTTAACCTATCAGGATTTAAATACTAGAGCCATAAACGAACTGACTCCAACTTTTGACGGAAAAGTTGGATGGTATTTAGTAACGGTTAAACTGGATTTAGAAGCAAGAGGTGTGATCCGTAGAATACCAAAAACCAGTCCGCACCAAATTGAACTGGTTGATAAATAACCTAATCGCAATTATAAGGAATCTACTTCAATAGTATTTTCTACCGGAGCCTCTTCATTTTTATAAACATAGGTATATAACCACATTAAAGTAAAGGTAGGAATTACATCCGTAAAAGGTAAGGCTTCTTCAATAAAAGCAATGATTCCCGCTGCTTTACCGGCCATGCCCTTATACATCCGGGTCATTAGCCAACCTGCTACGGGTGCCCATACAATATCACCAAAATCTCCTACAAAAGGGATAGCAAAAGTTGCCATTCCCAGTGCGTCAAAAATGATACTTAATCCTAGTTTTTTATATTTTGCCTGCATGTTCTTAAATTTTAAATTGTAATTAACAAACATTAGTGTCCGGTAAAGATTCAAGACCCGTCTGCGGACGGGCAGGCCGCTATCGCTTCTAGAACCAATAATCAAGACTAATGGTTCTAGGTTACAATAGCGTTGATATATCAAATTGAACCCAACTATTTTATTTACAGCTATCTATCCTATCATAAATCCTTTCCAAAGGAAAGGACTTCTAGCTACCTTCTCCTTGGGAAGGGTTAGAGATGAGATTGATTTATATGAATTAAAATAATTTTAACCATACCCTAAAGGATTAACAAACAGTATTCCAAAAATTAATTGGATAAATCAGCAGAAATTAAACGTAAAAATTCGGTACGAGTTTCTATTTTTTCAAATTGCCCCCTGAATCCGGAAGTGGTGGTGGTAGAATTCTGTTTTTGAACTCCCCGCATCATCATACACATATGAGAAGCTTCAATTACTACAGCAACCCCCTGGGGTTTAAGGGTATTATTAATACATTCCAAAATATCATGGGTTAGCCTTTCCTGTACTTGCAATCGTCTTGCAAAAACATCTACAATACGAGGTAACTTACTTAAACCGACAATATGTCCGTTAGGGATGTAGGCAATATGTGCTTTTCCAAAAAAGGGTAACATATGATGTTCACATAAAGAGTATAATTCTATGTTTTTAACGATCACCATATCATCGTAGGATTCTGCAAACATAGCCCCTTTTAAAATAGCTGCGGCGTCCTGGTCATAACCCTGCGTCAAAAATTGCATTGCTTTAGCTGCACGTTCCGGGGTCTTTAAAATTCCCTCCCGGTTTACATCTTCTCCTAAATCTGAAATAATGGCTTTAAATTTACTTTTTACCTCATCAGTAACTTGTATGTTGTATTCTTCAAATTGTCTGTATGGCATTCTTTACTTTTAATATATAATATGGAAGTGAACTAAGCTATTTTCTGAATTAAGCAGTTTCTTTTAGTTTGGCGGTAAATTTATTAGTCAACTTATTTATTTTCGGATTGATTACAAACTGACAATATCCCTGACTACTATTTTGGTTATAGTAGTTCTGATGATAATCTTCTGCCTTGTAAAAAGGTCCGAGTGGAGTAACTTCGGTGACGATAGGTTTATCAAATACCTTTTGATCTTCTAGATCCTGTATAAATTCTTCTGCTAACTGCTTTTGTTCAATATTCCCAAAGAATATGGCACTGCGGTATTGAGTACCTCGATCCGCACCTTGTTGGTTGAGGGTCGTGGGATCATGGGTGGCAAAAAAAACCTCTAATAACTCCGTAAATGATATCTGATTTGCATCATAGGTTATTGAGATAGCTTCAGCATGTCCGGTTCTACCCGTAGTAATTTCCCGATATGCCGGGTTTTTAATATTTCCACCAGTATATCCCGAAACCACACTTTGTACTCCTTTTAAACGTTGAAAAACTGCCTCAGTACACCAGAAACAGCCTCCGGCTAAAACTGCAGTTTCTATTTTTTCACTCATCATAATTTTCAATTTTATTTAAAATTACACATTCCCAATTGTATACGGATTCATTTAACAATATCTTAGTAAGCAATGGCAGTCACAGTTTGTAAGCTACTACATTTATAGCTACTTTCACATTTGTAAAACCATCGTATGATTAAAGCTACTAATATCCATAAACATTACGGGGACCTTCATGTTTTAAAAGGGGTGGATATAGAAATTCATAAAAGCGAAATCGTCTCTATCGTAGGTGCGTCAGGGGCAGGAAAAACTACTTTGTTACAGATATTGGGTACCCTGGACGAAGTGGATAAGAAGAAAGATTCGTCTCTGCTCATCAACGAGGTAGAAATAGCTAAATTATCGGCCAAACAATTAGCAGGGTTTCGTAATGAACAATTGGGTTTTATTTTTCAATTTCATCAACTACTTCCGGAATTTACGGCTTTGGAAAATGTTTGTATTCCTGCATTTATTAAAAAGGTACCCAAGCAGGAAGCTAAGGAAAAAGCTGAAGAATTGCTAGCTTATTTAGGGTTATCGCATCGCCTGAATCATAAACCCAAAGAAATGTCGGGGGGAGAACAGCAACGTACCGCAGTAGCACGAGCCTTAATTAATAACCCAAAAGTAATTTTTGCCGACGAACCTTCCGGTAACCTGGATAGTGAATCTGCTGAAAATTTACATCAATTATTTTTTGACCTTAGAGATAAGTTTGGACAAACTTTTGTAATTATTACTCATAATAAAGAACTGGCAGCTATGGCAGACCGTAAGCTTACTATGGTTGACGGAATGATTGCTTCTTAGTACAGAAAGTATGACATTTAAGGAGACCAAAGAATTTTTAGATGAGAAAGCAATCTTCTACGAACAACCTAAATTTATAGAATCCGACCCGGTTCAGATTCCGCATTTGTTTTCAAAAAAAGAAGATCAAGAAATTTCGGGGTTTTTAACAGCTACGATTGCCTGGGGCAATCGAAAAAGTATTTTGAATAACGCACATCGATTGATGAACCTGTTAGAAATGGCTCCATATGATTTTATTATGAACCATTCTCAAAAAGACCTAACTACGCTTGCCCCTTTTGTACATAGAACCTTTAACAGTACCGATTTACTTACGTTTATTGCCAACTTACATCATATATATAGTACCTACCCGGATTTAGAATCCGTATTTTTACCTTACCGGAATGACATCAACCTACATCAGGCTATACATCAATTTAAAAAAGAATTTTTTACGCCACCTCATTTAAAACGAACCGAAAAGCATGTAAGCGATCCGTTAAAAAATTCAGCTGCTAAGCGAATTTACATGTTTTTACGCTGGATGGTCAGACAACCGGATAAAGGAGTAGACCTGGGTATTTGGAAAAAAATTCCTGCTTCCATCCTATCCTGTCCGCTAGATGTTCATTCCGGAAACACGGCTCGTAAACTTAACATTTTGCATCGAAAACAAAATGATCTAAAGGCCGTAAACGAACTAGACAAAGTATTACGGAAAATGGACAAAAATGATCCGGTTAAATATGATTTTTCCTTATTCGGTCTAGGCGTTTTTGAAAAATTTTGATTTTAAACCATTGTTTTTAAGTGCTTTAAAATTGTTATAAGTCAATATACTAAAAAACACTACAGATAATAATTCCCGTATGTAACAATATTTTTACATATCTTACATTTTATTAATGGTATCATAATACTTTTAAAATAAACCCTTAATCTATAAACCCCAAATCTGTTCTACTTTTGAACAAACGAAATTTTACACACCTATGAATTATTTGAAATGTTTGCTTGTCGCCGGAATCTGTACCGGTATTTTTTCCTGTCAGGATGATGATGGTATTAGTAATCCGCCTAAGGGATCTGAGGTTGAATTTAAAAACCATTCCAAATCGCCAGTTGTACTAAAAAAGTTTCCTGAATTTGAAGATATTAAAATTTACAATATCCTTTCTTCAGAAGATACTTACATTCCTGATTTTGTATACGGATCTATGGCAGATGGTGCCGGACTATTAACTAATCAGGATGGTACTTTTACGCTTATCAACAATCTGGAAGCTGATTATTCTATTGCTCGTATTGAACTGGATAAAACCTTTAGACCGGTAAAAGGAGAATATATTTTAAATGCAGTAGCTACGGCAGAAACTGCGCAATGTTCAGGTTCAATGATTACCCGTAAAGAACACGGTTTTGGACCACTTTACCTTTCTGGTGGCGAATGGGGTGGAAATTCCAAAGGTGTTTTTGCTACTTTTCCATTTAAAGATGCAAATGACGCCTCTACTCCCAGAATGTTGCCCGCTATGGGACAATGGTCTACTGAAAATGCGGTTGCTATCGGTAAAAATGCCTATCCGGATAAAACTGTAGTTTTTATTGGAGATGATAATAGTGATAATGAAATCCCTTCCGGACAATTAGGAATGTACGTAGGACGACGTGGTGACCTGGTTAACGGAAAACTATACGGTTTAAAAGTGACTTCGCCAGGAGTGACTTATGAAATGGATATGGAAGAAGGTACTTCTTATGATATGGAATTTGTAGAGCTTACGGAAAGAAATATAGACTTATTGGATGCTGAAGCCAAGGAAAAAGGAGTGATGGGCTTTTCCCGCCTGGAAGATGTAGACTGGAGAAGAGGAACTGCTGATCAAAACCGAGAAGTTTATTTTGCAGTGACTGGTCGTGATAAACCCGGTTTGATCGGTAAAGGAACCCGTTCCGGACGTATCTATAAGGTTGAGTTGAACGATAATGATCCTTCTGCTGCCGGTAAAATAACCTGTGTATTAGACGGAGATAAAATAGGTGGAAAAGCCATTGAATTTCACAGTCCTGACAATATCCTGGTTACTGAAAACTATGCGTATATCCAAGAAGACCCTAATGGTATCCAAGACTTTAAGCCAGAAGCAGCGCACTACTCCCGACTGTATCAATACAACTTAAATACCAGGGCTTTAAAAACTGTGTTAGAATGTGATCAAATTGCAGCTGCGGCAGCAGGTTACGGAACAGAAGACCGTATTTGGGAAATTACCGGGATGATCGATATCTCTGAAGAAACCGGAGTGGATAAATCTTTCTTATTAATGACGCAAAATCACGGTTGGGAACGCGAAGACGAAGTACCCTTTACGGATCCAAACGCTAATCCGAACCTTGCCGATAGTCGCGCAGAAGGAAGTATGATGTTTGTAATACAAGGTTTAGACCGATAGGTAATTCAATAATATAAAAGACTATGAAAAATCATAAAGGTCTTATAAAAGAGGGCAGTATTTATATTGCCCTCTTTTTACTTTTATGCCAAATCGGTTGTAAAAAGCAAGAGAAATTAGAGGAAGTTCCGGTAACTACCCTACTACAAAACCAGCTGGTTGCTGATCTTGGTACGGCAGAAGATTACCTGGACAGTATTAGCTTGTATCCTGAGAATGCTAAAGACTATTATTATCAGTCCCGAATGCTTTTTAAAAAAACAGAACCACTCCTGTCATTTCTGGATATTGATAATTATACTTTTTTAAATCAACCCAATATTTTAAAAATAGAGGAAGAGGATAAAACGGATATTAAGATGATCAACCCGAGCGGATACCAGGTATTAGAAGAAACGCTCTACGATGAGACGGCAACACCTGAAGAGGTTGAAAAACATGCAAAATTAACCGCAAAACGATTAGCCCTGGTAGCCGATAATATATCGCTAGATCATTTAAAGGAATATCATTTACTCTGGATGATACGTAAGTCATTTGTTCAAGTAGCATTAACAGGGATTACCGGTTTTGATTCCCCGGTTTTAGAAAATTCGCTTACCGAAGCACAAGAAGTATATCAAAGCCTAGAAACCTATCTTTCTTTATTAAAATCAAACTTTACTAATGAAGAATTGTACCAGGATTGGATCGCTGAAATTAAGGCTACAAAGGAGGCGCTTCAAGGTGAGTTTAACAGTTTTGACCGCTATTATTTTATCAAAGAACATACCCATGCACAATTGAAGCTTTGGAACCGTACTGTGAAGGACTGGAACGTAAGCTTTCCGTTTACACTGGCAATCCAAAATGATGCTACTTCCCTTTTTGGACAAGATACCTTTAACAAATCTTTTTTTGCCGAAAGACAAACAGGTACTTCATCTCCGGAGAAAATTGCATTAGGTAAAAAGCTATTTTATGATACCAATCTTTCCACTTCAAAAAATATAAGTTGTGCTACCTGCCATCAACCGGAACTTGCTTTTACGGACGGCTTAAAGATTAGTAAAGGATTGACCCGTAATAGTCCTACGCTGTTATATGCCGGATTACAACAAGCTTTTTTCTACGATAAACGTGCCGGAAGCCTGGAAGGGCAAATTATGTCTGTAGTAGCTAATGAACAAGAGTTTCATACGGATTTGGAAACTTTAGAAAAAACAGTTATCCGGGACGATTCGTATCAAGAGGTGTATAAAAAAGTATACGGAGATACTAAGGTAAGTCAGCATCAATTACGTAATGCTATTGCTACTTACATCAGGGATTTGGCTCCTTTTAATTCCAAACTGGATCGAAATATGAGAGGTGAAGAAAATTCTCTTAGTCAAAGGGAAATTAACGGGTTTAATGTTTTTCACGGAAAAGGAAAATGCGCTACCTGTCACTTCCCTCCTCTTTATAACGGAACGGTTCCACCCAACTATAAAGAAACGGAGATGGAATTAATCGGAGTACCTAAAGAAAGTGATACTGTAAACGCGGTAATCAGTCCGGACCTGGGCAGGTATTACGTTTTTGAAACCGAAGAACGAAAACATTTTTTTAAAACACCTACTGTGAGAAACTCTGAAAAAACCGCACCGTATATGCATAACGGGGTATATACCACACTGGAAGAGGTAGTAACTTTCTATAAAAAAGGCGGAGGGGCCGGAATTGGTATTGATCAACCTTATCAAACCTTGCCTCCCGATCCACTTGCCTTAACCGCAAAAGAAGAAGAAGATTTAATATTATTTATGAAAACACTAACAGATTAAATGTTTTTTTAAGAGGTGTTTACCGTATAAGCCTAAAATACATCGAATAAAGCTCGGTTTTTGGATAAATTTTTGTTAATTTTATTTAAGATTTGCAAGTTAAGCTAAATCTTTCATTACCATGATTATACCAACTGAACCTATCCATGAAGATTTACGATTAAATGCGCTTGACTCCTTGCACATTTTAGATACTCCTCCGGAAACTGAATTTGACGAGATTACAGAACTGGCAGCTCACTTATGTGATGTAAAAATTTCTTTGATCTGTTTAGTAGATCGGCATCGTCAATGGGTGAAGTCCAGGTATGGTTTGGAAGTCAGTGAACTCCCTAAAGAACATTCTTTTTGTGCACATAATATTTTACACCCAGAGGAACCTTTAATCGTTCATGATGCAACAAGGGATGAACGTTTTAAAAGAAATTCCTTTGTTACCGGAGAAGAGGAAATCAAGTTTTATGTAGGAATCCCTTTAATAGATAAAAATGGATTTGCATTAGGTACGCTGTGTGTACTTGACTCCGAAACTAAAATTCTGTCTAAAAGACAACTGGAATCATTACATTCGTTAGCGCATCAAGTCGTTATTTTATTTGAATTAAATAGTAAAAATAAGGATCTGGAAAGGATGCAACTGGAACTTGAAAAGAAAAACGAATCTTTAAAAGAGTTTGCCAGGGTCATTTCTCATGACCTTAAAATGCCGTTAGCTAATGTAATTACCACTTCTGATTTGTTAAAGTTAAAATTAGGTGACCGATTAGATGAAGAAAGTAAGGAGTACTTCGGGTATATTAAAGAATCTTCTTTTTCTATGAGTAGTTACATCAACGATATCCTCGATCATTATGAAAGTGATAGTCTGACTCAGGTAGGTGCGGAATATTTTAAGCTGAATGATGTTTTAAAAGATATTTTGATTCTGCTTGCGGTAAAGCAGGATATGCATACCCGTTGCCCTCAATCTGACCCGACTTTATACTGCAACAAGTCTGCTTTAAAACAGATCTTTTTTAATCTTATTGGAAATAGTATTAAATATAATGATAAAGATACCATTCGATTAGATATTCAGTTTACCGAAGATTTTCAGAATTATTACTTTAGGGTTACTGATAATGGTATGGGCATCCCAAAAGATAAAATTGATACGATTTTTGAATTATTTAAAACCGCAAATACTACAGATAGAAACGGAAATAAAGGAAACGGTATTGGTTTATCGACGGTTAAGAAGTTAGTCGAAAATCTAGGTGGAACCATTTCAGTTTCATCAATTCCCGGAGAAAAAACGGTTTTTGATTTTTCTATGTTAAAGATTAAGGATTTTTAATTATTAGTGTTCGGTAAAGATTCCAGACCCACCTGCAGACGGGCAGGTCGCCAATTTAAGTTACTCTTTTATTATTCTCAATAGAGATAGCGTTTAGTTCACCAACTTCTTTTAGAATTACTTACCTTTCTACTCTTTTTAAAGTACGTATGATTTTAAAGTATCTGGTAGGGATTCTACTTTATATACTGATAATTACAAAAACGCTATCACTGATGGGACAAACTTCGGGAGATACACTCCCCTACGTTCAAATACCCAATACCCCTGAAAACTATACTAGCGGTACTGTCATAAGCCGGATGATTGACGGGTTAGGTTATCGGTATTATTGGGCTACTGAAGGCTTAAGGGAAGAGGATTTGGCTTTTCAACCTTCAGAAGAAGCACAAAGTTCTTTTCAAACCATTGTTCATATTTATGAATAATCAGAAACCATACGAAAAACCTCAGAGAATAAACCCATAACAAAGCTTCCTCCTTCTGAGTATGATTTTAATACGCTTAGGAAATTAACTTTGACTAATTTAGAAATAGCAAGCAAAAACTTTAGTTCTCTCAATGAAGAAGATATACAAAAGGTACAAATGAACTTTCAGCGAGAAGAGAAATTATACCCGTTCCCCCTTTGGAACCTACTTAACGGACAGCTGGCAGATGCCCTATATCATACCGGACAGCTAGTAAGTTTTAGAAGAACCAGCGGTAATCCACTCGATCCAAAAGTCAATGTATTTACCGGAATTAACCGGAAATAAACTATTACCAGTAGTAGAAACCCTCCCCAACTTTAACCTTTATTTAGGGTTATAGTTATTATATTTACTAAAACACTTTAAAGATGAACTTATGAAAAAAATTATTTTAGTTACGTTGGTTTTTATAAGCTGCACCCATCTTGCGCAAGCACAAGACCTTAAATTTGGGGTAAAAGGCGGATTAAACTTTGCACAGATTAATGTGGATGATGGTGAATTTGGACCTGATACTGAATCAAAAACCGGATATCACATCGGGTTGGTAAGTCAATTTTCTTTGTTGGGTATGTTTGCGGTACAACCTGAATTATTATATTCTGCACAAGGGGCAAAAGACTTTGATCTGGATTACTTAAATATTCCTATTCTTTTTAAATACAAAGTAGCCGGAATTGTAAGTATAGAAGCTGGTCCCCAATTTGGATTTTTAGTAAATGATAATATTGCTGATGACTTTACTAATCCCGAATTAGAAAACTTTGACCTTAGCGGTGCTATTGGAGCGGGAGTTGAATTTTCGGACTTTTTTGCTCAGATCCGATACAATTTCGGATTAAGTGATTCCGTAGAAGGTGTGGATTCAAAAAATAATATTTTTCAGGTTTCTGTAGGTTATTATATATTTTAGATCATTGATGTCTGGTAGAGATTTAAGATCGCTATCGCTTCTAGAATCAAGAATCAAGACTAATTACGTAGACTTTAAAGCTGGATAGGGATATTCGGCTTTTTTCTTTTAAAAGCATTAACTTTTATTAAAACTTGGAATGTTATTACACTTTAATCGTAGGTAATAAAAGGCTTTTAAATTGTAGGTAAGGCAGGTATATTCTACTTACCTTTTTCTAATCATAAAGTTCCGTAGTCATGATTATTTACCAAAAAAGTATGAATAGATAAGGCTATTACTTGCCAACCTTAAATCAAAAAATATCCAAAACTTTTATAATTTATCTTAAGAAGCGTATCACTATTTAAAGATATAGTATCTTTATCTTTGAGTAATCAATGTCTTTTATGCAATTCAAACATCCTGAATTATTATACGGTCTCTTTGCCGTACTTATACCGATTATAATTCATTTGTTTCAACTCAGAAAATTTAAAAAAGTTGAATTTACTAACGTTCGCTTACTCCAACAGGTAAAATTACAAACCCGTAAAAGTTCGCAAATAAAAAAATGGCTGACCTTACTGGCCAGAATGTTAGCTATAGCTTCTATTATTTTTGCTTTTGCACAACCCTATTTTTCAGCAGTTCATAATCCGGATGTAAAAAAAGAAATGGTGATCTATCTGGATAATTCTTTTAGCATGCAGGCAAAAGGCAGTAAGGGTTCTTTACTGCAACAAGCTACCCAGGATTTATTAAATTACTTACCAGAAGATCAAAAATTTACACTTTTTACTAACAACAATCTTTATAAAGAAGTTACTTTAACAGATATTAAAAAAGATCTATTAAATACGCAGTATACCCCGGAACAGTTACCGTATAACGTGGTTTTACAAAAAGCAAAAAACAGTATTTCAAAAGAAAAGAATACAGTTAAACAAACGATAATCATTTCGGATTTTCAAAAAAATTCTGATTTTACAAAGCAGGATACCCTGTCAAATTCTCAGCTATCCATGGTTCAGTTACAACCACAGGTTAAGGCAAATAAGAGTATTGACAGTATGTATCTCTCTCATAATAAGCAACGGGAACTATTTCTAAATGTGGTAGTTTCTGCAACTGGTAAGGTACCTGAAACCACCCCGGTTGCAGTGTATAATGAGCTTCAATTAATTGGAAAAACAACGCTTACCTTTAATACGCAGCGCAAAAGTATCGCTCAATTTAAAATTGAAGAAAATCAGCAAATAAAAGGAAAAGTAGAAATCGAGGATAATTACCTTAGGTTTGATAATTCTTTTTACTTTACTATTAATCCCACTGATAAAATTAAGGTGGTTGCTATTTCTAATGATGACAGTGCTTTTTTACAAAAGATTTTTACGGAAGATGAATTTTTATTTACTAATCAAAGCTTAGAAAACTTTAATTATAATTTATTAAGCGACACCAATTTTTTAATTTGTAATTCGCTGGAAGAAATCCCGGTTTCTTTAAGTAATGCAATAGTAAATTTTATTGCGCAAGGGGGTCATTTTTGTTTTATACCTTCTTCCCAGGGTAATATGTCTAGTTATAACGCGCTTTTATCCAACCTTACCCCTACTCCATTTTTACAAAAGGTGGATGACATTCAGAAAATAACCGCTATTAACTTTGAGCATCCCTTGTACCAAGGCGTTTTTAATAAAGAAGTCTCCAACTTTCAATATCCCCAGGTTACGTCATATTTTCAAACCCCTGCTACCAATGGTATTTTGTATTACAACGGAAAACAACCTTTTCTTTTTGAAAGTAAGAAAGCTTATATTTTTACCGCCTCGTTATCTTCTGACAATTCTAATTTTCAGAATTCACCCTTGATTGTTCCTACTTTTTATAATATGGCTAAGCAAAGTTTACAAATAGGGGCTATTTACTATACCATCGGACAAAAAAACAGTTATGACCTTCCGGTGGCAAGCCAAGGAGAAGAAACTATTAGATTGCGAACTGAAGATGAAGAAATAATTCCTTTACAACAATCTTTTTCTAATAAAATTAAAATTACCACTCAGGAAAATCCTGAGAAAGCCGGTATCTATTCTGCAACGCTAAGAGATCAAACCTTGCAATACCTGGCTTATAATTATAATGCAAAAGAGAGTTACCTGAATTATTATAAACCGGAAGACCTACAAAACCAAACCTATTTTACGGAAATCAGTACGTTATTTGATAAATTAAAACAAGATTTTGAAGTAAAGGATCTTTGGAAATGGTTTGTTATTTTTGCACTGCTATTTTTATTCCTGGAGATAGTATTATTAAAATTTTTGCCATGAAAGTACATCTGAAAAAAGCGACGGTTATTGATACTTCATCTCCGCATCATGGTAAAACAACGGATCTTCTTATTGAAAATGGCGTTTTTACAGAAATTGCAACTGATATTACCGTAGCTTCGGATATACCGAGTATAGAACTACCTAATTTGCATATTTCGCAGGGATGGTTTGATAGTAGTGTAAGCTTCGGGGAACCCGGGTATGAAGAACGTGAGACTCTAGAGAATGGTTTGCAGGTCGCTGCGCAAAGCGGATTTACGCATATTGCTTTACAACCGGATACCTTACCGGTTACAGATCATAGCGGAGCAGTTGCTTATTTAAAAAATTACTGTGCGGATAAAGCCGTGACTATATTACCTATAGGTGCCATGACGATGAAGTTAAAAGGGGATGACCTGGCAGAACTATACGATATGCATCAAGCGGGGGCAGTAACATTTGGTGATTACAATAGTCCGGTAACCAACCCAAACCTTTTAAAACTAGCTTTATTATACACCCAGAATTTTGGTGGATTGGTACAATCATTTCCGTCAGATCCAGCTATTGCGGGTAAAGGAGTCATGAACGAGGGATATCAAAGTACCCACCTGGGATTAAAAGGAATACCAGCACTTGCTGAAGAATTACAAATTAAAAGAGACCTTTCTATTTTAAAATATACGGGAGGGAAACTGCATATCCCAACCATATCCACTAAAAAAAGTGTAGCATTAATTAAAGAAGCTAAAGAAGCTGGTTTAGCTGTTACTTGTAGTGTGGCCGTTCACCACCTGTTCCTTACGGATGAAAAGCTAAAAAGTTATGACACCCGCTACAAGGTTTTACCTCCCTTGCGTACAAAAGAAGATTTGGAGGCACTGCAACAAGCTTTGCAAGATGGAGTAATTGACATGATCACCAGCGACCACCGACCTATGGATATCGAAGTAAAGAAAACCGAGTTTGAATATGCCTCTTACGGTACGATTGGGCTGGAATCTGCCTTTAGTGTACTAAATAATCATTTTAGTTTAGAAAACACCATTCGTTATTTAACTTCGGGAAAAGGGATATTTACAGTTCCGGTTCATACTATTAAAGTTGGTAATAAAGCTGATCTAAGTCTATTTAATCCAGATGGAAATTTTATTTTTGATACGCAACATATTGCTTCTACTTCTAAAAATAGTGCTTTTCTAGGGTATCCGGGAAAGGGTAACGTCTATGGTATAATTCATAATCAAAAAATTAATCTTAATCAATGAATGCAAAGGGTTCTCTAGAGAATAATTTACCTAAAAATAATGGTAAACCGGGAAAAGTTACGGCCATCGTAGCTTATATTACAA
This sequence comes from Aquimarina sp. ERC-38, assembly GCF_026222555.1. Lineage (NCBI taxonomy): Bacteria > Pseudomonadati > Bacteroidota > Flavobacteriia > Flavobacteriales > Flavobacteriaceae > Aquimarina > Aquimarina sp. ERC-38. The sequence goes on along the minus strand of NZ_CP098511.1, from coordinate 2,900,553 downwards.
TTATTGGTACCATCATTTCCTTATTTATGAACCAACCCCCGGACAAAAGCAAATTTGCTACTTTTCATATCCGACAAGCTTTAGGGTTATGGATTACTTTCTACGTACTGACCGCCTTGGCCGAAATCTTTCATTCTGGCCTGGTCTATTTTGGGTTTTACATATTTTCTGTTGTTTTAATCGTTTACGGACTTTTATCTGCTATCCGAGAAGAGCAAACAGAAGTTCCTATTGTAGGTTCTTACTTTCAGAAATGGTTTACCTTCGTAACTTAACATTTTAGTATGCAAACTAAAGAATTATCACTTTATCATATTATTAAAGAACCTGTTCGTAAAAATCCGAATACTCCTACCCTCATTTTATTGCATGGATACGGTAGTAATGAAGAAGATTTATTTTCATTTGCTTCGGAGTTACCGGAGGAGTTATTTGTGATTTCGGTTAGGGCTCCCTACCCTATGCAACCTTTTGGTAATGCGTGGTATGCTATTTATTTTGACAATACCAACGGAAAATTTAGCGACGATCAGCAAGCCATCGAATCAAGGGATAAAATTGCTGGTTTTATTGATGAAGTCGTTACCGCTTATGAGGTAGATCCAAAAAATATTAGCCTTTTGGGTTTTAGTCAAGGTACAATCTTAAGTTATGCCGTGGCACTTTCTTATCCCGAAAAAGTTAAAAATGTAGTGGCACTCAGCGGGTATTTAAATGAAGATATTCTAAAAGAAGGCTATAAGCAAAATGATTTCTCTAAGTTAAATATTTACTGCTCTCACGGATCGGTGGATCAGGTAATTCCGATTGACTGGGCACGTAAAGCTCCGGTTACCTTGAAGGAACTAGGTATAGATACCAAGCTAAACGAATTCCCTGTAGGGCATGGTGTGGATCCTAGGAATTTCCATCAACTTAAGGAATGGATTATAGATCATATATAATTTTATATAGGGTGAATTTTATTTTTTAATAATATCTGCTTTTGATATTGATAAGTGGATTTACAAAGCTTAGATTCAACACATAAATGCAACAGTTTATCTGTTGATAAAAAGCCCCCACCATAGTTTTAGCCCTAGGGCTAAAACTATGGTGGGGGCGGCGAAAAATCTCATACCTTTGGGTTGGAAAACTTAAAGAATATGGAACATTTAACGCTGGAGGAAAGGTACAAAATATCAGCGCTTTTAGAACTTAAAACCCCTAAAAAGGAAATAGCAGAACAGTTGGGTCGGGATCGCTCTACTATATATAGGGAAGTAGGACGCAATGTTGACAACCGAAATGGGAAGTACAATGCTGAGCTAGCCCAAAGAAAAGCCCAAAAACGCCATAAGGATAAAGCAAAGCATAAGGTTTTTACCCCTTCTATGGAGAAGTTGGTTTGTGATGGGCTTGAAGACCACCTTAGCCCGGAACAGATCAAAGGAAGGGCTATGCTAGAGGGGACCCCTTGTGTATCGCATGAACGTATCTACCAGTTTATATGGCAGGATAAGAAAGCAGGCGGGAAAGCATACCTTTGTTTGCGTAACCAGGGAAGGAAGTACCAGAAAAGAGGCGGTAAGCAAGCAGGTAGGGGGTGCATCCCTAATAGAAAGGACATAACAGAACGCCCCCCAGTAGTAGACAAAAAAGAAAGGATAGGTGACCTTGAGATTGACCTGGTGATAGGTAAAGACCATAGAGGTGCCCTTGTCACTATAAACGATAGGGCTACAGGAATGCTAAGGATGGGGCATATAGAAAACAAATCAGCCCGAGAAGTCCAGGTGAAAACGGAAGAACTACTGGAAGATTGGAAGCCCTTTATCAAAACTATTACCAGTGACAACGGGAAGGAGTTTGCAAACCACCGGGAAATAGCAGAGGAGCTTGACATTGATTTCTACTTTGCAAAACCCTACCATAGCTGGCAAAGGGGTGCCAATGAAAACCTCAACGGGCTGATAAGACAATATTTCCCAAAAGGTAGTAGCTTTGCAGAGATAACTAAGGAAGCAGTAGAGAAAGTAGAAAACATTTTAAACAATAGGCCTAGGAAAAGGTTCGGGTATAAAACACCCAATGAGGTATACGCAACTTTGATCAACAAAACCCAAACTGTCGCATTTATAACTTGAATGTAGGAAGAATAAAACCTTATTCTTATCAAATCTTCCTAAAATTTTGGCTTTATCATACAGGTAAAATTTGTTATTTTCTACTTAACTGAAATATATAAACTCTATTTGAATATTGTTTGGCTAAGATACTACTATACTTTGTAGCTATTAAATCTTAGAATATTTGAGTTGAACAATCTATTATTTTTAATCTCCTAATGGTTCAAATTATCCCAAGAAAGTATAGATGCAATTGTCGGTAGATTTGCCACAAGAGTTGGTATTAAAAGAAGAATTACTCCATACTACTTAGACATTCTTTTGCCACTCACTTGTTAGAGAACGGAACGGACTTGATATATATTAAAACCTTGTTAGAACATAGTAGTACAAAAACAACGGAAATATATACGCGAGTAGCTGCGAATAGTTTTAGGCTAATTAAAAATCCATTAGATTTGTAGATAAACATACATGGAATATAAAGGATATATGTCCTTTATATTGTTGTTATCTGTCATAAAATAAAGTGAAATATGAGTCAACTAAAAAGTGCTGAATCAAAACTAATCCGATTACAAAAAGAAAAACTCAATCTTGAAAAGCAGCAGTTGACTGAGAATCAAAAAATCACAAGGATCAATGGCGAAATTACACGTATTCAAAGTTCAATGAAAAATCTTTCAATGTCCCAATTAACAAATAAGTTGAAGCAAATTGAAACTAAAACAAAACAAGGACAACAATATCAAAAAAAGTCTAATGATATTGAAGGGAAAATAATTCGTAAGAATGAAGAAATATATCGGACTAAATCTGATATTGAAAGATTTAGTAAACAAGAACTTGACAAACAAACCAAACTCGAGAATAAAAGGCAAAAAGAACAAATAGATTTTCAAAAAAAACTTCAAAGGGAACTAGGAAATACTAAAAGACTATCTGAAAACTTTGATAGCGAACATAGGTGGAACAAAGCAAGTTCTAATTGGAGTAAAGAATCAAGACTTGAACTTGACCAACTACCAGCAATCAAGGAATTCGATTTTTTTGTCTCCCATGCAAGCGAAGATAAAGAAGACTTTGTTAAGCCATTAATTGAAGCCATGCAGAATAAAAACCTTGAAGTTTGGTATGACGAATTCGAATTAAAAGTTGGAGACAGTTTAAGAAGATCAATTGACAAAGGTCTTTCTAATTCAAAATATGGAGTAGTAATTCTAAGTAGTTCATTCTTTAAGAAAAACTGGACTCAATATGAACTTGATGGATTGGTGACCAAAGAAATGGAAGGCATAAAAGTAATATTACCAATTTGGCATAAAGTAAGTAAGAATGAAGTTGTTAGTTATAGTCCAACACTTGCAGATAAAGTAGCTTTAAACTCATCAATATATAGCATAGATGAAATAGTTGAAAGGCTTGGTGAGTTATTAAATACAGAATAAACTTCAATGAAACTCGAAAAACCAAAATACAGATTTAGTACAACAAAAGCAATGGAAACTATTGTAGCAAAATTTGATAAACCTACTAAATATGGATTTCAAGATTGATCATATATTTATTCAAAGCCAAATGAAATAAACAACTACCTAAATGAATATGATAAAACAAATGATGACAACATTAAATTTGTTTTAATGGAAATGATTCTTCAGGCTATTGTTGATCAACCTAATGAAGGGCAACTAAGGAAATGTTGGACTAGTTCAGAAGAAAAATTACATAGAGACTTTGAAATACATCAATTTACTATATTCTATTGGATGGAATTAGATGAACATAATTTTGAAAACTGTAAACATTTAAGTCCGTTATTAGAAACATTATATAAGCAAAACAGTGAAAGAGTTACGACAGATAACAAGTGATATGAGATCAGACTTGCTATCGCTGCGTCCGCTCCATATCACCGATCCGTTGTGTACCATTTGAAAAACATGAAAGAATACAATATAAAAGAACCACTTATTGACTATCCATGGAAAATGGATGCTATTAGAATAATTAATTGGCTAAAGGAACAACCAAAAGAATATCGAGCTTTTGTATTCGATCTTTGTATGTCATTAGCATATATTGACAGTACCTCGGGCTTAGAACGTCATTTACAGACATGTCCATCTTGTCCAAGCGGATTTAATAGCCATATAGGTTTTATCAATTTATGTAGTCCATGCTACGAAAAAAATGGAACTTGGCAATATCAAAAAGCAACAAAGCCTCAATCAGGAGCATTGGGTAAACTGAGTAGTGAAATGATATTGAAATTCGTTGAAATTCTTTTTGATGAATTTACGGAAGTATACAGTATTGGAGGAACTGAAACAGCTGATGCACGATTAGTGCATAAAGATGGGAAAACAATACTTGCAGAAGTGAAATCAGCACCTTTACTAACTTTTCCATTATTAGTGAAATCAAATCAAGCTAGTGATAAACATTTGCCTTGTACTTTAACTTCTTCACAGTTCAGAGAACTAGAATCAGCAATTTATATGCATAACGGAGAAGCAATTCCCTTAGGCACAGTCAAATCAGACAATTGGCCATTCCAACCTGTTGCAGACTTTCTTACAAATAATGCAAATAAAGAAAGAATCATTAGCATGTCAAATATTTGGAATAAAGCTAGACTAGCCTATGAAAATAAGGATAGAAATTCACCTTTTTACTATTTAGCAAATGCTTCTGGTGGCCCACCTAAAATAGCAAAAGAGCGTGATGGTTGGCCTCAAAAAGAATCTATTAGTGACAGTAAGACTAGTGCTGGAATGGATCGAACAGATGATATCAAAAAAGGTATTTATCAGGTATTGAAGTTGGGAGTGATTAACAAAGACAATCCAAATATAGAGACCGCTCTTATTTCTAATTTACCAGCTTATAGACATAGAAAAGATTATGTTGACCCGTTTATCGAACTATTATGGAGTACGGAAAATAGTCTAGAAAAAAATGATGATTTTGAATATATTAAAAAAGATAATCTGAAGTATATTTTTGACCATTTAATAACTTTGGACTCTCCAATATTGAGATAAATGAAACAAGTAATGACTAACCATATAACTCGTGAATATTCAGGCATTGTTTTGGAGCGTTTCAAACACCTAAAAGAAGGTGGTAAAATGGGAGATTTACCAGAATATCTTCAACACGAAAGCTTTATTCGAAAGGGAGATAAAAAAACTGGCGGTCCAAATATGCGTCTTTATAGATTAGAGAACGCGATACCATCATTAACTGTAACCGCATATATATTCAATAAATTTGTTCATCCAACTGAAGACCGATATATAACTCCTAGGGAAGCGGCTTGTCTTCAAGACTTTCCTATAGATTGGGAATTTTGTGGCACATTGGGTCAAGTTCAAAAGCAGATAGGAAATGCAGTACCAATTAATTTAGCGAAAGCAGTAGCTACATCTGTTAAAGAATTCCTTATAAGTTCCAATTATTCTGGAAATATGAAAATTGCATCATTTTTTAGTGGTGCTGGAGGGCTTGATATTGGGTTTGAAAAAGCATCTGACGATATCCTGAATTTTGAGACTCTTTTCACTTCTGATATAGAAAAATGGTCAGAAATGACCATAAATTCAAATCGTCCAAACTGGAATTTCCTAAGAGAGGATATCAGGGAATTATCAAGTGAAGAAGTAAAACTTGCCATTGGATCCAATCCCGATATTGTTATTGGAGGACCACCATGCCAACCTTTTAGCGTTGCTGGTAAACAAAAAGCAACAAAAGACCCTCTGGGGAAACTATATTCGGACTTTATCTTACAGGTTAAAAACTTACAGCCCAAAATGGTGGTTATGGAAAATGTTTATGGCTTAACACAAGTTAAATCTGCAAACATGATTGAACTTATCAAAAAGTCCTATTCTGATATTGGCTACGAAGTAATTCATAAAGAATTAAATTCAGCAGATTATGGAACACCTCAAAAAAGAAGAAGGGTTTTTTTCGTAGCTTCTAAAAACTTGAATGGCTTTAAATTTCCCAATCCCACACATTTTAGTCAACCAAACCTTCTAGGTTTACCTCTTTATGTTGGCGCAGGAGAAGCTATTGCAACATTACCCAAACCAAAGCTAAAAAAACGGTACACAACAATGGTAACCGTTGCACAAGCCCCTAAAAAGTCAAAGGATAATCAATAATCTTGAGTTTAAGCCCTGATTTTCTAAAAGCATATATTCATAACTACCTCAATACAACTAGCGCTAAATTGCTTATTTTATGCCTTAAAAGGCATTTTAATCGAAAAATTATGGGCTAAATAGACTCCCACTTTACTTATTGGGTTTTTCTTGGTGAATTTCAGGTATTTCTTTAAGTTATAAGCAATAGCAGCCATGTGCATAATCTTGTTTGCTTGCTGGATTCCAATAGTATTAATTTTTCGAAGCCCCATAAATTGGGTAAGAGTCCCAAATACCGGCTCCACAGTACTCTGCCGTTTGGCTTTCATATAGCGCCCCTGTTTACTGTTTACTCTAGCTATGTTACGCTCATATTCCGCCCGGTAATAAGTAACCGTTATTCGTTTCTCCTGACTGCTCTTTAGGCATTCTTTACGCAGTGGACAACCGGTACATATCTTTTTACTGGCCCTGTATACCTTCTTTCTGGTTTTGGTTCTATGATCTAAAAACTCTTTGGTAAATGGGATTACGTTTCCTTTGGGACACAGATAATGATCTTCTGTTTCTATATACTGAAAACCATCCGGACCACCCTTATAGGTGCCGTGAGGCGGTATAAAACTTTTTATACCTTGACTTTCCAAAAATGCATAGTTCTCTCCACTACTATAACCGGTATCAGCTACACAGTTTTCCTAAATCATACCTTGCTTCCATAACCGCCTTTGTAAGCGCTTTACAATATCAGGTAGTTGCTGGTTATCCTTGCCGTCTGCATGGTAAGCTTTTATATCGGTAATGACGTGGTTGTTTGTATCTACGCTGAGTTGGCTTAAATAGTTCAGTTTTCTGGCCTTACCTGGCTTAACATTGATCCTTGCATCCGGATCTGTGGGGCTGTAATGAGTTTTATTGCTCGTATAACGACTTCCTTTGTTTCCAGCTCCCGGGCGCTGATCCTGATCTTTTGACCATCTTTTGTTCCTGGAAGTGATTCCTTGCAGTTCTTTCTCATTAGCAGTAATGATTCTTTGGTCTTTACTGGATTTATCCTGCTTTGCTTTTCTGAAGGTTTGTTTATCCCTTTTGCTGATATGGCGTACTTCTGCCAGGTGGGCATCCAGATCTTGGCTTGGGACTTTAAGCTCTAAACTATCCATGGAGGCATTGGCTTTTACAGGGGCGCTGTCAATAGCTTGGGTGTGACCACTGACCATACCTTTTTCCACACATAATTCAAGTACTTTAGTAAAAACCTCTTCAAATATGGACTCCGGAAATAACTGACGTGTTCTCGAGATAGTCGAATGCCAAGGAAGTTCTTCATCAATATCATACCCTAAAAAATAAAGAATATCCAGTCGCATACTGCAGTGATCAATAAGCTTGCGGTCACTTATGATATTCTCCAGATAACCTACCAAACAGAGTTTGAAGAAAACAACTGGATCAATACTTTTTTGACCGCTAGAACCATAAAACTTTGAAGTAAGATTGTATAAATAGTCCAGGTCCAAAGCCTCTTTGAGCCTGCGGTAGAAATTACCTTTGCCAACACGGTTACTAAGCTGGAAATTACTGAACAACTTCTCCTGATATATTTTCTTGCCTTGCATACTTCAAGATAAGAAATCTATCAACTAAACATATTAAACCAATGTTAGCTTTTTACTATCTTGTGCAACAAGCACAAAGTGTAAAAATGCATTAAAACGAATTTTATACAAAACGTTGTAACCAATTGAATGAAAATAATTTTAACATCCATAGGTACTCGAGGAGATATGGAGCCATTCTTAGCAATTGGTGAAATATTAAAAGCACATGGACATCAAGTTATTTGTCTTTTTCCTGAACAGTTTAGACATCTTGCTATAGATTCTGGATTTGAATTTGCTTCTTTGGGATCAAAGTTTATCGAATTATTAGATAGTTCTGCAGGTAGAATTGCAATGAGTGGAGGGAAATTTGGAATAAAAAAACTAAAAGCATATCGTAAACTCATTTCTATGCAACCAAAAGCAAATGAAGAAATAATAAAAAAACACGAAAGCTTTATAGAAGCGCAAAAACCCGATAGAATTATCCATCATTCAAAAGCAATATATCCTTTAGAGCATGTTTAAATAAGATTCTTATAAATTACCTTATTCTATTGAGAATGATTTGACAATTCTGCCATAATACCCAAGATTCTTGACTTTCCTTCGTTTTTTCATAGTCTTTATCGAGTCTTCTGAAGAAGTTGAAGATACCGAAAGTCCTTTCAGTTACCCATCTCCACTTCAAGGGAACAAAACCTTTTGTGGATGGGGGAGTTGATGATATCTTTACCTCAAGTCCAATTACATTTTCTTCAGCCCACCTCTTAAATATTGTTTTGTAGGCATGATCAGCTACTATTTTTTCCATCCTATCCAGGTACCCTAATAAAGGTTCCACAACTTTGTTGGCTACTACCCCATCAGCTTCATTGGCAGCCCCTACAACAACCCCCCAAACTAAACCTAACGTATCAGTAATTACGTGACGTTTACGGCCATTTACCTTTTTATTACCGTCAACCCCTTTTGACATACTTGTAAAAGGACCGGACTTTATGGATTGACTATCAATGGATAACAAGCTAGGTGTTGGTTCTTTCCCTTGTCGGTTCCGCTCCATTTTGTTAAGCTCAATATTTAATCTCTCTTGTGTCCCATCTTTTTGCCATTTGCGAAAGTAATAGTATACACTTTGCCATTTTGGAAAACTATCCGGGAGGTTACGCCACTGAGTACCTGTACGGAGTTGCCATAAAATAGCGTCTACAATATCCCGTAGTTTATAATGCCCCCGGGTTTTCTTAGGTAAAAATAATTCCATATATTCCCATTGCTGGGTAGTTAATCTGTTATATTTAGATTGCATAAACATTGTTGTTTTAGTCAACTACAAAGTTTAGACTATCCAGCTTTTTAACAAAAAAATTATCCGAAAATTTAGTTTAAACATGCTCTTACTTTGGAGTATAGAAAACAAAGGAAAAACTACCCTAATTAGCCCAGTACCATATATGCATTATGTGAAAGATCACCCTCACATTATTTTTCACAAAAATTTCGGAAAATTTATTAATAAATTAACCTATAGATTAGTCAACTTTGGTCTAGTTAAAAGCGTAACATATTCTCAAAAATGGCTAGCAAACAAAGATAGAAGAGCAACTGCCAAAAAAATCAAAAAAGCATTTTTAGACAACAGTGTTATATACACCATATCACCTTCTCTTTTTCAAAGACCTGAATATTGGAACGCTAACCTAAAAGTTTTAGGATTTCAGGAAAGAGATAAAACAAGAAATTGGACTCCATCAATTGAATTAGACAATTTCTTGCAGCAGCATTCTAAATTCGTTTTCATAACTTTTGGCAGTATGATTAATGATTGTCCTGAAAAGAAAACAGAAACGATACTTAAAATTCTTGAAAGCAATAAAATCGCTGCTATTATCAATACCTGTGCAGGAGGTATTATTCGTCCTAAAAATTACCCCAATCCCCTAATTCATTTTATGGAAAACATCCCTTATGATTGGATTTTTCCAAAAGCGCATTCAGTTATCCATCACGGTGGTTCTGGGACAACACACATGGCATTGAAATATGGCTGTGCCAATTTGATCATTCCCCATATAATTGACCAGTATGTTTGGAATAAAATTATTCACCAAAAAGGAGTTGGACCTTTGGGGATTGATATTAGTAAAATAACAATCAATAATCTCGAACCAAAAATAATTGATCTTATCAGCAATAAGAAGTACAAGGACAATGCAAAAAAAATGAGTATTGATATTCAAAAGGAAAACTTTAAAGATGAAATTTATAACTCAATAATAAATTAAAACTGGTTACAATACCAAGTATATATCATAGCAAGTTATAGTAATAAATTTGATGGTTCTCAAATATTTGCTTTGGCGTAAAAATTTTATGATGAAAAAGTTATAAAATCAACGCAGAATAAGTCGATGGCTTGGTAACATTTTGCTTTGCTACGACACATATTTATAACGTTGTATATAATTTAAAGAAACCTAAAGAACTAGCAATTCAAATAAAAACAAAGTGAGCATATTCTCTTATCATTTAATCGAACTTCCATTTTTTGAAGCAGTAAGGAGGATATTCTCAAGTCCAATTTCCAAAGACACTAAAGGACTTGTTCATTCCGAATACATGACTACAATGACTTTAGGTTCTTCCATCTTTTCACCTTCTAGAATTTTGATAGGACAAGTTGCTGTCTTTATACAATGGAAAAATGAAAATGCACTTGAATCCTATTTAAAACAAGACAATTTTGGAAGAACTTTAGCAAAAGGTTGGCATGTGCGTTTGTCTTTTATTAGAGAATGGGGAAAGTTTAGCGGATTTAATTTACCAAATGAAAAAGACCAATTAGAAAGTCCAAATTCTCCTGTTGTTGCTGTTACAATAGCAAGAATGAAACCTCTGGCAGTTCCTAGATTTATACATTGGGGAAAACCCGTCGAGAAGCTTGTCAAAGAGCACCCAGGAACTACTCTCTCCTTAGCCTCAGTTAAATTCCCTAACACAGTCTCAACCTTTTCAATTTGGAAATCTGAGAAAGAAATGACCGATATGGTGCATGGTTATAGTAAAGTGGAGAAACCAAAAAGGCATTCAAAGGCAATGCAAGAAAGGGAAAGAAAAGACTTTCATTTTGAGTTTATCACTCTTCGATTTAAGCCTTTAGCGGAGTTTGGAAAATGGAAAGGTAAGTCCAATTTTATTCCCATTCTTTAAACCTTATCTGTGGAGATGGGACTAGCTAGAAAAAATCAAAGCATTCAGGATTGGATTACTCAACAATGGGTGATACTGTTTGGACAGCGAATTGACAATAAAAACTATCAATGGCTTTTAGGACCGTTTGGCGGGATAAAAGGAATTGGGATTAAATTCGTTGACCAATTAGCTAAAGATGAGGATTCAGTCATTGATAGCCAAAGAAAAAATAAAGGACTACTTGATTCAATTCTAAATCTAGGACTGCCAGAAACTGAACTCAAAAGACTATCTCCAAACGTAATTGACTTCTATGAAAACACATCAAATTATGATCTGCTTCTAAAGGCAAAATGGAACCCATTTTTCAAAATTTTTGGAATCTTCATAAAAAATGTTTTTAGTAGGAGAATTGAACAACTGAATGTTCCGATAGAAAACTTAGAAGATGCATCAGGACTAACGAATGAAATTATAAAACTAGTCGATAAAAAGACAAATGTAATCAAAAGGACAATTTGGCTGAGGACTATTAAATCAACAGGTCAAGTTGTTTACTCAGGAGTTTATGAGACCTGCTCTTTACCAAACAAACGGATTTGTATCAAGGCTATTTTTCCTTTACCAAATGGAAATGCAACGGTGATATTGACTCCTAGAGTTGGTGAAAAAGGAGAACTCATTTTAGATTCTTCGGGACAAAGAATTGGAGATAGTGGATTTTATTTTTTACTTAAAGATTCAAAAGATCAGTTATGGACTAAATTTATCAGATCTTTTAAGGACAAATTGGTAGTAAAAAGCTTAAATGATAGAATTACCGCAACACAAACTTTGACTTTATGGAATTTAAAAGTTCTTAAATTTGAATATGAAATAAAAAAAACTGCACACAACAAAACCTTAGAGCAATAGCGCTTTGTGGTATACTACCTCTCATAGCCAAACAGTTGTAGTGCATTGTGAAAAAATAAATGATGAGAATAATATATTGCGATAGTGTATTTGATAATAAAATAATCGAGCCTGATTATGAAGAAGAAAAGAAATCTGCTATTAATGTTGGATTTGACTTTTCTTTAATCAGTTTTGAAGAATTGACAGATGGAAATATTGCTACGGCTCTAAAATTTATAAAAGAAGTCGAACGCAAAGAATTTGGAATCTATCGAGGGTGGATGCTTACTCTAACTCAATACCAGAATCTTTATAATGGACTTTTAAGAAAGAATATCGAGTTAATAAATTCTCCAGCCGAGTATAAGCATTGCCATTACTTACCAGAATCATACAATAAAATAGAATCAAAAACTCCTAAATCTAATTGGACAAGGGAATTGAATGAAGATTCAATACTAAAATTGACTAGTGAATTTGGAGACAGTTCAATAATCGTCAAAGACTATGTAAAATCCGAAAAACATAACTGGGAAGAAGCTTGCTTTATTCCAGACGCATCTAATTCGGACAAAGTAAAATCTATTGTTAGCAAATTCATTGAATTAAGAGGAGATTCTCTAAATGAAGGATTGGTATTTAGACAATTTGAAGAACTTGAATATTTAGCTGAGCACTCAAAAAGTGGAATGCCTTTAACAAAAGAGTTTAGAATCTTTTTTGCAAATAAGAAAATAGTTAAAGTATTTGATTACTGGGACGAAGGAGATTATGGAGAAACAAAACCTGAACTTGATAATTTTATAGAAATAGCTCAGAAAATTGATAGTAGTTTCTTCACAATGGACGTTGCTAAAAAGAAAAACGGAGAATGGATCATTATGGAACTTGGAGACGGACAAGTTGCTGGATTACCTGATAATGCCGACAAAAATGAATTTTATAATAGATTAAAAGAAAACACACTGAAACAATTTTTATAGTTCATTTGTTCCCTTCGGGAAGCAAACGCAACATACAACAGAAGCTAACAATAATTAATAAAACACCTCCAAAATTCTTTACCAAAATCATTTTTTAACATAATAATTTGCGTAACTAAATGATTACATTTATATTCGTAACCGAACAGTTACACTTACAATGAGAAGAGATGTTTTTCAAGCAATTGCGGACCCAGTCAGACGAGACATTATTGAATTGCTTGCTACCGAAACTTTAAGCGTAAATGAAGTTGCAGAAAAGTTTGAAATCAGTAGACCTGCAATTTCTAAACATTTAAAAATTTTAAACGAATGCGGAATAATTGATTTTAACCAAATTGGTAGAGAGCGTTTATGTTTAATTCAACCACAGAAACTAATCCCTGCTTTTTTGTGGATAAAACAGTACAATAAATTATGGGAAGACAGAATAGACTCCTTTGAAAATTACATTAATCAAATAAAAACAAAAAACGATAAAAAATGAGCGATTTAGCAAACAGAACTCTAACAATAGAGAAAACATTTAATGCACCTATACAATTAGTTTGGGATGCTTGGACACAATCTGAACACATTCTAAAATGGTGGGCTCCAAATGGAATGGAAATCAAAGTAATTCAGCATGATTTTAAAGTTGGAGGAAAATGGAAATACTCAATGCCAATGCCTAACGGAAACGAATTTATATCGGAAGGGAAATATAAAGAAATTGAAGAATTTAAAAAAATAATTACTTCTGCGGACTTTAAACCTATGACCGAAAACGTAGAATTACAAACCTACTTTGAAGCAGATGGAGATAAAACCAAGTTTACTTTTAGTGTTGTTCACGCAACACCTGAATATTGTAAACAACAAGAAGAAATGGGATTCTATAACGGTTGGGGTTCAGCTTTGGATAGGTTAGAAAAGTTTTTAGAAACATTGAATTAACAAAAATGAAATTAAGGACTAAAAAAACCTTTTACTTCGTTTCAACCAGCTTGCTTACACTTATGATATTGGCAACTATTAGTAATAGTATATTCAATACTGAATTTGCAACAAGGTTTTCAGAAATAAGCTTTTCATTTAACTAATATTTCCCCTAATAATAGCAAAACTTTAGGGTTAATCGCCATATGGACAAATAAATCTGAAGTTTTGAAAGAATGGACATATAGCGGTTTTCTCTTTCTTTTCTTATTGGCTTTTATTGCAGAATTAAATGCTCCGGTTCATGACCATATTTCTCCACCATTGGTTATGTTATTATTAATAACTTCATACACTTTTTGGAAAAAGAAATAAATAACTGTTGCTAATAAATTGTGTAAGCAATAGCGGTTTAAGTGTAAACTTGAATTGTTTTTGTATTTTAATAAGTATCTTGTTGGCTGACAGTTTAGTGACTTTAAATGCCCTACTGCTCATAGACAAAACGTTGGCAATAATTAGAATAAGAGACAATGCAAAATATTATTATTTTACTGCTAGTAATAATCTCCCAAGCCCATACCTATTCACAAAACTTAACAAAAGAGAAAATTAAAACAATTATCTACTCTATTCCTGAATTAATTGAAAGTAATTATGTAGATAAAGAAAAGGGGAAGCAAATAGCGATTGATTTTAAGCATGAAATGAATTCTGGTAAGTATTATTCAATCAGAAATTCTGACACTTTAGTTAATGTACTCTCTAAAGATTTAAAAAGAATAAGTAAAGATGGTCATATGTATATAAATCATCTAAAGGCAAGTGATACTAAAACAGCAGGAACTAAAGATTGGGAAGCACAGGAAAAAGCACTTGAAATAAAACTCAACTATGGTTTTACAGAAATCCAAATTTTAGAGAACAATACTGGGTACATTAAAATAGTGGAGTTCATGCAGCCAAAACGTTCTATGCAAACTGCAGTTGCTGCTATGAAAATGGTAGAGAATACAGAAAATTTAATCATCGACATTCGTGATAATGGCGGGGGTTATCCAGGTGTCTTAGAATATATTATAAATCATTATTTTGATGGCCCGCCAACATTACTTTCTACAACTTACTTTTCGGATCCTAAAATGACGGCATATACCAAATACACATCGGATTTGGTATATGGAAAATTAAGAATTGGAAAACCATTATATATTTTGATAAATGGAAATACAGGTTCTGCCTCAGAATATTTTGCCTATACCTTACAAGCTTTTGGAAAAGCCATAATCATCGGAGAAAAATCAGCTGGTTCAGCACATAATAATGAATATTTTTCCTTATCCGATAATTTTAGAATTTCTATTTCAACGGCAATGCCGGTGAATGAAATAACAAAAACAAATTGGGAGCGAAAAGGAGTAATACCTGATGTGAATGTTAAGAGTGAAAGTGCTAAGAAAAAAGCAATCGAAATAATTTTAAATAAAAAATAACTATTGTTAATAAAGTGTATAAAATATAGCTAGTTAGGTGTTTAATTGAAATTTTCCTGTATTATTTGTAAAGACCGCTAAATTTTTAATTTAAATGTAAAACTGGAAAATTAAAGCTAAATATAAAAATTAGGCGCAGTGTATAGTCAGAAATGTTAGATCCTATTTACACGCTAAATTTCATAAACAAGTCCGTTATGTGTCATTTCCAGAATACCTAAGAACAAATATGAAAGCAGTAGTTTATGAAAAATATGGTCCGCCAAAAGTCCTTAAACTAAAGAGTATAGAAAAACCCAAACCTAAAGAAGATGAGGTTCTAGTAAAAATATATGCAGCCACGGTTACTTCGGGAGATGTTAGACTTCGAAGCTCTGATTTTCCACCTTTCTTTTGGCTTCCTGCAAGGTTAATTTTTGGACTTTTCAAACCTAAGAAGAGAATTTTAGGACATGAATTATCTGGAATAGTTGAAGAAGTTGGAAAAAACGTCACTGAATTTAACGTGGGAGATAGTGTATTTGGGACAACTACAATGTTGAATACAGGTTCGTATGCTGAATATATATGCCTGCCGAAAAAATGGAAACATGGTGTGATTGCATTAAAACCAGAGAATTTGAGTTATCATGAGGCTGCCGCATTACCAATTGGAGCAATGACTGCTATGTACCTTTTAGAAAAAGCCAATTTGAAAAACGGACAAAACGTTTTAATTTATGGAGCTTCCGGAAGCGTTGGAAGCTATGCTGTACAATTTGCGAATCAAAAAGGTTCAATAGTAACAGGTGTATGTAGCACCTCGAATTTTAAGATGGTAAAATCATTAGGTGCTGTAAGTTTAATAAATTATAAAAAAGATGACTATTATAAAGGCAATGAAAAATTCGATATAATCTTCGATGCTGTTGGAAAAACATCAAAAGCAAAAGCAAAAAAGGTTCTTAAAACCGGAGGCACTTTCGTTTCAGTTAAAATGCTAACAAAAGAAAAAGATGAACATCTTAAGCTGATAAAAGTTATGGCTGAAAAAGGAGAATTAAAATCTTTTATCGACAAATCCTTTAAACTTGATGAAATAGTAAAAGCTCACGAATATGTTGACAAAGGGCGAAAAAGGGGAAATGTGATAATTAATATATTACAATAAACGAACATATACCAATGGCTACGAGTAATTGCTTGTTCTCGAATACTTACGAAAGTCTTTACGGACCTTCTATTTATGATCTATTTGCTAACTTTAGTACTTAAACCACACAACTAATCTTGTACAACACTTTTAGCACCAATCATAAAAAATGACAAAAATAGAAACCTATATAGTTGATTCTTTTACCGACAAACCGTTTAAAGGAAACCCTGCTGGAGTTTGTCTTTTAAGTCAGAAAATGACAGATGAGCAAATGTTAGCTATCGCAAAAGAATTAGGGCTTTCTGAAACGGCTTTCATAAAGCTAATAGATCAACCTAATAAATATTCCATAAGATACTTTTCTCCAGTAATGGAAATTCCACTCTGCGGACATGCAACTCTCGCATCCTCAAAAGTTCTTTTTGAAATTAATCCCGAGATAAATGATATTCACTTCAAGAATATTCAGGGTTTGGATTTAATGGTTAAAAAATTTCAAGAAAAAATCGAGATGGAATTTCCTGTATATGATACAATGCCTCAAAATGCTCCTGACGAATTATTAAAAGCACTTGGAATAGAAAGAATCGTAAATAGTGAGTTTAATAAAGAAACAAACATTTTACTGATTGAGATAGAAAGCTGTCTGCTTTTAAACAATCTCACACCTAATTTTGAAAAGTTAAAAGCTTCTCATGATTCTATTAACGGCGTGCTGGTTACTGCAATATCCGATAAGAATAACTTTGACTTTGAATCAAGATATTTTTGGCCTTGGAGTGGAACGAATGAAGACCCTGTAACTGGAGGAACTCACACTTTTTTAGCAAAATATTGGTCTGAAAGGTTGAATAAAAAAAGAATGAAATCTTTTCAATGTTCTGAAAGAACTGGTTTCATGGAAGTTGAATTGATTAATGATAGCAAATTGACAATAAAAAGTGAAGCACAAATAATTTTAAAAGGAGAACTGAGAATATAAAGACGTAGGCTTATAATCCATATAAAATATAGGATTTGTGCTAAACCAAACTGGTTGTTACTATTAATAAGGTTCGCTATATATAAAATTTGGCGTTCACAGTGAAAAATTTAAGAATAATATGTTTATCTAATTATATAACAAACCAAAATGACAATAATTATGGCCCGCCCTACATTCTTTACACTAACCGTTAATCAGAATTAAATGATAACTGTAGAATTAGGAAATATAAAATTAGAAATTGATCGAATTGCAACTGAAAAATTCTATAAATCTCAAAGCGGATTTATATGCGACTGTCCGGATTGCGTAAATTATGTAAATAAAATTTCTAAGGTACAATCCGACCTAAACGGACTTGAAAAGCAACTTGGAATTGATTTGACCAAAGATGTCGGACAAGGAATGGACGAATTCATGCCACACGATTATGACAATCATCATTTATATGTAATCCCATATTATGTTATTGGAAAATTGTACATGAATAAGAAAGAATTAGATAAAGAAAACTCTAAACTATTTTGGCGGAATATAAAACGTGCTGAAAAGAGACTTACCAATAATATTACGTTAACAATTATAAATACGACTGATAATATTAAAATAGAAAAAGCAGAAAATATTTTGACTATTTGGCTGGAATTTAAAACGGAATTAATTGAAAAATAAATTATGGTTAACACGGTAGGTAAATAAAACATAGCTAATTATTGCTAAACCGAAAGATTTGTTTTTATTTACGAAGACCGCTAAATTTCTTATTTGAATTTAGAACTGAAAGTTAAAAAAAGTATCATAATTAAGCTCTATATTAATTCGAAAGGTTACTATCTTTTAGTTTACTACTACTACTCATGCACAAGCCTATTATGCACAATAAAATCACCTAAAAAGATAAATCCTTTTATAACAGATTAGAAAAATTGGTAAATAAAGAAATTATAGAATTAAGAAAAGAGTTACACAAATATCCGGAATTATCGGGTTCTGAATTTGAAACTGCTAAAAGAATACGGAATTTTGTTGAAGAACATCACCCCACAAAAATTATTGAAAAAATTGGAGGAACTGGATTAGCTGCTATTTATGAATTTCCGCAAAAAGGAAACACTATTACTATCCGTTGCGAACTAGATGCATTGCCCATTCAAGAGGATAATCAGTTTGAACATCAATCGCTGCACAATGGTATATCTCATAAATGTGGACATGATGGGCATATGGCAATGGTAGCAGGTTTAATTTTCTGGCTTAGAGACCAATCTTTTAATTCCGGAAAATTAATACTACTATTTCAACCATCAGAAGAAAACGGTAAAGGAGCTGAAAGAGTAATTAAGGATAAAAAATTTAAAGAACTTAATACTGATTATATTTTTGCTCTTCATAATATTCCGCAAGCACCTTTCAACTCTGTTATTACAATGAATAAAGGATTTTCTGCTGAAGTGCAAAGTTTTATCATAACTCTTAATGGAAAAGAGTCACATGCAGCAGAACCAGAAAACGGAATTAATCCAAGTTTAGCGATTGCTAAATTTATAAACGCCGTATCCAAATTGAATAATAATAATCCACTTGATGACCATTTTTCTGTTTTGACCTGTGTACATATAAACATGGGACAAAAATCTTATGGGATTTCACCTTCAAATGGAGAATTACATTATACTATCAGAACATGGGGTACAAAAGAATTGAACTTGTTAAAATCTAGAATATTGACAATTCTAAAAGATACTTGTATAAGTCATAATCTAGAGTATAAAATAGAATGGCTTGAATACTTTCCTGCAAGCAGAAATAATAGTGAATGTAACCAACAGGTAATTAAAGCAGCTCAAAAAAACAAATTTAAAATAATTGAAAGACCGTATCCATTTAAGTTTGGGGAGGACTTCGGGTGGTTTACCACTCACTACAAAACTGCAATGTTTGGATTAGGCGCAGGTATGAATACTCCAGCTTTGCATAATTCCAATTATGATTTTCCGGATGAATTAATAGAGACAGGAATTGATATGTTCAAAGAAATTATAACTAACGTATTGTCTCAGTAAAACAAAAAATTACAAACTGTATTACGTTATAAGATAATGCCTACAAAGGATACAGACGATCCGTTGAGTATAAAAAAGACATCGTGATTAAAACAAAAGACATATTTCAAAATGAAAAATTAAGGTGCGGAGGATTTTATGAATTGTGCATTCAAGTTTGTCCGAGTCTAGATATGGAACCAATAAAACGATATACTGATTTTATTAAATCACTCGAAAACGTTGATGGACCATTTAACAAAAATTTCGAGGTAACCGATATTAAAATTGAAAATTTTGAACATGAATGGATTTTAAATCTAGACAATTATTCAATTCCATTTAAGACATTCCATATTCACGAAACTGAGTCGATTGAAACTGGATTTAACTGGTTTGATGTTTGTTTTTATACATCAACCATAGAAGAAATTTTCGGAGCGGAATATCAAACATGGAATGAAAATCCAAAATATCCCACAGAACTAACGGAATTCTTAAGAAAAACGATGTTTGATTTAAACGGAATTTATAAATTTCAAATGGCGATGATTGACTTTGAGATTTCCGGACAATATTATTTAGCAGATTTAAATACTAATTTTAATAATTGGACGAACTCGAATTTCTTTGTGAATGAAAAAGATGCTCACCTGATTTCGGAGCGAAATAAAACAGTAGTCGAAATCATAGCGGATAATGGCACTCAATAGCAACATATATCGCTCATAGGTAATTAGTTTCTTAATCGAAGTTAAAGCAAGATGAACTTATGGAATGGATTCAAAAGCAGACAGAATAATAACCACGCTTAACAATGGTAAAAGAATAGAAATTATAACAATATTTAATACATATAAAACCTTAAAAAGTTAGAAAAGAGTCTAAAATAAACGCTTTCTTCATGACTCATTTTACATTAATTTCTACCCTTATATTAATACCACAAAACAAAAATTTTACACGCATAACACTTTAATAATAACTTCCTAAAGTTTTAGTGAACTCTACAAAACGCAGGCGTAACACGCTTCTTATACTTTTACTTCATTAAAATTTCACTACTAATTTAAAACTCAAAATATGAAGTATGTTACGCGTCTTACGCTAAAAGTATTAGGGAAAACCTGGTTACGAGCTGCCAAAATCAGTATGTTGTCTTCAATCCCAATGATGGCTCAAACCCATCAGATAGAAGAAGCTAATACTACTAAATTTCAACTAAAACAAGATCAAAATTTTAGTCAAAACTACTTTTCTAAAAGTTTAGGAAAATCTTTCTTTAACTTCGGAGATATTTTGGTTTCCCGTGCCGTATTACCCGCTAATACCTTTGCTACCGGACCCACTTCCGGACGTTATTTGGGTACGGATACTATCAATAAACAACCCGTCCCTTTTATAGATAAGCAACCGGTACAGGGCTTTTCATCGGTATTGAATAACTTTGATGGTACTTTTATCGCTCTTTCGGATAATGGCTTCGGAAGTATGGAAAATTCTGCCGGTTATAATCTTAGGTTATATACCATCAAACCTAATTTTAAATCGGTAATAAACAAAAACCAGGGAGATATCGAAGTTCTTAATTTTATCGAATTAAAAGATCCAAATAATTTAATTCCTTTTGCTATCACTAATGAATTTTCTGCGGAAAGAATCTTAACCGGAGCTGATTTTGATATCGAATCTATTCAACAAACCGCAAATGGGGATTATTGGATCGGAGATGAATTCGGTCCTTTTCTTCTTCAGTTTGACCGTAATGGTATTTTATTGAGTGCTCCTATCCCCCTTCCAAATGTTTCCGAAGAAGGTGGTGAATTAAGATCGCCTCAAAATCCGTTTAATGAAGAATCCAGTGCTTTACGTATCATGAATGCCATGCGATCACATGCTGCACAATTTGGAAGTAAACCTCCGGTAATGTCCCCCTGGTTTGTAATGTTAGACGATAATAATGAAGCTACCTTCGTAGCAGATCGTAAAAATCCAACCGAAGAACTTACCGAAGCCTCCAGTGCTATTTTTAACATATCTTCCTTAAATCGTGGCGGACATGATGTAGTAGTATACACCGTTAATGATTCCGTAAATATGAACTTACTAATGAATTTGGGAGTACAGGGAATTATCTCGGATAGTCCGGATGTGTTATTAGCTGCAGTACGCAATTTTGATGGGGATCAGGACGGAAAAGCAGATTTCCTTACCAGTGAAGGTTTAATTGATATCACCAAGTTTGACGCACAGGGACACCGCGGAGCGCGTAATTTACGTCCTGAGAATACCTTACCTTCTATGGAAGCAGCATTGGATAATCTCATGCCAACTCTGGAAACAGATTGCGGAATTACCCGTGATTCCATACCGGTATTGGATCATGACCCGCATATTGAAGCAGCAAAAGTGCGAAGAATTGACAGTATGCCTTATGTTTATGAAGATGAAGTATTGGTAAAAGATTTGACTTTAGCTGAAATTCAGAACACCTTTATCGCAGATAGATTACTGGACGGACGTCCGTTACAAAGTAATGATTTGGATTTATCCCCGGTATCCGTTGCGTTTACCGAACGATTCGGATTACCGCATCCCTACGTAATGCCCTCACTACAGCAGCTTTTTGATTTTGTAAGGTCTTACGTGAGGTATTATAAGTACGGTGAAGGTAAGTCGCATCCTGAAGCAAGCCTACGATGGAAAAACGCTGCGCAAGTACGTTATAATATAGAAACTAAAATTAATCCGCGTACAGATACAGATGACCGGGGAGATGTTTTTGCCGAAAGAACCTTATCCCCTGAAGTTTTTACCCAAAAGATTGTAGAAACTATTATTGCTAATAAATTAGAAGACCGAGCTGATATCCAGAGTTTTGATTTTAGGACTTTGTTGCTTGCACATCAAAACTATCCATCCATTCGAACGGTTTGCTTATTCGGGGATTTCCCAAAAGTGGGGACTTCTGGTGATGGAACCAATTTACAAGATCAAAATGGTGAGAACACACCCTGGTTAGCCGGTATGTACTGGCCATATCGTAGTACCCAATTAAATCATCCGTTTTTAGTAAAAAGAAGCGGTGGATTTGAAGGAATGGCCATCGATATAAAAGGAGAAAAACTGTATCCGCTTTTAGAAAAACCTCTGGAAAACGCTGAAAACAAGAACTTGCTTATCCATGAATTTGATATTCGTTCAAAAGCGTATAGCCAAAATATTTTTGAATACCCACTTAACGAAAAAGCTACCGCTATCGGGGATTTTGTATTATTCAGTGATAACCGTGGGGTAATTATAGAAAGAGATGATTCACAGGGTGACTTGAATGGCTTTAAGGCGGTATACGAAGTTCAGTTTAACAAAGGTGAAAAAGAAGTGGCCAAACAGCTAAACCTTGACCTATTAAATATGAATGATTTTGCTAAACTGTCCGTTCCGGGTTTACCGGGTGACGTAGGTATTGGTAGAGAATTTGCTTTTCCTTTTGTGACCATAGAGAGTGTAGTTGTCTTTAACCCTTTCCTGGTAGGAATTGTAAATGATAATAATTATCCGTTTAGCGTAGGCCGACATGTAGGTACCTCCTTACCAGATGATAACGAATTTATTTTAGTTTGGCTTGACCAACCTTTAGGCACCACCTGGAAAAAGAATGCAAAAGAATTATATCAAATCATAGACAAAAACCTAAAAGTATATCCTAACACCTTTACAGATAAAGTATCCTTTGAACTAAGTGCTCAGGAGCCTACTAAAGCTAACATTACTATCTACAATATCAACGGACAATTGGTAAAAACTTTAGAAGAAACCGTAGATAGTTTTGGACATACGGTTCACTGGAATTTAGCACAAGCTAATACTCAACAAATTCCTTCCGGAGTTTATATTGCTGTAATAGAAATGAACGGTGCGTTTTATAAAAGAAAATTAATTAAAGAATGATATAAATATTGATTATGTAAATTAGCCTGATGAGGCTGTTTGAAAAGCTGTAATTGTCATTCTAACTATAATTAGTACCTTTCTAAATTAAGGAAACTAATTTACAGTAACATCTGTTTGACAACATCAATGCTTTTCGAGCAGCTTCATTGTTTTTCTGGCACTATTAGCCACCGATTTCCGTTTATCTTTCTCCAAATATTCCAATTGAGGAAACAACCAATCCTTTAATTTCTGATCCTTTTTACTCCAATTCCCCAGGGTTTTGATAGTCATATTTAAAACAATCCAGTCCTTTTGATGAATCAGATTATGTTTTAAAATATCCGTAGCTTTTTTCTTCTGTTCCTTAGTAAAATCCGGGGTTAATTCTAAAAATAATTGGGCTAATGTCCATTGTGCAGAAGCCTGGTTAAGTAGCGAAATTTCGTTTAAAAAAGATTCAACATAAGGAAGTAAAAGTTGCTTTTCTTCCTTACAAATCCGTTTCATAGCGTTAGAAGTACGTAAGCGTACCACTTCATCCTGGCTAAAATAGCATTGGTACAATTCCTCAATACGTCTATGATCATGAAGTATGATATCTACCACTTCAACCGTTCTACCTAAAGAGTTAGGATGACCTCCGGTTAACATCTCCTGAAATTTTTCCATAATTGACAAACATATTACTGCGGTACAATTTATAAATTTCGTAGAAAACTATGGACTTATTAAAATTACCTGGTAATTCGTTATAAACAAGAGGAATTTGTTCATTTGATTCATCTTTTAAAACTTATATCTATTTTAGCCTTATACAGAATCCTTAAATTGCTTTTCGTTATTTCTTCTAAAGCTTTATGTACCTAAAGGGCTTAGAAGGTTATCATTATACATTTTTATATGATTAAAAATATAATTGCTTTAGTTATGGTGTTACACTGTTCCATCAGTGTAGCTTTTTCAAAAAATATGGTAGTACACAATAATGTAGTTATGCATCAGGAAAGTCCATCAGACGCTGTGCAGTATGCCATAAAAGCTTTACGACAAGATTTACACCGTAAGTTTGGAACAAGTATCAGTGACAAACCTAAAGTTGACTTTTATTTTAAAATAGATACTACTTTACATAAATTCGATACTTATAAAATTGAATTTAAAAAGCAAAGTATTCATTTTACCGGATCTGATGAATTAGGTCTTGTTCATGCTATTTATACTTTTTCAGAAGAATATTTAGGTATTGATCCGTTTATCTATTTTACTGACCTGATGCCGACTATTGAAGAAAGCATTACTATTAAAATAGGTGTCATAACTTCCAAACCATATACCTTTAAACATCGTGCCTTTTTTGTAAACGACGAGGATCTTATCACCGGATTCCGAATGGAAAAACAGGAATACGGATTTAATATGGAATTTATGGAAAAATTCTATGAAACCATGTTACGACTTAAATTAACCGGAACCATTCCGTCAACCCTGGTTTTTTCTGACGAGGCACACCTTAAATTGGCTTCTGATATGGGTTTATACATTTGCCAAAATGCCGGAGAAGTAGTAGGAAGTGTTCCTTTATTTTGGCCTAAAAACATCCCTTATTCCTGGAGTACGCATAAAGAATATTTTATTGAATTCTGGACAAAAGCTATTGAACGCCAGGCAGGAAAAAATGTTATTTGGAATCTTGGTTTTAGAGGTTTACTAGATCACGCCTTTTGGGATGATGATCCGAATATATCGGATGATAGTCCTGATACGGATAAAGCTCGTGTAATCAATGAAGCCATCGCAACACAATACGAACTGGTTAAAAAAATCACTGGAAATCCAAATCCGCTAGTAAGCGGGTACCTTTGGGGACATGTGGGAGGATTGTATCGTAAAGGACTTATAAAATTTCCGGAAAACACTATTTTACTATTTGCAGATACCGGATATGGGGTATTCCCTGATCGCACCTTTGAAATCGCCAAAAAAGGTACTACTAAAAAGGGTATTTACCAACATGTTTCCTATCATAACCGAAAGTCGCATTTACGGATAAATACCATTCACCCCAATGTTTTACACCGCGAAATATCAAAAGCAATAGATCATAACATGACTGAAATGGGAGTGCTAAATATGAGCAACATGAAGGAAAAAATCTTTGGAATTCATCAGGTGGTAAATTATTTTACGGACTTTAAAAAATATAAGAATTACCCTTCCGGAAACTACTATTTTGATTGGTACGTTGATCAAAAATATCAATCTAAATCTACCAATTTAAAACAAAGTTATAAAGATTTTTTCTCCAACCAGTTCGATTTAGGTGATCCGGAACGTAAACCAGGTGATGAATGGTACTCTTATTATGTTGAAATGATGCTGAATATGGTTCATCAACGCAAAGTTAACACGCGGTTCTTTAAATCTGAATTTCCCGGAAATCGTAAATCCGAATTTATACAGTTAAAAGGTTTTGAAGCAAAAATAAACCTGGCCTTAAAAGAATATTATGCATTGTACCAGTCTGCTGAACAACTTTGGGAGGTTTCCGTACAACGATCCCTGGAAAGTGCAGGTGAACTATCCGGCAACCGGCGTAATTTCTATTTTTCGGATCTGGTTTATCCAACGCAAAAACTCTGGCACCTCACGGGTATGGCTGCGGATTTAACCTTGGCTTTACAATATTATGTAATCGAAGACTATCATCAAGCCCAACTTGCTACGTATGCAGCGCACCAGCACGCTAAAAAAGCACTGCTTATTGAACAGCAAATTGAAGAAAATGCTTCCGGAAAGTTTGAGGGTTGGTACCGGTGGGATGACAATGCAATGACCTGGAGAATAGAAAAACATATTGCCACCTTTTTACAACATACAAAAGACATGAAATTTTTTAACCTACCCTATAAATACCGAAATTCAAAAACTAGGGGAAGCCAATATAAATATCAACCCTGGTTTGAAAGTGAGTATCAAAAAGAATTAATCTATCTAGAAAATGCCAAATAATTAGGGTTGTAGCGTTTAATAGCTATTATTTCCACCGTTTTAGTTAAAGAGCGTAGAGGTTTTCCAGTTAATATTTTCTAAATTTTTACATACTTCGGATACGTAGCATTCTGGCATAGTTTATGGGTTTCAGGAAACCTATGAAATATGTAAAAGCACTAGGCATTTTTCTGACTTTAACCGTACTGGTTTTTTTATCCTGTACACATTATCAAAAAGTGGCAGATGTTTTTCTTCAACCCACTTTTAGAGAAAAATACGAGCGTAATTTTACAAAAGGAGACACCTTATTTTTAAAATGGAAACATTCATTTGAAATGGTTAAAAATGATAGTCTAGTTATTAAAGCCCCTTATACCGAACAACTTTATTATTCTAATTCACCCAATTCCGCCCGAAGTTACCAGGTTTCTATAAAAAACGGAGAGCAATTGATTTGTAAAGTTCAAAAATCAGATAGTTTAGAAGGTATTTTTATCAACATTTTACCTTTAGCACCTTTAAATAACGTAAAACCTATAGATTTTCTGGTGACCAAAAAAGAAGAAAATATACAGTTAGATAATCCGGGAACCTATCAAATTATTGTACAACCTGAATTCGCTGCCTTTCCATATTTTAATATAAGTTTTGAAATAAAACCAGCATATAGATTTCCAGTTAGTGGTAAAAATAGCAAAGCGATCCGAAGTTTTTGGGGAGCTCCCAGAGATGGTGGAAAAAGAAGTCATAAAGGAATTGATATTTTTGCCAAACGTGGAACTCCTGTAGTAGCAGCGGTAGCAGGCCGAATCAGTTCAACCGGCAATCGAGGTTTAGGTGGAAAACAGGTTTGGTTACGAGATGGACATCGAGGTTATTCATTATATTACGCACATTTGGATAGCATTGCTGTTTCCGGTTTTCAAAAAGTTCAAGTTGGAGATACCTTGGGTTTTGTAGGTAATACCGGAAACGCCCGTACCACGCCCCCGCATTTACACTTTGGTATCTATACCAACCGGGGAGCCATCGATCCGCTGTTATTTGTCAAAGAAAGAAAAGAAGCTAAAAAGTGGGAAATTACTTCTGATAAAGAAACAGCCCAAATTAAGAAAGGAACTAATATTCGGAAAGGACCAGGTACCTCCTATGCTATTTTAGAAACTACTACTAGTTCAAAGAAATTTATGCTTTTAGGAAAAACCACGGATTGGTATCGAATAAGTTTAAGTGAAGATGATTATGGCTTTGTACATAAGAGTTTGGTGAAATAAATTTGTTGAATTTCATTGATACTTTATAATCAAACTATGTATAAAGTAGAATTTTAAAAATCATTAAATTTGGGTAAAAGTAGAAATTATGAATGTACAAACTATATCAATCGATTTTCCTAATGATATTCTTTTAGCTCTAAACGAATCAGAGAAAGATTTAAAAGATCGTATTAAAATTATATTAGCTATACAATTGTATAAATCAAAAAAGTTGACGATTGGGAAATCGAGCCAAATTGCAGGATTGTCGAGGTTCCAATTTGAAGAAGTACTTTCAAAAAATAATATTTCGATCTCAAACCTTACCAAAAAAGATATTCTTAGTGATATGGATAAATTGAAATAATGAAAAACGGAATTGTTATTGCCGATGCAGGTCCTATTTTTCCTTTAATTCTTGTTAAATATAGTTTTTAAAAGAAATGAAGAAGCTAAAATTTAAGAAACAAATTCACATTATAGATTACATAATAGTAGTTTTGATATGTTTTTCAGTTATGATCTTGGGGTGTGGTTTTGAAAATACGAAGATCAAGATGAAATCTAAATCTTTTGATCCAACAAAAAATAGGATAGTTGAGAAATATCTCTACAAAGTACAATCCAAAGATTTTAAGAACCTAGAAAATAAAGCTTTTATTAAACACTCAACGGTTAAAGAAGATATACCTCATCTCAAAGATACTATTAAGGTTTCCGGAAATACAATTTTAATTCTTCGACCGGATAGCTTACGCTTTCAATATTATGTTAATATTGAAGAACCGGGAATATATGAAGTCGACTCAGATTTTGGATTTGGAGTTTCAGAAGCTTTAGATTCTTTTGAATTAGACAGTATTAAGAAATCCATAACGGAAAGAAGATATGTTCAAATCTTCAATTGTAATAAATGTCCAGTAATTATTGATAGAGATTCAATCGATTATGGTATTCTTCTTACTAGAAATGATCGAGATGTAAAAATTGACCAAAATATTTTTGGAAAAGAATACTACTTAGATAAATTTAAAAAATACTTTAGTAATTGAGGGATTTATTTTTATAATCAACCTCTAATCCTTAGGATATAAAAAAGAA
This sequence comes from Aquimarina sp. ERC-38, assembly GCF_026222555.1. Classification (NCBI taxonomy): domain Bacteria; kingdom Pseudomonadati; phylum Bacteroidota; class Flavobacteriia; order Flavobacteriales; family Flavobacteriaceae; genus Aquimarina; species Aquimarina sp. ERC-38. Next base: position 2,871,755 of record NZ_CP098511.1, on the reverse strand, counting down.
CGTTCTACTTCAAAATCAATAATACCATCTTCTTTAATTTCATAAATAATAAACAACTGTCCCCAATATACCCCATCAGTAAAATCAGCAATAATCCATTTATGGTTTAAAAGCCGAACTTTATTGATCGCCATATTTCCTTCCATCCCATCAAAAGGAACAATAGGATTGTCAACACCGGCCTTATTCTGAGCAAGTAATTGATCGGCAATGGTTGCCCCTAGTTTTTTAGCATCGTAACCTAAATTTTCAAAATACAAAATAGCTTCCTCATCACTATCCAGCGAGAAATATGTCATGTCCAAATTAACACCTACTAATGAATCAAAAGCCACGGTTTGTTTCTCTATTTTTTTCTCCAGGTTTTCGATTTTAGCATCATACGATTCCTGCGCCTTTTTGGCATTCATAAATTGAAATAAAATAAAAAGGGCAGCAAATATAAAAAGGTACATAAAGATTTTACTTCTCATAACTAAACCGTAATTTTCAAATTATCATACGCCAGAAATACATGTTCCGGCAATTGTTTGGATACTTCTTTGTGAAAACCTAATAAATGACTAATATGAGTAAGATAAGCCTTCTTCGGCTTAACTTCTTTGATAAATTGCAAGGCTTCTTCCAGGTTAAAATGAGAATGATGTGGTTCAATCCGAAGTGCATTGACAACTAAAACCTCCAGGTCACGTAATTTGTTCCGCTCCTCCTCCTCTACCGTTTTTACATCCGTCAAATAGGCAAATCCTTTAATCCTAAAACCGAATACTTGCAAGCGATTATGAAAGGTGTTTACCGGCATAACTTCGGTATTTCCTAAAACAAAAGCTTCATTCTCAATACGATGTTCCGTAACACTTGGTGCCCCAGGATAGCGATTTTCCGAAGCAAAAATATAATCAAAACGCTTTTTCAATGACTGTAAAACCCGGGGATGAGCATAAATTGGAATATCCCCTTGTCGGAAAAAGAAAGGTCGGATATCATCCATACCCATAGTATGGTCTGCATGCTCATGCGTAAATAAAATTCCGTCAATTCGGCGCACCTTATTCGCAAGCATTTGTTGCCGGAAATCCGGCCCGCAATCAATAACATACACGTAGTCATCCCATTCTAACAATACGGAAACCCGAAGCCGTTTATCCTTAGGATCATCACTTAAACAAACAGGATGTGTACTCCCGATTATAGGAATACCCTGTGAAGTACCGGTACCTAAAAAAGTAACTTTCATAAATGGCAAGCTGCGCAGGCAAATGTAGGTATTATTTTAATTGAACAACTGAGGTTATTAACGAAAAAGTAGTAGGTATTATTAAAGTTTATTAAAATTTACGTGCTTTTTTAACGTTATCATAGATTTACGGATCAAACCAAAACTTTTAGGTTTTGTTTTACATTGTTAACGCAGGTATTCTTAAATTTACTTAACTAAAATCACCGCTCTATGCCAATTACGATCATGGGGGATAAAGAATTCGAATCTGTCCCTTCTATTAAAAGTAAAGCACTTCGTATTAATTTAAATGCCAATATTTACGGTACTTTTTCGGAGATTGGTGCAGGTCAGGAAACAGTTCGGAATTTTTTTAGGGCAGGCGGAGCATCCGGTACAATTGCCAAAGCGATGAGTGCCTATGATAAAGATTTTAGTGACGCTATTTACGGTATTGAAGATGATCGAAGATATGTGACTGAAGCCCGGTTAAAAAAGATGTTAAAACACGAAGTACGCCTGATGGAAGAGCGTCTTTCCCGTGAAAAACATCCGCATAAGTTGTTTTTTAGCTATGCAAATACGGTAGCTACTATTGATTTTGCAAAAAAATATAAAGGTCACGGTTGGGTAGGAATCCGATATCAAACACGTCCTGACGAAGCTTATAACGAAATCATACTCCACGTTCGTTTTCATGAAAACGATGCCAAATTACAACAGGAAACCCTGGGAATTCTGGGAGTAAATTTAATTTACGGAGCTTATTACAAATACGATAATCCAAAAAAATTACTTCGCTATCTATACGATCATCTGGACAAAGATCAGATTGAAATTGATACGATTAACTTTTCCGGTCCCCGGTTTGAAAAAGTAGATAATCGTTTGATGAGTTTACAGTTGGTTAAAAACGGAATGACAGAAGCAGTTATGTTCGGACCTGATGGTAACAATATTTTACCGGCGCGTATTCTATACAAGAAAAATATTTTGGCGCTTCGCGGAAGTTTTAGACCGGTGACTAAAGTAAATATGGACATTTACAAAAGTGCCTTGTCTATGTTTTTAAACGAAAACAAAGTTGATAAAAGAAAGACAGTAGAAATTTTCGAAATTACCCTTTCTAACTTAAGAGCAGAAGGTGAAATTGACGAAGAAGACTTTATGGCAAGAGCCCGTTTACTTTGTTCGCTAGGACAAACGGTAATGATCTCCAACTTCCAAGAGTATTATAAGGTAGTAGAATATTTCTCTAATTATACGAAAGAGCGAATGGCACTTGCAATGGGTGTTAATAACTTGGTAGATATTTTTGACGAGCAGTACTATCGCCATTTGAGTGGAGGTATTTTAGAAGCCTTTGGAAAATTATTTTTTAAAGACTTAAAAGTATATTTATATCCGCTCAAAGATCCTAAAACCGGAGAAGTGACCACTAGTGAAAATCTAAAAGTGCATCCTCGTATGAAAGAACTGTATAAGTTCTTTAAGAATAATGGAAAACTACAGGATATCACAGATTACGATCCGGAAATTATGGATGTATTTTCACGTGAAGTATTACAGATGATTCAGAAAGGGGAACCAGGCTGGGAAAATAAATTACCGGACATCGTCCCAGAAATGATTAAGAAACATAAATTCTTCGGTTATGTAGAACAAAAAGAAAAAGTGAGTTCTTAATTTTAAAACTTAACTTGTCGTATAATTTTGATCAAAAAATATTACAACCCTTCATTTTATTAACTTTAGTTGCTTGTATTTGTTTCTTAAGTTGCAATTCTGAGGTTAAAAAACCTTATCTACTGCCAGAAAATGCTATTGAACTAATTTCCGGAAGTAAAGGAAAAACCTGGAAAATTGCGAAGCGTTTAAATAATGACATTCGGATGAATATGGGAGATTGTTTTCTTTCTTATCGACAAACATATTTCCCCAATATGACCATGCAGGATAATAATGGGGATTACCCGGATTGTGGTCCAACTTTAAAAGCAACGTGGGAAATGTATCAAGATAAAAAAGGAAATAGTTTTATTAAACTGAAAAGTGAACAATTACCACAGTTGTTAAATACTAAAGAAAATTATAAGTATTTCCAAATTTTAGAAATAACGGATAGCACCTTACAAGTTACCTATCAACATAAACAATTTTCAAATAAAACGATGTGGATAAAAGACTTCTATGTAAAGGAAAATATAAAGGTTCCGAATAGGGATTTTCATAATAGATAAGTCGACATCTTCAATATTTAGCACTTAGTTTTAGAATCATTAGTGTCCGGTTAAAATATATAAAAGTCTATAAAGCATAGTAAAACAAGGTGATTCCAAACTTTAAAGTCTTTGGAGGTTCCTTTTTTCTTTTTAAGAGTAATTTGTTTTTTGAACTTGAACAATTAAGATAAAATTGTAATCAATATTATAATAATTAGTCTTGATTCTTGGTTCTAGAAGCGATAGCGACCTGCCCGTCTGCAGGCGGGTCTTGGATCTTTATTGGATACTAATTATAAAAACCCTACAACAACCGCTGATCCCACTCAAAATTATCGATACTTTTAATTTTTATTTCAGAAAATGCGAGATGCATGGTATTTATCATATAATTGTATTCTTCTTTAATAATAGCAGAAGGAACCTTACAAATAGGACTTTTTTTATTGAGGTACCATTCACTGCCTATTTTTTGGGTGATAAATCGATTTTGCAATAGATTCCATTGTAACGGTAACTTTTTTAAAGGAACGGTTTGAATGTTGGTAGGATTATCAGGTACGCTAATTACAATCATTTTATAAAGAACTCCTTCCATAATAGCGCTTCGGTGGGCAACTAACTCAAGGGTTGCTAATGACCTGCTAGAAGATGCATAAATTACGTATTGCTTTTCAAAATTCCATCGATTTGCCCTACCTGAAGCATCCAGAGAATTAGCATATTTGTCACGGGTTATTCTGTAAAGGTCCATTAAACATTATCTCCATATTCTATAGCAATCAACCGATCGTTGATTATCCGTATACCACTTATGGTATTCAAAAAGGAAATAGGTTTTCTATTGTCTAAAAAGACATTTTTACGATCTAACCAGTTACTAAAATTCTCTTCAGAACCAAATACTTCAGAACCATGTTTAAGCAGAGAAATCAATAGTAAGATATGCTCCTTAGTGTCAATTTTAATTTTTGAAATATCTTTTGTATAACTTACAAAGGTTTTTGGGGCAAGGTTTAATAAAGAAGAAAGAACTTTATCACTTGTTTTAACTTTGTTTCGTAAAACCCTAACATGACCTGAAGTAAATTGATCGGTATTCAAGTAACTTACCACCCAGGAAGGATCTAACTCTCCGGGAATAGTATTAAATATTTTCTTTTCAGCAAGCATAGTAGTAATTTTACGTTTTCAATTATGTAAATTTACTAAATTATAACCAGAATTTAAAACAAAACACTATTTCTTTCTATAACTACAGAATTTGTGCAGCATGGTCCTTTGTTTTTACTTTAGTGATGACTTCTTCAATCATACCTTCTTCATCTATTACAAAAGTCGTCCTGTGAATTCCGTCATATTCTTTGCCCATAAACTTTTTAGGTCCCCAAACACCAAATGCTTCAATAACTTTTTTATCTTCATCTGCTAATAACGGATAAGGTAATTCGTATTTATTTTTAAAATTCTGCTGTTTCTTAGCACTATCCGCACTTACTCCTAAAATTTCGTATCCTTCTGACTGAAAGCTTTGATAATTATCTTTTAAGTTACAAGCTTCCGCCGTACAACCGGGTGTACTGGCTTTTGGATAAAAGAAAACTACTAATTTCTTCCCTTTAAAATCCTGTAAACTAATAGTATTACCATCCTGGTCTAAGGCCGAAAAATCAGGTGCTTTATCCCCTACAGTTAAGGTTGTCATACTCTATATTATTATGTTTGTTAATTAACCATAAATGTATAACAAAATATCCTATAAACTAATCATTATAGTAAACTTGACTTAAGATTTGTACTTAATTATAGTACAAGAGTATGAGTTTCACAGTGAACCCTACTTAAGAGATAGTTCGATTTCCTATTTTTGCAACCGGAACTTTTACTACCATCATGACTAAAAAAGAAAAAGTTGATTTCACCATTAAAACCTTACAGGAACTATACCCTACCATTCCCATTCCATTAGATCATGTAGATCCCTATACTTTATTAATTGCCGTTTTACTAAGCGCACAAAGTACAGATGTACGGGTAAATCAAATTACCCCTTTACTATTTAAAGAAGCAGACAACCCGTATGATATGATTAAATTATCAAAAGAAGATATACGGGAGATTATTAAACCTGTTGGATTAAGTCCAATGAAATCCAAAGGAATTTTTGAGCTATCCCATATCTTGATCAACAAATATGACGGTAAGGTTCCTCAAAGCTTTGAGGACCTGGAAGCTTTACCCGCCGTAGGCCATAAAACTGCTAGTGTAGTCATGTCACAAGCTTTTGGTATTCCTGCATTTCCGGTAGATACGCATATTCATCGTTTGATGTACAGATGGGGTTTTAGCAACGGTAAAAATGTAGTTCAAACCGAAAAAGATGCTAAACGTTTATTCCCTAAAGAATTATGGAACGATTTGCACTTACAAATTATTTGGTATGGCCGGGAGTACTCACCGGCAAGAGGATGGAAATTAGATAAAGATATCATTACCAGTACTATTGGTCGTAAAACCGTACTATCTCAATATCATAAAAATAAAAAACCCGCTAAAAATTAGCGGGTTTTTACAAAGTTTAGTTTTAATTCAGAAGTGTTTCAAACTTCATCATTTTGTAATCTATAACACTTAAAGCTTTTGAGTAGTTTAGAAGAAAATCTATAGTAGATTTTCTTGGTACTAATTGATGTTCTTCATTAGAAGAAGTAAAGTAAAATTTTGCCATAATCCCGAATTGTTTTTCTTTATATTAAATAACGAACAATTCATGACTTTATTTCACAATAGCTTGTTAATTTGTTAGAACAATATTATTTTTTTCAATAATTTTTCTTAGGTTGATCAATGCATAACGCATTCTCCCTAAAGCAGTATTAATACTAACTCCGGTTTTATCAGAAATTTCTTTAAAGCTCATATCCTTATACATTCGCATAACCAGAACTTCTTTTTGATCGTCCGGCAATTCTCTTACCAGGTTTCTCAAATCTTCTTCTACCTGATCTTTAATAATTCTTTTTTCAGCATTTAAGTTCCCATCACTAATAACAGAAAAAATACTAAACTCTCCGTTGTCTTCGAATTTTGGCATTCTATTACCTTTCCTAAAATGATCGATTACCAGGTTATGAGCTATTCGCATGACCCAAGGTAAAAATTTACCTTCTTCATTATACTTACCTTTTTTAAGTGTCTTAATCACTTTAATAAAAGTATCCTGAAAAATATCTTCGGATACGTCACGATCAAAAACTTTAGAATAAATAAAACTGTAAATACGTTGTTTGTGTCTTTCAATAAGGATAGATAATGAAGATTCTTCTCCCTTAATGTAATTACTTACTAAGACTGCATCAGATAACGTTACATTTTTCATATCGATTACTTAATTTGGTACCAACAAGCTATGGGGCTTTCAGGCTATGTTAAACTTAATTAAAGTAATGTTACGCTATAGGCAAAATGTTTTTGGTAATTTATTTAGATCGCTAATATATGAACTTTATCCCAAAAACAAACATTATTTTGTTAATTTTTTTAACTAGGCATAGTCAAAATTTTACTTTATAAAGTCCTGCTTATATATGTATCTTTGCCTTTATACCGCATGATAACTATGATTCAGGAGAATATTGATACGCTCAATCCCAAAGAAAATATTTTAATAAAAGGGGCACAACTTCATAACCTTAAAAATATAGATGTTGCCATCCCCCGTAATAAATTAGTCGTTATTACCGGTTTATCTGGTTCCGGAAAATCCAGTTTGGCTTTTGACACCTTATATGCCGAAGGACAACGTAGGTATGTGGAGAGTTTATCATCCTACGCCCGCCAATTTTTAGGTAGGTTAAATAAACCTAAAGTTGATTATATTAAAGGTATTGCCCCGGCAATTGCCATTGAACAGAAGGTAAATTCGACTAACCCCCGTTCTACTGTAGGTACTACTACTGAAATTTATGACTACCTAAAGTTATTGTTTGCCCGTATTGGTAAAACCTACTCCCCTATTTCGGGAAACGAAGTAAAAAAAGATTCGGTTACGGATGTTATTGAATTTGTAAAAGGTAAAGAAGAAGGAGAACGATTGCTACTAATAACTCCAATCCTGGTAGAAGAAGGTCGGACGCTACAAGAAAAATTAACGGTTTTACAACAACAGGGGTTTGCACGGGTACGTGTCGCAGAAGAGGTAATACGGATTGAAGAGGTATTGGAGACTATCTCGGAAAAACCTATTTCACTAGTTGTAGACCGAATTGTAAAAAGAGATGAAGAGGATTTTTACAATCGGCTGGCAGATGCGATAGGAACCGCATTTTACGAAGGTAAAGGAAGTTGTACGGTGCTGTCGTTAAAAGATAACACCGAGCGGAATTTTAGTAATAAATTTGAATTGGATGGAATGGTATTCCTGGAACCTAACGTGCATCTTTTTAGCTTTAATAATCCCTACGGTGCATGCCCTAAATGTGAAGGCTACGGAGATGTAATTGGTATCGATGAAGACCTGGTAATTCCTGACACTTCGTTAAGTATTTTTGAAAATGCCGTATACCCCTGGCGGGGCGATTCTATGAGCTGGTATCGCGATCAACTGGTCAATCGGGCGTATAAATTTGACTTCCCCATTCATAAACCTTATTTTGAACTTACGGATAAACAGAAGGAGGTTCTTTGGAAAGGAAATCAACATTTTGAAGGAATTGATGACTTCTTTAAACATTTGGAAGCTAAAGCCTATAAAATTCAAAACCGGGTGATGCTCTCACGCTATCGCGGAAAAACCAAATGTAATGTATGTAGGGGAAAACGATTACGTCAGGAAGCGAATTATGTCAAAATTGATAGGGCTACCCTCATGGATCTGGTCGAAATGCCACTGGACGAACTAGCTTTGTTTTTTAAAAATTTAAAACTTTCAGAACATGATCAAACGATTGGTAAACGTCTTTTAAAAGAGATCAACAGCAGACTTTCCTTCTTAGAAAACGTTGGACTTCAATATCTAACCTTAAACCGAAAATCCAATACACTTTCGGGTGGAGAATCACAAAGAATCAATCTGGCCACTTCATTAGGAAGTAGCCTAGTAGGATCTATGTATATATTAGATGAACCCAGTATTGGCTTACACCCAAAAGATTCAGAAAGGTTGATTGGAGTACTTCAATCTTTACGGGACTTGGGAAATACAGTGATTGTTGTAGAACATGATGAAGATATCATGAAAGCTGCCGATATGATTATTGATATTGGTCCGGAAGCCGGAACCTTTGGAGGTCAACTGGTTGCTGCGGGAACTTTCAACGAAATTTTAAAATCTACTTCACTTACCAGTAGATACTTAAATGGAAGCCTTCAAATCGAAGTTCCTAAAAGAAAAAAAGTAACTAAATATGCCATTGAAATTATTGGGGCTCGTGAGAATAACTTAAAAAACGTAAATGTGACCATTCCCCTAGGGATGATGACTGCCATTACCGGGGTTTCTGGTAGTGGTAAAAGTACTTTGGTTCGTAAAATTATTTACCCTGCCTTAACTAAACAATTGGGAGGTTTCGGAGAAAAAGCCGGTCAGTTTACCGAAATCAAAGGAAATTATCAAAATGTGACCAGTGTCGAATTTGTTGATCAAAATCCTATTGGAAGATCTTCTCGTTCTAACCCGGTCACTTACGTAAAAGCTTATGATGATATTCGGAGTTTATTTGCTTCTCAAAAAACAGCAAAACTGAGGAAGTACCAAACCAAACATTTTTCTTTTAACGTAGATGGAGGGCGTTGTGAAACTTGTAAAGGAGAAGGAGAAGTAACTATCGAAATGCAGTTTATGGCTGACGTACATTTACTATGTGAGACTTGTAATGGAAAACGTTTTAAAAAAGAGGTGCTGGAAGTAACTTTTGAAGATAAAAATATTGATGATGTCCTTACCATGACCATCGATGAAGCCATTACTTTCTTTACAAAATATAAGCAAAATAAGGTTATTAAGAAATTAAAACCACTACAGGATGTTGGTTTAGGCTACGTTCAATTAGGTCAAAGCTCTTCTACCCTTTCCGGAGGCGAAGCCCAACGTATAAAATTGGCTTCATTTCTGGTAAAAGGGGTTACTAAAGACAAAACCTTATTTATTTTTGACGAACCTACCACCGGACTTCACTTTCATGATATTAAAAAGCTTTTAAAATCCTTCAATGAACTGATTGATAAAGGGCATTCGGTTTTAGTGATTGAGCATAATATGGACCTGGTTAAATGTGCCGATTACATCATTGATATGGGTCCGGAAGGCGGAAAAAGAGGCGGACACGTAGTCGCTACCGGCACCCCGGAAGAAATCAGTAAAAATCCAGACTCCTTTACCGGACAGTATTTGAAGGAGAAATTACAATAAACGAACTAGCTTACTCAAAATCAACACACCCCTAACCCCTACTTCGACAACTTCAGTACAGGTCTCGAGAAGGAGAACCTATACTTCATATAACATTAGTTTAAAATTAAAATTTACAGACTTCCCTCTCGAGAGGGATAGCACTTCAATTCAGTTTACTGAATTAGAAGTACTTGGGTGTGTTACGTGCTGGATTGCTTACTCCGACTTGCTTACTTAAACTCAACACACCCCTAACCCCTACTTCGATAACCTCAGTACAGGTCTCATGAGGAGAATTCACTATAAGTCTTAAGAGGGGAACTATTGTATTTCCGTATCTACTTAAAAGTTTCCCTCTCGAGAGGGATAGCACTTCAATTCAGCTTGCTGAATTAGAAGTACTTGGGTGTGCTACGTGCTGATTGGCTTACTCAAACTCAACACACCCCTAACCCCTACTTCGACAACCTCAGTACATATCTCAAAGGGGAACGCTAACAATTGTATTACGGTCGAATTATAAACTTCCCTCTCGAGAGGGATAGTACTTCAATTCAGCTTGCTGGATTAGAAGTACTTGGGTGTGTCGCGTGCTGATTGGCTTACTCTGATTTTCTTACTCGTACTCAACACACCCCTAACCCCTCTCGAGAGGGGAACCCTTTACAGGCCTTATGATTAGCAAAATTAAAAATAGTACCTACCCCAAAATCTATGAAACTAAAAATATCTACCAACCCCCACTACCCCCTAACATTCAGTCAATTAGTGACAATAATCACAACACTTTCTACATAAAATTGAATTATTTTTAAATTTTTGGCATAAGGCTTGATTAGTATGAAACGAATCCTACTCACACAAGATTCCACTAAAACCAAGAATTATGAGAAATTCAATTTTATTTTTTGCAACCTTGCTACTTTTTACATTTTCAGCAACTGCTTTGACAACGGAGACAAACGCTATTAACTCCTCTCGCTTTAACTATAACTACGGAAAGTCTTTTATTTTTAATGAAAATGGGATTGAGTTTTCTGTTTATCCCGACGGGCAATTTGACTTTTATGTTCCTCAGGTGGTAAACAATGTAAACGTTCAGATTAACAGTCCTGTATTAAATATTAGCTTTAACTCTGGTTACAATTATGATCCGTATGTACAATATGATGATTATGGTGCTGTGGTGCAGGTAGAAAATGTTCCTATTTTTTATGACTACTATGGTAGGATTATCCAGGTTGGAGACGTGTTTATCAATTATAACAACTTCGGGCGAGTAGCTCAGGTAGGTAACTTATATGTACATTATAATAACTTCGGGCGGTTTGTAAACTGTACCGGATATATTAACCGATATAACCGAAGTTATGTATATCGTTCGTTTCACCAATATTTTACCGTTCCGGTCGTAGAAAGATGTGTTGTTTATAACCGACCTTACCGACAGTATTATACCCCTTACCGTTGTTCGTATAATGTGTATAGAAACAATTACTATGACGGATATTATAGTAGATCGTACCGTACAAGAAATTATTACCGACCTTCTCAAAGAGTAACCCAATACAGAAGCGGAGTTACAGCAAGCAGAACCAGAGGATTAAATTATAAGTCACGATCGTACAGAAAAAGTATGTATGCTGCTAATGACCGCAACTACCGATCATTTACCAGAAGTAGTGGAAACACCAATAATGGTACACAACGATCCATTGCTACGAGTAGCAGAAGTAGAAGTTATAATACGACAACGCCGTCAAGAAGTAAAGTAGGTACTAGTAGAAGTACGACTAGAAAAGAAGGTAACCGAACATATATTGGTTCGCGAACTAAATCAACTACTTCTAATAATAGAAATTACGATTCTGGTTCAAGGTCTTCTCGTAGTTCTCATGCCGGAAGCAGAAGTAGTTCCAATTCTGGAAGCAGGAATAGTTCCACAACTCAGCGTAATGACAGTAGAAAATATACACCTACAAGAAATACCAACACAAGTAGGTCAAACACAAATAGCAGGTTAAAGAAACCAAGTGGAACTTTAAGAACACCGTCTAATTCACGTTCAGGAAACAGTCGTAATTATACAAGTCCTTCAAGAAATACACAAAAAGCAAGTAGAACTGTAACAAATAGAAATAATAACAGTCAATATAGTAGAAAGAGTACATCTAGCCGTTCTTCGGCAGGGGTGCAAAGAAATACCACTTCAAGATCAGCAACCCGTAGTAATCAGAGCGGATCAAGATCTTCAAGAAGCAGGTAGATTTATAAAAATGATTTTTTTGGTTGGTTAGTTGGAGAATCCTTTTAAGTTGTATGTAAAAGTACCTTAAAGGGATTTTCTTTTTAGAACCTTTTGCATCATTTCTTTAATATCCGGAGAAATAGAAGTTACGTAAAGAAGAATGGCATACGTAATACAAATAAGCAAGCTTTTTATTACGATATTTAGCAAAGGATGGAAAGGAAACGTCCAGAAATAAAATATGATCGTACAAAAACTAATTATTACTATACTATATATGCTTTTTAAAGTAAAAGGATGCATTCTAAATTTAAAGTAAACTACACTTAATTTACTTACATTATATAAACCAATAGCAATTCCGGTAGCAATAGCGGCTCCGGCTAAGCCTTTTAATGGAATTAAATAATAGTTACTAGCAATAGCAATAATTACCGTAGCGATGCCTAATAGAAGTACATAACGATAGTAATCCGAACTATAGATAATGGCGTTGTTATTTCCTACCATCGCATCAGATAATTTAGCCAGACATAAGATTAATATGATATCCAGATATAGTTGGTACGTATCAGGAATTAACAAGAATAGTTGTTCTACATTGGTAAATATTAAGACAAATAATAAACCGCAAATCAAAGTAAGATTCAATGCGCTCTTTTTATAAAGTACCCGCAGTTCAGTAAAATTACCTTCGTTCATTACCTTTGATGTGAGCGGATATAAAATCTGATGCATACCTCTCGCCGGAAATGTAATTACATTAGCAATATATCCACAAATTGCGTATTGAGCCACAAAGGCTAAAGGTAAATAATACTCAATCATGGTCTTATCCAAATCTAACAATAGAGAAGCCACCGAACCGGCAATCAGAATTAAAAATGAATATTTTAAAATGGAACTGGTGTTTTTGGGAATTTTAGATTCTAACGAAAAATTATGTTTTCTAAAAGCATATACAGCCATGATTAAAAGACGCAATAGATAAATACCCAGGAGTAAATAGATAAATTCAGCGATTGTAATAATCTTTAAATAATAGAATACTAACAGCAAAGTTTTACCAGCTCTGATAAAAATTTCTTTTAAAACTGTTCCAAATACGCTTTTTAGCTTGACCCGTGCCCATGAAAAGAAAATTTCAAAATAGGTTTGACTTACTGCCAAGATATAGATGGTAAAGATATAAGGCTTTACAATGTCATTTTCTCCGTCAAAATAAGTAACTACTTCTTTATAAAATAGAATACTAATACTACCTATAATAAATGCGGTAACCAGCGGAAGCCACAGCATTAAATTCATAAAACGATTTTGCTCAACCGTATCGGTATAAGACGAATAAAATTTTATAATCGTATTAAAAGTCCCGAAGGCTAAAATAGGCCATAGCAAGGCAGAGGTAGATAATAAATAGGAAACCAGGCCGTAATACTGCTTATCCATAAAGTTGGTAAACAGAAACAAAGTATTTAACGCACCCAGTAGAAAACCAATACCGGTAATCCCAACATTACGAACGGATTGCTGAATGACTATGCCCATATAGGTTCAAAGGTACATTGAAATTAGAAACTCTTAATTACTTCCGCCAAACTTCCGGTTAAATTCTTTCTATGGTACTTTAAGATATTCTTGGAAGCACTTTGCAATTCTTTATTTTTATAGTGCTTATAGTAAGTAAGCAGTTGGTTCTGTAATGTTTCAGTAGTGTTATAGGTAAAATAATAACCACTTTCTGTTTCCTTTATAATTTTTTCCACATCACTATTTACAGGACCTAAAGCAAGTATCGGGCGTTTAGCTTTCAGATATTCAAAAAGTTTACCGGCGATAATACCTTTGCAATCTTTATGATCAATCTCAATTAATAATAGCAATTGCGAACTTTGTTGTAATTGAACTGCTTTTGTATGCGAAACATAACCAAGATTGGTGGTATACTCCTTTAACCCGGCTTCTTCAATGGAAGACAATACTTCTTCACTTACAGCTCCCGCTAATTTCAATTCGAAAAAGGATGCAAAGTCTTTATGACTTTTTACTAATGTTGATAATACCTTCCATAAATTAGTAGGATTGCGATCTGCCAATAGCGATCCGATATGTGAAATGGTAAATTTTTTATCTAAAAAAACTTCACCTTCTACCTTTTCAGCATCAAAACCATTGGTAATGGTAGTTACTGGTTTTTGAGTTAGTTCTTGAAAATCCTGAGTGGTGGTAAAACTAGTAGTAATAATATGATCAGCTGAATTTAAAACTTCTTTTTCCAGTCTCTTATGCTTTTTTTGGGCAAACGGTAGTAGTTTTAGTTTGCTATGATAACCAATAGAAGTCCAGGGATCTCTAAAATCAGCAATCCATCGAATCCCTAATTGCTTTTTAAGTTGGTTACCAATTAGATGTACACTATGCGGTGGTCCTGTAGTAATTATCGTGTTGATTTCTTGATCTGTAAGAACCTGTTTTAAGTATTTTACGGATGGTTTTATCCAGAATTTTCGGGCATCCGGAATAAAAAAATTACCGCGGATAAAGAGTAATAACTGTTGAATAGATGATTGTTTTGCCTTTTTTTCTATAATGCCTTTGCTTATGGTTTTTGTTTCTTTATTAGAAAATAAAGAAGCATATTTATAAGGTTCCCATATTGCTTTCTCTAAAATAGTAACCCCTTTAGGAACTTCAGAAGTTAAGGTTTTATCCAGTAATGCATATTCCGGGTTCTCGGGAATATAAACAACAGGCTCAATATTATATTGTGGTAAGTATTTTACAAATTTTAACCAACGCTGAACTCCGGGGCCTCCCGCCGGGGGCCAATAATACGTAATAATTAAAACTTTCACCCGATCAGGTTGTTTGGACATCTCCTAGTTTTCTTCCTTTATTTTTATATTCTAAAAATAAAGCTCCTATCAATAATAGCAATAAAGCTAACGAACTAAATAAGGTTATGGTACTACCAGTTTGTACAACAACGGGTTCAAATTTGAATTCAATGTTGTGCTTCCCTTTAGGAATTTTGATTCCCCGCAACATATAGTTGACTTCATAAATAGAAGTTTCATTACCATCTATATAAGCTTTCCAACCGTTTTTATAATAAGTTTCGGCAAAGACCGCAAAAGCATCATTCGGTGTATAAGCATTATAAGTTAAATGATCAGGATCGTGTTTTGAGATCGCAATTGTAGCCACGCTATCTTTTACCGGCTTGAATCCTTCCAATTCTTGGGCTTGCGGAGTAACCACTACAGCAGTTTGTTTGGTATTCAACTTTTCCAGTGCTTCAAAAGCTTCTTTTTGACTATCTACAAACTTTAATTCTTTGACAAACCAGGCAGGTCCATTAGTTTGTGCATTCTGCTGTACACCTACTTTTCCTTCTTTATCTGGTTGCAATATGTATTTAATATTTAGCATATTGATAACATTCGTATTTCCTTTTGCCAGGTATTTGTAGAATACATCTTCTATTTTACGGGGCCGTACTGCTGAGTATCCCCCTACTCCGTTAAAGAAATAGTTAATATGAGAATTATTAAGACCTCTGGCTAAATCTAAAACCCGGTAGTATGAATTATCTTTTTGTATAGCTTTATCAATGGCTGTAGGTTCAAAATTAGCTTGATACGCCCGGTTTGTAATAAAACTTTCTTCATCTACACTACGTCGGTCCACACCCCCTAAATCTAATACGATAAAAATTCCTAGTAAAATTAAGGCGATATGTTCCTTAATTTTTCCTGTAAAAAATAACCATAAACTTAGCGCCGCTGCTACCACAAAAAGTAAGGAACGTAAGGCATCACTTTTCATTACGGCAATCCGATCTGCTTTGATTGCTTCAAAAATTTCAGGTTGCTCTATAGCTAGCTGCGTATCACTAGGTGCTTTAAAATCAAAGAGGCTCCCCCCCACTAACCAAAATAGTAAACATAAGCCTCCGATACTACCAGTGGCAATCGCTAATTTTTTAAGCTTGACCTGTTTTTCTTCAATCCCTGTAAACCATTTATAAATTCCGAATACGGCAGCAATAGGAATAAGCAGTTCTAATAGTACCTGAATACTGGATACTGCCCTAAATTTGTTATATAAAGGAACCGTTTCTACAAAAAAGCGGGTAACAAATTCCAGATTTTTACCCCAACTTAACAAAAGGGATACGATCATACCTCCTAACAACCACCATCGTAACCTTCCCTTGATTAATAAAAAGCCAAGTAATGCTAAAAACACCACGGTCACCCCAAGATACGGAGGAGCTTCTACAAAAGGTTGTGCCCCCCAATACAGCGGAGTTCCCTGGGCATAATATTCTGCTTGTTTTGCAGGATAGCCCAAGGCAATGAGTTTTTGATAAAATTCAGAATCCCGTCCTAAATCCGAAGCACGTCCTACTCCCATCAACTTTGGTATAAAAAGGTTTAGGGATTCCAATTTTCCGTAGCTATATTCAGTAATATAGTCATAATCCAGTCCATCTGTCGTGGAGGATTTTGTAGGATCATCTTCGGCTAAATAATTCTCACCCCGAATACTGACTTTGGCATACTCCATTGTAGAAAGTAAGGTAGTTGCATTAGTCGCAATGCCCAGCGCTACAGCAACAATCAGAATGGCAACAGATTTAAAAAAATGAGGTAGTTCTTTCTTTTTTATGGCATCGACCAGGTAAGCGATTCCCAAAACAACCACTAATAATCCCAGATAATAAGTCATTTGGTAATGATTGGCCTGTATTTCTAATCCCATAGCCAGCGCTGTCAGTACAAACCCCCAAATATACTTCCTTTGAAACACCAGTAGAATTCCCGATAGTACTAATGGAAAGTAGGCTACGGCATGTGCTTTGGCATTATGCCCAACTCCTAAAATTATAATTAAATAGGTAGAAAAACCAAAAGCTAAGGCACCTAGAACCCCGTATTTCCAGGGTACCCGCATGACAAGCATCAATATATAAAAATTAATAAAATAGAGAAACAAATAATCTGCCGGACGTGGTAAAAAACGAATGGCACGATCTACCCAATCCATCACATCGTTTGGAAACCTTGCTCCAATGGCATAAGTGGGCATTCCCCCGAAAGCGGCATTGTTCCAATAGGTTTCCTGACCCGTATCTTCCCTAAATTCTTTTTGTTGACGAGCCATTCCCTCGTATTGCTTAATGTCATTTTGATAAATCATTTTCCCTTGCAATACCGGGTAAAAATAAGTGAGAGACAGAACTACGAACCCAAGGACTACGATAAGGTGCGGAAGTAGTTTTTTAAAAGTAGCAGACATATATATCTAAATGATTTGGTAAATAATATAGCGGCTAAAGGTACTTAAAATCTTTGGAGTGAAAACTGACTGTAAAGGAGCCTTCTGTATATATTAAATAAGACTAAGGATATCAATCGATCTCTTCAAAATCAACATAATCGCCTCCCGAATTTCTACTGGTTTTTCTTCGGGATTTCTTCTGAATTGTTATTTCTCCTTCAGGGGATGGTTGTGTGGTAGATTGCTGCTGAAAAAACTTTTCAAATTTCTGACCTGCCTTTTTTGTCATATACCGAAGCAATAGAGGGCCTAACAAACGCGTTAGTACCTTGAGTCCGTAATATATGAGCAACAGAATAAGAATAAACTTGAGTACTCCTGTCATTGAAGCCAAATGCATACCTGTTTTTTGCAAAAATAAAGAACTCTTTCTGGAATTACCGACCGGTAAACCTAAAAAAATGATAAAATCTGTTATATTTGGAGCAAATATCATGAATATGAGCCCTAAATCTATTCTATTGTTTTTTAGCCTATTACTACTTGGGCTACAGGCATCAGCGCAGTATACTGAAAAGATTAATTCCAATCGTCCGGGTACTTCGCAAGGGGCATTTTCTGTAGGTAACAATGTATTACAGCTAGAAGGGGGTTTAGGTTTAGGACGTGAAAAACATGATATTTTTAAAACCCGAACCAATCTTTTTAATCTGGATTATACGGTCAGATACGGACTGCTAATTGAACAATTAGAGATTAATTTTAACGGACGTTTACGTAGCGACGGAGTGCGCCAAACCGTGGGCGGACAAGAAGAAAAAATCAGTCGCACCAATTTTGAATTTAATACCTTAGGAGCCAAATACTTAATTTATGATCCGTATAAACGCCCCTGGAAAAAGCAGGATTCTTTAGACCTGGTCAAACTAAAAAGTGCCAGGGAAACCTATAAATTCAGATGGCGTTCTTTAATTCCAGCAGTTTCTGCTTACGTAGGTGTTAATTTTAATGGTGCAGACAACCCTTTTACCTTTCCTACGGATAAAACCATTTCACCCAAATTTGTAATTGCAACCCAGAACAATTGGTTTAATAACCGCGCAGGTAGTTGGGTATTAGTTACTAACCTAATTGTGGATAAAGTGACTACGGATAATCCGGCAATCGGATGGATCATTACCAGTACACATACGATAAAAAGAAAAGTGGCGCTCTTCGGAGAATACCAGGGTCAGAAAAGTAATTTTTACAGCGATGATATCTTACGTTTGGGAGGTGCTTATTTATTTGGTAAAGATTTTCAACTTGATGCTAATATTGCCACTAATTTTAAAGATACCCCTTCTATTTTTGTGGTAAGTGCCGGAGCTTCTTATCGCTTTGACTGGCATAAAAAAGACGAGATTATTGAAGAACCCGGTCTTGAAGAATTCGAAGATGACAACTTGTTAGAGGATGATGAAGAAGGAGATGAATTTAGTGACGAGAGAGATTTAGACGATATTGATAATGACAGTATCAAGCAGAACAAGCAACCTTTTGTCAATCAATTTGAAGATGAAGAATTTAGAAATGCATTAGAACAGGAACTGGATGAACGACGTGCTGCTGAAAAAGAGGAACGAATTAGGGTTGCTGATGAAAAACAGGCAAAGAAAGACGATAAAAAGTTTAGGAAAGAAGAAAGACGCCGTTTAAAACGAGAAGCCCAGGAAGCAAAAAAGGCCGAAAAAGCAAAAATAAAGGCAGAGAAAGAGAAGCAAAAAATGATTGATGATATCGATGCCGAATTGGATAAAATGGAAGAGGATGATGGTATTGAAGACGAATTAAAACAAATTGAGGAAGAATTAAAAAAGCTGGAGGGTGATGATAGTAAACCTACCTCCAAAAAGAAAAAAGACAAGAAAGAAAAGAAAGAGAAGAAAAAGGAAAGTAAGCCAGTTGAAGAAGAAGATGTAGATGATGCTTATGATCAATTACAAAAGGAGAACTTAAAAGCACGAAAAGAAGAAGAAAAGCGAAAGAAAGAAGAAGAAAAACGTAAGGCTAAAGAAGAAAAGAAACGGAAAAAAGAAGAGGAAAAACGTGCGAAAGCAGGTGAGGAAAACGAAGATGGATAGAATACGAATCCGGATAAAAAGAAAACTGGTTTTAGTTAACATTTAGTTGATATTCTCCTGACAAAATGATAAAATAAGGTTCATCTTTTTAGGAAAAGCAACCTATATTTGTCAAAGAACTATCGTGGCTATATGATTACCATAAAAGAGATGACTTCTAAAAGTGATTTGAAAGCTTTTATCAAATTTCCTTTTACCCTTTATAAAGACTCCCCTTTTTATGTTCCTTCTATTATCAAGGAAGAATTAGATGTCGTCAATCCTGAAAAAAATCCGGTTTATAAAAACGCTCAGGCAAGCTATTATGTAGCCCTTAAAGATGATAAAATTGTAGGACGAATAGCTGCTATTATCAATTGGATTGAAGTTAAAGAGCAAAAGAAACTAAAAGTCCGCTTCGGGTGGTTTGATGTGATTGATGACATTGAGATTACTAAAAAATTATTGGAAACCGTAGCTGATTACGGAAGAAAGCATGATTTAACATATATGGAAGGACCAGTAGGTTTTTCGAATATGGACAAAGCAGGAGTATTAATTAAAGGTTTTGAAGAGTTAAATACCATGATCACCTGGTACAATTATCCGTATTATGCTGAGCATTTTAAACAATTAGGTTTTGAAGATGCAGCAACCTGGGTAGAATATAAAATTAAAGTACCCACGGAAACCCGACCAAAAGTTATCCGTTTTGCTAAAATTATCAAGGAAAAATATAAACTACAACTTTTAAAGTTCAATAAAAGCAAAGAGTTACTGGCATATGCAGATGATATGTTTGAATTACTGAATAAAACCTATAGTAGTTTACAGACTTTTGTACCTATTCAGCAGTATCAGATTGATATGTATAAAAAGAAATATTTACCTTATCTCAATCCGGAATATATTACTTGTATTGCCGATGAAACTGGTAAATTAATTGCTTTTTCTATTGTGATGCCTTCTTTTTCTAAAGCTTTAAAGAAGATGAATGGAAAGATTTACCCCTTAAAATTTTTACATATCCTAAAAGCACAAAAAAGAAATGATACTGCATCCTTCTACCTAATAGGAGTTGACCCTGAATATCAAAATAAAGGGATTACGGCTTTAATTTTTAAGGAAATGAACGAAACCTTTATCCGCAATGGGATTAAAGTGGTTGAAACTAACCCAGAGTTAGAAGAAAATAAGGCAATTCAGGCACTTTGGACGGATTATGACCATACTCAACATAAGATGCGTCGTACCTTCAGAAAAGAAATTTAGACTGTTCTTTTACCCTAACCTTTTACAATAAAAAGCTGCCTTTATAGACAGCTTTTTAATATATATAGTTGCTTCTAATTTTTTATGCCAACGCTATTCTTTAAAAATTTTACGGGTGACCGTTTGAGAATTATCTTTTAAAGTTATAAAATACATTCCTTTTTTAAGATTACTCATAGTAAAAAGAACATCTTGAGAAGAAGAAACCTGACTATATACTTTATTACCATACATATCCATAACCGAAATTTGAACTTTTTCAGAATTACCTTTGTACGCTAGTGAAACATTTGTTCGTACAGGATTAGGATAAAGCGTTCCAAATACTTCCTCAGACTTTTCAGTTATCAAATTATTCAGATGAGAAGTAATAGCAGCAGCTACTGTATCTTTTATATTTTGAGACACTACAATATAATCTAAATTGATAAAACCGGTGTCGCCAGGATCAAATTCATATCTAAGTTTATTTATACCTTGTTCCAAAGGCAGATCAATACTACTATTAGCCCATTCGCTCCACGAGCTAGTTACTGGAAATGCAATTTGATCTACAAGCGTATCGTTTAGATATAAACTCATAGTTCGATCTTGGGTAGCATTTCTCCATTCTTGAGCAGCGTATCTGGCGTCTACCTGATAGGTTCCTGATTGAGAAACATCAATATCAAATGAGACAAACCTTCCTTGTTGGGTTAGGTATTCGACAAACCCCGTTCCTGCAAAATTTGCGTGTTTATCTCCTATAATGGCATTTGTAGAAGCATCTTCTGCCTGGTAAGTTGATTTTTTAAGATCTATATAATCTATATTAATATACCCGGTATCACCAGGATCATATTGAAAAGTGACGGTATTACTTCCTTTATTGAGTGGTATGGTCAGCAACTTATTGCTTCGTGTCCTCCAGGAACCTGTTATTTCAAAATTTATACTTTCTACTTTTTGTTGATTTACATATAGACTCATAGTTCTTTCCTGAATAGGTCCATTCGGACTTCCGGCAGCGTACCGCATATCTACAATGTACAAATCCTCCTCTGGTACTTCAACTTCAAAGGTTACAAATCTACCCTGTCTAGTTAAATACTCAACAAATCCTGTTCCCCGAAAACCCGGATGTTTTGTTCCGATAACCCCATTTGTTTTAGCATCTTCGGCTTCATAAGAAAACGTAAAAGTAGGTGGTATTACAGGAGTAACCGTTTGTATCGTATATATTCTTCCGTTTCTCTTGTTTAGCATATATACTATACCTTCCTGATCCTGCCCAAACCGGATATCGGCACGGTTGCTGCCATCATAGTTCTCATCATCATCAATAATATCCTTCATAGATTCTTTAGCTATGGCTGGCGTTGAAGGGTCACTATCATCATCGTAGTACACACTATATTCATAAATCTGTGCTTGTGTTAAAGAAGAAGGACTGCTACGTAAAGGATCGTTTACATCTAACTGAATGTTGCTGGCAAGCAAATCATCAAAATTACAATAGAACAAACGACCGGAATTTGCAAAATCTACAAATATGTACTGTTGAATATTTTGGTCGGGACTGGTATATACGTAGCCCCCGGCTATTGCCTGACCTACAAAACCTTTTCCAATATCACCTTCGTGTCCCCATTGTGCCGCGGGATAGGTATACCCTAATTCTGCCTCATTTTCTGGTAAAGGAGAAAGCCCTTCTACAATACCTCCCCCGCTATTAAGGTGTACAAAGGTACCTTCGCGGTTAGCCCATCCGTAATTTGCCCCGGGATACACTAGATTAACTTCTTCAATATTGTCACGACCTGCTTCCCCGGAAATTAAATAACTTTTTCCGTCCCGATGCTGGTTAAAGCTTAACGTATGCGGGTTTCTAAAACCTAGAGCATATATTTCATCCAAGTAAGCATCATCGCCCACAAAGGGATTGGTAACAGGTACAGTGTAGGGACTTTCATCATTGGCAAGTGGGTCTATTCGCAGTATTTTGCCCAGTGCGTCATTGTTAAGACCTCCTCCGGCAGTTGCAGATTGTACACTACCATCACCATGCGTTACGTATAGTAAACCATAATCTTCATCACCAGGAGCAGCATAGCGGTTGAATGCAATCTGTTTGATCGGGTGATCATATACGGGCATCCCTATTCTAAAAACTTCCCGATAACTGGTTGAATCTATACGGTTTAAAGCAAAATCATACGTCCACTCTACTAATACACCATCAGCATCAATAGGGTTCGAAGAATCTGAAATATAATTGAAATCCGCCGGGTTAGAAGGTCTGTCTTCCATAACCGAGGTGTAAAACTTTCCATTAGTAGCAAAATCCGGATGAAAAGCAATACCCCTTAATCCTCCGTGCATAGAGGATTGTGTATTTAAATTTCTTCCGGTGTTTTGAGCAATTGCTTTTCGGGTATCTAAAAACAATTGGTAAGTTACCGCTTGTCCCTCTTCAATTAACTCGTATATTTTACCTTCTCTTTCTTCCCCCACAAATTTTCGGTCTTCAAAAAAGGCAAAAGTATTTAGTCTGGGAGGTTTATTATTTGCGGTATTTGGTAGTTGCACATAATCCTGTACTACTACACTATACTGATCTTTAAGGATCGGGGTGCCTATTACACCATTACCCGCCAGCTTAGATAGCCAAATGTGATCCAGGTTTACAAACCCGCTATCATCGGTATCATGTTGGTACCGTATCGTATTAGTTCCTTCGTTTAATTCTAAAATTTCGGTTTTATTACCCCAGACTTTCCAACTTTGAGAAGTAGGTTTTAGAATCGTTTGGCGTACATCAACATCATTTACATAAAGGCTTAGGGTGTTGTCGTTTTTGGTGCCATTAGAATAACGTAAAGTTACATAATAAGAACCCGCTTCGGCAACCTCAATCGTAAATGCTGCGGATGCCCCTTTTATGGTAAATTGATCTACAAAGCCACTACCGGTAAAGCCTATATGATTGGTATTAACTTTGGCGGCACCTCCCAGAAGTGAACTTTCCGCTTCATACGTCTGCGGAACAGACTGACTACGCACTGATAATGTTAGTAATAGTAATAGTGTTAAAAGATAATGTTGTGTCATAAAAATGTGAATTTTGAGATTAGTTTAAGGTTTGTGATCTAATAAATTAAATGAATACGCAAACAAATTATAGTGTTAACATATAATTTATCTACGCTATAAAAGTAAATATGTTTATGATAACATTAACCTATTTTAAGATTTCTTTTGAAAAAAATTTTAAAGCTCTGTATGAAGTAGGACAGAGTTAATTTTGTGGGTGATATAGGTATTATAAAAAAGTGTTTTCAGGTATGGTTTTAATAGTATGAAACCTATGAATTATTAGCATATTCCCATTAGTATAGCCAAATCAACGTAAAATTATATTAGTTTCTGGTAAAGATTTAAGACCCGCCTGCGGACGGGTATCTGAAAAAGTAAAAAGGCATCCTCTACATACTTTAAATTTTGGAATCACTTTATGTCACTATGCTTTATAAACTATTTTCTATTTTAACCGGACACCAATAATAAAATGACATGCATGTTTATAGAAAAAATTAGCTCTTTCTACTTATAAGATAGTTATTATACATTCTGGCAATTCCCTAATATTTAGTAGTCGCCCATAGATTCTGCTAATGCAGCAGACATTTTTTTATAAACTCCACTTTCCAGGCGTTCCCGTATGGCAGAAAAGGCATTGAGAGTTTCTTCAATATCCTCCATAGTATGAGATGCAGTAGGAATTAAACGAAGTAAAATTAATCCTTTTGGAATAACTGGATATACTACAATCGAGCAGAAGATACCATAATTTTCACGTAAGTCTTTAACTAGTGCCATGGCTTCCGGGATACTTCCTTTTAAATATACCGGTGTTACACAACTTTGGGTAGTTCCCAAGTCAAAACCTCGTTCGCGCAGACCATTTTGTAAAGCATTTACATTTGCCCATAACTTTTGCTTCAATTCCGGCATGGTACGTAACATATCCAGACGCTTTAAAGCACCTACGACCAGTTGCATTTGTAGAGATTTAGCAAACATCTGGGACCGTAAATTATATTTTAAATAATCTATA
Organism: Aquimarina sp. ERC-38; assembly: GCF_026222555.1. Classification (NCBI taxonomy): domain Bacteria; kingdom Pseudomonadati; phylum Bacteroidota; class Flavobacteriia; order Flavobacteriales; family Flavobacteriaceae; genus Aquimarina; species Aquimarina sp. ERC-38. Next base: position 2,846,919 of record NZ_CP098511.1, on the reverse strand, counting down.
ATCTCCTTATCCGCAGCAATAAATGCTCCGGTACTTGCCATACTTTTTGCAAAAGTGGCAAAATATACATCAATCTGATCCTGTACTCCCTGTTCTTGTCCGGTACCTGCCCCTGTTTTTCCTAATGTTCCGAATCCGTGCGCATCATCTACGAATAGACGGAAGTTATACTTTTCTTTAAGGGCAACAATCTCTTTCAACTTACCTTGTTCGCCGCGCATTCCAAACACACCTTCTGAAATCAGCAGGATACCTCCTCCAGTTTTTTCAGCCATCTTCGTAGCGCGCATCAGGTTTTTATCAATACTTTCCATATCGTTGTGACGATAGGTATAGCGCTGTCCCTGATGTAATCGTACACCATCAATAATGCAAGCGTGTGCATCTACATCATAAACGATAATATCGTCTTTGTTTACCAGGGCATCAATGGTAGAAACCATTCCCTGATATCCGAAATTTAATAAATAAGCAGCTTCTTTATCCACAAATTCAGCAAGTTCGTCTTGTAATTGTTCGTGTAGGTCGGTATGTCCGCTCATCATTCTGGCTCCCATAGGATAAGCTGATCCGTAAGCTTGTGCTGCTTCGGCGTCTACTTTTCGGACTTCGTCCATATTAGCCAATCCAAGGTAATCATTAATACTCCAGGTAACGACTTCTCTACCCTGGAACTTCATTCTATTTGATATCGGGCCTTCTAATTTAGGAAAAACAAAATATCCTTCTGCCTGATCCGCCCATTTGCCTAAGGGCCCTTTGTCTGCATAAATCTTATCAAATAAATCTTTCATCTACCTCAACTTTGATTGTAACATAAGTGTGCGAAAATACAGAAAATTGATCGTTTCGCATAATAATTTCGTAGGAAACCCAACCCGAATTTAGCGCTATCGGATCACTTCTACCTTCTGTGGATTTTCTATTTGTTCCGTATCAAAGAACCCCTGATCTTCCATCCACTGGTCACTATAAATTTTGCTTAAATATTTTGAACCGTGATCGGGTAACAGGATCACCACATTACTATCTTTAGCAAAAACACCTTGTTTAGCTAATTGCTTTACGCCCTGAATGGCAGCACCGCTGGTATACCCTAAAAATAATCCTTCAGTTTTTGCTAATTCTCGAGCGGTATGTGCACTATCTTCGTCTGTTACTTTTTCAAAATGATCAATACTATCAAAATCAGTAGCGCTTGGAATCAAATTTTTACCCAATCCTTCAATTCGATACGGATAAATTTCTTTTTTATCCAATTGCCCGGTTTCATGATATTTTTTTAAAACTGATCCGTACGCATCAATGCCTAAAACACTAATATCTTTATTTTGTTCTTTTAAATAACGACTGGTCCCCGAAATGGTTCCCCCGGTACCGCAACATGCTACAAAATGCGTTAGTAGTCCATTAGTTTGATTCCAGATTTCCGGACCGGTAGTTTTATAATGTGCTTCAATATTAAGTTCGTTAAAATATTGATTAATATAAATGGAATTAGGTGTTTCTTCATGTAAACGTTTGGCTACCTGATAATACGACCTGGGGTCATCCGTACTGACATTAGCAGGGCAAACATATACTTTGGCCCCCATATTTTTAAGGGTTTCTATTTTATCTGCTGATGATTTTGAACTTACTGCCAGAATACAGTCATAACCTTTAATTATACTTACCATAGCCAAGCTAAAACCAGTATTACCACTGGTCGTCTCAATAATCGTATCACCAGGTTTTAAAATTCCCTTTTTTTCAGCTTGTTCTATGATGTAAAGTGCAATTCTATCTTTAGTGGAGTGTCCTGGGTTAAAAGCTTCAATTTTTGCGTAATAGTTACCAGGGTATTTAGCCAAAATCCTATTTAACTTAATTAAAGGAGTATCTCCAATCAAATCCAAAACAGAATTATGAGCTCTAATTTCTTGTTTCATAAAGGGTGTTTTCGTACTGCCTATTTCCTATCAACTTCCTCTATAAACAGTCATCGTAACTACGCGAAGTTACTATATTTTTTTTAATTATGTGGTAATCCCTTCCAGGTCAAGGATAAATGCGTATTCTTCAGCGACTTCTTTAATTGCTTCAAACCTTCCGGAAGCGCCCCCATGCCCGGCATCCATATTGGTATGTAATAGTAAAAGGGTATCATTGGTTTTGAGTTCACGTAGTTTAGCGACCCATTTTGCAGGCTCCCAGTATTGTACTTGTGAATCATGTAGCCCGGTAGTCACTAATAAATTAGGATAGGCTTGTTTTTTTACATTATCGTAAGGCGAATACGATCGCATATACTTATAATAAACAGATTCGTTAGGATTACCCCATTCATCATATTCTCCCGTAGTTAAGGGTATACTTTCATCCAGCATGGTTGTCATTACATCTACAAAAGGCACTGATGCGATAACCCCGTTATATAGTTCGGGAGCTTCATTGATAATTACCCCCATAAGCAATCCGCCCGCTGATCCGCCGGAAGCGTATAAATGTTCGCTTGACGTATACTTATTTTCAATTAGGTATTTTGAACAGTCGATAAAATCAGTAAAGGTGTTTTTCTTTTTGAGTAGTTTTCCGTTTTCATACCAGGGCCTACCCAAATATTCACTTCCTCTTACATGGGCGATAGCATAAATAAATCCGCGGTCTAACAAACTTAAGCGAACCGTTGAAAAATACGGGTCAATCGTATTACCATAAGATCCGTAACCATATTGTAACAATGGGTTGTTTCCGTTTTTAATGATTCCTTTTTTATAAACTAGCGAGATTGGAATTTTAACTCCGTCCCGCGCGGTAGCCCACACTCTATCTGAGGTATAATTTTCTTTTTTAAAGGTTCCCCCTAAAACTTCCTGTTCTTTCTTGATTTCTTTTTCTTTAGTATCCATATTGAAATCAATGACAGAATTGGGAGTCGTCAATCCATTATAGGCATACCTTAAAATTTCGGTATCAAAATCCGGGTTGGTACTAACATATGCAGTATAAGTCTCATTATCAAAAGGAAGGTAATAATCTTGCGAGCCATCCCAACTTTTAATTCGAATTTTTGATAACCCTTCGGAGCGCTCACTAATTACCAGGTATTTTTTAAAGATGTCAATGTCTTCTAACAATACATCTTTCTGATGTGGAATCACTTCTTCCCAGTTTTCTTTTGACGTTTTAGTCTCAGGGGTTACCATCAATTTAAAATTTGTAGCTTTATCTTTATTGGTCAAGATGTAAAAAGAATCTTGAAAATGTGCTATATTATATTCCAGACCTCTTGTTCTTTTTTGAAAAACAGTAAAATCCCCTTCGGGTTGAGTAGCAGGTAGGATTCGATATTCTGAGGTTAAAGTACTGCTGGAACCAATTACAATGTATTTTTTTGATTTGGTTTTATATACATAGGTTGAAAAGGTATCGTCTTCTTCAAAATACACTACTTGATCTTTGCTTACTGGTTGTCCTAATTTATGCCTTAGAATACGATTTGATCGCAAAGTTTCTTCATCTTTTTTCGTATAAAACAAGGTTTGATTATCCGCAGCCCAGGTACAATTTCCGGTAGTTTTTTCAATAACATCTGTATAGATTTCGCCAGTACGTAAATCTTTTATGCGAATGGTGTAATTACGCCTCCCGGTGGTATCTGTGGCAAAAGCAATTTTATGATTGTCCGGACTTACACTTAATCCACGCATATTAAAATAGCTATGACCTTCGGCTTCCTGGTTTACATCAAAAAGAATTTCTTCCGGGGCATCTAAGGTTTCTTTTTTACAGGCATAAATGGGATAATTCTTTCCTTTTTCAAATCGGGTAATGTACCAGTACCCGTTATTTTTATACGGTACGGAAGCATCATCCTCTTTTATCCTACCTTTCATTTCTTTAAAAAGTGCTTCCTGGAAATTTTTTGTATGTGCAGTTACCCTGTCATTATAATCGTTTTCCCGGTTGAGGTAATCAATGACCTTATCGTTATCGCGATCATTAAGCCAAAAATAATTATCAACTCTAACATCTCCATGTTTTTCTAAAGTTACAGGAATTTTATCGGCAATCGGCGGGTTAAATTTTGTACTCAAAAGTTGGAATTTTTCTAGTTAGCAACTGAGAACAAAAATAACAGAAAGGAACTACATTTTATGTAATGATTTGATCTAAAATAGTCGTATGTAAGTGCAAAATACTAATTTTGTTTTCTAATTTAAAAAAGAAGAGAAATGTTCGGAGATATGATGGGAATGATGGGCAAATTAAAAGAAGCCCAGCAAAAGGTGGAAGAAACCAAAAAAAGAATGGCTACTATTAGCCTAGAGGAAAAAAGTAGTGATGATCTATTAAAGGTAACTATGACAGCTGACCGGGTTATAAAGGGGATTACTATTGATGATCAACTACTGGAAGATAAAGAACAATTAGAGGATTACTTAATTTTAACCTTGAACAAAGCAATTGCTAAAGCTTCTGAAATTAATGAGCGAGAACTTGCTGCTGCGGCTAAAGACGGAATGCCGAATATACCGGGGTTGGATATGTTTAAGTAGGTTTGGTTTTTAGAGAATAGACCGCTTTACTGATAGAGTTTAGACCGCTTTGCTACTAGAAGTTAGATCGCTTCGCTTTTAGAATATAGACCGCTTTGCTGCTAGAGGTTGGATTGCTCTCGTTTGTAGGCAATAGATCGCTTCGCTTATAGAATATAGACCGCTTTGCTTTCAAATAATAGATCGCTTCGCTGTTAGAGGTTAGTTCGCTTTGCTCATGGAAAATTACACTATAGAATAATTAGTTGATGGTTGTTATTTTTATCATTGCTTTAAGGTCATTTTAGAATTTTAAAACTAGTTTGATTTAAGAAGCTTTGGACTATTAAATTAAATGATATCTTCTATCTTCAATTAAAATTTATATATGATTAAAAAGTGGAGTGGCATTTTATTTTTAGTTCTAATTATCATAGTACTAAGTATCTTCGGATTAGAACGTTATGCTAAAGCTAAGATTGAAGATGCACTTTCTACCAGACTTCCTAAAACTATCACTGTAAATTACAAAAACCTTTCGGTTAGTTTACTTCAAAATTTTGTGGAGTTTGATAGTCTTACCCTTCGTATACAATTAGATGCAAAGTATTCTCATCATATAGAAAATGTAAAACTAAAAGCATCCGGGTTAAGTTTTTATAACTATCTATTGAATGACAATATTATTATTGAAAAAGTTAAGGTCAATCACCCTTTTATTAAAATATTTAAAGAATCTGAAATAGTTGAAGACAGTTTTACGAATGAACTAAGTTTAGAAGTAACTTCCGAAGTTTTACCTATCATTATTGAATCTTTACAAATTACTAATGGAAAAATATTACAGCATACAATACATTCGGAAGAACCTAAATTTAGTATAAATCGAATTCAGTTACAATTAGAAAATCTTGCTTTTACCGAAAAAACAGTAAAACAAAACATTCCCTTTACTTTTTCTTCGGCTCAGGGCAGAATTCATCAGATTACCTACTACACGGATTATTACGAAGTATTTAAAGTTGAAAACGTAGCGGTTAAGAGAAATCAAATTGTCATGGAAAACACCTCTTATAAAACAAAGGTTTCCAAACGTGAATTATCTAAATTAATAAAGACCGAAAGGGATTATGTCCACCTGGAAGTTCCTGTGATTACTATAGACGCTCCTCAAATTTCACATGTACAGGATAGTTTACAATTAGCTATTTCAAAATTAGTTACAGTATCTCCAAAGGCTCGTTTTTACCGTGATAAACGTTTGCCAGATGACACTTCTTATAAAAAATCATACGGACAACTTTTAAAAGAACTACCTTTTCAATTACAAATTGATACTACGCAGATTCAAAAGGGGTATATCAGCTACCAGGAAGAGACGGAAAACAGCGTTCAACCGGAAGCATTGTATTTTTCAGATTTAGATGCGTCTATTTTTAACTTAAGTTCGCTTGCAGATACTTGTAAAATAAAAATTAATACCTTATTAATGGGTGCTGCTCCTTTAACCTTAGACTGGAATTTTGGTATTGCTAAAAATACAGATCAATTTTCTCTTTCAGGTACCATACTTCATCTTAACGCCCAGGTTTTCAATCCGTTTTTAACTTCAAATTTACAATCCAAAGCATCCGGAAAAGTGGAAGAATTATACTTTACAAGCTATGGTAATAACCAAATGGCAAAAGGGAACATGAAAATGAAGTATAAGGATTTTGAATTTAAAGTCTTAAAGAAAGACCGATTAGGAGTCAATAAATTTTTAACTGCGGTAGGTAGGTTATTAATTAATAATGGTTCAAAAACTGATAAGAACGGGTACCGATACGGACAGATAGAAACCAAACGAAACCCGGAAAAATCCTTTTTCAACTATCTATGGTTACAGGTTCGTGACGGAATGATTTCTACCATGGTAGGCAATGGAAAAAAAGAATAAATTATGAGATACGTCATTTTTTGTTTCTAAAGTCTTATTTTTAGAAACACAACCTATCATATGAATACACCACATAGAAAAAGATATAAAAAGAAAAGGTACCTGATTCCGGTATTAATCATTGTTTTATTATTAATACTGCGTTTAGCCTTACCCTACCTGGTTAAAAGTTATGTAAATAAGACCCTCGCTACGATTCCAGGATATTACGGGCAGGTAGAAGATATTGATATTTCGTTGATCCGAGGAGCGTATGCCATTGATAATTTGTATTTAAATAAAGTAGATGCTACCTCGCAGGTTCCGTTTTTGGATTTTAAGCGAACTGATATCTCGGTAGAATGGCGTTCTTTATTAAAAGGCAAGATTGTTACCGAAATTGTAATGGATGCCCCTACAATTATCTATGTTTTTGAAGATCAAACACAGGATAGTACACAAACTCCGGAAGTAGAAGACTGGACAAAGGCTTTAACAGACCTGGTACCTATTGATATCAATACCTTGCAGATTACTAACGGAAAAGTAGCCTTTGTAGAGGTAACAGCAGAACCTACTATTGATCTCAATATGAATAATATAACACTGAATGCTACTAACTTACGAAATGTCGTACGAACGGACAGGGAATTACCTTCTACCCTAGAGGCTACTGCTGTTTCGATTGGTAATGGAAAAGTAAAGTTGGATGGTAAGATGGACCTGGTCAAAGAGGTTCCTGATATGGATATTTCTTTTTCACTAGAAGAAGCGGCGGCTACGGCTCTTAATGATTTTACTAAACATTATGCAGGTATTGACTTTAATGAGGGGCAATTTAATTTGTACAGCGAAATGGCTATAGCTGATGGATATTTGAAAGGATATATCAAGCCTCTCTTAAAGAATGCAAAGCTAGTTGGAAAAGAAGATGGGTTCTTTAATAAGTTATGGGAAGGCTTTGTTGGCTTTTTTAAGTTTGTTTTAAAGAACCAAAAGAACAATACGTTAGCTACTAAAGTGCCAATTGAAGGAGATTTAAATAAGGTTTCTACTAAAATTTGGCCTACAGTCACTAATATTTTTAAAAATGCATGGATACAGGCATTTAAAAACACGGTAGATGACGAAATTGAATTTGAAGACGCCGAAAATTCCGGAGATGCTAAGAAATAGTCTGGTAATTCTTTTTAAATTATAAGTCGTTGCCAATTTAAAAACATGGGGTAAGTTCTTTTTAATTTTCCTTTTGTACCGTTACGGGGTAGCAATTGGTGAAGAGTATTATATATACTTCTAAAGAAGAATCCGGAATTGTATTAAAGACATGTGAGAGATAGCTGCTCATAATTTAATTGAACGAAAAACAAAGGAACACAGTAGATTTTATCTTGTTCTTAAAGTTAGAGAGGGAGGCATTGTAGCTAAAAGTAATGAGTACACTTCGGAATCTGGAATGAATAATGAAATACTTTTATTTAAATCTACGCTGGCAGGAATTGGAGTAGCGTAAAATAAATCTAAGAAGTTAAGTGAATCGTAGCACTCTCTTCTAGTAATTTTAAAAAATAAGTATGCATTTTATCCGTATAGTCAAGATGGGTGACAAAACGAAGTTTACCCCCGCCCATTCCGTAAAATTGAACATTTTTTGATGCCATTTGATCGATAAATTCTTTTTCACTTCCTGAAATGGTGAAAATAATGATATTCGTTTCTACCGGTTCTACAGAAACTACATAAGGTAAGCTTAGAAGAACTTGAGCAATTTCTTTCGCTTTTTGATGGTCTTCCATCAGGCGTTTACGATGATGTTGTAATCCATAAAGTCCGCCTGCTGCCATATATCCGATCTGACGCATACCTCCGCCTAACACTTTCCGAACCCGTAAGGCTTTTTCCATGATTTCGCCATCCCCAACCAGTAATGACCCCATCGGAGCACCCAAACCTTTACTTAAACAAACTGAAATAGTATCAAATAAAGCTCCGTATTGTTCCGGAGTTTCGTTTTTAGCCTCCAGTGCATTCCATAAACGAGCACCATCCAGATGATACCCCAACTGATGTTGGTTACAAACTTCTCTAATCTTTTCAAGTTCGGCAAAATCGTAACAAGCCCCGCCCCCTTTGTTGGTGGTATTTTCAATACAAACCAAACTGGTTAACGGACTATGGTAAAAATCCGGAGGGTTAATGGCATTTACCACTTGTTCTGCTGTAATACGTCCGCGATCTCCTGGTAATAGCTTGCAAGAAACCCCACTATTAAAGGAAACCCCACCTCCTTCATAATTATATACATGTGCGTAAGCATCTGCAATGAGTTGCTCCCCGGGTTGGGTATGCATTTTAATAGCAGCCTGGTTAGCCATACTTCCGGTAGGAAAAAATAATGCTTTTTCTTTTCCAAATAATTCCGCTACATAACTTTCTAATTGATTAACGGTAGGATCTTCTTTATATACATCATCCCCCACTTCAGCATTCATCATGGCTTTAAGCATCTCCGGAGTAGGTTTGGTAATCGTATCGCTTCTTAAATCAATTTTCATGGTGGATTTGTTTTAATTGGAAGTTTAAAATTAAGAAATGTATGGTATTGTAGTGTAAATTAATTTGAAGTTATTATCATCCGGTAAAGAATCAAGACTCGCCTGCGGACGGGCAGGTTGCTATCGTTTGTAGTATCAAAAATCATGACTAACGTAATGCTTTGTATGAAGCTATATAAGAAACTATCAATTACTGACGCTTCTAGCCTTAAGGTATGTTTCAGGCGTTAAAATTGCCAGTTCGCTACGTTTAAAGTCTTTTATATTTCTGGTCAGAATTATCTTAATTTCACCTTTATTAACTGCTGAAAAATTTTGTAGAGCATCTTCAAAATCTTTAAAATCAGCATTTAATGCTTTTAAAACTACTTTTCTATCCATTTTTACTACATCTATTAGGTTTAAAAGTTGATTTAATTTACCTATGACAACTTCTTGTTTAGCCGTTTTTCGTAAGAGATAGTAGGCGTTTGCTATGATTACAGGAGTGGTATACCCTTTAATTTTTTTATTTTCACAAAGGCTTAAGACTTTAGCTGCATCATTCAAAAAAGGTTTTCTATCGAAAAAGAAGTCAAGAGGCACATCGGTATCTAAAAGTACGTTATCTATTACAGATATTTCTTTTCTAGACGTTCGTTTAATTGCTTTTTATAATCAAAATCTGAAGGTGCTTTAAAAGAACCTCTTAAAGATGCTACGATCGGACTGGAATCGTTTTCTTCCTGAGGTTTTTTATCAATAAGGGTTTTAAGATAATTCTCGATTATATCAGATAAACTACGGTTTTTTTCTCTTGCGTACTGCTTAGCCTTATGAATAATTTCTTGTCCTATAGTTAAGGTCAATTTTGTGTTCATTGTAGCGATTTATTTACTAATATACGAAATCGTATTGGAGCACGTGTATTTTTAAAAATAAATACACGTATATTTCCTATATTAAAAACTATCGTTCTAACATTCTAGTAATTTTATAGAAATATTTAATTGTAAAAGTGCATCTACACTGCTAAATATTATTCCTTCAGAACATATATCTACTTATTTGTTAAATCGAAACCTCCACAAAAACTTCCAATTGGGGAACCGTCCGGGATTTTTGGCGCTGGTATTGGGGTGAATTGTTCTGGTTTTTCTAAAAATTTAGCTATTTGCTGTGCCTGGTACATGTAATAATCTTTGTAAGTTGTTTCTTTAGTTTCTAACCTTTTCTGTAGTTGCTGTAGTTGGTTTGTGGCGATCGCATTAACCTGTGGTAACACATTTTTGGCTACCGCCAAATTTTTGAGATGTTTGACAAATACTTCAGAAACCAAAAAAGAAATTTCCTGGTAATAAGCTGATTGCGAAGCCGTATTTTTATAAATTTCTTTTTGTAAAATTTCTAGTAATTCTTTTAACCCTAAGGTATTATTATCTAAACTTTTCTGCTGAATCAACCTGGAGCATCTTTGAGGCTCTAATACGAATCCTAAGGTCATATCTGTTGCGGTCTCCGTTGCACTTAACGCATCAAAGCTCAAACCGGTTTTGCCTTTAAAAGATTCCCTGGTTTTAGGATACCCGAAAGAACGAGGTGGAAATAGTTTTAACTTTTCTTCCGGGATTGCCAGTTGCGCTGCAGTTAAGGTTTGTAAAAGTGCCTCCAATGCTTTTTTCTGCATTTTAGCATCAACCACCTTTACAACTTGTTGACCGTCTCCCCTACTGGCATAGGTATATTCCAAACCTCCTATAATTTTAGCAACGGCTTCGGTTTGATATCTATGTAAAAAGTAAAGAGGTACAAAAACGTCTTCCAGACTAGAATAGGTTTCGCCTACTTTTATATTTTTTTCGGAGAAATTAGTCATAGCAGTTTTACGAACTTCCAAAATATGATTTAATTCTTTTACCGGATCACCCCCGTTATCCCAAAGGTGAGCGTAGGCATGAGAACCATTACGAGGACGCGCATCCTGATCGGTAATATAGCGCAACCCGTTTTGATGTGCATTTTGAAGCAGAGTACTTAATTTTTCCTTTTCTTCAGCTTCTGAAGTAAAAACGGAATAGGTATAAGCTACGGAAATTTTATCCCATGCCCCTATTTTTGTATCGTAGGCATTAGTCAAATCAATTTCGCCATTTTTTAATTCAATTTTAGGATGGGGATAGTCCATCACCGAAGCCCTACTATTAGTACTTGCAGCAAAATTATGGGCGAAACCTAAGGTATGTCCTACTTCGTGAGCAGAAAGCTGGCGAATTCGTGCTAATGCCATTTCTAACATTGTCTTTTCAGCATTAGACTGTTGATCAAAAGGTTTGTTCAGCAAGGCTTGTGCAATCAGATAATCCTGCCGAATCCTTAAACTACCTAAACTCACATGCCCTTTTAGGATTTCGCCGGTTCTGGGGTCAGCTACACTAGCCCCATAACTCCACCCACGGGTAGATCGATGTACCCATTGAATAACGTTGTAACGTAAATCTAGCGGATCTGCATCTTCCGGTAGCATTTTAACCTGAAAAGCGTTTTTAAAACCAATTGACGTAAAAGCCTGATCCCACCAGGATGCACCTTCCAGCAAAGCAGATCTAACCGGTTCCGGCGTACCCGGATCCAGATAATAGATAATAGGTTCAACTGGTTCGCTAAGGGTAGCACCGGGGTTCTTTTTTTCTAACCGATGCCGGTAGATAAATCGTTTAACTAAAGGTTCATCAATGGGTGTGGCATAATCCTGATAACTAAAGTACATGGCACCCGACCTGGGATCAAAAATCCTTTTTTTATAATTATTGTCCGGTAGTTTTACAAAAGAATGATGTTGGTTTACGGTTACATAATTAGGATTGGGTACTACGCTTTGCAACTGTTTCCCAGTAGGTTCTCCTTTTAAAGTTAGCAAAGCTTCAAATTCTACGTTTTTCGGGAAAGCACGTGTTCTATCCATAGCCAACGCGCTACGGGACGTATCCAGTTTATAAGTTCCTTCTTTACTATCTTTTAAGCGTTTACTAACTTTATGGGTATCTTGTAGTAAAAAGGGTGTCAGATTAACAATAAAACTAGTTGCCGTAGTTTCTTCAATTTTAAATCCAAAAAGTACCGAAGTAGCAAAAGCCTGGGCTACACTGGTTTTTTCGGCTTTATTATCCGTAACCGCCCGATACTCCTGATTGGGCTGTACCAGTAACAATTTATTTCCGGCTTTTTTAAAATAAACCACAACACCATCTCCAATTTGCCCCCGGTCTAAACCCAGGTCATTAGATCCTACTCCGGTAGTTAGAGAATGAACATATAAAAATTCACCTAAGTCTTTTTTGACTTCCAGATACATTTTATCCTCTTTTTCCTGGTAATAGAAATTAAAAAAACCATTATACTTTTTTATATTTTTTTGCTCTGAAATAGCTTGTGAAAAAGTGATGTTGGTTATAAACAATAAGCAAAAAAGCAAAAAGAAATGAGGTAAACGGTATATTCTGGTCATGATTTGTATAAAAGTGTTCTAAAAGGGTAAAAATAAACGGAAATACCTTTAGTTGAAAATTTTAGCTTTAGAAAATAGGTAGTAAAGATGATATTAACTTCTTGTTAGGTGAATTTTGTTGGTAAGTGGTTTTATCTTATTCCCATTTCTGGTCCTTTCTTAATGATCCAACTTGTTCTACGTCCCATCCCGTCCCGGGGGCACTTTCTGAATAGGCTTACTTTTTTAAATCCCATCTCCGACCCGGCCCTAATAGTTCTACTTTTTCGAATCCCATCCCCGGCCCTTCCCTGAGGGAAGGTGGCTACAAGTCCTTTCCTTTGGAAAGGATTTAGGAAAAGATAGATAGCTGTAACTAAAATAGTCTGGGCAATTTTGGTACACCAATGCTATTGTAAATTAGATTTAAAATATTCTGTTTAATAGAACAAAGGATACTTACTTTAGAAAAGTAGTTTTGAGGAATGTCAACTTTTGAAAATAGCGTATTTTTGGAAAAATTTCAATTATGATTACTGCCGAACAGGTAAAGGAAATTAATGAGCGGGTTGAAAAACTAAAAGAATATCTTCATATTGAACAAAAGGAGATTGAAATTAGTAATGAAGAAGAAAAAACCTTTGCTCCTGATTTTTGGAATGATGCCCAGGAAGCAGAAAAGATCATGCGTGCCTTAAATGCGGAAAAAAAGTGGGTTGCGGATTATAAAAAAACAGCGCAACTTGCGGATGACCTGGAGGTATTATTAGAATTTCATAAAGAAGGCGATGCCCCCGAATCCGAAGTTATTGAAAAATACAATCAGGTAACGGATATCTTGGAAGAATTGGAGTTTAAAAACATGTTAAGTGAAGAAGGCGATGCCATGAGTGCCGTACTTCAAATCACTGCAGGTGCCGGCGGTACGGAGAGTTGTGATTGGGCAAGTATGTTGATGCGAATGTATATGATGTGGGCAGAAAAACACGGTTTTAAAATTAAAGAACTGAACTATCAGGACGGTGATGTAGCTGGAATCAAAACGGTTACGCTTGAAATTGACGGGGAATACGCTTTTGGTTGGTTAAAAGGAGAAAACGGGGTACACCGATTGGTTCGGATTTCACCTTTTGATAGTAATGCGAAACGGCATACTTCTTTTGCTTCCGTCTACGTATATCCGCTGGCTGATGATTCTATTGAAATTGAAATTAACCCCTCAGAATACGAAATTATCACTTCTCGTTCCAGTGGTGCCGGAGGACAAAATGTAAACAAAGTGGAGACCAAAGTACAGCTTACCCACTTCCCTACCGGAATTCAGATTTCGTGCTCAGATTCCCGTTCGCAACATGACAATCGTGAGAAAGCTTTGCAAATGTTAAAATCTCAGTTATTTGAACTGGAATTGAAAAAGCAACAAGAACAACGGGATGAAATTGAAGCTTCTAAAATGAAGATCGAATGGGGTTCGCAAATCCGAAACTACGTAATGCACCCTTATAAATTAGTTAAAGATGTACGTACCGCCGAAGAAACCGGGAATGTAGATGCGGTTATGGACGGTAATATCGACAACTTCCTTAAAGCTTTTTTAATGGTCACCGGACAAAAAGAAAGTCAGTTGTAAAAGGTGTATTTCTTGTTTTTTTGTTCTGTAATACCATTGCTATATCAACCCGTTCGAGTTCATACTCTATTAAGATATTTCCATTTTGCTCCTTAAAAGCATATCATAGCCGCTCATACAGGGTAACAATTATAGTGGATAGTAAACGTTTTAATTATGATAACCGATCTAAATAAGTGAATGAACGTTTTCCTATCTGTTTTTTTTCAAAATATAAAAAGCAATTTTAAAGCAATTATTTTGATGATTATAGCATCTTTTCTTTTGCTTAATTTAAATGCACAAGTAATTTTAAGGATAGAACCAGGACTACTTTTAGAATCAAATTCTAATAGTTTAGGATTGTTACTGAATATAGAACCTAAAGTCGAAGCTTCAAAAAATGCGGTAATTGGATTGAGGTTTGGAATTGCTACCAACCCTCAAAAAATTAGATTAAATGATAATTTACCATATTTTATAGATGAATTAAACGATAATGCCGTCATTTCTTTTATCCCTACCTATGATTATTATTTTAATACTAAAAGATATCGACCTTACTTAGGATTTGGCTTAGGATATTATTTGTTTAGCAATATAGATGTTTCCGATCGAAATAATGGCTCTTTAGAAATATTAGAAGGAAGCGTGAAAAATCAAATGGGTTTTCTATTACGAGGTGGAATCGAAATTGGAAATATACGCTATGGATTAGAATATAATTTTATACCAAAAGCTACTATTAACATACGAAATAAACAGTCTGTTGGCACCATAGATAATAGTTATCTTGGGCTATTCATCGGATTTAAAATAGGAGGAAAAAGATTAGAGGAATAACATTTGTTACAATTGAGTAGGCAGCTTTTTAAATAGTTAAAAAGAGTGTGCCTTAAAAGATTAGGTATATTGCCCTCTTACAACGTGTTATGCCTTGCTTCTTAAAAACAAGTTATACCTACTTATAAATGAAAACATATCAAGGAATACAGTCAATTAAACAACTGGAAAAAAGAAAGGGTGGATACTATTACTTAAAGTTCGATTCTGAAATCATAAATCAATTCAGTAGAAAAAGAGCTACCAGAATGATTTGTACGATTGATGATAAAGTTTCCTATCGTTGTGGTTTAAATCATTTAGGAGATGGGAATTTTTATATAATTGTTGCCGGAAAATACCTTAAAGAATTAAACAAAGAACTTGGTGAAAATATTGTTTATAAAATCGAAGAGGATCCGGATCCCCTAGGAGTTGACATACCCGAGGTTTTAAGTGTTTTTCTGGAACAAGATATGGATGCAAAAGTAATTTTTGACAAGCTAACAGATGGAAAAAAAAGAAGTCTGATTTTTAGTTTTACAAAACTAAAAGATATTGATAGGCAAATTAAGATTATTACTGAATTTTTAGCTAAAGAAAAGCTGAAAATGAAATAAGCAACCGTATAATATGCGACAATATGGATAGCTATAGGCAAGTTATTGCTTTTAACTCCGCTTAGATATTTTGTATCTTGTATTATAAAATATACTATAGCTAACCCGTGGTGCATTTGAATAATAATTATTGTAAAATCCATCAGTTTGGGTGCTTTGACTAAAAGAAGAAGTGTGCTTCAACTAGTTCAGCAGAACTATTGAGTCTTTCGACCAGGCTTAAGATGATAAGGATTTTAGTCAAAAAAGCTATTCTCGATACATTTTTTCTTCATTTCATTACGAAAAAATACTCGAATTGACGCTTTTTTCCCTAAATATAAAAGAGGTTATAGCTATTTATCTATAAACTCTAACTTGAGAGAAACATTATCGATGATAAAATACATAATAATTGGATTTTTAGTATTTGGAATATTTGGTTGTAATTCTAATCTAAAGAAAGATAATTCAAATCATACCTATCACGACATTCAAATTGTTGGAGCAATGAAAAATGTGATGTGGAAAGGGGAATTGCAGGGTACTATCAACCTGGATACGATCTCAAATAGAACGGGTCTTTACGGACTTGGACCGGAAAGTTATTTAACCGGAGAAATACTAATTAATAACGGGCAAAGTTACGTATCAAGGGTCACGTCGGATTCAACGATGACAGTTAAAAAAACTTTTGATGTTTCCGCACCTTTTTTGGTCTATACGCATGTAACGGAATGGAATGAGATCGCTCTAACCTCTAATATTAAAACGATTCAAGATATTGAGAATTTTGTGGACGAAAAAACTGTTAACTCCAAGAGACCTTTTGCTTTTAAACTAATTGGAAAAATATCCGAAGCAACCATACATATTCAAAATTTACCTGAAGGAACGAAGGTTTCATCACCCAAAGAAGCACATCAGGGGCAAACTGATTACCAATTAAAAAATGAAGAAGTAACAATTATTGGATTTTTCTCAACCGAACATAAAGGTATTTTTACCCATCATGATTCAAACATCCATTTACATTTAATCACAAAGGATGAAAGTAAAATGGGGCACGTAGACGAGGTAAATATTGAAGAAATGAAATTGTTCTTACCGGTAAAATAAGGAATTGGTCATTTCGTTACCACCTCCGGTAAACACGAATACTATTTTTATTTATTAAATGAATTATGCAAAGAAGATTTAATAGTGGGGGCCTATAATACTATAGCCAGTTTCATTAAGTTAGAAAATTGTATATTTTGATTTAAGAAAATATGTAATATGTACTAGTACTTTGTAAGCAATAAACATGAATACAAAGACAATTAAGATAACAACTATAAGTCTTTCGATAGGACTACTTATTATTGCGTTAACGCAAAAATGTTATTGCACCACAAGTCTTTGTGGTGATTCTATTGTTGTATTTATTTTTGGAGCTATAGGAATCTTCTTTGGAGGAGCAACTCTTTGTTGGTTGGCGAATCCTCTACTGATTCTATCTTGGCTTTTAATTAACCAAAATAAAGTATCGTTGCTATTAAGTTTAGCTTCTTTTCTGATAGCATCATCCTTTTTACTATTTGATGAAATAATTGATGATGAAGCAGGACATTACAGAAAAATTATTGGGTATGAATTAGGGTTTTGGCTTTGGCTTTCTAGCAATGGAGTTACTTTATTGGGGAATATGTTAATTAAGAAAAAGGGCAATATAGCGTAAAATTGAGTAACATAACTTTAGTGGTTTAGGCATGATCCATGCTATTTATTGTTAGTTAAAAATCATTGATTTAAAATTACAACATTAAAATATTCATGAATTTTCTACTAGGTATTAATTTAAAAAGTAGTATAATCTATTTAGCTTTATAGAATTAAATTAACAGCAAATCTAGTATATTACAAATCATATAAGTTAATTTAAATCCCTTCCAACTAACACTATAAAAATCAAGTAAATCTCTAAAGATGACCATCAAAAACAGTGAACTTACTGATATTCCTATCATATATGATTTGTACCGTATGGCGACAGCTTATATGAAGTCCAAAAATCAGGTGCACTGGCCTGAATTTCCTAAAGATTTAATTACTACTGAAATAGAAGAAAATAGGCAATGGAAGTTACTTATTGAGGATAAAATTGCGTGCATCTGGGCAACAACTTTAAACGACGAATTGATCTGGGGAACTAAGAATGAACCTTCACTATATATACACCGGATTGCTACCAATCCGGAGTTTCGTGGACAAAATTTGGTAAGTAAAATAATTGATTGGGCAAATGACTTTGGTAAAAACCGAAATTTAAAAAACATCCGAATGGATACTGTTGGCTTAAACAAAGGCTTAATCGGACACTATGAAAAACTGGGGTTTACCTTTTTAGGGGCCAACCAACTTGAAAATACCAACGGATTACCCGAACATTACCAAAAAGGAGAAGTATGTTATTTTCAAAAGGATATCATTTAGGTTTAAATTTAATTAAAAGGATGGTATAGAGAATATTAATAAATGCAAAAACCTTATTATAAATTGCATTGCACTATCCCAACCTCATCATTTTTCCAATTTTGCAAAACCCACCGTTTTTCTATAATGATCGGGAGATACGCCTACCTTCTTTTTAAAAAACCTGCTGAAATAAAACTCATCTTCATACCCGAGGCTAGCAGCTATTTGCTTCAAAGGTTTTGAGGTTAAATAGAGTTCCCGTTTGGCTTCCATAATAATCCTATTGGAAATTAAGGAACTAAGCGTTTGTTGCAGGTACTTTTTTACGATTCCGGCTAGTGTTTTTGTACTTAAACATAAAACTTCCGCATAATCTTTGGGAGCGTGTAACTTACGGTAATTGTTTTCAATAGAATTTACTAAATTTTGTAATATTTCAGATTGACCATCAGAAAATTTCGGTTTCAACTCTTTATCAAAATCTTTCTTTTGCCTTACCGCTTCAATTAAAAATACTTTTAAATAAGCAACGAGGACTTCGTGTTGTGCGATAGAATTTCTGTCCATCTCCTTTGACATTTGATCTATCAGATTAGAAAACAAGGCTTCTTTAGAAATTTTAAAATTAGGTAATCCGTGAAAGTTATTAAAAAGAATACCTTCGGTTTCAATTTCGTTTTGATGTCGATAGGTACAGAAAAAATCTGGGTGAAAATTTAACAGGTATCCCGAACAAGATTCTTCAGAAGAAATCATAAAGGGTTGGTAAGGTGACAAACAAATCATCTGATCACCATGTAATTCATATTTAAAAAAATCCACGCTTAGTTTTAAATTATTTCCTTTAATTAGAATAACAGAATAATAATTTTTTCTTTGTAAATGGTCAAAATGATCTAGATTATCAAACTTTTCCAGCCTAAAGGCTAACTCGCCGTTCTGCTTATCAATTATAACTTGAGCCATAGGAAATTTTACATAAGATGGTTAAAAAAAGGAGTGCTTATCACACCCCTTTTTTAATATAACGATTATTTTGAAGCCAATATATCTATTTTTTGTATTGCGGATGCTTTAAAATCTTCCAAAAGAACAGGAGCATTTTCCATAAGTGCTTCGGCTACTTTACCTGTTAGATGGGCATCTCTACCAGGATCATCGGTAAAAGTATCAAAAATTGCATAGGTAGTAGCATCGATTTTGATAGCATACCAGGATAATGTCCCTGCTTCATCAGTAACCAATTGTTTACCAGCATTAAGGAAATTTTCAAGGTCTGTAGTTTTTGCTTTATTAGCTTTCATCGTAACCAGTAAACCTTTGTTTTGTAATCCGTTCTTATGGTTAGAAGCCAATACATCAACCTGCTGTATATCTGTATCGGGATTAAAATTTTCTAATAAATCTGCTGCATTTGCTAGTAAAGCTTTTGCCACTTCGCCCGTTAAATGAGCTTTTCTACCCTCTTCTACTTCAAAAGTATCGTAGATCCCAAAAGTATTGTTATCTATCTGAAACGCAAACCAGGACATAGTAAGAGGTTCTTGATTAACTAAGTCTAAACCACCGAGCAGGAAATTTTTAAGGTCCTGTTCTTTACCTGATTCTGCTTTCATTATTACTAGTAATCCGATAGTTTCTTTTTTGGTGTTTTGCATAATTTTATTGTTTTTAGTTTTTGAAAATGTTTGAAGGGTGAATCCTAGTGTTAAGACCAGAAGTATTGATTTTAGTGAAGTTTTAATTTTCATCATTAATTTGTTTTTATCTACTATGCAAATTTGAAAGGAAACAGAGAACTATGGAATGGATGTTTTCTACTAAAGCATGGACAATATTTTAAAATAGGGAAGTTATGGGGTGTGGTGTCTTGATTGTAGTGGGTATTATTAGATTTTTAATCATTAATGTTCGGTAAAGATTCAAGACCCGCCTGCAGACGGGCAGGTCGCTATCGCTT
The DNA here is from genome assembly GCF_026222555.1 of Aquimarina sp. ERC-38. NCBI lineage: Bacteria > Pseudomonadati > Bacteroidota > Flavobacteriia > Flavobacteriales > Flavobacteriaceae > Aquimarina > Aquimarina sp. ERC-38. The sequence continues at coordinate 2,827,016 of NZ_CP098511.1, read as the reverse complement.
CTAGAATCAAGAATCAAGACTAATTATTACATTAATGAAAATCAATATTATAAAATTAGCTACGCTAAAAAAATGAATTACTTTGAAAAAGTAACCTACAAATAATTTAAAGTTTAGAATCACCTTTTTTTACTATGCTTCACAAACTTTTATTCATTTTAACCGGACACTATTGTTATTAAATAAAAACTTGTTTCATAAATTTTAAAAAAATTATATACGGTATACCAAGGTTTACTAAATTGTTCCTAAGTATATATAATATATTGTTCATATACTCGATGTAAAGTGGTTATAAATTATACATAAAATACCAAAACTAATGATCAGAAGCTACATTTCGATTATATTACTTGTGCTTTTATCAGCATGTAAACAAACGATCACTTGTGATTTATTGATTACAAATGCCGATATATTAGATGTAGCATCCGGAACTATTTTAGAAAACAAATCACTGGTAATAAATTCCGGCAAAATTGAAGCCATAGTTGATAATTCTTCAAACTATAATGGACTTAAAAATTTAGATGCTGAAAATAAATTGGTAACTCCTAGTTTTATAGATACTCATATTCACCCAACAGATGTTTTTGGGGATAGGAATAAAGCACCATTAAATTTAAATAAAGATGCCCGAAGAAGACTTTCTGACGCTTATTTACCTTGTGGAACTACTACCGTATTAATGTTAGGACAACCCGAAAACTGGTTAGATAAAATCCTCACCTGGCAAAAGCATCCTACCCCGGAATTTGTCGATGTTTTCACTGCTGGCGGTGCAATGATATCAAAAGAAAACCAGGAACCTTATATAGCACATAGTGTACTGAAAAATACTGAGGAAGCTCAATCTAAAATTATTGAATACCATAAATCAGGTATCAAGCATATTAAATTATACTACCGATTAAACAATCCCGAATTTGAAGTAGCTTATAGAACAGCAGATAGTTTGGGTATGGAAATTTATGGACATATTGGTGGCTTTGGGTTAGAACATCCTAAAATGAGCGAAACCTTAAAATTAGGCTTAACTAATTATGAACATTTAGGTATTATTCCTAATAATGTATTGACCGAGCAAAGTGACTGGGATAAACTTGACCAACAATTCGAAGAACATTTTGGAGAATTAAACTCCGAATCCAGAGTTTTAGAATATTTACTGGAACAATTTAGATTTCTCGATGAATTTAAAAAGGATGAATTAGAAAAGTTTATAGATAAACTATCAAAAAACAAAGTTTCCATATCGACCACCATTCATTATTTGTATCAACAGTTTGAATCAACTTATTTTACAGAACCAATGGATATGGATCTTACTGATTTACAGAGAAGAAGATGTATTGAGAATTTTAAAATTTTTATGAAATATGTGAAACTAATGCATGATAAAGGAATTGAAATCAGAATCGGTACGGATATGCCCGATGGCGGAAAAGCAACTATTTCGGAATTAATTTTATTAGGTAGTTACGGTTTTTCGATTGAAGATGTTTTTAAAATCGCAAGTTTAAATGGGGCTAAAGCCATAGGTATTGATAAACATACAGGTTCACTTTCAAAAGATAAAAAAGCTAATATGATTATTTGGGACAAAAGCCCTTTTGATGCTGTTCAAAATTTCACTTCGGAAAAAACAATTATTAAAGATGGAAAAATTTATAAGTATTAAAAGCTTTATCTCTAGTATCGACAATAGAATTGCATATATTCTTCGTCAAAATTACATATTTTGCACCATTTAAACACTTTGTAGCCATCAACCTCTATAAAAAACAAGTAGCTAAACTGAAATGGAAAAGTACCTTTTTAAATCCAAAAGATTAGGTTTTAGAAATTGGACTAACAAAGATAAACTCAGAATGTCTGAAATTAATTCTGATCCTCAAGTTATGGAATTTTTTCCAGGTACTCTAAGCAAAGAGCAAACGGAAGGATTTATTGATAGAATGAAAAAACAATATGTAAAAAGCGGATTTTGTTATTTTGCGGTTGATAAGCTGGAGAACAGCGAATTTATTGGTTTTATCGGAATTTCAGAACAAAATTTTAAAGCTGACTTTACCCCTTGTGTAGATATTGGTTGGAGGTTAGCACCAAAAGAATGGGGAAAAGGATATGCAACTGAAGGAGCCAGAAAATGCCTTGATTTCGCTTTTAAAACCATAGGATTAAAATCCATAAACTCAATTTGTCCTGAAATAAATCATAAATCCAAACGTGTCATAGAAAAACTTGGAATGAAGAAGGTACAAACCTTTAAACATCCTTTATTAAAAGATTATAAAACCCTGGAAAGTTGTGTTCTTTATGAACTGAAAAGAAAGTAAGATATCTAATATTAAATGTTGTTCCGGAAAGCAGTACGTTTGACAATAGGGATAAAATTATTAGTTTCGGTAAAGATTCAAGACCCGCCTGCAGACGGGCAGGTCGCTATCGCTTCTAGAAACAAGTATCAAGACTAATCATTATAGTATTGAAAATCAATATTGTAATAGATATTTACGTTAAAGAATGAATTACTTTAAAAAAATGACAAAGCAACCTCCAAACTCTTTAAAGTTTGGCATCACGTTATTTTACCATTCTTTATAAACTTTTATTTATTTTGACCGGACGCTAATGAAATAAAAAAATAAAGAACTTAGTAATAAATGTATAAGCAATTAAAATAGGTTTGATTATATCAAATTTATGGAGAAATTAATAAAGACCTAACTAGAAAAGACTGTAATACCTTTTCTCAATTAAATTTGTCAACCTTGACTAGTCGATAATATATATGCTACTATGAAAAACCTTTTTTTGCTATTTATACTATTTACTTTATTGACAATTACTGCTCAAGAGAAAAGTAACTACTACATAGGAATTGAAGGTATTTCTACTACCAAAGGTGTGTTTGCAAATCCCATAGTTGGAAGAAATTTTAGTAAACTTAACGTCCAGGTAGGGTTGTTAGCAGGTTCCAGCTTTGTAAATAATAAGAGTACCTTTGGAGTGAAAGGAGATATTCTACTTTTTCCAGACGAACAACGAGAAGAGGAATTCAATTTTCATTTTATAAGTAGCTTCACCTATTTTAAAAATTCCGTATCTGTAGAAAATGCCAGAACTCAAACGGGTACTTTTCAAATTACATTCGGCTATGGGTTTGAATATCAAATTGTAAAACATCTTTTGATTAAGAGTACTATAGGTTTAGGTGCACTATTGGAAAGACGAGATTTTAATTTTAATACAAATTCTCCTAAAAATAAATGGGGATTTGCCGGATTACTTTCATTAGGAATAAATTATAAGTTATGAAGATATTTGTACTTCTTTTGTTTTTCACCTTATTCTCTTGTGAAGATTTTTCCATTTTTGAAAAAGATCAAGAAGATATATCTTTCTATAACAATACAAGAACTGTACAAGACGAATTTTCCGGTCAATTATTAGTTGGTACTTTTAATATTAAATTTGGCTATTGCCAAACATGTGATCCGTTTTCAGGAGAAATTGGCGGAGGTTACCAACAACTAAACAGAATAGCTAATTTAATAAATTCCCTGGATTTGGATATTGTTTCTTTGCAGGAAGTAGGTCTTGATTATGATTCCACTTTAATCCAAAATCAGGCAGCATATCTAGCAAGTAAAACTAATATGAATTTCGCCTATGGAACAGATAGAGCAATACAAAACTTTGGTACTCTTTTTCTCAACGGATTTTGGGGAAATGCAATTTTATCAAAGTATAAAATAGTACACCTGGAAAATCCTACCATTCGTTATCTTGATTATTACAATCAAAATCATTCCCTAAAGGCAACAATAAAGCTAAACGAAGAAACAGAAATTATAGTTTTAAATTCACATTTTGCAGCAGGAAGTACCGATGATGAAAAAAACAATCAAATAAGAAAAATAAAAAACTTAGTAAAACAAGAAAAGCAACCTTATATTTTTACTGGTGACTTAAATATACCTTATCAATCAGACTTTAATCTGCTATCAACATTGAACCAAAACTTTACGAATAGCCTTGAGCAAATTAGTGAAACGGAAAGAGTAGCTATATTGAATTCCGGCACTTTTATCCGGGGATCGGTATTAGATTATATTTTTACAGATAAAACCAATTTTACCATACAATCCGGAAAACTAGCTCCTATAAAAAGTCGAGACATTTCCGACCATTATTTATATTATGTGAAGATGACTAAAATTTAGATTAAAATGGCTATTTACAGAATTAAAAAATCTCTTCAGATAACTTTGAAAAGATTGTTTTAGCATGAGGGTGGCAAGATCCCCTCGTCCACCCGTTGCGAATATGAATAGGTTTAAATAAACATAACTAATTAGTCGTTCCTTAATGTAGCTACCTTTGTACCCCCTATTTGGCTCCTCTTTTCCTACCCGGTCATAGATAACTTCTTTAGGGGTTTGCGAACCATTGTCTTTAATTTGATCTAGCAAAAGGGGCAGTTATTGTACTATCGTATGGGTTTCCGCTTAAGCTTTTGATAGCAATAATAATAAGGGATTTTGAGGTAGTCCAGTTTTACACTGACCAGCTATGTTAGATACACCACTTGTAGGTCGTTCTTCTTAAGTAAAAATTTACTACCCCATTTTCAGTTAAAAATGCCAAGATGTGTATTTAGCTCTTGATAAATTTAAATGTCTTATTATTTTCTATACTTAAATAGTATAACCCTGAATACAAACTATCAACATTAATTGTGGCATCATTCGACAACTTTCCTCTTTTGACTAGCACACCTAATGAATTATAGATCGTATAATCAAGCGTTTTATTAAATTTTAAATCAGATATTTTGATAAATTCATTTGCAGGGTTAGGAAATAACTTTAATTCCTTTGTAGTATTAAGATCATTAATAGCTAGTGTTTCACCTACATCGAATTTTAGAATTTTATTTGAATTAATAAATCGCAATGGTGGTCCGAAAATAAGTTGACTTGTCAATTCACCGATATATAAATTATCATCCTTAAACGCTAACTCAAGTTGAAATGAACTATGTCTATCTGTAAGAACATCGGTTACTATCGTTGTTGGTAGTGTAGTCGTTACTACATTAATTTTAGCGATTTTATTATCTACAACAGGGAACGATATATATAAATCATCACCATTAAATGCCAATGAATTTATCAAGTTTACTCCAGTAAGAACATCTGATACTATCGGGTTTGTAGCAGTAATATTTGTTTTTACCACTTTAAATCCTGTACCATCATTTAAAGATATATAGAGTTCATCATTATGCAATGCCATATCCTCAACATTTGTTGATCTATTAGGAATTGTAGAAGAAAGTGATATAAATTCTGTAAGTACAGGTGTTGTATCTGTTACATTAGCTTTTGTAATTCTTTCAAATTCCAGAACATATAGGACATCACCTTTAAAAACAAGAGATCTAGGACTGTTTACTCCTGTAAAAACGTCTATTAATGTTGGTGTAGGTAGTGAAACATCTATTTTTACAATTTTACTATTTACACCGAATCGACCATCACTAATAGTGAAGTAAAGGTCATTACCATGAAATGCAAGCGAGTTAATAAAATCGGATGCTGTAACAACATCTATAATACTTGGGTTATTAGTTGTTATATCTATTTTTACAATTTTTGAGTTATTAGATATGCCAAGGTTTGTAGTATCTTCGACACTAAGATAAAGGTAATCGTCCTTAATTGCGATTGGTCCGAATCTATCATCTATTTCTTTAATTGTTTCTAAATTCTGTGCCATAACAAAATTGCACAAGGATAAAAATACTAGTAAAAAAGCATTGATTTGTTTCATGAGTTATATATGTATTTGTTTGTATATATATAACGGATTAGATTTAATTTACCCTACCCCTTTATAGTAGTTTTTTTCAGATTTTAAGTAATTTTTTTCAGTGTAAAGTTCGGCAGAGTGTAAATTAGCTTGAACGGACTTGTATAACTTGAAACGTAATGTGTAAAAAGACTCTTACTTTTTCCGGATTAACAAAGAGCCGAATTTTATGTTATGCTTTTGACTTTTCTATTTTAAAAGCCAAATTTCAAAATTTGGTTGTTTTTTCTTTGCAAGTAAACACAAAACTTTTGGTTTTACACTGACCAGCTATGTTAGATACACCACTTGTAGGCCATTCTTCTCAAGTAAAAATTTACTACCTCATTTTCAGTTAAAAATGCCAAGATGTGTATTTAGCTCTTAACAAATTTAAATGTCTTATTATTTTCTATACTTAAATAGTATAACCCTGAATACAAACTATCAACATTAATTGTGGCATCATTCGACAACTTTCCTCTTTTGACTAGCACACCTAATGAATTATAGATCGTATAATCAAGCGTTTTATTAAATTTTAAATCAGATATTTTGATAAATTCATTTGCAGGGTTAGGAAATAACTTTAATTCCTTTGTAGTATTAAGATCATTAATAGCTAGTGTTTCACCTACATCGAATTTTAGAATTTTATTTGAATTAATAAATCGCAATGGTGGTCCGAAAATAAGTTGACTTGTCAATTCACCGATATATAAATTATCATCCTTAAACGCTAACTCAAGTTGAAATGAACTATGTCTATCTGTAAGAACATCGGTTACTATCGTTGTTGGTAGTGTAGTCGTTACTACATTAATTTTAGCGATTTTATTATCTACAACAGGGAACGATATATATAAATCATCACCATTAAATGCCAATGAATTTATCAAGTTTACTCCAGTAAGAACATCTGATACTATCGGGTTTGTAGCAGTAATATTTGTTTTTACCACTTTAAATCCTGTACCATCATTTAAAGATATATAGAGTTCATCATTATGCAATGCCATATCCTCAACATTTGTTGATCTATTAGGAATTGTAGAAGAAAGTGATATAAATTCTGTAAGTACAGGTGTTGTATCTGTTACATTAGCTTTTGTAATTCTTTCAAATTCCAGAACATATAGGACATCACCTTTAAAAACAAGAGATCTAGGACTGTTTACTCCTGTAAAAACGTCTATTAATGTTGGTGTAGGTAGTGAAACATCTATTTTTACAATTTTACTATTTACACCGAATCGACCATCACTAATAGTGAAGTAAAGGTCATTACCATGAAATGCAAGCGAGTTAATAAAATCGGATGCTGTAACAACATCTATAATACTTGGGTTATTAGTTGTTATATCTATTTTTACAATTTTTGAGTTATTAGATATGCCAAGGTTTGTAGTATCTTCGACACTAAGATAAAGGTAATCGTCCTTAATTGCGATTGGTCCGAATCTATCATCTATTTCTTTAATTGTTTCTAAATTCTGTGCCATAACAAAATTGCACAAGGATAAAAATACTAGTAAAAAAGCATTGATTTGTTTCATGAGTTATATATGTATTTGTTTGTATATATATAACGGATTAGATTTAATTTACCCTACCCCTTTATAGTAGTTTTTTTCAGATTTTAAGTAATTTTTTTCAGTGTAAAGTTCGGCAGAGTGTAAATTAGCTTGAACGGACTTGTATAACTTGAAACGTAATGTGTAAAAAGACTCTTACTTTTTCCGGATTAACAAAGAGCCGAATTTTATGTTATGCTTTTGACTTTTCTATTTTAAAAGCCAAATTTCAAAATTTGGTTGTTTTTTCTTTGCAAGTAAACACAAAACTTTTGGTTTTACACTGACCAGCTATGTTAGATACACCACTTGTAGGCCATTCTTCTCAAGTAAAAATTTACTACCTCATTTTCAGTTAAAAATGCCAAGATGTGTATTTAGCTCTTAACAAATTTAAATGTCTTATTATTTTCTATACTTAAATAATATAACCCTGAATACAAACTCTCAACATTAATTGTGGCATCCTTCGATAACTTTCCTCTTTTGACTAGCGCACCTATTGAATTATAGATCGTATAATCAAGCGTTCTATTTGATTTTAAATCAGATATTTTAATAAATTCATTTGCAGGATTAGGAAATAACTTTAATTCCTCTGTAGTATTGAAATCAGTAATAGATAGTGTTTCATCTACGTCTAATTTTAGAATTTTATCTGAACGAATAATTTGTAATGGCGGTCCAAGAATGATTTGATTTGTCGCTTCACCAATATATAAATCATCATCCTTAAACGCTAATTCAAGTTGAAATGAACTATATCTATTTGTAAGAACATCGGTTACTATCGTTGTTGGTAGTGTAGTCGTTACTACATTAATTTTAGCTATTTTGTCATCTACAATAGGGAACGATATATATAAATCATCACCCTTAAACGCCAATGAATTTATAAAATTTACTCCGGTAAGAACATCTGATACTACTGGGTTTGTAGCAGTAACATCTGTCTTTACAACCTTAAATCCTGTACCATCATTTAAAGATATATAGAGGTCATCATTATGCAGTGCCATATCTGTAACATTTGTTAATCTATTAGGAGTTGTAGAAGAAAGTGATATAAATTCTGTGAGTACTGGTGTTGTATCTGTTACATTAGCTTTTGTAATTCTTTCAGATTCTAGTACAAATAGGATATCACCTTTAAAAACAAGAGATCTAGGACTGTTTATTCCGGTAAAAACATCTATTAATCTTGGTGTAGGTAGTGAAATATCTGTTTTTACAATTTTACTATTTTCACCATATGCACCACCACTAATAGTAAAGTAAAGATCATTTCCATGAAATGCAAGCGAATTAATAAAGTCGGATGCCGTCACAACATTTATAATACTTGGGTTATTAGTTGTTATATCTATTTTTACAATTCTTGAGTTATTAGATATGCCAAGGTTTGTAGTATCTTCAACACTAAGATAAAGGTAATTGTCCTTAATTGCCATTGGTCCGAGATCATCATTTATTTCTTTAATTGTTTCTAAATTCTGTGCCATAACAAAATTGCACAAGGATAGGAATACTAGTAAAAAACTATTTATTTGTTTCATGAGTTTTATATTTTTTGTTTGTATGTATATGTATAACGAATTAGATTTAATTTACCCTACCCCTTTATAGTAGTTTTTTTCAGATTTTAAGTAATTTTTTTCAGCGTAAAGTTCGGCAGAGTGTAAAATTGGATATTTTTTCGAGTAATTATTGGTAATACACGGGTAACTACGGCGCGTTTCTGCGGAGCAAGATATAAAATATCTTATGGGGGGAAATGCATTATCTTGCCTACGGCTCAGTAAATAATAATCAGTTTTTGCTCGTTCCACGCTCCTGCCTGTGGCAAAAAAGAACTAGTGGCGTAGCTAACCGTGCATTCAAGCCTATACGGAGCTTAGCGGAGTATGGGCTTGAACAGTCTCGTATAAGAACAGAAGGGCAGAGAAAGTGCGCACAATCTGTTCGGTTAGGCACAAGCAGTTTTTTGTTTTTACAATTTACAATTTACATTCTTAAAAGCTGAACCAAAAAAGGCGACTTTGCAAGTATGCTTGAACTTTTGGTTTAAACTCATATTGATTATTATTTTTATACAGCATTATCAGGTGTTTTTATTCCGTATTTCTAATTTCGGTTATTACATCCGTCGTTAAAATCCAATCAATTCCTTTTTTCAACAATTCATTCTTTAATTTCTTGTCGCCAGTCCATAGAGGCGATTCTAATTCAAGCGCAAGAGCAACAAAAGGTATATCGAATTGGTCTATATTTTTAGTTAATTCAAAAGCCTTTTCAAATGTGGATTCTCTTATAGATTCCAAATCAATTAAATCAACCTTTTTGAAAATTGTCAGTTGAAGATAATCCAATTCTTTTTCTGAAAATCCAGTCAACTTTAAAAGTTTCTTACGATGGTATCCAAGTTCGTCGAGGACAAACGTTGGTGAGTAAAAGTTAATTTTATCATATGAATTTAGCAAAAGGTCGCTAATCGTTCCATCGGGACTAAGCAATCCGCTGAAAATTATGTTCGTATCAACTACAATCTTCACTTTATGAAACGGTCTTTATTTTTATTCCACCAAGATTTTTTGGATTCAATTGCTATTTTATCGATTTGTTCTTGCAATGCTTCACTTTTGGATGCTATTTCACGGAATTTTAGATAATCCAAAATTCGCTGAAGTCCAATTAAGTCAGTTCCAGAGGATAATCGGATGAGTATTTCTTTATTTGTTCGTTCTATTTGCATATCTAAATGTACCTAATTTTAATGTTGAGCCCAAATTATGTTCCAAAATGCTTGCAAGTAATGCATGAGCGACTATGGCATGTTGTGGTAGAACAAGATATGAAATATCTTAGTGGAGAAAAAATGCACGATCTGTTCGGTTAGGCACAAGCAGTTTTTTATTTTTACGATTTTACAGTTTACATTCTTAAAAACTAAAACAAAAAATAGCAACTTTGCAAGTACGCCTAAACCATAGGTATCAGCAATTAATAGCCCTATTGATTTTATACAATGTTAGGCATTGGGCTTTATTCGGCTCTCTATTCGAACTTTTTTGAAATAAGCCACGATTTCTTCCTTTGTCATTTTCACCAATTTAGCACTTAATCTGTCTTTTTGTTCTCTTGCGAATTTGACGGCATCAAATTCTTTTTTTGTTTTAGTTCTCATATTTCATCAGTTCTCTTGGTGAGCGAATATCCAATTGTTTATATCCTTTTTTTATGTTTACAGAATTATAGCCACGTATTCGCTCCACATTTACGATATGCTTAAAATTCCAACTTACTAGTAGGTCTGCTTGATTTATTGTGGCGAGCGCAATATGCAGACAATCCGCAAAACTGGTTTGTCCAACCACTTTTTCTGTAATGTATTCAGTCGCTAATTCAACCGCATCCTCATCCTCATCAAGGAATTCGATATACTCACTCTTCAAATCCGTAATCAATTTGACTATTCTTTCGGGTGCAGGTTTAAGTTCTTGCTGTAAAACTGCGGAAAGTAAAACGGTAAATTCGCCATTTTTTATTCGCTCGAACAAGGGTTTTGTAAATTCACTAAATTCGATATCATAGTAGCCACCGAAAACTGAGGTGTCTAAATAAAAATCCGCTGTTTTTTCATTCTATAAATTTACGATTTTCAGCGAGATGTTGATTTTTGTCGAGAAATTTATTGCCTTGTGCCTAATGCACGGGCAACTACGGCGTGTTTTTGCGGAGCAAGATATAAAATATCTTAGCGGAGAAAAATTGAATTATCCTGCCTACGGTTAGACAAGTAGCAGCTAGTGTAAGCTTCCCTTGATTAGAACTGTTGGCTATTCTAGAATCAACAAATAGTTATTTAAAATAATCGCAGATATAAATAGGAAATCGAATAAATTCATTTTAATAATTCAAACGAGGGCTAGTATATTAAAATAGAGAACTGATTGCCAACTAATAAAAATAAAAACGTAGCTAAACTGTACTCCAAAACTGTACTCTGTTTTATAAAAGTAAAACCTTTATAAATGAAAATAACCACCTCATAATGACGTGGTTATCCGTAGCGAGAGGGGGGCACGATCCCCCGACCTCCGGGTTATGAATAGGATTGAATATAGTTAAATAGTACTGTGAACCAAATACTTATACAATTACGATAATTGCAAAACCTTTCATTTTATAGCAAAACTGTACTTCAAAACTGTACTCCAAACCCGGAGTACAGTTTAAGAAGAATTTTTAGTATTCTAATAATGGTTTAAAGCACAAGTTCTTGAAGTACTTTCCAAGAGTGTTATCGGAAAAGCTTTTAAATACTCATTAAAATTATGGGATAAATTGAAAAGATATATCGTTGATGGATATTATGAGATTGATAATAAATTGGTAGAAAACACAATTAGACCATTGGTTTTAGGTCTAAAAAATTATCTGTTTTCTGGTTCTTATAGAACTGCTCAAAAAGCAGCAATACTATATTCTTTGTTTGCCAGTTTAAAAATGAACAATATAGATCTCTATAGTTGGCTTAAAGATATATTAAAAAGTATACAAAAATATGAAGCAAATTGATTACACGAGTTGTTTCTGACCATTATAAGATACCTCAAGTCAATGTTCTTAATTATCTATTCATGTAATCTTGCCAGTTTACTAAAAGGTATTTCTCTTCTTGGTTTTCTTTTAAATCCTAAAACCCGTATTCATAACAAAAAAGATACACTTGTCTCTTTTTGTTTTTCCAGTAATATGTAAAATAATTAGAAGCAAAACCTTCAACAAATAATTTTTCTTTGCGTATGGTGGAGAGTCCTAATTTATTGTAAGCTTTTAAGAGTTTTCAATAGTATATGTTGTAAATAACAAAGAAAATCTAAACAGTATATTTGAGAAGTTTAGAGGAGTAGCATGGGTCAATGGAATTCTTTTTTAAAGAAAAGCCTATACGTGATAACAGGCCTGTGGATATCAACTGGTATCGAAACCGAAGTAAAACAACTTCTTACAAGTATGTTCCGGAGGAATACCTTAGAATATTAGAACTTAAACGATGTGCTTTGAATACCTGTAAAACTTACATCTTGCACTTTGAAAAATTCATCAATCACTTTTATAATAGGGGTATCATTACCTTATCAGAAGAGGAGATCCGAAGCTATTTACAGCATCTCATTGGTCAAAGAAAGTCCAATAGTTATATCAATCAGGCTATCAATAGTATAAAGTTTATTATGAGGTAGTAATGAGTATGCCTAATCGTTTTTATAGCATTGAAAGACCGAGAAAACAACAACAACTCCCCAAAGTAATATCAAAAGAAGAAACTATCTTTATGCTTGAACATACTAATAACGTAAAACATCGTTGCATCATAGGTTTGTTGTATTCATCGGGTTTACGTAGAAGCGAACTATTAAACCTACGGTTAACTGATATTGACGGTAAACGAATGTTGATTTTTATTAGAAATGCAAAGAATAATAAAGATCGATATTCGCTGCTATCTCAAACTATACTAAAAGACCTAAGAATCTATTATAAACAATGAGAATCTAAAAAGTATTTATTTGAAGGATCGCTAGGTGGTAAATACTCAGCAGAAAGTGTGGCAAAAATTGTTAGAAGAGCTAGCGTTAAGTCTGGTATCCTAAGAAAAAAAACCCCACATATGCTTAGACATTCGTTCGCTGCTCACTTGTTAGAGAACGGAACAGATCTAAGATATATTCAAACGTTACTAGGGCATAATAGCACAAAAACAACGGAAATATATATGCGAGTAGCTGTGAATAATTTTAAGCTAATTAAAAATCCATTAGATTTGTAAATAAACATACATGTAGTATAAAGGATATATGTCTTTCATATTGTTGTTGGCAACAATATGACAAAACTGTAACAATAATGAAAACAGAAAGTCTTTAATTAAGATAAAATAGACAGATGAAATATAAATTAGTAAGTTTTTTAGTAGTAACTCTATTACTTAATCCAGTAATAGCAAGTGCTTGTAGTATGTATAAAATCACCAAAAACGGCAGAACCTTTGTTGGAAATAATGAAGATTTTTTGAGCCCAAATAATCAATTTTGGTTTGAAGTTGCTGGAGATAAAGATTTCGGAGTAATGTATATGGGACTTTTAAATAATTTCGCTCAAGGAGCTATAAATGAGGCAGGTTTAGTTTTCGATGGTTTTGCAGAACCAGAATTACCAGTCGTAAATACAGAAGGAAAAACAAAATTAGCTATTGGCAAGGCTATTAGGAATATTATGCAAACTATGTCCACAGTAGAGGAAGTTAAAACATATTTAGATACAATTAATTTAAGTTCCCTTTCAAGTAGTATGCTTGTATTCGTTGATAAATCAGGAACGTATCTAATTGTTGAAGGCGACCTATTAACTACTGGCGAAGAATCAGAAAAATCTTTTTCTAATTTTTATTATTCTCAAATAGAGTCTCTTGAAGAAGTTACTCTTCCTTGGTTTCAGGTAGGACAAGAATTTCTTAATAACACAAAAGGAAAAGCTACTTTAGACTACTGTAGTAGTGTTATGAAAAGTTTGAATCAAGAAAGTCCTGATTTATTTTCGACCCAGTTTTCTACAGTTTATGATTTAACCTCTTTGAAAATTAGGGTTTATTTATATGGAGATTTTACTGAATATGTGGAAGTAGACCTAAAGAAAGAATTAAAAAGGGGAAATCATAAAACTATGATGGTTCACCTATTTCCTAAAGAGTCGTTAGGAAGTAAATTTTATAATAAATACAATAATATCAACAACCCAGTTTTATTTTTACAAGAACAATTGAATCCAGAGGCATATTCTGAGGAAGAATTAAAAAAAATGGAATTTAATGAAACTATTAATGTACTTGGATACGAATGGTTAGAGGAAAAAAAGAATCCAGAGACGGCAATAAAAGTTTTTCAATATGGGATTAGTGTAATGCCAAACGATTATGACCTTTATGATAGTTTGGGAGAGGCTTATCTCGAAAATAAAGATTGGAACAATTCTATAAAAAACTATGCCAAATCTTTAGCATTGAATCCCGAAAACAAAAATGCTATAAAAAAATTAGTGAAGTGTAAAGAAGGTAGAGAGAAGTCTGAAAATTGATAATTGCCAAAAATACTGTTGCCAACATCGGTAACCGTTGCACAAGCCCCTAAAAAGTCAAAGGATAATCAATAATCTTGAGTTTAAGCCCTAATTTTCTAGAGGGATATATTCATAACTACCTTAACACAACTAGCGCTAAATTGCTTATTTTATGCCTTAAAAGGCATTTTAATCGAAAAATTATGGGCTAAACAGACTCCCACTTTACTTATTGGGTTTTTCTTGGTGAATTTTAGGTATTTCTTCAAGTTATAAGCAATGGCAGCCATGTGCATAATCTTGTTTGCTTGCTGGATCCCAATAGTATTTATTTTTCGTAGTCCCATAAATTGGGTAAGAGTCCCAAATACCGGCTCCACAGTACTCTGCCGTTTGGCTTTCATATAGCGTCCCTGTTTACTGTTTACTCTAGCTATGTTACGCTCATATTCCGCCCGGTAATAAGTAACCGTTATTCGTTTTTCCTGACTGCTCTTTAGGCATTCTTTGCGCAGTGGACAACCGGTACATATCTTTTTACTGGCCCTGTATTCCTTCTTTCTTGTTTTGGTTCTATAATCCAAAAACTCTTTGGTAAATGGGATTACGTTTCCTTTGGGACACAGATAATGATCTTCTGTTTCTATATACTGAAAACCATCCGGACCACCCTTATAGGTGCCGTGAGGCGATATAAAACTTTTTATACCTTGACTTTCCAGAAATGCATAGTTCTCTCCACTACTATAACCGGTATCAGCTACACAATTTTCCCAAATCATACCTTGCTTCCATAACCGCCTTTGTAAGCGCTTTACAATATCAGGTAGTTGCTGGTTATCCTTGCCGTCTGCATGGTAAGCTTTTATATCGGTAATGACGTGGTTGTTTGTATCTACACTGAGTTGGCTTAAATAGTTCAGTTTTCTGGCCTTACCTGGCTTAACACTGATCCTTGCATCCGGATCTGTGGGACTGTAATGAGTTTTATTACTCGTATAACGACTTCCTTTGTTTCCAGCTCCCGGGCGCTGATCCTGATCTTTTGACCATCTTTTGTTCCTGGAAGTGATTCCTTGCAGTTCTTTCTCATTAGCAGTAATGATTCTTTGGTCTTTACTGGATTTATCCTGCTTGGCTTTTCTGAAGGTTTGTTTATCTCTTTTACTGATATGGCGTACTTCTGCCAGGTGGGCATCCAGATCTTGACTTGGGACTTTAAGCTCTAAACTATCCATGGATGCATTGGCTTTAACAGGGGCGCTGTCAATAGCTTGGGTGTGACCACTGACCATACCTTTTTCCATACACAACTCAAGTACTTTTGTAAAGACCTCTTCAAATATGGACTCCGGAAATAACTGACGTGTTCTCGAGATAGTCGAATGCCAAGGAAGTTCTTCATCAATATCATACCCTAAAAAATAAAGAATATCCAGTCGCATACTACAGTGTTCAATAAGCTTGCGGTCACTTATGATATTCTCCAGATAACCTACCAAACAGAGTTTGAAGAAAACCACTGGATCAATACTTTTTTGACCGCTAGAACCATAAAACTTTGAAGTAAGATTGTATAAATAGTCCAGGTCCAAAGCCTCTTTAAGCCTGCGGTAGAAATTACCTTTGCCAACACGGTCACTAAGCTGGAAACTATTGAACAACTTCTCCTGATATATCTTCTTGCCTTGCATACTTCAAGATAAGAAATCAAAGAACTAAACATATTAACCCAATGTTAGCTTTTTACTATCTTGTGCAACAAGCACAAGGTATAAAAAACAGAGGGCGGTTTAGGCTAAATTTAAAGGTCTGTGCTTCTTTACGAGGTCGCCAAATTTTCAATTTAGCATTTAGAGAAAAATTAAAGCAAAATATGTAAATTTGGCTTAGTTATAAACCGAAATGTAGTGCTTATTTATTGCCCTACGTTTCTTATACTAACCGTTGTGCGTCATACCTGCCAATCTTTACATTGAATAAATAAATGGACGAATTTCTCTTCTTTTTACTTCTAATTTTAGTACCAATATTAATTATTGGAATTCCTATTTTACTCACTTTTTGGATTTACAGAATTTTAAGAAAAAAAGGAATTAATTCTAAATGGAGAATTCTCGTTTTCCTTCCAATCTTCATAGTCGGATATTTTGTTTACGATGCTTTTTATCCCTCAGCGGAATTTTATAAAGAGGATTTTAAAGAAGTAACCGGAATTGAATTACAAAAAAACTCTGAATTTGAATATAAAACTGCTGGTTATCCAGACATACACGGAGATTATACATCTGTTTCGATAATTGAAATCGGAACTGAATTTTATAAAAAATTACAATCGGATTTGACTGAAAATGGATTGACTGAAAATGGGCTAACTATTGGTTGTAAAGAAATGGACAATGCAAAACTCAAGATGAACGGATTGAAAATCGAACGTGAATTTTCGAAAGAAAACGAAGATAAATTTTATTACGTTGCTTTTCTGTCTGACAAAAAAACAGTTTTAGTACAACGTTCAAGTCATTAATTGAAAAAAGTACGAACGCACAACACTAGTAACCGTTGCACAAGCCCTTAAAAAATCACTAGATAATCAATAATTTCGAGTTTACGCCCTGATTTTCTAAAAGCATATATTTACAACTACCTTAATACAACTACATTTCCTGTCTTAAAGAGCATTTTAATCGAAAAATTATGGGCTAAACAGACTCCCACTTTACTTATTGGGTTTTTCTTGGTGAATTTTAGGTATTTCTTCAAGTTATAAGCAATAGTCGCCAAGTGCATTACTTTGTTAGCCTGTCCAATGCTAATGGTATTTATTTTTCGAAGCCCCATAAATTGGGTAAGAGTCCCAAATACCGGCTCCACAGTACTCTGCCGTTTGGCTTTCATATAGCGTCCCTGTTTACTGTTTACTCTAGCTATGTTACGCTCATATTCCGCCCGGTAATAAGTAACCGTTATTCGTTTCTCCTGACTGCTCTTTAGGCATTCTTTGCGCAGTGGACAACCAGCACATATCTTTTTACTGGCCCTGTATTCCTTCTTTCTGGTTTTAGTTCTATGATCTAAAAACTCTTTGGTAAATGGGATTACGTTTCCTTTGGGACACAGATAATGATCTTCTGTTTCTATATACTGAAAACCATCCGGACCACCCTTATAGGTGCCGTGAGGCGGTATAAAACTTTTTATACCTTGACTTTCCAAAAATGCATAGTTCTCTCCACTACTATAACCGGTATCAGCTACACAGTTTTCCTAAATCATACCTTGCTTCCATAACCGCCTTTGTAAGCGCTTTACAATATCAGGTAGTTGCTGGTTATCCTTGCCGTCTGCATGGTAAGCTTTTATATCGGTAATGACGTGGTTGTTTGTATCTACGCTGAGTTGGCTTAAATAGTTCAGTTTTCTGGCCTTACCTGGCTTAACATTGATCCTTGCATCCGGATCTGTGGGGCTGTAATGAGTTTTATTGCTCGTATAACGACTTCCTTTGTTTCCAGCTCCCGGGCGCTGATCCTGATCTTTTGACCATCTTTTGTTCCTGGAAGTGATTCCTTGCAGTTCTTTCTCATTAGCAGTAATGATTCTTTGGTCTTTACTGGATTTATCCTGCTTTGCTTTTCTGAAGGTTTGTTTATCCCTTTTGCTGATATGGCGTACTTCTGCCAGGTGGGCATCCAGATCTTGGCTTGGGACTTTAAGCTCTAAACTATCCATGGAGGCATTGGCTTTTACAGGGGCGCTGTCAATAGCTTGGGTGTGACCACTGACCATACCTTTTTCCACACATAATTCAAGTACTTTAGTAAAAACCTCTTCAAATATGGACTCCGGAAATAACTGGCGTGTTCTCGAGATAGTCGAATGCCAAGGAAGTTCTTCATCAATATCATACCCTAAGAAATAAAGAATATCCAGTCGCATACTGCAGTGATCAATAAGCTTGCGGTCACTTATGATATTCTCCAGATAACCTACCAAACAGAGTTTGAAGAAAACAACTGGATCAATACTTTTTTGGCCGCTAGAACCATAAAACTTTGAAGTAAGATTGTATAAATAGTCCAGGTCCAAAGCCTCTTTGAGCCTGCGGTAGAAATTACCTTTGCCAACACGATCACTAAGCTGGAAACTATTGAACAACTTCTCCTGATATATTTTCTTGCCTTGCATACTTCAAGATAAGAAATCAAAGAACTAAACATATTAAACCAATGTTAGCTTTTTACTATCTTGTGCAACAAGCACAACACCTATACGATAATGCGGGGTTTGGGTTTAACTGAAAGGTCATTGTCTATTTGGTTTGCCGCCAAAGTATTAAACTTAGTATTTTAGAAAAAGATAAAAACAAAACATAAACTTTGGCTAAGTGCTCGATTGAAAGTCAGTGATTTTCAATACCACACTACGCATAGCTAGACGTTAAACAACATTAAAAAAGATAATTTGAAATGACCTTAATGAACAAAGGGGAGTATACTGGAGAAATAATTCATAAACATCAAATAGATGGGAGTATTTTTACCAATACCTTGTATACCATTCGTAAAAATAACCCTAATTGGCATTATCACGAAAATCTACATATTTGTTTTGTATATGAAGGAGGAAAAGCCGAAACTAGACATCAAACAACCTATAGTAAAAAGGAAGGCAGCATCTTTTTTTACCATTCAGAAGAATTACATCGTTGGATATCTCCTGAGCCAACCTCTAAAAGTCTCAATATCGAAATAGAGCATTCCTTTCTAAAAAAACATAATCTAACGGAGCAAAACATCAAAAAATCCATTGAAACTAATGTAAGTGCTAAAGGATTGATTTTAAAATTACAAAAAGAATTATTGCATTTAAATTCGGAAAATTACTTACACTTTCAAATTGTATTGCTTGAACTCCTTGCTTTTCAAACACAAAAAAAATACCTGAGTAATCCACAATGGGTTGTATTACTCAAAGAATTATTGCACAGTCAATGGGATCAAGTTATGTCTTTGGAAGAAATTTCAAAACTTGTAGGAGCCCATCCAGTAACGATTTCTAAAAACTTTAGAAGATACTTTCAATGTACCTTAGGAGAATATCAACGTAAATTAAAAATCGAAAAAGCCATTGATCTTATCAAAAACACTTCTCTTTCACTTTCAGAGATAACATTTTATTGTGGATTTACAGATCAAAGTCATTTTACAAGAAATTTTAAGTTGTATACTGGGTTCTTACCAAAAGATTATAGGAAATTTTAAGAAACAAGCTAATTTCATTCTATTTCCTGAATGAAGCCACTTTTACATCAACTAAAACAAAGATTATGATAATTAATTTTAACCTTAAATTAGTCAATGTAAGGAAAATATTATTTGTATTACTTGTAATCTCAATTACATCGATAAAAGTATCAGCACAAGAACCAAATATTGAACCAGTAACTCCTGACGAACTAAATACTATTGTAGACTCCATTTCGGCCATTGTTAAACGCTATTATATAAAACCAGAAATTGGAATAGAAATAGTAAATCGAATACGTCAAAAGAAAGTTAATAATGAATATAGTCAAATTACCAATCCTAGTATTTTAAAAGATTCTCTTAAAAATGATTTAAGAGCAATTAATGGCGATTTACATATGAATATAGTATATCGAGACCCAAGAAATATTATCTATGAGAATAAAGCTCCAACTCAGGTAAACGAAGCTGGGCTTTGGAGTAATTATGGCCTTAATGAAATAAAGGTTCTAGAAGGGAATATTGGCTACCTAAAAATCAAAAATTTTACACAACATCAATATCTTGAAAATATTAAACCATTAATTGCAAATGCTTTTACTTTTTTAAAAAATACCGATGCACTCATTATTGATGTAAGAAACAATGGAGGAGGTTTTGAAGAAATGGTCGCTCACTATATAAGTTATTTTTTTGATAGCGAAATACCTATTCATCTTTCTGATTATCGATGTACATTGCATAACCACATTTATGGTATTTCAACAGATCCAAACGTATCTGGTCCAAAATTACCTAATATGAAATTATATATATTAGTAAATGCAAATACAGGATCTGCAGCAGAATCTTTTGCCTATATTATAAAACATTTAAAAAGAGGAACAATTATAGGCGAAATTACAGCTGGTGCAGGTAATGGTGCTTCGCAACATCACATAAATGATCGCTTTAGTATTCAAGTATCCAGTGAAGAAACCATTAATCCTATCACAAAAACAAGTTTTGAAAAAGTTGGTGTTATCCCACATATCAAAACAACTAGTAAGCAAGCTTATAACGAAGCTTATAAACTTGCCTTAACATATGCAAGGGAACATAATAATAGAAATATACACCCTTCAAATTATAATCATTTGACCTCTTTTATTAGAAAACCGCAAAA
The DNA here is from genome assembly GCF_026222555.1 of Aquimarina sp. ERC-38. Classification (NCBI taxonomy): domain Bacteria; kingdom Pseudomonadati; phylum Bacteroidota; class Flavobacteriia; order Flavobacteriales; family Flavobacteriaceae; genus Aquimarina; species Aquimarina sp. ERC-38. The sequence continues at coordinate 2,806,050 of NZ_CP098511.1, read as the reverse complement.
TTCAACTGTAGATTCCAAAAAATATTTAAAATATAAAGGCAGTTATAAGAGTAATACTATTCATATCAAAATAACATTAGAAGACAATGTTTTATATGGGCAGATGGCAGGAAATGGCGGAAAAATGGAATTAACGCAGCTAGAGAATCATATTTTTAAGGTGGGTGAAATTAAAGAACGAATTCAGTTTATATTGAATGAAAATGGAAAAGTAATTCAATTAAAAGGGTTAGACTCACCAATGAACCTCTTGAAAGTTTCAAATGATTAGTAAGTGTAAGGTACCAGGGTTAAAATTAATTGAAATTCAAAAAACATTACCTAACAATGGTAGCTGTTGCGCAACCTAAAGTTGGGTTAAATTTTACTAATCTTACTTGTTTTTAGGCATTTTTATGAGATGTGGTTTTCAACTTTTAGTTATTTCATATCTAAGTTTAGAGGTCTTAAAAAGTAATTATTGAACTTTATAATTACCCATTTTTCTAACTTGGATAAAACAGCAGTTTTAGCTCTGCTCTTTGGCTTTTTAATTGTGTATTTTAATAGTTTCTTGAGGTTATAAGCTATTGCTACCATATGCATGCATTTATTTGCTCCGGAAATTCCCCTGACATTTATCTTTTGCATACCTATATTTTGGGTGAGGGTACCAAATACTGGTTCTACTCTCGACTGCCTTATCTTTCTTATTTATTTGCCCAGATGGCTATATACCCTTTTGTTGTTCCTTTCATATACTTCACGGTAGTAGGTAACAGCAATGCGTTTTTCTTTTACTTTTCTAAAGCAAGTAGCTTTAATTGGGCAGTCTTTACAGAGTTTGCTCGATGCGCGGTATTCTTTCTTCTTTGTTTTAGTTCGGTAATCTAGAAACACCTTTTTAAAGGGTATCACCCTACCTTATAAAGAAAGTTCAAATCTAAAAGTGAGTGAAGCCTGCGATAAAAATTGAATTCCGGAACACGATTTGATCATTGAAACTGCTAGAATAACTTCTCCTGATAATTCTTCTTGCCTTGCATAACTAAAAATAAAAAAATACTATTTTAAAAAGTTGCGCAACAGCCACTTTTGTTACTACACGTATTTATTTACTTAAGTTTTTTATTTTCTAAAATGTCAAATCCGAAATATCCTTTCCTAACTTCCAATTCCACATTTGAGTAAAATTCCATTTTTTCGTAATACTTATGATAAAAAATTAATTCTTTAAATAGGGTCTGCTGAGAAACTGTTTATCTATTGTTTTATAAGGCATTATAGTTATATTTAGGCAATCAAGTGCAAGGTTATTATGACAAAACATTCAAAAAAGCGTGCACCTACTCCCAAATATGTAAGTCAAAACCAGTTGGTTTTAGAAGGTTTTGAGAGTCCTTTTGAGAGAGAATTGAACCCTGCTAACCGTTGGGTTCGTTTGGCTAAGCTACTTCCTTGGGATGAACTGTGTTCCATTTATCGCAAACATTTTCCGGAAAAATCGACAGGCCGTCCTGATTTAAGCCCAAGGGTTGTCTTAGGGTCAATCATCATCAAACATTTATGCAATTTAGATGATAGGGAGACGGTTGACCAGATTTCTGAGAACATCTATATGCAGTATTTTTTAGGCTATTCTTCATTTAGTGATGCACCTGCGTTCGACCCTTCTCTTTTCGTAGAGTTCCGCAAGCGTCTTGGCCTGGAACAGATTAATGCTATTAACCAGCGAATTTTACAAATAAAACGAGAAGCAGAACAAATTAGAGAAAAAGGATCAAATGATGCAAGGGATGATGGTGAAGACCCACCTCACAAAGGGACTTTGATCGTTGATGCAACAGTTTGTCCACAAGATATAGCATATCCTACGGATCTAAATTTGCTCAATGATGCGCGCGAGAAATCCGAATCATTGTTGGATATTGCCTATAAACTTTCCCCTTTAGAGACTAAACCGAGGAACTACAGGGAAAAAGCAAGGAAAGAATATCTAAAGACAGCGCAAAAGAAAAGAAAAACACATAAAGAGATACGGTCTGCTATAGGGAAGCAATTAAAGTATCTCCATAGGAATATACGTTCCATCGAAGGTATTTTGGATACCCTTGACCGGATCCCTTTCGATAGGCAAGAGTATAAATATTGGCTGGTCATCCAGGAACTCTACAGGCAACAAAAGTTGATGTACGATACTAAGACCAAAAGTGTAGACCATAGGATTGTGAGCATTCACCAACCCCATGTTCGTCCCATAGTGCGTGGGAAAACAAATGCAAAAGTGGAGTTTGGTGCCAAGATAAACATGGCACTGGTAGATGGTTTTTCATTTTTGGATGATACTAGTTGGGAAGCCTACAATGAGGGTACCAGATTGAAAGATTGTGTGGAGAAGTACCGAAAGCGGTTTGGTCATTATCCAAAGAACGTTTTGGTTGACAAAATATATTGTACCCGAGAGAACCGTAAGTACCTAAAAGAAAAAGGGATCAATCTCAGGGCCAAACCCCTTGGAAGGCCCTCCAAAAAGGCTTTGTCAAATCAAGTAAGCCCTGGGGAACGTAATCCAATTGAAGGAAAGTTTGGTCAAGCAAAGACAGCATATGGTTTAAACCGTATAAGGGCAAGGCTTGAAAATACCAGTGAGTCTTGGATTGCAAGTATCATATTAGTGCTCAACTTAGTCCATTTGGCTGAGGTGGCACTCTATTGGATAAAAGCAATCTTATTCAGTGAAAACTTTATTCAAAACCAAACCAATTCGATCATAAACTTGAAAATCAATGAAGGCTGAGTTTTTCAGCAGACCCTAATTATTCCGTCATAATTTATGTCAAAAGTTGGTTTTCGTTTATCTCGGTGATATTTTCTTCCAGGTATAGATGAGCGCCTCACTATTTCATAAGTCTCTTTTATATGTTCTGAATCCGCCATATAAAAATTGGTCAGCATAAATATTGAGCAAGCTATAAAGCCATAACTCAAAATATATTGCATTCCAGAATAAAGGTAAAGTTCAATTCCTTTTTTCTTATAAGTCTTTCCGTAGTTCTTAAAATCAACTAAAAAAGTTATAACTCCTACAACTAAAATAATTCCGATTAGGATTGAGACGTCAATTATTGTATTCCGAAATATTGTTACTTGCCAAACCATTAAAAATAAACCTAAAATCAGAATCGTAGCATAATATCTTTTTCGCTGTTTTTTGGTCATTTTCAGCAATGTGTGGTAATGCGCAGGCAACTACGGCGTGTTTTTGCGTAGCAAGATATGAAATATTTAGTGGAGAAAAATGCGCTATCCTTCCCACAGCTGGACAAGTAGCGACTATTGTAAGTTTCCCTTAATCAGAACTGTTGGTTATTCTAGAATCAACAAATAGTTATTCAAAATAATCATAGATAAAAATCGGAAATCAAATGAATCTATTTTAATAATTCAAACGAGGGCTAGTATACTAATATAGAGAACTGATTCACAACTAAACAAAATAAAAACGTAGCTAAACTGTACTCCAAAGCAGTACTCTAATTTTGAAAATATGTAGTAATCAGGCTAATAAATACAAAACAACCTCTTGACAATCAAAAGGTTGTTTTCGTAGCGAGAGGGGGGCACGATCCCCCGTCCGCCCGTGGCGGATATAATCCTCCATTTAGTATATCAATTTATCCTTTAACCACCTTCGACCCGAATCACTTTTTAAAAATTTTTCTCTAGATAGTGCTTCCTGTTTTGAATTACAAAATTCTATATATACTACTTTCCAAGGTCTATAGCGAATAGTCCATCCTTTAGTTGTTAGTTTATTATGAGATTTGAATCGTTCTATCAAACTGGTAGTGAATCCAGTATAGTGTTTTCTATATTTTTCAGAATATAAAACATAAACTACAAATTCTTCCATAGCTCAATCAAAAAATCCTTCCAGTAATTTTGAAAGGATTATCCGTAGCGAGAGGGGGGCACGATCCCACCGTCCGCCCATGGCGGATATGAATCCTCCAAAATTATCAATTTTTAAACAAAAAATCCTTCCAGTAATTTTGAAAGGATTATCCGTAGCGAGAGGGGGGCACGATCCCCCGACCTCCGGGTTATGAATCCGACGCTCTAACCAGCTGAGCTACCTCGCCAAATTTTGTTTTGTATACCCAATAAAACCAATTGAAATTTTTTCAAATCTGTTAGTTTTACCCGGGCGGGTGCAAATATAAAAACAAATAACATCGAGACAAACAATAAAGTACAATTAATTTTTTTAATTTCTTTTATAGTATGCTAATTAATTATATATTGGCTTTAACAAAAAAACCCTTATGGCTGATAAAATAAAATACGAACTGGAATTCGTTATACAATCTTCACCTCAACTTTTATATCAATACATCTCTACCCCTTCCGGCTTATCCGAATGGTTTGCCGATAATGTAAATTCGAGAGGAGAGCTGTTTATTTTTATATGGGATGATAGTGAAGAAGAAGCCAAATTACTAAGTAAGAAAAGTGGGGAACGGGTAAAATTCCGATGGGTAGAAGATGAAGAGGAAGGCAATGACTACTATTTTGAAATAAGAATCCAAGTTGATGAAATTACCAAAGATGTATCCCTAATGGTTTCTGACTTTGCGGAAGAAGATGAAACAGATGAAAGTAAAATGTTATGGGAAAATATGATCGGAAACTTAAAACAGGTTTTAGGTTCCGCTTAGAATTTTAGGCTCCATAAGATAATATAACTAAAAAATGCAGTATGTTGAGATACTGCATTTTTTTTATCTATACGTATAACTTAGTCTTATGCGGATTTTGTATAATGATCATCCCAGTCTTTAACCTTAGGGTTCCCTAATTTATCTACACTTTTCGCAACCAACATCGACACTGCGGCATCTCCGGTAACATTTACCGTAGTCCTACACATATCCAGCGGACGATCTACTGCAAAAATCAAAGCCAGTCCGGCTTCAGGAATTCCTGCTTGAGCCAGAACAATGACTAACATGACCATCCCTGCTCCCGGTACTGCTGCAGAACCTATAGAAGCCAGGGTCGCCGTAGCTATAATTCCCAGTTGCGCACCCAGGCTTAAGTCCATTCCGAATGCTTGCGCAATAAACACCGCAGCTACTGCCTGGTATAAGCTGGTCCCATCCATATTAATGGTAGCTCCAATAGGTAATACAAAACTTGTTACTTCTCTTTCTACCCCCAGATGCTCCTCCACTCTTTCCATAGTTACCGGTAAGGTTGCTGCACTCGAACTTGTTGAAAATGCTAGTAACTGCGCCGGAGAAATTCCATTAATAAAAAATGCCGGACTTCTCTTAGTAAAAATCCAAACAAATAATACATAAATACCCACCATAATAAGTAATCCGATCACTACGGAAATAGCATACATCCCTAAGGCAGCAAATAAATCAGCACTTGGAGATTCCACCACCAGGGCTGCTAATAAAGCAAATACCCCATAAGGAGCGGCAAGCATTATCAGATCGATCATTTTTAAAATCACATCATTAAAACCGTCAAAAAAATCTTTAACTGGTTTTGCTTTAGCTTCCGGTATTAAAATTAATCCAATCCCAAAGAATATGGCAAAAAAGATAACCTGCAACATATTCCGGTTATCTGAGGCAGCGCTAAATATATTACTGGGTACAAGATCCTCCAAGGCTTGTAATGGACCAGCGTCTTTTTGCTTCTGCGCATCTGCAATTTTGCCACTGGCATCTCTTTTATAACTATCAATTAATTCTTGCCGGGTTTCTTCACTAATAGCTGCCCCCGGTTTTACAATATTAACCACTAGCAAACCTATACTTACTGCAATAACCGTAGTAAGAACGTAAGTACCGATGGTACGCCCACCCATTTTGGATAACTTAGAAATATCTTTTAAATCCGACACTCCTTTAATTAAAGAAGCTAATATCAATGGTACGGCGATCAATTTAAGTACATTAATAAAAATAGTACCAAAAGGCTTAATCCAATTTCGGATAAAAGTATCCCCCCATTCTAATTGAGTCATCAGTAAACCAAAAAGTATCCCAGTAAACATTCCTATTAAAATCTGCCAGTGTAGCGCGAGTTTTTTCATAAAGTAATAAAGGTTTTGTGCAAAATTTTAAAGGAGGCAAGATATTGAATTAATATGGAAGTGTTTCTTCTCTTTTACTATTTTAAACATTAATGTCTAGTAAAGATTCGAGACCCGCCTGTAGACGGGCAGGTCACTATGGCGTCTAAAATTAAGACTAATCAGGATAATATTGATTTCCCTAGAAGAAAATATAGGAAGACGTCAAAAAGCCCGATTTTGTTTCGGGCTAAACTTTTTCATGCTAAAAATCACAGGAAAGTTATTTAAGAGTAATTAAGTTGAGTAAGCTTAGTTTTATTACGGTAGTTTGTAGGACTTGTTTTGTATTTATTTTTAAAAACTTTACAAAAATAGCTTCTACTGGTAAGTCCTATGGTATAAACAATTTCAGAAATCGTAAGGTCTGTAGTTTTTATTAAATCTTCTGCCTTATCCAATCTGCAGTCTCTTACAAAATGCGAAAAAGTCACATCGTATAAACTTTTAATACCTTCTTGAAGCTTAGCTGGAGACAGCCCGGTTTCCCTGCTTACCTTTACAATAAGATAATCCTTTTCGGGGTTCTTTTTAATACAATCGGTTACTGCAATAATATTTTTCATATCTTCTTTTAACAAAGAACCCGGTGTTTGAATCTGGTTGATTTCTTTTGAAAATTTCTGAATTTCTTTTGCCAGGATAATAAAATACGCTCCTTTACTGGAAAGTGAATGGGTAATATTGTTTGAATCCATATAAATAGCTTCAATACTTTTAAATTTTTCTGCAATAATTAAATCCATAGAACCTTTATAGAAATAATAGTCTTTTCCTTCGATTTCAGAAACTATACTTTTTAACTCCGAATTATTAGCTAGCGTATATTCACTCTTAAACGCAGAGGTATTAGTATGAAGGTCAATAGTAATGATAGATAATTGTACCTGTGTTTGTGCCGTTATCTTCAATTCTGTTAAGGCACTATTACTACTGTAACTTACCGCAGTTTGTAAAGTATCCACCTGTTGCATAACCGGTTCTGTGTTTCCAGAATAGTTATATAAAAAAGTACCTTTAATCCCAAAAATAAATTGAAGGGTATGGCTAGGTATAAAATCCAGGTTAATTGCCATTGCACGATTAGCAGTCAGGTTAAAACTATACACCTGTATTCCTTTGGCTATTTCAATTTGAGTGATCTCTCCTTTTCCATACGCCTGGTCAATAATAAATTGGGTAGAATTACAAGTATCTCGTATTGTTCCCGGTATGGAATTTTTAATACTATTTAACTCATTTCGATCCGTATTCCTTGCTAGTGTATTCATAGTATTAGGTTTTTGTGTGATTATAAATCATTTATTATCAACTCATTGTTTGATAACACTATAAATCTACTGCTATTTCATATGAATACATAACACTTTTCAGCTTTACTATGTTATTATCGCGATTTTGTCACCTATTTATGTTATAATTTTACTAAAATTTGGATTCGGGTCAAACAAATTGGTAATTCTGTTAATCTCTCTTAACTATATTTAGCTAAAGTGTCCGGTAAAGATTCAGACCCGCCTGCAGAAGGGCAGGTCGCTATCGCTTCTAGAACCAAATTTCAAGACTAATTATTATAATATTGAAAATCAAAATTATAAAATTATTCACCTTAAAAAAACAGATTACTTTTAAAAAGTAAAAAGCAACTTCTAAATACTTTAAGGTTTGGGGTCATCTTATTTTCCTAAATACATCCGGGTTACAACTTGCCATTTTTAAGAAGACTTGCAAAATCGACTGTTGCCTTGACAACATTTGTATAAGCGCATTTTATAGCAAGTTCCATATTCGGCATATCTTTAGAAACCGAAGCTACATAAGACAAGCCCAATTGCTTCCTTTTTTCTTCGGATAAGTCGACTATACCACATAGGGCTGCTACGGAAATATTCTTTTTCTTAGCAGAAGTAAGTACCCCGGCAATAGTTTTACCGGTAATGGTTTGGTCGTCCAATTTACCTTCTCCGGTTATAATCCAGTCTGCCTTATCTATAGCTTGATCAAAATTAGTCGTTTCTTTTATTAGGTCAATCCCACGGGTTAACTGACCGTTTAAAAAAACATATGTACCAGCTCCCATTCCACCAGCAGCTCCGGCACCAGTAATTCTTTGCAGATTAACTTTAAAATCTTCAGAAACAACCTTAGCATAGTTTTTAAGGCCCTGATCAAGTAACTCTATTTGCGCTGCACTCGCTCCTTTTTGTTTAGCATAGATATAAGCTGCCCCGTTTTTACCGTAAAGAGGATTTGTTACATCGCATAAAACTTTAGTACTTACATTTTTTAATTTAGGGTTAACCTGGGTAGTATCTATCCTTTTAAGATGTATCAGGCTATTCCCTGTAGGAGGAAGTATTTTGTTATTTTTATCTAAAAAACGGAAACCTAGAGCGTGTGCCATCCCCATACCACCATCGTTGGTAGCACTACCGCCGATACCCAGAATAATCTTTTTTGCCCCTTGGGCTAAAGCAATTGCAATTAATTCCCCAGTTCCCAGCGTAGAGGTATACATACAATTCTTCTCGCTTTCTGTTAATAATTTTAACCCGGAAGCTTCTGCCATTTCAATAAAAGCGGTATCAGTACTTTCTGAATAAAGATAGGAAGCTTCAACAGGTCGAAATAAAGGGTCGTTGACAGTTAATTTTATCGTTTTTGTATCTAAATGATACTTTACAACTTCAATAGTCCCGTCACCCCCATCTGCCAGAGGTATTCTTATGATATCAGCATCTTTAAATATTTTTTTTAAACCTTTTTCTACGGCATCACAAAATTCTAATCCGGTAAGTGAACCTTTATATTTATCGGGTGCAATAATAAATTTCATATGGTAAAATTTACTTCAGGATCGTAGGAAGGTTTACACTGAAGACTATGATTAAAACAAAATACCCCAACATGATAAGTACTTCTTTTTTACTGGACACATATACCACTTCTACACGTTCGTTAATTTGGCGTTTTGTAGAGTTACTGACAATCATAGCGACTACGACGGTTACTATACAACCAATAGCATTCCACCAAAACCAAAATATCTGAGGTACGTAGAGCCATAAAAACATATTAAAAAGTACTCCGGCTACGATACCTACATTTGCACCCAGGGCATGTGTTTTTTTGGTTAATACGGCAAGTATAAATGCTGCTAAAATAGGACCATAGAATACTGAACTTATTTTGTTGATGACTTCAATTACCGTACCTTCAATGTTTCCGGCAAAAAAGGCAAAGAATAAACAGACCATACCCCAAAAAATAGAAAGGAATTTAGAATAGGTCATATACCTATTATCCGGTAAATTGGGATGGAAGCGTTTTACAAAATCTTCCATAGTCACCGCAGACAAGGAGTTTACCGTCGAACTCAAGGTGGACATAGCTGCGGACATAATAGCTATAATTAAAATACCAATTACTCCATTTGGTAAATAATGAATGATGAACACGGGTACCATTAAATCTGCTTTTTTACCTTCCAGAGAGGATACATTAGCTTGATACACGCTTTCCATCTGTTCTTGAAAACCTACGTCCTGAAATAATAAGGTTCCCAACACCAATCCCATAATACAATATGTCAGGGTAAAAGGAAAACGAAGCAAGCTGTTTGCCAGTAACATTTTCTTTAAATTTCCTAAACTACGGGACGACAATAAACGTTGTGACTGTGTCTGATCCGTACCATAGTAAGAAGCGTATAAAAAAAGACCCCCAATAACCATAGGCCAAAATCCAAATTCATCTTTACCATCTGCATTATCAAAACCCCATTTGTTAAAGTCTACTGCCGTCACTCGTTCCTTATCCACATGGGTCAAAAAATTATCTATGCCTCCTAACTCGCTTATCCCGTAGAACAAGCATATAAGGATCCCTAAGAACAGGATTCCCATCTGAATAACATCACCCCAAATTACTGCCTTCATCCCACCCTGAAAAGAATAAATCATAGTGATCAAGCCTATAAGTAAGATTGAGATCCAAAAATCAAGTTGTATGGTTGCTTGTAATATTAACGCCATCGTATACACCATCACCCCTGTGGCTACCGATCTACTGATTTGAAAAACAAAACTAATAATCAGGCGAGAGGATACATCAAAACGATTCTCGAGATATTCGTAAACACTTACGATACCGGATTTATAAATAGTAGGTAGTATGGCGATTAATAAAAAAGCCAACGCCAGGGGTACTCCAAATTCAAAAGTCAACCATTGCATCCCCCCACCATCTTTTAATCCTACAAAAGCGGGGGCGGATATAAAACTAATTGCCGAAAGTTGGGTTGCCATAGCAGATAAGCTTAAGGGTAACCACGAAGTCTTTCTACCTCCTAAAAAGTAATCTCCACCGGTTTTATTTTCTTTAAATATAAAACCCAAGGCTAAAAAAGCAATTAGGTAAATAATGATTACGATGTAATCTAAATAATTCATGTGTCAATTTTTGCTTTTAATTGATACTTAGTGCTTTGGTACCATTCGTTTTTTAATATACTCATTAGAACGGCATCCGTTCTTCCCTTACCGTCCCGTGAAGGAAACATATTTCGTAATACACCTTCTTCTTTGCAACCCACGCTTTTCATAGCTGCAATACTTCTTATGTTATCTCTCATAGCTCCGAAACCAATACGTTCTAAGCCAATTTTCTCAAATGCGAACTCAAATAATAAATATTTACAACGTTTGTTTAATCCTGTACTACGGAATGCTTTGCCATACCAAGTATGTCCTAATTTAATCGTATTAAAGATAGGCAGGTATTCGTAAAACCTGGTTGTGCCTACATATTGTTCTGTAATTTTATCAAAGATTACAAAAGGATATTCTTTATTAAATTTTCGATTGTCAGTTGCCGATATAATGTATCTGGAAAGAGCATCAATAGTATTCCCATTTTCAAAAAAGAAAGTCCAAATATCAGTATCATCAGATATTTTTGATAAAGGTTGAATATGTGCCTCGATTAATGGAAGCAATTGAACAAAATCATCCTCCAAAATATATTTCTTTGAAAAATCAAATTTTCTTGGATTATCTGAGAGATTCATACACCTAGTTTTTTAAAAGGTCTATAATTAGCGCAGCGCTCCAGGAAAAATTTCCTCCTCCGTACCCTGTTCTGTTAGGTTCGCCGTTTTCTTTTCTACAATCAAAATACTCAAAAAACCCATCGCGGTCTATTAGTTCAATAGAATCTTTTTTAATCCGGTCAGCCAACTCCTTGTAGTCGTATCTTTTTAAGCCATAGTACAGCATCCAGTTCATATTGATCCAGACCGGTCCCCGCCAGTATTTCTTTGGGTTAAACTTATCGTTGGTTGGATCAAAAGAGGCACAAAGGTATTTATCTTCTCCCCCGAATTTTTCCAGCATGGTAGTTGTCAAAATTTTAGCTTTCTCCACGTCCGGAATCCCGGCAAATAATGGAGAAAAAGAGGAAGAGGTGATATGGCGTATCGGTCTTTTATTCCTTAAGTCATAATGTATGTAAGCTCCTAATTCGGCATCAAATAATTTTTTAAAACCTTTTTTACTCTTTTGTTGCCATTGTTGGATAACTAATTTTTTAGCACCCTCACCTCCCAGTAGATCATAAAGTTCTATCAGGGCTTCATTACTTTTAATCAACATTGCATTAAAAAGCGGATCCTGTACTAAAAAGGGTGAAATTTTAGCAATTTTTTCATCATCATACTTATGTTTTTTTGCAATTTCAATAAGGTGTAAATAATAATCGTACTCTCTTTTTGAAGGTCTCTGAGAAGCATTTACATGAGTAGTGTCTTTTCGTTCAAAGGCGTATTCCGGTGGATCCATAGTTTTCCAGATATCGTCCCATACCGGAGAGTTATCCGTTCCTGATTCCCAGTTGTGATAGATATACATCAAACCTTCATTAAATGGGTCCCGGTTCGTATAGAAATACAAATGATTTTCGTATACTTTATCAATATGCTTTTGGATAAATTGAAGCATATCTTCTTTATCTTCGGCAATCCGGTACATTTCTTTTAAAACAAAACCCGTAATTGGGGGTTGGGTCATACCAGTGGATTTGTGTTTTTTAGAAGATAAAGGGTGTAATTCCGAGCAGTGAAAATCAGCTCCGGGAAAGTAAGAATCATTTTCTTTATGAAATATAATATGCGGAATAAAGCCATTGTTCCATTGGGCATTCAGTAGCGTTTCTACCTCTAATTTTGCTTTAGCAATATTATAGTAGGATAAACCTATGGCAATAAATCCGGAATCCCATTTCCATTGGAAAGGATACAATCCTTTACTGGGTATGGTAAATCCTGCTTCCTGAAAATTGGCGTTCAACACTTTTTTCGCATCGTTTATCAATGTCTTATGTATCATATATTTCGCATGTAGGTGACGGGATTATTCATTCAAATTACCCGTATGTTTTAATTTAAATAAAGCTGATTTAAACTAATCTTAGAAATTAAAAGTTGCCGTTATAAATGCCCTTCTTGGTAATATCGGTCGGCCAAAGAAGAATTCACCTTCGGTAGCACCTGCAGCACCTGCTCTCGGGTTTCCTTCAGTTATACCTTCACTATCAAACAAATTAAATACTGAAAATCCTATCCTTACGGACTCATTTCCTTCCTTTTTCTGAAAGGTATACCCGGCACCAAGGCGAAAGATATTAATAGCATCCAGTTCGATATTGTTTGTATTATCTGTAAATTTTTTACCAGTATGGTTTAGGTTAAACACGGCATCAAACTTGGTATTATTATAGTATAATCCGGCACTGGTCAGAAAGTTAGGTTGCCTGGCTAGTTCATTACCTACATTGGTCTCCGTGGTTGTATTGTTAACCAGGTCCACATCCAGGTTTTCTGTAATCTGATGATCCTGAAAAGTTGCATTACCAATGAGGCTAAAGTTATTTAGGAGTTTCCAATTCCATGAGGCTTCAACACCAATGGTTTCCGTATTCTGTTCGGATCTGGTTTGATCGATTAATTGTCCTCCTACGATTGCCTGAAGGATTTGGATTCTATCTTTTAACGCTACATAATATCCGGCGAGGGAACCTGAAAATTTCGCATTTCCGAATTTTGCCCCTACCTCTACCTGATTGATATTTTCTGCATCATACACATTTTCAGAAATCCCGGGGATAGGAGCAAAACCTCGTATCTGCGGAAAGAAGTATCCTTTGGAGAAATTCGCATATAAATTAGTCGTTTCCGTCAATTCATAAAGTCCTGCCAGGGATACTGCCCAATCAGATGCACTTACCTTACCCCGGTTAAAATTACCGCTTTCAGCCTGTACGGTACTTAATTCAGGGGTAAGTTCCGGATTATCATACACCGTTTCAGTAAGAAATTGTCCCTGGTTAAACTCTCCGTTAGTAGTTTCCCATCTAAAACCAACATCAAACCGCCATCGATCAAATACCATTTCATCAGCAATAAACACCGCTACCTTATCTTGCGACAAAAAGTTGTTTGCGGTTTGACCAATTCGATTATAAATTCCACCATCCGAATGAATTACATTGCTACCGTCTGCTGCGGTATAGGTAAGGTTGACTAAACGCGGCGCATTATTAAATTCGGTAAGGGTTCGGAATTGATAGTTGACATCTTCTGCTTCGGTACGCGCAATAAAAGATCCCAGGGTGATTGTATGACTGTTGCCACCTGAAGTAGTTATGGTTTTTATTAAAGAAGTTTCACCTGAATAATCCGTCATGGGTCGTAGACGATCCACATGCAGATTCTCCACTACCAGATCAGAACCGTTGATCGGATCCCCGGATCCTCCCTGGTAGGTAGCAGTAAATCCAAGATTATCGGGGGCAATGCTTTGAATATAATTATCTAAAGTGATAGGATTGCCATTATCTCCATTTCCTCCTACGTACAAGGCAAAATTATGAGCATAGTTAGCAAACCTGGCTTTGGCTTTAAATCTTAGGTCATCTGTAAAGTTATAGTTAAAATCTCCCATTACGTACCCTCCGGTAGTTGAAACCCCATCAGCAATAGGACTTTGATAAACACCTCCAGGCGTATTAAAAGATACATTGGCTAGTTCGCCGGTTAATAATTGGCTTACCGGTTCCCCGTCATTTCCTGCAATACGTTCTCTACTACCACCTGTTAAGGGTAATGGAAGATAAAATTGTGCATTATCGTTAATGTATTGACCGTGTAAGGTGAATGACCCCTGATCGAACTTCTTTTTAATATTCCCCCTGAACTGGACACCGCGGGTGGTAAGTCCGGTTTCTATCGGACCTCTGTCATGTCGTATAAAACCGGTAAAGGCATAAAATGTATTGGAATCTTCTCCTCCCAGGCGACCACCACTGTAAAAATCAGTTTTTAACCTACCCTGGTTAGCCACTTCCATATTCAATATATTTCCGGGGTTAGTGTCTCCGGTTTTACTAGTATAGTTAATAATACCTGCAACAGAACCTGCTCCGAACAAAATGGCAGACCCCCCACGAACAAATTCAACTCCTTTAAAACCAATATCCGGGCGGGCATACACATCATGAGCGGATGAGTTTAGCCCAAAGGTGCTCATCAACGGCATACCGTCATATTGTAACGGATTAAATACATATTGTCCCCCAGAAGGAAGCCCTCTGACAAATATATTGGTAGCGGTCTCTCCTCCCCCACCTTCTGCCGTGATACCAGGTACGCTTCTTAAGATATCAGCCTGGCTATTTGCTGATAATTTAGTGATCTCTTTCATTTCGACCGAGCTGATAGATAAAGGTGCCTGTTTTTGCGAACGAAAAGTACTGGAAGCTGTAAGTACAATCTCTTCTAATTGCTGCCCTCCTTCTTGTAACACAAAATCTAAGGTTATGGGGCTATCGGATAATGCTATACTTTTAGACAACGTCAGAAATCCAATATAGGAGGCAAGTATTTTTTGTTGACCTGATACCTCTGTAGTTAACGTATAATTACCGTCAAAATCCGTAACGGTACCAGTAGTTGTTCCTGCGATTACTAAATTGGCCCCAGGGATAGGAGCACCCGAATTGTCGGTTACTTTTCCCGTAATTTCGGTTTGAGCAAATCCCAGACTTACCGCAAACACGCAAATAATAGTTACTATCGTTTTTTTCATAGGAATTGTACGTTTTAAATGTGCTTTTAATTGAATAATCCTCAATATTTGGTTAAATTTATATGAATATCTAACTATTTTTACATAATAATCACTAAAATATTATGCAAACGTTTGTTCAAACGTTTGCAATTTTAGTCTTAACAGATTAGCTTTACATCTCCAATCCATCAATAAACCTTATAATGAACGAAAAAAAACCTGCTACTCTTAAAATACTGGCGCAGGAACTGAATTTATCCATCTCTACGGTTTCCAGAGCCTTAGCAAACCACCCGGACATCAGTGCGGAGACAAAAAAAAGGGTAAATCAATTAGCTCTAGATTTGGACTACGCACCTAATATTTTTGCCAGGGGGTTAAAATCAAGAAGAAGTTATATCCTAGGGGTAATTGTGCCTAATATTTCACATCTTTTTACTTCAACCATATTAAAAGGGATTCTGGATGAAGCAGAAAATCAGGGTTATAAAGTTATTGTTTCAGATTCTAAATATTCTGAAGTGAAGCAGAATGAAATGTTGCAAACCATGATGCAATTTGGGGTAGATGGAATTTTATTGTCTTTAGCCAGAAAAACCATTGCTATAGATCCTATATTAAAATTAGCAAAACGTTTACCCCTCGTATTATTTGATAAAGTTTCAGATAAAGTCCCTTGTACTCAAATTGTAATTAATGAAGAAGAAGCTGCCTTTAATGCAGTTGACCACTTAATTCAAACCGGAAAAAAAAAGATTGCCATTATTAAAGAAACCGAAAATTCCTTTAATTCAGAAATGAGATACGCGGGATACTTGCGTGCGTTAAGAGAAAATAATATTGAACTTGATCAAAAATTAGTAATTAGTACTGAAGATATATCCATTATCAATGGAAAAAGGTCGGCTAATCTACTTTTAAGTCTTAAAAACAGACCCGATGGAATTTTTGCAATCACAGATGGAGCCGCCATTGGGGTGATTCAGGCACTGCACAAATACAAAATTAAGATACCGGACGAGATTTCGGTTGTTGGGTTTAGTAACTCTATGCATGCTACTATCATCACACCTGCCCTTACTACGGTGGACCAACCAGGACAAAAAATAGGGCGTACGGCGGTAAAATTTTTAATTGAAGAAATTAATACTACGGCTACTAGTTTAACCACCAGAACGGTAGAGATTAAAACTAATTTGATCGTCAGGGAATCTACATTACGGATTTAGATTTAGATATTATAATTGTATACGCTTTTAAACACCCGGTGGTGCAGTAGATCGAGTTTCAATAACCTTATGTATTCTTTTCCAGAGGATATCAGAAATTGCTTTGGAACTATCGAGATTATTCATAATATTTCCTAAATCCTGATGTTCTGTATTGTCTTCATAAGTTACTCTTAAATTGCCATTATCAGTAACTAATGCCATATTCCACATACTGAAATTCCTCACAAACTTTACTCCTTTCCAGACAATGACAAGACTGCTATGCCGAGGATCTTGTGTAATCTGATAGTATAGTCGCATTACTTCTTCTTTTGCTCCTTCCAGAATCTGAAAAAACGTCTGATTGTGGTAAATCAAACATCCGGTAATATTGTGTATTTTATTAAAAGAAATTGCTTTTTCTACAATTTGTTTTACATCTTCCGGAGTCATGGATGGTGAGGCAACAGACCTGTAGCTAATTTCAAATAAGGCATTTTTATTTTGGAAAGAACTCTTATAATCTTTAGGTAGAAAGTGATATCGTTCAAAAAACTTTTTAGATAAATAACTAGGCGAAGGGTACCCACAAATTTTACAAATTTCGCTAATACTTAAATCCGATTTTTGAAGTAATTCTTTGGCATGGGTTAATTTAATATTAGAAATATACCTATTTACCGTATCCCCATATAAAAACTGAATTCCGTTCTGAAGTTTTTTAGTTGAAATCAAAAAGTGTTTACTCAGTTCGGTAATAGTTACTCGACGATTTATATACTTTTTTATATAGTCGCCGATTTTTGTGCATTTTAATAAATCTTCGTCTTTTAGTTTTGTAGGAAGATAAATTTTATTCTCGCTAGTTTCTTTTTCATAATTTTTAAGCTGGCTGAATAACATATTGATGGCGGCACCTTCGGTCATTAATCGCCCCATTACATCCATTTTTTTATTATTAATTAGGATTTGCGCATATTCTGCGGGAATTGGGTCAATTAAGCTCTCGTAATAAAAGGGAGCGGTTTCTCCTACCTTTTGTACCAGTTCTTTAACATTACGTTCCAGCTGTCTAATGTAATTAGTAGTACCGCGAGGCAATAGTTGATTATTTATGACTATATCGCTTACTTCTATTTTTATGTTTTCAAGAAAGGTAATGCTAGAGGTACTATTAGAATTACTGATGGTAATAAGGTTCCTGTTTTTATCTACCTTCCGGATACTGTCCATATCAGAAAACTGATGTTTAAAAATCCCGTTTAATACGTAGTAAAAATCAATAATCTGATCTTCTATTATTTTTTTATGAATGACCAGTTTTTCATAAAAGGTTATATTAAATACGACCAGGGAAAGGCCTGGTATAATAGAAAAATAACTAATATATCCTTTTCCTTTTTTATTATCTAAACGTAAAACAGCTACTCCATAACTTTCTACTAAACTGACATCCAGATATTTTGCAAGTTGTCTTACTTTACTTAATGCTGAATCTTCTATTATCTCTAGCATATCTTTGTTTCGTATTACCAACTATTTATGGAAAGGTGTTTGTTCAATTTCAGTTTTTTGTTCCTTTTCTTTGAGGGCTAGGGATAAATATTTTCAACTTCGGCAGACTTCCTAAGCCAACCTTCCTTTCTTACCGAAGAAATTGATATATTGAATTGATTCTAAAATTTTATTATACATTCAAATAAATTCATTTTAACCGCCTAAAGCTATAGATATTACTAATTGATGAATTTAGTCTTACCCCCGAAGCATTCAGGGAAAAAAGCGTCAATTCAAGTGTTTTTTCGTAATAAAATGAAGAAAAAATAGCCTGTCCTTGACTTGATCGAGGATATCGAGTCCTTCGGTTTAACTCAGGATTACATAGCTTTTTTCATTAAAATCCTTGTTCTCGATACACTTCTTCCTCTGGTCGAAGCACTCGAACTGACGGATTTTATAATATTATTACTTAAATGTACCATGGGTTTAAACTTACTGTTTGTTAAAAAAATTCCGGCTTTTATTAACTTAAGCTCATTGGGACTTCCATTAAAAGAAGTTCCGCCTCCGTATCGGCTTTTATGCTTAGAGTGCTTACATCATAAATACCAAAGCCATCCCGGGTAGCCAGAGGTTGTTCATTAACAGTAGCATTTCCTTTTAATACAAAAACGTAAACCCCGTTTTCTTCCGGTTTTTGTAAGGTATAGGTTACGGATGAATCTTTATTCAGGTCTGTCATATAAAACCACGCATTCTGATAAATCCAAACGCCATCATCCTCCGGGTCAGGAGATAAAATCTGTTGTAATTTATTTTTTCGATCTTCTTTATTTAGCGTAATTTGATCATACCTGGGTTCCACACCTTTGGTATTAGGAAACACCCAGATTTGAAGGAATTTAACCGGAGCATCTTCTTTTGCGTTGTATTCTGAATGCATGACCCCGGTACCTGCGCTCATCACCTGTACATCTCCGGACCTAATTATGGTTTGGTTTCCCATATTGTCTTCATGCCTTAAGTCTCCTTCTAAGGGAATGGATATGATTTCCATATCCTGATGCGGATGTGTACCAAATCCTCTTTTTTCGGCTACGGTATCATCATTAAGTACTCGAAGTACCCCAAAATTCATTCGTTGCGGGTCATGATAGTTGGCAAAACTAAACGTATGTTTGGAATGCAACCATCCATGATTGGCATCTCCCCTGGTATCTGCTTTGTGTAATACGGTTTTCATAGTATGTATTTTATTCGTTATCAAACATATCATTTATTCTAATAGAAGAAAAAAGACCTTTTAATTTATAACAAAACTTTTAGTGTTGATTTAGCCATTGCAAAGGCTTCGTTAATATTTTAATGTTTTTAAAAGCCTTTTAATAGATATATGATTAGTTGTTTAACAAATAAAAACGACTCTTAAATAAAGAGCCGTTTTTTTCACTAAAGTTAATAATTATTGAAAAAGTATTATCGTTATTGGTAGTGAGACCTTGTTCTGAACAATGCAAGGTACTTTAGTCTTCTATTGAAATATGAATAGTCGCATTTACTTTTACTTTTTTATCGTTTACCCTGGCCTGTGTAAAAAACTCTCTTGCTTTGGCCTGCGCTTCTAATAATTCCTCTATTCTACCGTTATCCTCTTCACATTTATCCGCACTATTCCCTTCTGTTATAGAAAGACGGTTTAACTTATGAAAATTAATTTTTACATTTAAAACCGAATTCACAATATAGGCTGCTTCCTGAGCGGTAAAACCACCTTCAATCAGGTTTATCTTTTGATCGGTACTTGTTTCGTTTGGCATATCCAGAGTAGCTTCCATATTTTATGGTGTTGAGATTTGTTTTTTTAATTGGTGTAAAAGTCGAAATAATATTTTATCTATTTTTATTTATATATTTAATCATAATCATAAATTAATTTTATGATAGCTGTATGATATACAAATATAGTGGCATGCCTAACGTGATATTAAAAGGAAAGGTAATGACAAGTGCCATAGGTATATAAAGGCTAGGATTGGCTTTAGGAACTGCAAATTTCATGGCGGCAGGTACCGCAATATATGACGCACTTGCCGCTAATATGGCAAATAACAACCGGTTTCCTTCTATGGCACTAAAAAATCCACTGACTACAGCTACTATACACCCATTAATTACGGGTATGATGATCGCAAAGAGCAAGGCAAACCACCCTTTACTGATAAAATCAGAAAGTTTTCGCCCACTGGTGATTCCCATATCAAGGAGAAAGACTGCTAAAAACCCTTTAAAAATATCCGTAGTAAAGGGTTTGATTCCTTCGGCTTGTGCTTCACTTGCTAGTAAACCTACTAGTAAACTACCTATAATTAACAACACACTTCCATTAGTAAGGGCATGGTGTACTACTTTTTTCATAGGAATTTTTTCTTCGGTTTTATTTTTCTTAAAAATAGTAATCAAAAGCAGGCCTACCATAATGGAAGGTGCTTCCATCAGTGCCATCACGGCTACCATATGACCGTTAAATGCAATTTGTTCTAATTCTAAAAAGGAGATGGTAGTCACAAAAGTCACTGCGCTTACCGAACCATAAGCTGCGGCTATAGCTCCAGCGTTATCGACACTAAACTTCCTTCTTAGAATAAAATAAGCGTATACCGGTATCACTACTGCCAGAAAAATCCCAAAGAGTAATGACCATAAAATTTCGGTATTAAATTCACTGTGCGACAACTCCTGCCCTCCTTTAAAGCCTATGGAAAGCAAAAGATATAATGAAATAAATTTTGAAGAATTAGGTGGTATGCTAAGAT
Source organism: Aquimarina sp. ERC-38 (assembly GCF_026222555.1). Taxonomy (NCBI): domain Bacteria; kingdom Pseudomonadati; phylum Bacteroidota; class Flavobacteriia; order Flavobacteriales; family Flavobacteriaceae; genus Aquimarina; species Aquimarina sp. ERC-38. The sequence continues at coordinate 2,785,274 of NZ_CP098511.1, read as the reverse complement.
CACTTTTTACCTGAACCGCGATAACCCCTAAAAAGAAAAAAAGTAAGGCTGGATTGGTCAGATTATCAATAAGTAAATGTAAGTCCATAAATACGTCTTCTTTGTTATAAAATTTTAATTGAAAAAGGGTGATGATAATAAGAAAAACCAAATGGCGTTAAAAGAAGTAATAGTAAGGTCATCTTACATACTTCTGAAATCTTTCTTTTTGGGTTGCAGATTAGATGTACCATACTTACTACAACAACTTCTTTATCTTTAAATCCGAAGCTTTCCATTTTGTTTTTTATACAAAGATGTAAGTAGTATTTCATATATTTTCATTTATATTTATAATCGTTTTTATAATAAAATTTTATGCATTACACGCTTCATCAACTACAGATATTTTCTAAAATAGTGGAGATGCAAAGTATTACAAAAGCTTCTGAGGATTTGCATTTAACCCAACCTGCTGTTTCCATACAACTTAGAAATTTTCAACAGCAATTTCCGATTCCGCTGACAGAAGTTATAGGAAGGAAGTTATACATCACGGATTTCGGAAAAGAAATTGCTAGTGCTGCGGAAAAAATCCTGGAAGAGGTTAAGGAAATCAATTATAAAACCCTGGCGTATCAGGGACAGTTATCGGGCGTATTGACCATATCTGTGGTATCTACCGGAAAATATATTATGCCTTACTTTTTATCTGATTTTATCAGGCAGCATAAAGGGGTAGAACTGGTACTGGATGTTACTAACAAAGCGCAGGTTATCCGTAGTTTAGAGAAAAATAAAGTGGATTTTTCATTAGTTTCCGTACTTCCGGACAAACTAAAAATTGAAAAAACCGAATTGATGGAAAATCAATTATATCTGGTAGGAAACAGGGATAAGAGATTTGATAAAAAAAATTATGATAAATCCATTTTATCAAAATTACCCCTGATTTATCGCGAAAACGGATCGGGAACCCGCTATACCATGGAAAGCTATATTGAAGAGAACAATATACCGGTAAGTAAAAAGATGGAATTAACTTCTAACGAGGCGGTTAAACAAGCGGTTATTGCCGGATTGGGCTATTCTATTATGCCTCTGATCGGTATCAGGAACGAACTGGAAACCGGACTTTTACAGATTATTCTTATCAAAGGGTTTCCTATTAAATCGAAATGGCATATGATTTGGCTTAAAAATAAAAAGTTCTCTTTGGTTGCCAAAGCTTTTCTTAATTACCTGGAACAGGAAAAAAGCACCATTATCCATAATAAATTTGAAGGTTTGTAACGGTAATTTAATCATTATCTAACATTAGTATTCGGTAAAGTTTCAAGACCCGCCTGCGGACGGGCAGGTTGCTATCGCTTTTATAATCAGGAATTAAAACTAATAATTATAATATTATTCATGTTAAGAAAACAAATTCCTTTTCAAAAAGGTAAGAAAGCAGCCTCCGAATACTTTAAAGTTTGGAATCACCTTATTATACTATACTTTATAAGCTCTTAGTCATTTTAACCGCACCATTTGCTAAATCAATATAAAGTGACCTAAATATGTTATTAAAAACCTAAATAATTGATATTTATACTAAAAAAATCACAATAATTACGTTAATACAATAAGAATAAAAAAAATACGTTTGAACCTAAAATACTTTAACACAACCAATAACTAAAACATCTGATAATTCTTAAACAACACGTTGCGAATTAATCTTTACTACGAATAATAGCCTAATTCCCTCCCTACGCTTCTATTCTTTTTTTTGCAAGCTTATATTTAAGTTACAGGCAGATCATCTCTGCTTATCACATGAATTATTCAACATTTTAATTAACTACTTAAACACACAATCATGACTATTTTAAACAAATTATTAATTAAAATCTTTTTATTAGTCTTATGCTTCCAGGTGAGTAATGCCCAGCGGAGTGACTATCCCTTAGATCAGACCCCCGCCATTGGTAACAAGAATTTTACCGTGCTTATTGCAACTTTTGGAAATTTTCCGGTTCCGGAAACAACTGTAGAAAGAGTTAGTGCAGCCGTAGATGTTTTTAACGAGTATGCAAGCCGGATGTCAGGTGGTAAAATTGTAGTAACTTCTTTAATTAGCCCTATACTTAATATTAGCGATGCTGATAGCCAAGGTGCCGATGAGCTACAGACTAAGAAGCGAATTATGAGGCAATATGCTGAACGTAGCGGTATTGATGTAGATGTAACCTATCTGGGGTATGTTATCATCTCTGAAGATATGGATAAATTTGGTGGTTTGGGATCCGGTAATGGTATTACCGGTGAAATAACAATGGGAGGAAACAATATTTGGATCCCCGGAATTGTACATGAAATGATGCATATGTTTTCTGTAGGTCACGCTCATACATTAGATGCAGGTACTAATATATTTCCCGGTGAAATCCGAGGCGGTAGAGATCCGTATCATTTTATGGGAAGTGAAGGGGATCAGAAAAACTGTCCTTTTAATACAAACATTTGCGAGATTGATGCTAACCTTTCTTTACCACATAAAGGCAGGTTTGGCTGGATTGACAAAGATGAATACATCATTCATAAAAATGACAATGGTAGTAAAACTTTTAAAATTTATAATCACGATAACCACACAAGGAATACAAAAGAACGTCTTGGGGTGTATTTAACCGATTATGATAATGAAGGGGTATTTGTTTTAAGCTACCTGAAAGTAAAAAATTTATCGGAACGAGAAAGACTGGGATCAGATGGACTTATGATACATCATGTACCTTACAGAAGTCCGGCTATCTCTGTACTATTAGATCTTACCCCTAATTCTATTACCAGTAATGACGAACGCCCGGATGACGAAACCTATACGGATATGCATGATGCTGGAGATGGTACTATTGCTGAGGGTCAAAGCGTAGATATTTCTGATCTTTATAAAGTTGAAGTACTAAAAGAAACCAAAGAACCGGGTGAAAATAATTACTCGGTTGAGTTTAGAATATCTCCTGTAGGTTGTAATAGTGTAGATAATAAATTGGAAACAGAAGATTTTGTTTATGATAAGGTTGGTAACAACGACCCTTGTTCAAGTAGCTTTAGTACTATATGGAACTTAAATGATGCTTCTCGACAGATGGTCCGTATCGATAGGCTTAACCTTAAATCCGAAGGGATTGAAGCAGAAGGAAATAGTTTTAGAATTCTTTCAGCAAACGGAACAGCACCGCGTAACCCGTTATTTTCTATGGAAAGACCACTTTATAGAACTTTTTCGACCGGAGAAACCATGTGGCTGAGTTACCTTATCAAAGCAAACGAACTGAGGGAAGGTCACTTCCGGGTAGCTCCTAATAGTAATACTACTCTTGGAGTTGGTAAAATGTTAAGTAATACCCTTGGTATTAATGAGGATTTTGATAAACAAAGAAGTTTATCAGAAGGGGAAACTGTTCTTATTGTTGCTAAATACGAAATTAATGGTAACGGAAATAGCAATATCTATTTATGGGCTAATCCTAAACCAAAATTAAACGGAGAACCTGATCAATCCAACGCTATTGCCAAAAGTACAGGAATTAGTATTAATGAAATCAGTACCTTAGGTGTAGAAGTAGGAAGCTCAGGTAATTATAATCTGGATAGAATAGCAATTACTGAGAACTATGGTGCTATTTTTAATAGCACCACACTTTCTAATGATATTGATTTAGAAAACGAGAATCGTATCACAGTCTATCCAAGTCCTGCAAATAAAGATTTATTCATCACTAATCCGCAATCCGAACCATTGAATATTACTATTTTTTCAAGTTTGGGTAAAAAGGTGATCGAAATATCCGATCTTTCAGAGGAACATATTGATGTTAATGGCCTTTCGACAGGAATGTATTTTGCCTCTATCCGGAATACCAGACTAAATACCGTGAATACAGTAAAATTTGTTAAGAATTAAAGTATTTACTACCCCTTAACTACTTATTCTTAGTATGGTTAAAACGCGTTACTACTTTATTTTTGTAACGCGTTTTTTCTTTTAAAAAATACCACGTTTTTTTACCTTTTGTAGATAGAGGTGCCCTGTAAATTATTTCGAACTGAATGCTAAAGATTGAATGTATTGCTACATCAACATAAAATAGCATTAGTGTCCGGTAAAGATTCAAGACCCGCCTGCAGACGGGCAGGTCGCTATCGCTTCTAGAATCAAGAATCAAGACTAATTATTATAATTTTGAAAATCAATATTATAAAATTATCCATGTCCAAAAAAATAAATTACTTTTAAAAAGCAAAAAAGCTACCTCTAACTACCTTAAAGTTTAGAATTTCCATATTTTATCATGCTTCATAAGCTATTATATATTTTAACCGGACGCTAATATTAAAATAGCATAAATCTTCATAGAGAAAATTTGAATCCCTGCGTTAAAAACCTCGTCTTAGCTAAGACTATGCTTGCGTTTTTTACCTAAATCTTCCATTTTTTTCTTTATAAAACCTCTATGCCATTTTATATTTGTTAAGCTATATTTCTGTGCTAGCGTAGGGTTATGATTGTTCAATCGTTATAATAATCAACTTTCATTTAGGCTTACTATATTCCCGTATTTAGGATCCACTTTTCCGTTTAAGGTATCTGTATACAATTGTTTTAATTGCTCCACCCCTTGATATTTTTTAATTGAAATGGTTGATTGTGCATGACTTATAAATTGCAATAATGCTTCTCCGACTTTTTGTTGAAATTTGATTACTCCCCATTCTTTTTGTAGCTTTTCTACCTGGTTGGGAGCAAAGAAAAAAGTTCCTTCTTTTGGCAAGGGGTTCTCGCCTTCTAAATTTTGCCAATCCACCAGTCCTACTAAACAATTGTATATTAAATCTTCTTTCAGTATCGTTTGTAGTTTAAATTGTAGGTTATGGTTACCGGCAAAATCTACAATGATTGATTTTTTATCAGCTGTTAAGTGAGAAATTTGCTCATAGCTGATGGTCTGATCGTACCAACCTAGGTTTTTGACAAATGCTACATTGCTATCAGAAGTGAGTGCTACGAGACTGAATTCTTGTCCTATTTCTTTTTTTCGGTGCGCTAATAAGAAGGCCAAAGCTTGAGCGGTTTTACTGGAAGCACTGGTTACCATAATTTGCGTGGCATCATAGAAATTTTGATCCGCCAAAGCCTCATTAATTAAAAAAGAAGTGACAAATAACGGACGAAATATAGAGATTAATCCTTCGGTTCTTGGTGTAAACAAAGGGTCTTGTTCTATATTTACATAAAAATTATAAATGGGTGGAAGCGCCTGTCGATGTTCGGTAATATCCATAAAACCTTTATTGCTAACCTTGCCCGCGGTAACTAATAAATGGGTACTCATAGGATAGTACCCATAAAACCGTTGCCCTACTTTTACTTCCGGATGATTAGAATTAATTACGTGAGCGATACCCCAGGCCGGAATGATCCCATAACCGGGTTGTGTTGGAAAAAATTTCCAATAGTTCATCTGTTCTCCCACGACGCCGTAGGTAATATTATTTGAAGTAAAAGAAAATTTTTCAATTGCTAACATTACCTGATCAGGTAAGAGTTTTTCAGGATAATTTTTTGTGATCAATTCGTACTGGTGAAGGTCATCTATTTTTACAGTAAAATCTAAGGCATTCATGGTAGTGTCGATGTTAGGTTTAATTTTTGAAAAGGGACTATGACATTAATTTTTTAGTTCAAATTTTACCACATATCATATGTATACTTGTATATTTCTCTTTTCCACTTTTCATTTACAGTCATTATTCTTCGTATAATTTTTTTTATTAAACCATTGTTATAATAAGAATAGGAATTTTCACAAGAATATTCTGAACTTAAGAAATTTTCATTAACAATTTTTAATAAACTTTTTTGATTATAATAGTATTCCGTAATGCTTTTATCTTCGTCACCTACAAGACCCCCTTTAAGTTTTCCATTTGAATCATAATACAAAAATGCTCCAAAGTTTTTACCTTCCCAGGTAGAATACCTATAAGTGTTATTTTTATTATAGTAATATTTTCGTTTGGAACCGTTAGTTTTAAGATCGTTAATTACTTTGATTCCTATAATTCTATCTTCAGTATCATAAAATATTATTTCTTCCCTATTATTACCATTAAAATAAATAAATTTTTTATCACTTACTTTTACTTCTCTTTTTACCTCTAATCCATCAGAGTCATACGTAATTATGGTATTACCGTCTTTACTGTGCGTATAGTTATATTCTTCTATTTCAGAAGTGAACTCGTATCTTTGTTTTTTTAATCGATCTTTATGATCGTACTCAAAAGTAATATTTTTAAGATAACGTCCTGCATAGTTAAAACAGGAATCATAAGGTGACTTAACGTATAAACCTTTTACATTATTTGTTGCAATTTTAACTAATTGTTTTTTATTATTATATGTAAATTCATGGCAAAAGTGTTCACTTTGTTTACCCCAACCACAATATTTAATGAGCTTTTCCTCTTTATCATAATTAATTTCAAATGTTTGCTCAAACTCTTTACTTATCTGTGAATGCTCAATCAAAACTTGTTTAACTCTATTCTTTTTTATTAACGGCCTTTGTTGTGATAAGAAAATATCAGTTTCAATTTTACAACAATCATTATTGTTCTTACTCAAAAATGGTCGATGAAGATGATTAATTGGATTAAAAACTAAGGTTTCCTGACAAAAAGAAGTAAATACAGTAAAGAAGTGTACAAATAGAATAAATTGTCTCATTTAACTTGTAGGTAAAGTACGTAAAGTTGTAGTGTTTTTACGTAGAGTGATATATAAATTATTTTGTTTTAATGGGAACAAGGCTATAATATGGTTGCTGAATTTTACTAGTTATACTTAGCTTGATTTTAAGATCAATAATGAGTATTTATTTCCTTAACCTTACTAAAAAAATTTATAGTTTAGATTTATTTTGCACCTTTTCCAAACTTAAAAACTCCAAAAAAATTAATTAAATTGATTCTTAAAATTTCAAATAAGAACTTGATTATAAATACCTTAATTCTTATTTTTCCTTTGTTTTTCTACGACAATTATATAAGTTGTTTTGTAAAAATGATTAAAAGGTTTTCCATTTCTCTTGGCGGGTGAGATTTTTCCATTTAATGTTCTCAATACCCTATCAACCTCATCTTTAATGATTTGATTTGGTGCTATCGAGTTAGCATTTACAATATCACCACTAGCATCAATAGTAAATCGTGGTTCTATCTTAATCTTCCCTCTCTTCTTCTGTTTGGAAATAGCATTTATAGATATGTTATTTAATATATAACTGTATAATTCTTCATAAAAACATGTTGATTCAGCACTAAAAAATTCCAATTCATCACATTTTTTAAACGATGGTAACTCATCACAAACCACATTTGTACTAGCATTTATAACTTTTTTATCCTTTTCTTTAGTAAATAATTGAATTTGATATTTACAAGCTTTATTTATATCTGATATATTTAATTTTTCAATAGGAATACTTCTAAAAATCTTTCCAATTTTTCTATTAAACTCAGTATTACCAGTAATAATTATCGGATTGCTAATTTTATTAAATTTATTAACTTCAAAATTTAATCTTATCTTATAATCATAATTCTTCTTCTTAAAGGGATTATTATTAAAATCCATACCGGATCTAATTCTTGAATAATTAATTTTTTTCAAATCATCCCGAGTTAATCTACTCCTAAAAAATTTTGATATTTCACTTTGTTTTGATGGTCTTGCTAAGCTTTCGAAAGATTTTTTTTCCGCCTCATCAACTAATATGAAACTTTCCTTAGTGTAATAATTATTACGCTTTCCATTATAAACCGCTTTTTCTTTTAATGTTTTCAACCTATCATCCAGATTCTTTTCTGCAATATCAGATTGAGAAAAAATAGAAATAGAACTTAAAAGGAGGATTATTAAGATTTTTAATTGTTTACCGTAAAATGACAGCATATTGATTGAAGATTTATATTGATTGATGATTTGACGTCAAATTTAGTAAATATGTTTTAAATAAAGAAGAAGTGAAATTTTTATAGATAGGCTAGCATTGACAACTAATCCTATAATACTGGCAATGTTTATTTTAAGTTCCATTTTTTAAAGGAAATGCGATCTTTCATTGTCTTTATGATATGCTCCGGTAAATCCATTGCAACATTGTAAACTAAAGTTTTTTAATGGAAAGAGGCCAAAACAATAAAAAGTTTATGAGTAGATTAATTGTTTCATTTAATTTGCAAGTAAAATAAGTAAGGTTATAACATGTTTTACTAAGCTATAATAAAAAAAATTGATGCTTAGAAAAGATTCAAGATCGCTATCGCTTCAAGAATCAAGACTAATAATTACACTATTGAAAATCAATATTATAAAATTATTTACGCTAAAAAATTGAATTAATTTAAAAAGTAGAAAAGCAACCTCTAAATATTTTAAAGTTTAGAATGACCTTTTTTACTATGCTTTACCAACTTTTACTCATTTCAACCGGACACTAATAATTAAAAGAAATAATTTTAGTGAGTAGGAAAATTATATCGTGCTACCCTGGATCTCATACTAATTATTTTATTGCGTAAACTTTATATTTTACACCTCCTTCAATTAACTCCCCAACGCCAACACCAATGGTATAATTTAACCAGTTATACTTCTCAGAAGAGGTTTCAAATACCGGATTAGTACGGAAATAGTAACTTCCATCTGCTTTGTAATGGATAAATCCACCGTAATGAATATATATTTTATCTCCTCCATCGGTTTCTAAAATTGCTCTGACATCTAATTTTGTCGTGGTAGCATCTAGCATTAAAAGCCAATCCCCACCATTTGGTAAAACTTTACCTTTAAGGTCAGGGCCATCAAAAGTACCCCCTACCACAGGATATATTAATCGTTTGCCTAGCGGCGATTCACCAATTTCTATGGGTTTATCTAATAGAGCTGTTATTTCAAATAAAAATTCGGATTTTAAATCGGACATTTTAACTATAGTTTTATGTTAATAAAGGAAATTTGAAAGTAGTTATAAAAAAGATACTATTTTTATCTTATCCACAATAGTGTATCTGGTAATGTTTTGATTTGCGTGTGATTATCGTACTTCAAACTCATCAAATATAAATTTACGAATCCATTAACCCAAGTAATAATTACAATTTTCCCTGGCTTTTATTAACATCGATAGAAACTTAGTTTTGCAAACCTTTTACTTAGAAGATAAAGCTAAATAACAGAAAATATATTGCAACAAATAAAATCAATTTCCCAAAGATTGAATAGAATCCAACTTACCCTTAGCCAAATTATATACCTTATTCAAATTATCACTGTTTCTATATTTTTCGCCGTAAGTAAAAGCTTTTTCTACAGAGGCTATCGTTTCTTTGTATAAAGCGTTTCTGTAGTATACAAAACTTTCAAATTCAGAAAAGTTGATGTCGTTTTTGGCATTTGCACCATGCTGCATGGCCTTTTTAAGGTATTTCAATGATTTTTTATAATTCCCCATGTGATAAAAGACGCCTGAAATCATTTCCAGGCCTTTGGGTAAGTTAGGTATAAGCTCCGTACTTTTTGTAAAACACCTTAAAGCACCCTCAAACTTATCATCCATATAATATGCCATACCTACACACTAGATGGCAATAGCACTATCAGGATAGATATCCACCACCTTTTGAAAGTATTCCTGTGCTTTTTTATAATTTTTTTCGATAAGAAGATAGTAATCGGCTTGTACCATAGATCGTTCTGATATCAAGTCATTTTTCTTTGAGAGTTCAAAAGCTTTAGTCATAAGCCTTTTATATGCTAAAGTATCTGTTTCGTAAAAGGATTTCATCAAATAGGCGGTGGCATAAGTTGAATCCAATTGAATAATCTTATCTGCTGTTTGTTCATATTTTTCCTTATTTCTATAGAAAAAGAAATCAGCTTGAAGATCGTTGGCAAGTTGATGCACCTCGGGTACCTTTGAACCTACCGGAAGAACAAACCCATAGTTATTTAAAGACTTAGGTTGGTAATTTTTTGTTGCTTCAAATTCTAATTCTCTTTGTGTTTTTTGCGTTTTACAGGAAACTGTTGTTAAAAAAATGGCTAAAACAATGGTGTACTTTATATGAAACATAGCTGTTTTAATTAATAGATAGATTCCAAATGTAGCCTGTATAAATATGTGTTTTCACCAAAATAGATTACTTTAAAATAACCAACTATGAATAGCCTTTAAGCGAACATAAGGTTGAATTATACAGTGAGTGTCGCCGATACCTGTAGAGCATAGCTAGAACCAATTGGTATTTCGATCGTATCGATTTCAATATCCCGTTGTGTGTAGGCTGTAATTTTTTGAATAGCAACGATAAAGGAACGATGTGTTCGTAAAAAAAGGTGGGAAGGAAGACGTGTTGCCATCTTACCAATATTACTTTTAACAACAATTCTCTGATCTGTAGTATGAATCCTTACATAATCTTTAAGGCTTTCTACATATAAAATATCATCAAAAACAACTTTAATTTGTTTTTTATTTACGTTTACAAAGAAATACGATTCCGTAGGCACCAATTCCGGAGTGGTATCAAGTTGATGTTGTACACGTTCATAATAGCGGTCTATGGACTTTATAAATCTATCTAGGGAAATCGGTTTTAACAAGTAATCTATAATATCCAGATTGTACCCATCGAGTGCATACTCCCGGTAGGCCGTGGTAATGATCACTTTTGGAGGGTTTTTTAATGTTTTTAAAAAGTCAATACCTTTTAAAACCGGCATTTCGATGTCCAGAAAAATAAGGTCAATTTCTTCTTTTTTAAGTATTTCAAAAGCTTCCACCGCACTATAGGCAGTAGCAATTACTTCTAAATCCTTAAAACTTTTAATATGATCATTCAATAGTGCTATTGCCGGAGATTCATCGTCTACTAATAAACATCGTACCATCTTAAGTAATTTTTAAAATCAGTGTTAGCTCAAAAAATTGTTCGGTTTCTTCAACTTTTAACTCGTGCGCATCCGGGTAAATTAAATCTAATTGCCTTTTAATATTAACAAGCCCAATTCCACTTTTATAATGGTCAGTTTTATTATTTATCTCGCTCGTATTGGTATTCCAAACTACAAATTTTAAAAAATCTTCTGCTTGTTCCAGTGAGATTCGAACTTCCGGTTTTTCAATACTTCCGCTTACCCCGTGTTTAAAAGCATTTTCTACGATAGATAATAATATAAGCGGTGTAATAGCTTGTCGCTCATTAGCTATGTTTTTCTTAAAATTAACTACTAAGCGGTCGTTATACTTTATTTGTTCAAGAGCAATATAGTTTTCTATGGTATGAATTTCCTCATTCAGCCCTACATATGTTTTTCTTAAAATTAACTACTAAGCGGTCGTTATACTTTATTTGTTCAAGAGCAATATAGTTTTCTATGGTATGGATTTCCTCATTCAACCCTACAGAAGTTCTTTGACTTTTATATAAAATATAATCCAAAATTTCGGAAAGCTGTAAAACCATGTTAGGAGCCTTGGGAGATTTAGTAATTACATAAGAATATAGGTTATTAAGCGTATTAAATAGAAAATGCGGGTTAAGCTGTGCTTTTAAATATTTGAGTTCCGTAGAAATTTTTTCCCTTTTTAGTTGATGGATTTTTTCTCTTTCTTGCTCCTGCATTTTATTTGTTTTATAAAAATACATGAGTAATGCAGGAAAATGAAAAGACAACATATAAAAAGGAAAATCCTGTAAACTAATAAAAGGATACGGTCCGTTTTCACAGTACTTATCCAGATAGTAATATCCACTCACGCGAAATAACACGGTAAGTAACAACACTATGGCAATCATGGATATCCCAAAAGCCATGTATTTTTTCTGAACCAGGTATTTTGGCACCTGCCAGAAATTAAAAACATAAGCGGCGATCATAAGCAAAGGAAACTTGAGCAAAGTAGTTTCTATGGATTGCCTTAATAATTCCGGGCTTGCATTTGAAAAAATATAAAATATAAAAATACCTATCCAAAAAAGGATATGCTGCACTACTCTATTTTTATAGATAGGCATCAACTTACTCTTCTTGTACTACCATAGGCCCTAATTTCTTACCGCCTAGTAAATGCATATGAATATGGAACACAGATTGACCGGCATCTTCATTCGTATTGATGGAGAGACGATAACCGGTTTCTGAAACGCCTCTTTCCTTTGCTAACTTTTTGGCTACCAGGATCATTTTACCCAGAACCTTCATATCTTCTTCCGTAGCATCATTAATAGTATAAATCTCTTTCTTTGGAACAATAAGAAGATGAACAGGAGCCTGAAGCCTCAAAGGCACAAAAGATATAATATCATCATCTTCATATACAATAGTAGCGGGTAATTCTCTATTTATAATTTTAGTAAATACAGAGCCTTGAACTATTTTTTCAGTTTTTTTATTTTGGTAAGTTTCACTTTGACTCCATCCGGAAAAATGAATAAATAAAAATAATAGATAAAAGAAAAATAACTTTTTCATAAATAGATTTATACCAGAATAATGGGTTGCTGAACGGTTCTTAACGTACAAAAGTAATTGAATAATTAACAATGTATTGGAATATGGACAGATTCAACTTTTCTGTAGACAAAGAGGTGTTTACTGTCTATAATTCAAAAAAACGGATGATGCGGCCTATTTACATTCGGTTATTGCGTATTTGTCGATATTAGAAGAATACAAGCATTATTATCTACAAATTTGCTATGAAAAAACGCTACCTATGCCAATATTATTAAGATATATAGTAGTAGTACTTGTAGTTACTGCGATCGTAAGTTGTTCAACATCAAAAAAATTAGAAAACCGACCTATAGGTCTCATTAATAAGGTTACTTATTCAGACGCATCCTTTAATAATCCTAATGCCGGAAATGGCTTTTTAGTTCAATACGATAATCGTACGTATGCGATTACCGCAAAGCACGTTTTAATGATCGCTAAAACAGACCGGATGAAATTTGTAGATTTTGAAGGACAACTGGATCAATGGAGAATGCATCCTAAAAATGATAGCACTTCTTATATAAACCTGGACAAACTATTAAGTGTAAATAGGTAAGATTCGCTTACCTGGAGTTATATGAACGATCATTGGGAAACCTATAATGACTGGCTTATATTTTCTGTAAAAGAAAATAAACCCAACCATAAGCCTTTAAAATTCAGAACCAAACCTCTTAAGAAAGGAGAAGATGTATACGTAGTCGGGTGGTCTTATAAAGATACGCTGGGGGCGCAACGTATTTACGAATATAAATATGATACCACGGATGGAATATATCATCAACTTATTCAGGTAAAAGGCCCTACAAGTTTAGGTGGGCTAAGTGGTTCTCCGGTGGTTGATAAAAAAGGTGAGGTTATAGGACTCGTCACCTCTGGTGGAGAAGATGAAAATACAAAACAAGTATTATTACAAGCAACAAACATGAAAAATGCAATGAAGTTTATATCTGAATTAAAGTAATATTCAATAGAAATTTAAAGTCTTTATTGTCTGGTTTTTATTTCGCTTTCGCGAAAGTTTAAACACAACATCGTAACAAGTGATATATTGACGATTTTAAACCACTATAGTTAACTCACACCCGTCATAAAAGCAACAAAGCTACTCATCTTACCGGGTAGCTTTGTTTTATTTATTAGGCTTAATTTTTATGATTCGCACCTATTATAAACGAGTGCTATTGAAGTGTAAGACACCCATCCTACAACTATCATTCATATAGACCAATCCCAAAAAAATAAGTCTAAACTTTTTATTATCAATTCTTAATCACTTTTCTGGTTGTCGTTTTTGTTAAATCACTATTTGAAATTTTTAGAAAATAAATACCTGAATTAAGGCTAGACATATCAATTTCATTGGTTGATTTATTTTCAAAAATCACCTGCCCTGATAGCGTATACATACTTATGTTATAATCAGTAGGACTGTTTTTGTTGATAAATAACATATCCTTAGTTGGGTTTGGAGAAATAGTAATCTCAAAATCCTTTTCAAAACTGTTTACAGATAAGGTAGCTTTGGAACTATTACTTAATGGATACGGCGCTTTACATCCATAAGTAAATTCATCCAATTCGTATTCTGAACTAATACTGTTATCAAATCTGATATTAATTGAATTAATCGAAGCTAAACGACGATTAACCGTTTTACTCAAATCCGGATTGTTTATATCAAAGGAACCAAGCTTAGGATCTATCCAGCCATTCACCTCTACACCCGATGGACTTATGGCATAGCGTGCAACAAACCAATGCGTTGTTCCTCCTTCTATAGGATTTTCATTACTATTGTTATCTATACCGAATAGTGAAGCGGTACGTTTACCTAAAGCAATATCCTGGCGGTCATTCAATCTTAGCCATACACCACCGCTTTTCAATTGATTTGCCCTAATTAAAAAGCTAACCCAAATCGTATCCGTACTTGCCAAATTAATACTTGCGGTTCTACTGATGTTAATGTTTGGAGATTCACTCGCATTATGAACTCTTAACCTGTTACCCTTAGAAATGAATTGATCGTAAACAAGTGATCCCTTTTCTATTTCTATCTTACCATTAATTGCCGTATTGTTAACACTCCAACTACCATCAAACCCAAAGCCACCATTTGCTCCGTTTATGGAACTATTCTCGGCGTATTCAAAACTTTCAACCATAGTTAAAGAACATTCTTCTTCATCACAAATGTTGTTATCGTTTTCGTCTAAAAATTCACCTATACAATTACACTCACTATCGTAAACGTCATTAATAGTACAGTCATCATTATCATCACAAGGTGAATTTACAGAGCAAGAAGTAACATCCGGATCGTCCAAATCGCAGATTTCATCAAAATCGGCATCAATCAATACCCCATAGCAATTACAATTTTCATCATATACATCATTCTCTGTACAGTTAGAATTATCATCGCACGGACTACCTGCTTGCGCACATGCTGACAATATGGTCGGCGGATTACATCCTACCGTGATTTCGTCCATTTCATAATCACTACTTTGAGCATTTAGCGAATGAACAATTTCAATTCTATCAACTTCAAATAACACCGTATTCGAAAATTCTGTAAGTCTAGGTCTATTTTCGTTAAAATTACCAGGTGTTGGGTTTACCCATAATTCTATCCTCGTTCCCGTAGTTTCTAAAGTCCATTTGGCAACCACCCAATAGTCCGTATTTGCATTCATAAATACCCCTGACGGAATGTTAGCAATTCCAATATCCGTATTCCAACTTTTACCTACAGAAAGTTGGTGTAATTCCTGAGGTTCTATAAACATACCTCCGTACCCTATTTTATTTCCTCTGATAAGGAAATCAATCCAGAAACTCTCTCCGTTTTTAAAGCTATAATCCAGTTTTCTTACTAAAGAAGTTACCTCTTCTTTTGTATCGTGTTTGATTCTAATTTTATTTCCAGATGAAGTAACAAGAGGATGTGTTAAAGATCCTTTTGCAATTTCAGAAGTACTTTTATCTTCAGAAGTTAAATACCAATTCCCTTTCCAGCCTTCAGCCTTTGAATCTGAATTACCGCTGGCGCTCGATACATCAAAGGTTTCTATGTAGTCAAAATCATCTTTCGCCTTAGATAAACATTCTAAATTATCACAAACACCGTTATTATTTTCATCATTATCCGGGTCGTCAGGGCACTCATCACAAAAGTCCGGGATATCATCGTTGTCATTATCCATATTATCATCTCCACCACTACAAACATCAATCTGGTTACAAATACCATCATTATCATCATCTCCTGTGGTGGCTAGACAGTTACAAACTTCTACATCAACCCATTGATTATCGCCGGTTCCTCCGGTACTGAGGATGGTGACCGCAGCGGTTTCCCAAAAAAATTGTTCTCCCTCTTTAAGTGCAGCATCCCAAAAATCAGCAACAGTAGAAAACTTACCTGGAGCAATAATTGAATTGGGGTGTGCATCCAGAAGTCTGGATACCGCAGGAGATTGTCTAGGTAAAAAATGAATTAAGGTTCCGGTATTACCCTTATTTTGAATATCTAAATTAAAAGTGTTAGGTTCATAACTCAGCCATATCCTATTATTAGGAGCTCCTAGTTGCATAGCATATATTCTGTTTGGATCATAGTTTTGAATATTTGAAGATTTATACAATCTTCTGGTCACACAGCTACTGGGGGAGGTACTTTGAACTCGTACGTTTGAAGCATTTATCCATCCTAACCGATACTTAAAATACGTATTCATATCGGCTTTTAACCTTGCGTCCGGTCCTTCACTACCCATAAAAAAGTAAGGATCGACTCCACCTTTATTAATCCCGGGATATATGTTATTACCTCCATCAAGACCTTCGGCGTGCCCTAATCCCATGGTATGAATCCCTTCATGAACAACTCCGGGGAAGAAAGCAGTAGCAGCTGTAGGAATAAGCATCGTACCCCTAGCCCCATTACCTGACCCTACGGCTCCACCGCCGATAGCAACGTTTGCAGCAAAGTGAAAAGCTACTGTGTTATAACTATCTACATCATAACCGCCAGCCCTCGCAGCCGCTCGTAGTTGATCAACCATTCCACCCGAATTAGTTGCGTTAAAAGTATAAACGGGGGTAATATCAAATTCCGCTATCGAAGCGGTATTATAAGAATTTCTGGAAACATAATCATTCCAGGCGTTGTACACGGTATTAATTTCTTGATCCGACCCATTCCAGGTATCCGTTGCAGGATTGAATCCTCTGATCCATAGTACGGTTCGTTCTCCAAGAACCAAATTGTTTTGTTGAGGAACGATGTTTTGTGAATAAGTAAAACTGTAATACAAACAGAAGACTAGAAGTAAAGCTTTTGTTTTCATGATTTGTTGTGTTAATTAGTAGTTAGTTGTTGAGGTCGCTGCTTGAATCTTTTATTATTACTGATATTCTAATTTTATCATTTAATTATAAATGATAACGATAGATTAAAAGTGTAAGCCCTAATTATATCAGTTATTTATACAATTAGCAATAATAAGTTCAGTCGACGTTCAAATGATTAACGATAGAAATCATAAAAAAGTATTAAGGTATTTTGCTAAGTATCTATATTTACAGTTGTTAGTTTGAAAATAATAGGGCTTTAAAGCCTATATGTAGACATTATTCAATGATTTTAAGGCGTTACTTAGAAATTTTAAAATGAGTAAAAAAGTGTTTACTTTACTGAATTTAGAAATCCCATTGATTTAGTTTCTCAATATTAATTGTTGGCATTTCCTCGAGTATCCTATAATAATCTCTTTAGTTTTCATCTAAAGTCTAATTATTAAATGCATCATTCACTACTGAAAATTAATTCATTTCATTCAATTCTTTTATTAGTTATTACAAGTTAAAAGAGCGAAATAGCATGAAAATTAGCTAAAATTGTTTTTTATTTAAATAGTAAATATCAGTGCTTTTAGGTTTGTTAAATTACTGGTAGCGTCCTTATATATAGTTTGTTTCGTGTTTTACTCACCTAATTTAGCTAGTAAAAACAAAATAGAAAATCTAAGAGATCTTTGTAGGTAGGCTAGAACTAGCAATAGATTATTTGTGTTGTTTTGGGTAGTTTTTTCAACTTTCTTCAATTTTAATTTTTTATGTACGGTAAAAACACGTACATTTATAAGACTGATTACATTATTACAAAAAAAAACAGAAATAAAGCAATTAAGACAAACAAAGAATATTATGTCAACCGTATCAAAAGATAGAATTGATGTTCGTATCAGCAAGGAACAGAAAGAGTTTGTAAAGTATGCGTCAGAGTTGCGTGGATTTAAGAGCTTGTCCGAATTTGTAGTTTACTGTATTAATACTGAAGCCAATAATATTGTAAAAGATAATAACCTAATTGTTAAAACTTTAGAAGACAAGAAAATATTCTTAAATGCAATATTAAATCCACCTTCTCCTAACGAGAGACTAAAAAGTGCTCAATTAAATTATAGAAAGTTTAAAGAGACAAATGGATTTAAAAATAACGACGCTAGAAAATAATCACGACAAAAAGTCTTTCAGTTGTGGTTATTCAATGCTGGATAATTATATACAAAGACAAGCAAAACAAGATATAAAAAGAGACTTGTCGGCTTGTTTTGTATTAGAAGATGAACAAAGTCATTTAGTAGTAGGCTACTACACTTTGTCAGCTAACTCGATAAGTAGAGGTGATTTTCCAATGAGTATTTCCAAAAAATTACCAACGTCATATCAAGACTTGCCAACGATTCTTCTGGGTAGATTAGCTATTGATGAGAAATATAAAGGAAATGGATTTGGCGAATTAATATTATTAGATGCCCTTAACAGGTGTGTTCAAATATCTAAAAACCTTGGAACCTTAGCAGTAGTGGTTGACCCAATCGATTCTAAAGCTGAAAAGTTCTATTTTAAATATGGTTTTATTTTAATTCCAGGAACAGGAAAAATGTTCATTCCTATTAAAACTATTGAAGATTCAATATGATTAAAGATAAGATTGTTCTTCGTTTCGCACTCTCTTTTATTAAATTAATTGCAACGTTTCATAAAAGAAACGTAGGGCAGTTAACAAGCACTATCGTTTCGATTTATTACTTAGCTAAAAATAAATATTTTGCTTTTATCTCTTTTTCTAAAAACTAAATTGTATAGTTGAGATTTGGTAGAAAAGCCAGAATCTTTGGCACATCTTTAACCAGCTCCATGTTTTTATACAGTAGTGTAAAGCGTTATTTTAGACTCTTCTTTAACTTATTAGGATTTTGTCTGGTATCAAATATAGTTACAACTTCTATTCTTTTATTATTGTATCTAAAGTATAAGGTAGTCTGTTTTGTAATAACACATCTGCGCAATCCTTTAGCCTTGTCTGACTTTGGAAAAGCTTCAGGGTTAGTTCGAATTACGTGTATGCTTTTATCCAGTTTTTCTATAAATTTATTTTTTACTCTTTCCAACCATTCATCAACTAAGTATTCAAATAAATTATCAAATTTCTTTTGTGCAGTTTTAGAAATTATAACCTTTCTATCCATTCAATTCTCTATCTATGTGTTGACATAAAAGAATCATAACTTATAAACTCACCATTTCGGATTTCTTTAGAGCCTTTTTTTATTTCTTCCTTTTCTTCAATACCCAATTCATCCCAAAAATCATCAGTTTTGTTTAAATTAAAAATTTCTCTAATGGAATTTAATATGTTTGGATTGTTGGTACTCAATAACAATTTCGTTAGCTCAATTTTTTCTGATTGTATATCCATAATAACACTTTTAGTAAAATTAATAATTATTTCGTGTGGTAAGGCTCAAAAGGAAATTTTTAATACTTTGTAACAGTTAGTATAAGGGATATAGGGGGAGAAAATAAGCAGTTTCAGTTTATAACGAGAGTGTAAACTGTACTCTGTCTGATTAAAATTTTAGTTTAATTTTAATGAGATATTATGACAACACAAGAACAACAAGAATTAGAGAAGAAGGCACTAGAGCAATTCATGTCTGGTAAGAGTCTTTTTAGTAAAGATGGTGCTTTTGCACCAATGCTAAAAAGTTTTATTGAGAAGGCTTTAGCGTCTGAGATGGAAGGTCATCTGGACGAAGTTGAACGTTCCAAAGGAAACAAACGTAATGGCAAGGGCAAGAAGACCATCAAGAGCGGTTTTGGGACTTTTGATATTGAAACCCCTCAGGATCGTCTCAGTAGCTTTGAACCAGAGTTGGTCAAAAAGCGGCAAAGTATCCTGGCAGACAACCTTTCGGATAAAATAATCGGTCTCTATGGCCTAGGGATGAGCTACCGTGATATCTCTTCACACATCAAAGAGATGTACGACACAGAGATCTCCCATACCGTGCTAAGCCAGATTACAGATAGGATCATCCCGGATGTAAAAGCATGGCAGAACCGTCCTCTAGAACCTTTATACTGCATCGTCTGGTTAGATGCTATGCACTACAAGGTTAAAGTAGAAGGGAAGATCGTTCACAAGGCACTTTACAACATCTTGGGAATTAACAAAGAGGGGCAAAAAGAAATACTAGGGATATACTTATCTGAGAGCGAAGGTGCTAACTTCTGGTTGCAGGTACTCACCGACCTTAACAATAGGGGGCTTAAGGACATTTTGATAGCCTGTACCGATAACCTAAAAGGATTTACTAATGCGATACTCAGTGTTTTCCCTAAAGCTGAGGTTCAACTTTGTATCGTTCACCAAATACGTAACTCCTTAAAGTATATAGCTTCAAAGGATCAAAAGGAGTTTATGAAAGACCTTAAAAAAGTCTATCGGGCAACAAATAAACAAGTGGCAGAGGATGAACTGGAAAAGCTATCGGGCAAGTGGGAAGAAAAATATCCGGTAGTCATTCAAAGTTGGCAAAACAACTGGGAGCATCTATCACAGTACTTTAAGTATACAGCACCTATCAGAAAAATCATCTATACCACCAACGCTGTAGAGGGGTACCATCGCCAGGTACGCAAAGTAACCAAGACCAAGGGTGCCTTTACAAATGATATGGCACTGCTCAAGCTCGTTTACCTTGCTACGATGAACATCCAGAAAAAGTGGACAAGCCCTCTGCACAACTGGAGCTCTACCATACAGCAACTTTATATTATCTTTGAGGGTAGGATAGACCTGGATATTGGTAAAAACCAATCAAAACGTGTCGCTGACGCTAGGTCGCATTCCAAAATCAGTCGAAAACAAGTTTCGACTAATTTTGAAATGAATAAGAAAAAATAACTCAGACAGAGTTTAATTTACACTACCTTTATAACTTAGTAACTATAAATATTTTGCTTTTATCTTTTTTTCTAAATGTTAAATTTTATAGTTGGCGTACTTTGTTAATATTCACAAACCTTTTAATTGAGCACACCCGTACCATGTTTTTATAACTCTTAAGTTAGGTTTTTGTGCTTTTTTATTGTGTTTCTACGTTTACAGCACCAAACCATTTCTTTATTTTATTCATTGCTGATTCTCCCATTTCAGAAAGAGCTAAAACGACTAAATTCTCTTTAGCTCTTGAACAAGAAACATAAAACAGATTTTTAGTTCTTAATTTTCTGTCTTCTTTATCATCAGTATCATTAAAGAATTTCTCAAAATTATATTTAGCAACCCAACTGGTATCATCAATTACAACTAAAACATTTCTATATTCTTCTCCTTTTGTTCCGTGTTTTGTTGAATATGAAGTTTGTTCTTGAATATGTTTAAAAGCACAAATTATCTCATTATAATTAATATGCATTAATGAATCATAAAATGCTTTATTTTTAGTTGCTCTCCTCTTTTCCTCATCATCTGTAATACTTTCTATATCTATTTTTACTTTTTCTAGAAACCGTTGTAAGTTCCTAGAACATAACGATAATTGGTTTGTTTGGCAAAAATCAAAAACATCTTGAACTGTTCCAGTCGTTCTTAATGCAGTTAACTCCTCTAATTTATTTTCTATTTCTTGTTTATCAGAATGTTTAGTTAGAGAACTAAAAACACCTTGTTGTTTTAAGTACTTTATAACTCTGTTATAGTTTTTCTGTTCCCAAAATGAAACTAAATGTTCTATTCCAGTTTCACGCTCTTTAGAAGTCTTCTTGTCTGTAGAGCCCATAAAGTATGAAGAAAAAATATTTTCTCTTTTTAATAAAGCCTCTTTAGCACTTAGAGAATACCTTTTTACAAAAAGCCTATAAAGACTTAAGAATCCTGCTCTTTCCGCAACTTTGCTATTTGCAATTATTAAAATTTTATCATCCCCAAACTCTGAAAAATCCCAACCTTCCGTTTCTAATTTTGCAACTATACTATTGTAGTCTAAATCCTTTTTTGGTGCTATTCTAGCTCGATAGTGTGTAACTTTTTCTTTAGGTTGTATTAGATCATTTGTACAATTAATAAATTGAACACTTCCTTTGATATTAACTTTGTTTTCAGGTATTGTCTGAGTTATATTATCTCGAATGTTGTTTAACAAATAAACAATACATTCAGAAGAACGATAATTGTCGTTTTTCGTTACGAGTTCTAGTTTGTTTTCATCAATATAAGATTGAAGAGAACCAATTCCTTCATCATAGATTTTTTGATAAGAATCTCCATAAAAGCCAACTAATAGTTTTGTTTTATTTCTTTCCAGTAAATGATTAACAATAGCATCAACAGTTTCACTTGCAGTATCTTGATATTCATCTATAAATAAGTAAGGATATTTTTGACTTAAAATATGAGTTAATGCAGTATAATTATTAAACATTTGTAAAGACAAAGTTATTACATCATCATGATGAAGACTTCCTTGTTCAAAATCTCTATAACCGCTATCATCATAAGTAACTTCTTTAATTCTATCTTTTAATCCAGTTTTATATTTTTCAGGTTTATCAATGAGCATAGTTTCATTTAATAAATCCAATTCGATTATTAATTGTTTGTTGAATCTTTTAATACAATCCCATAAAAATTCATGAATAGTAGAAACAATTACTAAAAGATTGTTTTCAAGTCTTTCAATTATTTCATTTTTTGCAACATTAGTATATGTTATACAAACAATTCTTTGATTGTTTAATTTGAGACTTTTACCTCTTATTTCTAAAACGTGATTTATTGTCTGAATTAAAGTATATGTTTTTCCTGAACCTGCTCCAGCTTCAAGAACAAAACTTTTATTATCTTCTATGTGTTTGATTATTTGTTTAATAGCTGTCATCCTAATCGTCTTTAGATAACCAAATCAAACCTTCATTTATATATTCAGGAACTTTCCATTCTCCATAATCCTTTTCGTTAAAAGACATAATGTCGAATGTAAATTCTGTTTTTTGCTTAGAACTAAATTCGTCTGGTATATTTTTAGATAGATCAATTTTTTTATTTCTTAGGTAAGCAAACTCATCTTTTATTTTTTTTTCTTTTTGAATAGGATGTTCAGATAGAAATAATTCTTTATTTGTATTTATAAAAGCATCTTCAAAGCTTCTTGCGTTATATCCGTTTTCATTTGTTTGATAAGCTACACGAATATTCTCTTTTATTTTATCTTCAACTTTACAACTTACTAAATCAGATATATTAGTTTTATTTGGTAACCAGTTTATTAAGGTGTAGTTCGTAGTAAATTCTCCAATATCAACTTTACATTTCCCTTTTTTTTCTTTACCATCTTTAGTGTATTTGTGAGCGGCATCAATATCTGTAATTATTAAAGTCCGAACATTAATGAACTCTAACATTTCCTTGAAAGAATGTGCATAAGCTCCACCTACTTCTAAAATCGAAACATACTCATTGCACAATGAATTTGCAGATTTTCTAATCATTTGAGGTAACAGCATACGTTCGGTTGTTCCTTCAACTAAGATTACTTTATCCGCAAAAAACAAATCAGATTTATGGAGAGTCAGATATTGTCTTAAAAATCTAAAAGTTCGTTTATCATCTTTAATTGTTAAATTATTAAAGTCTTGATTTGTTATCTTGAATCCAGTTTCAGTTGACAATCTATTGAAATATCTAATTCTATTAAACCCTCTTTCAGTATCAATTCCAGATTCTGAAAGAATATGTGAAGAATGTGTTGTGATAATTACTTGTATGTGTATCTCAGTATTTTTTTTTGCATCTTTTACAACTTCTGAAACTTGACTTATAAAGATTTGTTGCATTTGCGGATGCATATGAGCTTCAGGCTCTTCTACAAGCACTACTAGAAAATTGGATAATTTTTCTTCTTTTGAGTTTTTGAATTTTTCAATGAAACTAGCCAACTCTAAAATCATGTAAATTAGATTACTATATCCAAGTCCGTTATAACTTTCAGGTAAATCTATTTCGTCTTGTTTATAAAGATATTGAATATTGTTTTTTATAACTTTTTCAGAATCAAATTTTGAGTCAATACCTATTGGAGGAATTGAAATTGGAGTTTTTGCTCCAAATTTTTCAAGTTTTGACATTATACCTTCTAATACTTTCTCGTATTTTATTTTTAGTTCTATTGAAACTTCATCTAGTTTTTTTTCTAAATCTTTTACATCTTGATTATTAGTTTTATCTCTTTGATTATAATAGTTAGAAAAGCCTAAAGATAATGAGTTGTTAGAATCTCCTTTTATATCATCTAAAACTCTAATTGCTTTTATGCTTTCAAAAAGTACTACTTTTTGAATTTTGGCTTTAAAGCTATCTTCAATTTTTCTATGATATTTAGATTCTTTATCTACTGCGTAACAAATAGTTTCGTATAAGAAGTTTATATTTTTATGTAGATATTCTATTAATTCTATTGTTGTATCTTCTCTCTTATCGAATGATTGAAATATATTTAAAGTATTTTTAGGCTCAAAAGAAATGCAAATTGTAGCATCATTTCTCGCATCTTCTAAGTCAGTTATAAATTCACTAAGTTCAACTAATGATTCATTATTTCTTTTATTGTATTGAATTTCAAAATTGACTTTAATTTTAGGGATTTCGGCTATTAGTTCTAACTCTATTTTTTCTTTATCTTCTTCTGTAATTCCGTCTTTTCTGGATTTTAAATATTTACTATAAATAGATTTGAAAATAACATAAGAGCTTTGAGAAAAATCCTCAAAAACAAATTTATTATCAGTAGAAGTAGCTAGTTTTAGTGCTTCAAAAAAAGAAGTTTTTCCAGTGTTATTCTTTCCGACTATCAACGTTATGTCGTCTTCAAGACTGCAATCTATATTTTCTAATAATCTGAAATTTTGGACTTCAATTTTCTTTATTTTCATTTAGCTTATTTTGTATAGAGTAGATTGATTTTTTTGCATGAAACCTAACAACAATATAAAAAACATATATCCTTTATTTCCCATATATTTTTTACGAATCTAAGGGAAATTAGATTAATTTAAAAGTATTTATGACGACATGAGTATACGTTTGGTAGTTTAAATAGAGATATACCTTGATAGTATTTAGATATTTTTTATATAAAGAATCCTATAATTTCATGTTGATTTAGCTATAAGCAGAAATATGATTTTTTAAAGTAAAAAAAATAGAAGAAAATTTCGATGAAGATAAACTTAGGTTGATCCTGCAAAGCTCAATAATGTAAATACAACTGCCTGTCTTTACAAACTAAGTGTGTAAAAACAAAAAATTCTGATCAAGTAAACTTGTCAGAATTTTTATATTCCTGTCTACAGCGTAGTTGTGAACAATGGTGATCGCGACAGGATTCGAACCTGTGACCGTCTGCTTAGAAGGCAGATGCTCTATCCAGCTGAGCTACGCGACCTAATTTACCTCAATAATAATGCGTTCCGATTAACGCGCCACAAAAGTAATAAAATCCAACGTTTTGCCAAGTAAAACCTTTGTTTTTTTAAAAAAACCAAAATAAAGGTAGTATCAAAAGAATAATAGGATAACCCACAAAATATTTTCTAAAAAAGGTGATTACAAACTTTAAAGTAGTTAAAGCCTGCTTTTTTACTTTTTTAAAAAGTGATTTGTTTTTTTAATGTGGATGAACTTATCATATTTATTTTCAATAGGATCATAATTAGTCGTGAATCTTAACTTTGGAAGCGATAGCGATCTGCCCGTCCACAGGCGGGTCTTCAATCTTTACCAGACACTAAGGATTTAAAATAAAACCTTAATGCTTCAATTTAAAAATCGAACAAAAGTATCTATCTTGCAGAGACCTATTACTTAAAAAAATTATATACCTTATTATAAAAGCGTCCAAATGGCAAATACGACACTAGTATCTAAAATAAACAATCTATTAAGTACGGATTCCATAGATTGGGAACTTATCCTAAAAGAAATTATCTCGGCTTTTGATTGTGAAACCGGAACCTTACATTTTTTAGACACAGAAACTAATTTATTACAACTACAAGCCCAAATAGGCATTCCTGCTTTTTTATTACCAAAATTAACCACCATACCCATCGGTAAAGGGATGGCAGGTATCGCCGCCGAACGTAAAGAACCGGTAGAAATGTGTAATCTACAACTAGATGAAAGTGGTATTGCACGTCCTGCCGCCAAAGAAACTAAGGTAGAAGGTTCTATCGCAGCTCCCCTATTACATAAGCAACAACTCTACGGTACCATCGGAATTGCAAAAAAAGCAGTTTATATTTTTACCAAAGAAGAAACCGAAACGCTTATGGAAGTCGGCGAAGCTTTAGCCGCTAAGTATATCGATATTTTACCGTCAACATAAAGTTATTTAAAAGAACTAATATTAGTTGATTAGCACTTCGCAATGAGGATATTACTTAAGGTTTAAGCGAAAATATATAACAGTAAGAACCCTATTAAGTTTTAATTGTATAAGCCTATCACCGTTTAAGAAGCAAATCTTTAAAATCAATTTTAGCATAAGGAAAGCTTATATTTAAAATCTACTTCAACGTATTGATGAACAGATTACTATTATCTGAAAAAATTCTCTTAAAAGGAAATATTAAAAAATCATTAAATAATATAGATAAAGGCTATCTACTCATTTTTATTACTTTATTTGCTTCATCAAAATAGGTGTCAATCCTATTATATCATCCATAAATATTATTTTTATTAAAATACTATGAATCAGAAAACTACTTTACGATTACCCGGGATTTTCTTTTCTTTATTATGTTTATGCCTTAAATTCACATACGCACAAGAAGTTTTTATTAACGAAATACATTATGATAATGCCGGAGCTGACGCTAATGAAGGGATTGAACTTGCAGGTCCTGCAGATTTAGATCTGACGGGTTACCAGATTGTTTTATACAATGGGAACGGAGGCGCAGTTTACAATACGATCAATCTGGACATGGTCATTCCGGAAACTATTGAAGGATTTGGTTTTGTCAGTATACCTATCAACGGATTACAAAACGGATCTCCGGATGGTATGGCATTAGTAAATAACCAGGCAGAAATACTTCAATTTCTAAGCTACGAAGGTACCTTAACGGCAACAGATGGCCCAGCAAACGGATTGACTAGTGAAGATATTGGTATTGCTGAAGCTTCTAACACCCCAATTGGTACTTCCTTACAACTGATTGGAACCGGGCAAACCTACCAGGATTTTACCTGGGATAGCGGTACTCAAAGCTTTGGCGCTGTAAACCAAAACCAATCCTTCGGACAAGGAGTAGATCCTATTGAGGTGGAACTAAAAACAATTTCGGAAGTAAGAAATTTACCATTAGGAACACAGGTAAAAATCAACGGTACCTTAACCGTAGCAGATGAGTTTGGAGGACCTGCCTATATTCAGGATAATACCGGTGGCATTGCTATTTTTGATAACCAGGTTCATGGAGAAGGGGTATTTTCTATCGGAAATTCCTTAGAAATTACAGCTACCTTAAGCGAGTTTAGAGGAATGATGCAATTATCCGCAGTAACTGAAGTAAAAGAGATCGATACTGACTTTTCTATAGACCCCTTATCAGTAATTTTAGATCAAATCAGTACGATAGAAGGACAATTGGTACAGGTAGATAATGTATCTTTTGTGGTTCCCGGACGTCTCAATAGTGGTAATCACGAAATAACTGACGGATCTACTTCTTTAAACATTCGTATTGATAATTCCGTAGAGAGTTTGATAGGACGGGTAAAACCGAACAATCCAACCACTATTATCGGGGTGGTAGGAAGTTTTAACGGAGCTTTTCAGATTCTACCCAGAGTCCTAGGAGATATTCCGGAAAGTACCGAATTTGTCATAGAACCTCCTGCAGGAGAGGAAATTCCCAGAGCTATAACCTTAGATGTAGCTACCTGGAACCTTGAATTTTTTGGAGCTACCTTACCGCGCTTTGGTCCATCTGATGTAGAATTACAAAAACAAAATGTACTACGTGTATTAGATTCTTTACAAGCTGATATTATTGCCGTACAAGAGGTTTCAGATAAGCAATTTCTAATGGATGCCTTAACGGAATTTAAAGAAGGTAATTTTAAAGTCATTTGTTCGGATGTATTTTCCCGTTCTTTTGAAAATAACAACGATGACTTTCCGCCTCAGCAATTGTGTTTTATCTACGATTCCCAAAAGATTAAAGTATTGAATGAAAGAGTAATTTTTGAAGCCTTCTATACCAATGCACGTACGGGTGTTACCAATGACCTGGCTGATTATCCTACCGGAAGTGCCAGTTCTTTTTGGTCCAGCGGACGTCTACCTTACCTGCTAGAAGTTGAAACTAACTTTAATAACGTCATTGACACCTTACAGATTATCAACGTACATGCTAAATCAGGAAGATCAGACGACGATGTAGCCCGTAAGAGATATGATTTTGGAGTATTAAAAGATACCATAGATACCTTTTATAAAGATGCTTCGTTAATCTTACTTGGAGATTATAATGACGACGTGGATGTCTCTATTGGAGGTGGCCCAACTCCCCTACTCCCTTTTGTAAATGATACGGACAATTTTGATATTGTATCCGATTCGTTTTCCTTTGAGGGTTTAAGTTCAACCGTTGGTTTTGGCTCCGTGATTGACCATACTGCAATTTCAAATGAATTATTTGAACCTTATATTGAAGATTCCGAAGTACTAATTGACCCTCAGTCTTTTATTACGGATTATGGCACTACCACTTCAGATCATTTCCCAACGGTAGTTCGTTTTCTTTATAAAGCACCAGTAGAACCCTTAGAAGTAAGCGTTCTGGATAGTATTGTACTCTATCAGGGATATAAACCACTTTCGCAACAAATAATAACCGCCGTAGCCTCCGGTGGGGTGGCTCCTTATACCTATCAATGGAGTACCGGCAATGTAGAACCTACTCAACTGGTAACCACTACAACAAATCTTCCCTTAACTATAACGGTTACGGACTCAGAAAATAACGCTGTGAGTAAAGAAGTTAAAGTAATTGTTACAGATGTTTCCTGTAATAAAGCATGGTTTACGGGTGTAGAAATGTGTATTCGTCAAAAAACCCGCTGTGTACCTTCATTTGCCGTACCTTATTTATTAGATCGTGGATATACTCTAGGTAGTTGTAGTGTTGGTACAGCTGCAATAAAACAGGAAACTAAAATAGCACCCAATCCTTTTAATGAATTCTTAGGCCTGCAATTTGATTTTAGCAATCCTACTCCTGGATTTATAGCCATCTACGATTATAGAGGGAGTTTGGTCTACAAAGAAGTATATAACATACCCTCACAAAGTAGTCAATTAACCATTGATACCACTTCCTTTAGAAAAGGCTTTTATATAGTTAAAGTAGGAAATGCAATCAGCGGGGCATTACTTAAAACACAGATAGTAGTTAAATTCTAAAAAATTAACTAGTCATATTTTGGAAAGCCTGTCAGCCCATAATTTTGACAGGCTTTTCAGTTAGTATCATATTCATTTCTATAAACTGCCTTACTTAAAAATATTTGAAGGTCAGTTTTCTACTTTTTAAGCAACCTGCTAGTCCGCAGGCGGGTCTTGATTCTATACCAGAAACCAATATATTTTTATATAAATCCATACCCATAAACATCTTAAAATGGGGAAATTAGAGTAATTTCAAAATGATTTTTGGATAAGAATATTTAAATAATCAGCGGTGATTATTACGGTTTACCCTTTTTTGTAGTCCATTACTTCATTTTACCTTGTCATTATGATCTGTTTTGCCCAACTACTCCGTAATTTATTAAATCAATTTTGTACATTTAAAAGAACAATTTCCACCTAATGTCGTTCAATAATACAGAATTTGAATTTCTAATTGATAAAACTTTACTGCTCTTTATCACTTTAAGAGAGGACGGGAAAATCTTAAAGGTAAATACGCATGCACAAGCTATTTTAGGCTTAGAGACCCATGATCAAAGTACATTATATCTCCAGGATTTATTAGTTGAAGCAGATAAAGAAACATGCGAACAGTTATTCAATAACCTTAAAAATGACGGCAGTGCCGGTTTGCAGAATTTACGCTTTAATAAATTTACAGAACATCAGCACCTGCTTACCCTAAAGTTCAATTTTGTATTACAAAATGATCTAATCTATGGTATAGGAATAGATTCTACCGAAGAAAACGAAGAACATATTGCGCTACATACCTTGTCCAAAATTACAAGTACGGGTGCCTGGCATTATAACCCGGAGAATGACCGCATCTTCTTTTCACGCGAATTTCATGAAGTGCTACATATTCAAAATGACAATACCTTTTGTAAAAGCGAAATAAAAAAGGCGCTGGAAACCATGCAATTGCGGATAAAGGAGGTAGTAGCTTCAAAAGAGGTATTGGACTATGAACAAACCATAATTACTAAAGATAAAAAAGAAAGATTTTACCGGGTTATAGGGAAACCTATCCTACATAAAAATCAAGTACTATTTATCAATGGTACCGTGAGTGATGTTACGGAACGTGTTCTTAATTTACTTCAACTTAAAAAGAATGAAGAAACAAAACGCCTGGCATTAAAAGGCATACGTTCCGGGCTTTTTGATCATGATTTAACCACAGATTTGGTTTTTTACAGCAAAGAATTTAGAAAAATGCTGGGCCTTCCGCTTAATCAGGAATTGGTACATGAATTACAATTCCGTAAAATGATTCACCTTGATGATGTAAAAGAAGCCATGCACCGTCATACAAAAGCAATTCAAAATGATGGGCATCTTTATTTTAATCACTTTCGTTTAAAGCAAAAAGATGATCGATATCGGTTTTATGAAGTATACGGATACCGAAAGAAAGATGAAAACGGAAAATCAGTACGAATGATCGGTAACCTTATCGATGTACATGAGCGTAGGGTTAACGAACAGCTAGTTGCCGAAAATCAAAGCCGGTTGTTTGCTATGATCAATAATGGTTTTACCTATACCATTTTATTAGATACCGAAGGTCGGATTTTAATGGCAGATAAAGATACCAATACGATTATAAAGAGAGATTATGGTATTGATACTACCAATGATCTTACTCATTTTATAGACGTTATGCCGGTAAATTTTAAAAACAGTTTTGCCCATGAATTTAATGAAGTTTTAAAAGGTAAAGTCGTAAAAAAAGAAATTGAACGGTCTACGTATAAAGGTTCGACGCAATGGCTGGAATCAAAATACACACCCATTTTTAATTCTGAAGATCAAATAGGTTCCGTATTGGTCTCCTTTCATGATATTACCGAATTTAAAAATGCTGAAATTTCCATAAAGCAAGCACATATTAAAGAGCAGGAATTAAGTGATTTAAAATCAAATATTCTTTCCAACTTTAGTCATGAGATAAGAACCCCGCTCAATGGTATTATTACTATCATCAATCTTTTGTTAAACCAAAAAGAATTTCCTGAAGATAAACAAAAACTACTACAACATCTAGAAGAAAGCAAAGACAGGTTATTAGAAACGATGGATAGCCTCTCTCGTTTTAGTGAAATAGACACAATAAGAGAATTCCTTCAATTTAAAGAAATAGACCTTAATTATTCCGTTGAAACGTCTTATAGAGAGTATAAACATCTTGCAAAAGCCAAAAATCTTACGTATATTTTAAACCTGGAAGAGAAATGTCCTCGTGTTCGTATCGATGAGACAATTTTTAGGATAGCACTTAATAATATAATTAATAATGCTATCAAATACACGAATGAGGGAAGCGTGACTGTTACGATCCTGAAAATGGATAAAGTTAACTTTGCAAAAGTGATAATAACCGATACGGGCATAGGTATAAAGAATGAGAATTTGGAAAAAATATTTGATCCGTTTATTCAGGAAAGTTTTGGATTAAACCGACAGTATGAGGGTACGGGTATCGGATTAAGTTTGTCCAAATCATATATAGAGTTATTAGGGGGAACAATAACTGTACAAAGTAAGAGGAATAAGGGAACTAAATTTATTATAAACTTACCCCTTATCATATGAAAATACTTTATGTAGAAGATAATAAAATTAACGCAATGGTTATGGATAAGATGTTGTCATCTCAATTCCTCAATGTTATCATTGCAGAAAACGGGACTAAAGCTTTAGATACACTTAAAGAAGTAAAACCGGATTTGATTTTAGTCGATATCAATCTGGGTATTGATCAAATGGACGGTTGTGAATTATTAGCTCATCTTAAAAAATTAGATGATATCAATGACACTCCTATTTATGCAGTTACCTCTTATGCCATGCCTGGAGACAAACAGCGATTTATAAAGATTGGATTTGACAAATATTTTTCAAAACCCGTAGATTTTAAAAAATTGATGACCGCCATTGAACTGGTAGAATCAAAAAATAACAAAATTAATACTTCCCTTCGTATAAAAAACAAACCTTCCGGTAAAAACAAGACTTCGGTGTAAAGAAGTAACTCTTAGCTTTAGTTTATAAAGGTATTGGTGTATTAAAATTGCTTCAACTATTTTATTTACAGCTACCTATCCTATCCTAAATCCTTTCCAAAGGAAAGGACTTTTAGCTACCTTCCCTTTGGGAAGGGCTGGGGATGGGATTGATTTATATGAATGAGAATAATATACGTTATTTTAAACTAGAGCCTAACTCTTCTTTAACATTCTGATTATCAGTGTCCGGTTAAAATAGATAAGTATATAACAAACATAGTAAAATAAGGTAATCCCAAACTTTAAAGTATTTGGAGGCTGTTTTTTCACTTTTCTAAAAGTAATTTACTTTTTACGTAAATAATTTTATAACACTGATTTTTAATATTATAATGATTAGTCTTGATTCCTGATTCTAGAAGCGATAGCGATCTTAACTCTTAATTCTTGATTCCTTACCAGATACTAAAGATCTTAAATCTACGATAAAAGTATTTTAAACGATTACCTTTATCGTATTTGGCTAAAACGGATTTTCAATTCGTTCTCAATAGCCCTTAAAAATTTAAATTCCTCCTTTGATACCAAGGCTAAAGATAGACCTTCTTTACCACCTCGAGCAGTCCTTCCGCTACGGTGTGTATAGTAATCAATCTGATCCGGAAGCTGAAAATGTAATACAAAGGCCAGGTTTTGTACATCAATCCCTCTTGCCGCTACATCCGTAGATATCAATAAATTTACCTTTTTCCCTAGAAAAGCGCGCATCACCTTATCCCTATCTTTTTGATGCATATCCCCTTCTAATAAACCTACCGGATATCCTTTGGCAAGAAGTACTTTGTGTAATTTTCTGGCCGCATCTTTCGTACGGGTAAAAATAAGACCCCGGTCATTTTTTCTGGACTTTAAGAAATAGGTAAGTATATCTGTTTTTGCAATTTCTTCTGCCTGTACATATTGATGCGTAATTTTTCTATTAACTACACTACCCTTATCAATGGTAATGTGAGTGGCGTTGGGTTGTACATACCTTTTAATAATTTCCTGTAAAGTTTTTGGTAAAGTGGCAGAGAATAACCAGGTACTTTTTTGTGAAGTTGTTTTTTCTAAAATCGTGGTAAGTTCCTTTTTAAACCCCATGCTTAGCATCTCATCTGCTTCATCTAAAACTAAAAATCTAATTTTAGCCAGATCGATAATACCACGGTCTGCTAAATCGATTAACCTTCCCGGGGTGGCTACAATCACATGTGTAGTTCTTTTTAACCTTGTTAATTGTCGATCAATTTTTTCCCCTCCGTAAACAGCTTCTACATAGATTTTGTCTGAATACTTGGTGAATTTAAAAAACTGTTTGGCAATTTGCTGGCATAATTCCCGGGTCGGAGCTAGCACCAGAGCCTGTACATTTGGAATTTTTGGATTGATATGAGAAAGTAACGGAATACCAAAAGCAGCCGTCTTCCCGGTTCCGGTTTGAGCTCTGGCAACCATATCAGAAGTATTCTCCAGGAGAACAGGTATGGCTTTTTGTTGTATAGCAGAAGGCGATACAATCCCTATCTCCTTTAAGCCTTTAACTAAATCAGAAGTAACTCCTAAATCTAAAAAATTCATATATACCTATTAGAACCGCAAATATAGCGTACCAAAAGATTACTAATCAGTATAAAATGAAAAAATAAGATTATTGAGATTAAATCTTGAGGATACTTTCCTATATGGAGACCTTCATAAAATAATTAAAAAGTTGCTTTTGAAATGACAACCCCTTTTTATGACTATGACCCTCATTCATACAGAAGCCACCGGTACATCTGAAATCAGACACATCGTCAGAAGAAATTATTTCGTCAAGGGACATAATTCCGGTAATTTCATGGCTACTCTTAAAGTCTTTAAATAAAGCATGCTCACAGTGAGAATGCTCATGCTCAGTTTCTGTAGATAGTATCGAAATTTCTAAAATAGGTTTTAATTCTATAGGCTGTTCTTTAATACTAGTCTGTGCAGAACACCAACCAGACAAAAATAAACTGAAACTTAAAAAAGGGTAAAAAATTAGGGCTTTCATTTGAAGTGTTTAGCTATTATTAAAATATTTATTTCACATTCATCGACAAATTACAAAAAAATAAGACAAATAACACAATGTCCTTGAATTTTAACATGAGAAGTGTGTTAAAATTTAGAAGTAATTAAGAAATCATATAGAATTTTAGGTATGTAAATAGTATTAAACAAATAGGGCATAACCCTACTATGTAAACAAATTAGGTTGATGATAGTCATGCGTAGGAAGCTTTAATGAGGTTTTAAAGACTTCATTTATTTTAGGAATTAGATAATGTGCCAAAAAAGGCTTTGTTTTTTGAACATCCTGATGGATAAAAAAACAGACTTGTGCTAAACCCAATTTTTTCCATGTAAATATTCTTTCTATCCAATCATCCATTCTTTGATAATCCGCAGACAATTCAGAAGCTACAAATCTTATAAAGGCAGTTTTACTGGTAAGTCGCATATGCAATAACTCCCTTTTTCCTGGAGTATCAGTTATAATATGCGTAACCTTATGCGCTTCTAACAAATCGTAAAGGCGGTTACTAACCCCGGGATTTCTGTACCAATCCTTATGTCTTAATTCTATAGCTAACGGAACATCGGTAGGCCAGTTTTCAATAAATTGTTTTAAGTAGAATCCATTATGAGGTGTAAAGGTTTTCGACATTTGTAAAAAAGGAATCCCTAATTTTGATCCGAAGTGTTGTATGGAATGAACATAAGAACGAACCAATGGTGAAGCATCCGGATGTAATTTTTTATCATGTGAGATAGTTCGAGGGACTTTCGGGAAAAATTTGAAATCACCCATGGTTTGACACCTCCATTTTTCCAACTGTTCCTTAGGAAAATCCTTGTAGAAGGTAGCGTTAAATTCTATGGCATTTAACTGACTTGAATAATAAGGGAGTAACTCTTTGGTTCCTTTAGGATAAAAACCTTTTAATTCAACCTTACTCAAATTAGCATACCCCACGTATATTAAAAAATCATCCGCTTCACTTCCACCCCACTTATTACTATAATCAATGGGGTCAGAAGGCAATGTAAAATCAACATCTCTTGGATCGTCCAGTTTTCCCCATTCCATACTTGCAAATTTGTAGTTAATATAAATAAAATCTACTTTTTATAAGAGAAAGAAAATTGAAAAAGCTGAACTCCCTCTTAAGTATAGCTAAATGATTTATTAGTATCCGGTTAACATAAATAAAAGATTACAAAGTATAGGGAAATAAGGAAATCCCAAACTTTAAAGTAATTGGAGGTTGCTTTTCTACTTTTTTAAAAGTAATTAATCTTAATTCTTGATTCCGGAAGCGATAGCGACCGACTCGTCTGCAGGCGGGTTTAAAATTTTTGCCGAAAATCAATAATTTTCCATTTTAACTGTGCTATATAATCCAAATGTTTACAAAAGAGTTCATAATTAATTGCGTATTAGTAAGCACCATAGAAATAAAAAGGTACTTTTAACAAACTTTGCATTATGGATAATAGAGAGCAACACATCAAAACCCTTCGTCCGGAAATCAGTAAAGCCCGGGTTTTACCGGGAATGAGTGAAGAAGAAAAATTTCAGAATATAACCCTCAGACCAATTATTAAATTACAAAACGATCTGCTAATTGCAGTATTTCAAAACTATATTGTAAAAAGGAAAAATGTATTTTACAATCTTACCTTAGAAAAGAAATTAACCTATATGGAGTATGCTGTGCAAAAAGATATGAAGTTTAGAAACAGTATAAAAGGTATGATTATAGGATTATTTACCGTTAAGGAGTACCAGGAATATATCAAAAATTCATCGGCACTTAACAAGCGAATGATGAATATTGTAAAAGAAAGGCTATGGGACAATGTTCAGGTTTTTGATAAACCCCGTATTGCCATTTAGCAAAAATATAGCGCAAGTAGAAATACCAATTGAACTCAAGTAAAAAGCCGTTTCAAAATGAATGAAACGGCTTCTTTTATTTTTCTAATAAGCTTTATTAGTTACCTCCTTCTAAAGCTTTTAATTTATTTTTCATACTATCTGCTTTTGAATCATCTAATTGATAGAAAATATTCATTAAGGTTCGTACTACTTCAATATTATCCGGATTACTTTCTAAAGATCCTTCCAGGTAAGGTACTGCCTCTCTATAAATATCCATACGTTTCGCCTTTAAAGCATCGTACTTTTTATAATCTGCACTTGTAGTTCCTAAAGCATTCATCTGCTCTACTAATTCTTTCTCACCATTTAAAATCAGGGAAGCCAAATTCAATTGCGCAGAACTATAATTAGGTTTTAATTCTAAAGTCTTTAAATAATACTCTTTAGCTTTCTCATTGTCACCTAACTTAGAAGCACTCACCCCCAGGTTATAGAAAAGGTCAGGATTATTAGGGTCATTAGCAACAATTTGCTCCATCAATTCTTTATACTTTTCTATATTACCTAATTTGTAATACATATCCGCTTCAGCTTGTAGTAAAGAGGGATCCGTAGGATTTGCTTTCTTAGCTGCTTCCATTGCTTTTAAAGCCTCTTCATCTTTTCCCTGGCTAATATAAATCAATGCAATGTTCTTAGTAATTTCGGATTTTTTAGATTCTGAAACTTTATCTTCTGGCTTGATATGACTTCCGGTTTTCACCGAAAAATCCCGTAATTCTTTTGAAGGAAAAGATTCTGGCTTACCGTCTTCTTTCTTTGTAGCCAGATATTCCGTTTCTACACCGTTAAAATCCAAAGCTACTAATTCATTATAATACTCTAATGCTTTATCATAATCCTTAGCATTGATAGCATTTGAAGCTGCAAAATATAAATAAGAAGTATCTCTCTTATTTGTTTTATACCCCAAATATAACTTTTCAGCAGCATCCGAATATGCTTCTTTCTTCTGATCCTTGATAGCTTCTTTTACCAGGTTTTCTCTTAGTAGTTGCAATTTTTTTGAGGCATCTGCGGAAAACTTTTTATTACCGGATTTTTTTTCTACTTCCATCACTTTTACATAAGCCATAGCCGCCTTCTCCTGTGCCGGTAATGAAGTATCCGCAGCAGTTGACTGCCCTTGTAAAAAATAATATTGAGCTTTTAATTTATCATCAGCATTCTCAATTTGACCTTCTACTGTGGCCAGCGCTTGACTAGCAGCAGCCGTATCTCCGCTTTTTAAGGCTTTTGCAGCAGATTTTAATTCTTGTTTCTGTGAAAATCCTAAGGCACTGGTACATATCACAAGTGCCGTTATCCAATTCATTTTCATTTTCTAATTTTTAGGGTATAGTGTATTAATAAATAGTTATTCTTCTGAATCTTCATCAAGAGTCGTGCCGTCAACATCCTGAAGGTCATCATTTGTGGTATTTGCGGTATTGATATTCTTGTTTAAGTCATTGGGTGATTCTTCTTCTTCCAGGGTTTCCACATCATCTTCATCGTGCATCACTTTAGCAACCGCTGCAATAGCATCACTCCCTTTTAAATTAATCAATTTAACGCCTTGAGTAGCCCTTCCCATAACCCGTAAATCTTCTACGGATAAGCGAATCGCAATTCCGGACTTATTAATGATCATCAGGTCATTAGCATCCGTTACGTTCTTAATAGCTACTAAGCTTCCTGTCTTATCTGTAACTGAAATGGTTTTAACTCCCTTCCCACCACGATTGGTAATTCGGTAATCTTCCAGTTTGGATCGTTTACCGTAACCATTTTCCGAAACTACCAGGATGTTACTTTCCATATCATTCACGGCAATCATTCCGATTACCTCGTCGGCATCGTTAGCAAGGCTAATCCCCCGCACTCCGGAAGCACCACGCCCCATAGGCCTTGTTTTTTCTTCTTCAAAACGAATGGCTTTACCGGACTTAACCGCTAACATCACCTGGCTTTTCCCATTGGTAAGTTTAGCTTCTAGTAATTCATCTTCATCTTTAATGGTAATGGCGTTAATACCATTTGTTCGCGGACGGGAATATTGTTCCAGGGATGTTTTTTTAACCTGCCCCTTTTTAGTTGCCATAATCACATAATGGCTGTTGATGTATTCCTCATCCTTTAAATCCTGAGTACAGATAAAAGCTTTTACCTTATCATCAGTCTCTATA
Source organism: Aquimarina sp. ERC-38 (assembly GCF_026222555.1). Lineage (NCBI taxonomy): Bacteria > Pseudomonadati > Bacteroidota > Flavobacteriia > Flavobacteriales > Flavobacteriaceae > Aquimarina > Aquimarina sp. ERC-38. The sequence continues at coordinate 2,746,641 of NZ_CP098511.1, read as the reverse complement.
TTAATCAGGTTTTGAATAGCCCTCCCTTTGGAAGTTTTACTACCTTCCGGAATTTCATACACCCGCATCCAGAAGCATTTTCCTTTTTGGGTAAAAAACAACATGTACTGGTGGTTAGTTCCTACAAATAGATGTTCCAGGAAATCTTCGTTTCGGGTAGTACTCCCTTTTTGACCAACTCCTCCCCGGTTTTGTTTCTTGTATTCGGTGAGGGAAGTTCTTTTGATATACCCTGCGTGCGAAATGGTAATTACCACCTTGTCATCAGGGATCATATCTTCAATACTTAAATCCCCTCCGGCATATTCAATTTGAGACCTGCGCTCATCCCCGTACTTCTTTTTAACCTCAAGAAGTTCGTTCTTAATGATTTCCATTCTACGATCTTTCTTGTCCAGGATATCCTTTAAATCTTCGATCGTTTTCATTAAGTCTTCGTACTCGGCTCGTAATTTATCCTGCTCCAGTCCGGTAAGCTGTCTCAATCGCATTTCGACAATTGCTTTGGCCTGGATTTCCGTAAGTTTAAAACGGTCGACCAGTTTTTGTCGGGCTTCATCTGCATTTGCAGAACTACGTATCAATGCAATTACTTCATCAATATGATCTGAAGCTATGATTAGACCTTCCAGGATATGTGCGCGTTCCTCAGCTTTTCTTAACTCATATTTTGTTCTACGCACTACCACTTCGTGACGGTGTTCTACAAAATAATGAATCATGTCTTTAACATTCAACATTCTAGGCCTTCCTTTAACTAGGGCAATATTGTTTACACTAAAAGAAGATTGCAATGCCGTGTATTTGTACAATAAATTAAGAACGATATTTGGGATAGCATCTCGTTTTAAAATATAAACAATTCGCATTCCCTTTCGGTCAGATTCATCCCGTATGGTTGAGATTCCGTCTATTTTTTTATCATTAACTAGGTCTGCCGTCTTTTTAATCATATCGGCCTTATTCACCTGATATGGGATTTCAGTAACGATAATACATTCTCTACCGTTTACCTCTTCCATGGTTGCTTTCCCACGGATAACAATACGTCCCCTCCCGGTTTTAAAAGCTTCCCGAACTCCGTCATAACCATATATAGTTCCTCCGGTAGGAAAATCCGGTGCCTTCACGTATTGCATCAATTCATCCACCTCAATCTCATTGTTCTCAATATAAGCAACCGTACCGTCTACCACTTCACTTAAGTTGTGTGGCGGCATATTAGTAGCCATACCTACTGCGATCCCGGAAGCTCCGTTAATTAAAAGCCCCGGTACCCGGGTAGGTAGTACCGTAGGCTCCTCGAGGGTATCATCAAAATTTAAGGTATGATCTACCGTATCTTTATCAATATCCGCCAGCATATCTTCGGATATCCGTTGCATTCTGGCTTCCGTATAACGCATGGCCGCAGGACTATCTCCATCCACGGACCCGAAGTTACCTTGCCCGTCAACTAACATATATCGCAAACTCCACTCTTGTGCCATTCGCACCATCGTATCATATACCGAGGTATCTCCATGAGGGTGGTATTTACCTAAAACTTCTCCTACGATTCTTGCGGACTTTTTATGGGCGCTGTTTGCCCGTACCCCTAATTCGTACATACCGTATAATACCCTTCGGTGAACGGGTTTTAAACCATCTCGAACATCGGGTAAAGCTCTGGATACAATAACGGACATTGAATAATCAATGTACGCAGATTTCATTTCATCCTCAATATTAATAGGAACTAACCTTTCTCCTTCTGCCATAAATATGGAAATTCTTTTAATTTATTACTAACATGCTAATTTACGCAAATCCTACGGTTCCATAAAAGACACCTAATTTTAATATCACCAATTTATTAACAAAAAAGGATCAATAATAACAATTTCAAGCTTATTTTAGGTCTGTACATAAACTTGACAAAAATAATGACGAGCAGCCATAACCGCATCTGCGTTATTTATTTAAGCTATTCTCTTAATGGGTTTGTAGATCAAATAGTATCTTTAACCAAATAATTAGGAATACTTATACTTTTCTCCTGTAAAACTGTCATATGTATTATTATCAGAATTAAAGGAATAGTTTTTGAGATTTGATAGTAAAAATTACTATTTTAGTAAAAGAGAGAAGGATTAGAAAAGTAAGAAGAAAGAATTTATGGATGATAATTTTTCGCCCAGAGTTAAAGATGTGATCGCTTACAGTAAAGAGGAAGCCTTACGCCTGGGTCATGATTTTATTGGTACTGAACACTTAATGCTAGGCTTGCTTCGGGATGGGAGTGGCAAAGCTATTAATATATTGGATGCACTGGAGGTAGATTTAACCAACCTTCGTCGAAAAGTGGAAATTTTAAGTCCTGCTAACCCGGGGGTTGCGGTAATTTCTAACGAAAAGAAAAACTTACACCTTACCCGGCAGGCAGAGAGAGCCTTAAAAACCACGTTTCTGGAAGCAAAATTATTTCAAAGCTCTTCCATCAGTACCGCACATTTATTACTGTGCATTTTAAGGAATGAAAATGATCCTACAACCAAGTTATTAAACCGGTTGAAAGTGGATTATGATAACGTAAAAGATCAATTTAAATATATGATTGCAAACGAAGATGACTATATAGAAGATACAAAAGCCGAGTCCTTTTCTGAAGATGATGATTTGTCTAATGAAAGTGCTAAGGACAATCCCTTTAATTCTCCTTCCGGAGGAAATAAATCGAATAAAAAATCCAAAACTCCGGTTTTAGATAATTTCGGAAGGGATTTAACTGCCATGGCCGAAGAAGGTAAATTGGATCCGGTAGTAGGCCGGACTAAGGAGATTGAAAGAGTCTCACAAATTTTAAGCCGTCGTAAAAAGAACAATCCGTTGTTGATCGGAGAACCGGGAGTAGGAAAATCTGCTATTGCAGAAGGTCTTGCTTTACGTATTGTACAAAGAAAAGTTTCCCGAATTCTTTTTGATAAGCGGGTAGTTACTTTAGACCTGGCAAGTTTAGTAGCAGGTACTAAATACCGCGGACAATTCGAAGAGCGGATGAAAGCGGTAATGAATGAATTAGAAAAGAATGAAGATATTATTCTTTTTATTGATGAAATCCATACGATCGTCGGAGCCGGTGGAGCTACCGGAAGCTTAGATGCTTCTAATATGTTTAAACCTGCGTTAGCCAGGGGCGAAATTCAATGTATTGGTGCCACTACACTAGATGAATACCGACAGTATATCGAAAAAGACGGAGCCTTAGAAAGACGTTTCCAAAAGGTAATCGTTGAGCCTACCAATATTGAGGAAACGATAGAGATTTTAAATAATATTAAAGAAAAATACGAAGAACATCATAATGTTACCTATACTGAGGAAGCTATTGCAGCCTGTGTAAAGTTGACAAACCGTTATATGACCGATCGGTTTTTACCGGACAAAGCCATTGATGCTCTGGATGAAGCCGGGTCACGGGTGCATATTACTAATATTGATGTACCGAAGCGTATCCTTGACATAGAAAAGAAGCTGGAAGAAGTACGGGAACATAAAAATAATGTTGTCAAAAAGCAGAAATATGAAGAAGCAGCTAAACTGAGGGATGACGAAAAAAATCTTGAAAAAGAACTAGGAAAAGCTCAGGAACAGTGGGAGAAAGATTCTAAACTACATAAAGAAACGGTAGATGAAGAAAGTGTAGCCGATGTAGTTTCTATGATGACAGGAATTCCTGTAAATAGAATTGCTCAAACCGAAAGTAATAAACTAGTTGAATTGCCTGAACTTATTAAAGGAAAGGTAATCGGACAGGATGTAGCCGTTACTAAGGTGGTGAAAGCGATACAGCGTAACCGTGCTGGACTGAAGGATCCAAATAAACCTATTGGTTCTTTTATCTTCTTAGGACAAACCGGAGTCGGAAAAACGCAGTTAGCCAAAGTTCTGGCTAGAGAGCTGTTTGATAGCGAAAGTGCTTTGGTTCGTATTGATATGAGTGAGTACATGGAGAAATTTGCTGTTTCCCGACTCATTGGAGCACCTCCGGGATACGTAGGTTATGAAGAAGGTGGACAGCTAACCGAAAAGGTACGTAGAAAACCATATGCGGTAATTTTATTAGATGAAATCGAAAAAGCGCATCCGGATGTATTTAACATGATGTTACAGGTATTGGATGACGGATACCTTACCGATAGTCTTGGTAGAAAAATTGATTTTAGAAATACGATCATCATCATGACTTCTAATATCGGAGCTCGAAAGTTAAAAGACTTCGGTCAGGGAGTTGGATTCGGAACTGCAGCTAAAAAATCACAGTCTGATGAATATGCCAAAGGGGTTATTGAGGGAGCTTTGAAAAAAGCTTTTGCTCCTGAGTTCCTAAACCGGGTAGACGACGTGATTGTATTTAATTCTCTGGAAAGAAAAGATATCCATAAGATCATCGATATTGAGTTAGATAAATTGTACGGTAGAATTAATGGATTAGGCTATGACCTTAAGTTAAGCGATAAAGCCAAGGATTATATTTCAGATAAAGGATTTGACCAGCAGTATGGAGCAAGACCTTTAAAGAGAGCTATTCAAAAATATATTGAAGATGCCCTTGCTGAAGAAATCATCAATTCGCAATTACAGGAAGGTGATGCTATTTTTATGGATTTTGATGAAAGCTCTAAAGAGTTGACTATTAAAATTAGTAAAAAAGAAGAGTCCGCAGAGTCTTAAAAGAATTTATATAACAAAAAAACTCCCGAATGAAATTCATTCGGGAGTTTTTTTTGATCTTGTTTGAAGTTGATTATATCAAACTACTTCGCAATATTTACCGCTCGTGTTTCACGGATAACCGTAATTTTAACCTGTCCCGGATACGTCATATCCGTTTGGATTTTTTGGGAAATCTCAAAAGAGAGGCTTGCTGCTCTTTCGTCATTTACTTTTTCGCTTTCAACAATTACTCGTAGTTCTCTACCTGCTTGTATGGCATAGGCTTTTTTAACCCCTTTAAACCCAAAGGCAATTTGCTCCAGGTCCTTTAAACGTTGAATATAAGAATCAAGTACCTGTCTTCTTGCACCAGGTCTGGCACCGCTAATAGCATCACACACCTGTACGATTGGAGAAATAAGGCAAGTCATTTCCACTTCATCATGGTGAGCTCCTATCGCATTACATACATCCGGCTTTTCACCGTGCTTTTCTGCCCATTGCATTCCCAAAATAGCATGAGGTGTTTCCGTTTCGGTTTCCGGAACTTTACCGATGTCGTGTAATAATCCGGCCCGTTTTGCTAATTTTGGGTTCAATCCCATTTCCGAAGCCATTACCCCACAGAGTTTAGCTACTTCTCTACTGTGTTGTAACAGGTTTTGACCGTAAGAAGAACGGTATTTCATTCTTCCTACCATTTTAATTAATTCCGGGTGCAATCCGTGGATTCCTAAATCAATAACCGTACGTTTACCGGTTTCAATAATTTCCTGATCGATTTGTTTCCGGGTTTTCTTAACTACTTCTTCTATTCGTGCCGGGTGAATACGTCCGTCGGTTACTAGTTTATGTAAAGAAAGGCGGGCAACTTCCCTTCGCACCGAATCAAAACAGGAAAGTATGATTGCCTCAGGAGTATCATCCACAATAATTTCAACCCCGGTAGCAGCCTCAATAGCCCGGATATTTCTTCCTTCCCTTCCAATGATTCGTCCTTTAACATCATCACTTTCAATATTAAAAACGGATACGCAATTCTCTACGGCCTCTTCGGTTCCGATACGTTGAATGGTACTGATCACTATTTTTTTTGCTTCTTGTTGTGCAGTAAGTTTGGCTTCTTCGATCGTATCTTGGATCACCGCCATGGCATCTGTTTTTGCCTGCTCTTTTAAAGATTCAATTAATTGTGCCCTGGCATCTTCTGCAGATAACCCGCTGATTACTTCTAATTGTTGCACCTGGCTTTTATGTAACTTCTTTAGTTCAAGTTTCTTTTTTTCCAGGTATTCACTTCGGTTTTCGTAGTCTTTTAGTTTTTCTTCTAAGACTTTATTAATTCTTTTGTTTTTATTGACTTCTTCGGATATTTGTGATTCTTTATCTCGGGTTCTTTTTTCAACCTCTGCTATTTTTTTATCTCTTGAGAAAATTACTTTTTCATGTTCGGACTTTAACTCGATAAACTTTTCTTTGGCCTGTAATATTTTATCTTTTTTTATACTTTCTCCTTCTTTAGTTGCATTTTTTAGGATGGTTTCCGCTTCTTTTTTAGCATTAGCGGTCAGAGATGAAGAACCGGAGCGTTCCAGGTATTTTGCTATAAAAAATCCGATGACTACACCGGCAATTAAAGCAATAATAATAAATATGATTGTTTCCATAATGTTTGTAGTTATATATAAAAAAAGCCTGTACCAGCCGGGTTTTGTATAAACTCTGTAAAAACAGGTTTAGGGCTAACAAGCTGCTCGATAATCCGCTCCTCTATGTAGTAAAACATAGCGACGGCACGCTCTTACAACTTAAACTCACCCTTTTTAAAAAAATTCTTGTTGAGTTTATCAAAAAATATAACTAGTACAGGCAGTAATTTAATGCTATGTGAATGAACGTTATGACAAATGATGATCCAGTAAATGATCCAAAGCCATTAGCTTATGATATACTTTTTCTTTATCCTTATCATTTTCTAAAACCGTTTGTTCCGTTTGTGCTGCAAATCGCAAGGCACTCATGGCTAATACATCCTGTTTATCCCTCACCGCATAATTCTGCTCGTACTGTTTAATCATGGCTTCAATCTTTTTAGCAGCAATCCGCAAACCTTCTTCCTGGTCAGGATGAATAGTAAGCGGGTAAATTCTATCAGCTATTGATATTTTAATTTTTAACTGCTCCGGCATGCATCATTATTCAGAGAGATAAGCAATACAGGCATCTATTTCCCGTATTAACGTATTAATTTTATGTTTGGTTTCTTTTTTGTATTCATTACTACCTAACATCGCCTGGGCGTTTTTCATAGCAGAACATTTTTCCTGCCAATGCTTCACTTCCTCAACCTGCAACTTATTTACTTCTTCAAGTTTTATAATACGCTCTTGCAGTGTATTACGTTGCTGTTCTAATTGTTGGTATTTATCCAGTAATAAAGTAATCTTACTTTCTAGAGCATCAACAATTTCGATCATTTTTTATGTTGCTTTCAGCGATATTAACTTATCACAAAGTTAACATACCAATTGAGAATACCCAATACTTTATAAACTAATTTGGTAATAATTATCAAGAAACGAAATCAAGTCATTAATTTATAGCTCTTTAGTTTTTCATAAGACAATTCCTGATTTTTAGCTACAAAATTTTTACTTTTACTTTCTATGCGAATACTATTTTTTTTGTGCTTATTTTTTGGATTCTTAGGGTATAGCCAGACTAAAAATAAGAATGACTACTTTAATTCACCCGTAAAATTCCCTTTAGAGTTATCCGGCACCTTTGGCGAATTAAGGTCTAATCATTTTCACTCCGGTTTGGACATCAAAACAAAGGGTCAGGAAGGAGCTGAGGTATTTGTTGCGGCACCCGGGGTTATCTCCAGAATTAAGATTTCCCATTTTGGCTACGGAAAAGCTTTGTATGTAAAACATGGCAATGGACAAACTAGCGTATATGCGCATTTAAAGGAATTTGCTCCAAAAATCGAGGCTTACGTAAAAAAGCGTCAATACGCTAAAGAATTTTTTGAAATTGAATTATACCCAAAAGATAGTATTCTTACTCTGGAAAAAGATGAACTTTTAGCTTATAGTGGAAACACCGGTGGAAGTGGCGGACCTCATTTGCATTTTGAAATACGGGATGCTTATTCCAGACCGCTGAATCCCCTTAAGTATGACCTAGAAGTAAAAGATACCGTTGCTCCTGTTATTCAAAATTTATTTTTATACCAGGCAAAAGGTCAGGATATGGCTTTGTCACAAACTCCGATGCAACTAAATATTACTCAAACAGATATGCATACATATCAGGCACTTCCGGTAGCAACTAATGGAAAGATAGGTTTTGGAATTCAGGCGTTTGATCGTCAAAATGGCAGTTCAAATCAAAACGGTGTATACAGTTATCAATTGATAGTTAACGGCCAATCCGTATTTACGATGGAGATGAATCGTTTCTCCTTTTCTGAAACCCGGTACATCAACCAACTTACGGATTACAGCTACTATCAAACTAATAATGATCGAATTGCCAGGTTGTTTATCTTAAAAAATAATCCCTTAAGTATTTATGATAAAACGGTAAATCATGGTTTTCTAGAAGTTCAAAAAGAAATGTCATACAATGTGGAAATCATTTTAAAAGACTTTCAACAAAATACCACAACTATACAAATACCTCTTACCTACTCTACCCAACAACAAGATAATAATAAGGATATAACAAATGCTAAAGGTATTACCGTAGATGCTAATGACCTTTTTACTTTTAATAAAGGGATTTTTGATGTGTACATACCAAAAAAAGTATTGTATGAGGATGCTACTATCACTATAGATACTGAGGGCAGTACGTTATACTTACATAAGGATGTAATACCTCTACATAAAAAAATAACGATAGCTGCGGATGTTTCTAATTACAAACCCGAAGACCGTTCTAAATTATATTTTGGCGAACTTACAGAAAATGGAAAAGTTTATTATTCAACCACTTCGCTAAAAGGCACTCGACTTAGTACCAAAACCCGTAATTTTGGAACGTATGGCATTTATACAGATAGTATACCTCCGGTAATTACACCGGTTAATTTTGATAAAGACCGATGGATTTCTTATGAAACGGAGTTAAAACTCAAAATTGATGATATGGAAACCGGAATACAATCATATAAAGCGACTCTCAATGGTAAATTTATTTTAACTGAATATGATTATAAAACCGGAATGTTGATTTACAAATTTAAAGATGCTATTATAGATACCGCACAAAATAATCTGGAAGTAATCGTGTTAGATAAAGTAGGAAACCGTACTGTATTGAACACTACATTCTATCGTAAACCTTAAATACTAACTTTTGCGTAAACTTATTTTCTTGCTGTTAGCGGCAATGTACCTTATCACTTTTAAAGTTCATACACAGTCAGCACTTTTAAAAGGTGTCATCTTAGATGAAGAAAAAAAACCGGTTCCAGGTGCCAGCATCCGCTACAATAAAGATGGTACTTTATCAGATAATAATGGGGTTTATGAACTTCTGGTACCGGCAAATCAGGAAATAAAAGTTTCTATAAGTTATTTAGGTTTTAAAAATGTTGTTTTTAAAATAGCACTTGAAGAGAATCAGGTGTACGAACTTAATCCGGTTTTAAAAACGGATATTGAACAGATTAGTGAAGTAATTATAAGTGGCCGGGAAAAGAAGACCGTTGAAGGTATCACTACCCTGGACCCGGAAACCATTCGGTTGACCCCATCGGCAAATCCGGGGGTTGAAGGTTTATTAAAGACCTTACCGGGAGTCAGTTCTAATAATGAATTAAGTACGCAATATTCGGTAAGGGGAGGTAATTTTGACGAGAACCTGGTGTATGTAAATGAAATTGAAGTATATCGTCCGTTCTTAATAAGATCAGGACAACAGGAAGGACTTAGTTTTGTAAATACCGATTTGGTTAGAAGTGTCGACTTTTCAGCTGGGGGTTTTCAAGCAAAGTACGGTGATAAATTATCTTCGGTTTTAGATATTACTTACAGACGTCCCACGGGATTTGGTGCTACGGCAAATATTGGAATGCTGGTAGGTACAAGGCCTAGTAGTGGTAATTCAAATCGAGACGGGATTATTACCGGCCTGGGAAATGTTTTTGTTTCCGCCGAAGGAATCTCAAAAGATAAAAAGCTAGCAGCAATCCTGGGAGTTCGTTTTCGGGATAATAGTATTATTGTAAAATCCCGACCAACTGATGTTAATTTCCGACCAACCTTTGGAGATATTCAAACGTATATTTCTTATAACTTTTCTAATAAATTTGAATTAGGTTTTTTAGGAAATTTAGCGATCAACCGTTATAATTTTCAACCTATACAAAGTTTTATCAACTTCGGTAACTTACAAAGTAATCAACAATTGAGGGTGATCTACGAGGGAGAAGAGATTGATCGATATGATACTTATTTTGGAGCATTAAAAGGCACCTATAAACCTACTGAACATACAACGCTTCGATTTATCGGTTCTGCCTACCAAACTCAGGAGCAAGAATATTACGACATTTTAGCAAATTATGCGCTGGGAGATGTAAATAATGATATTGGCAGTGAAAATGTGGGAGAAGTGGAATTTTTTAGAGGGGCCGGGTCTCAATTTATCCATGCCCGAAATGACCTGGATGCCATTATTATCAATGCAGAGCATAAAGGTACTTATAATAAAGACGAACATCAGGTTGATTGGGGTATTAAGTATACTAAAGAAGATATTTTGGATCGTTTACAGGAATATGAGATTATCGACTCCCTGGGTTTTTCCATACGTCCGCCATTTTCCGAATTTGTAAATGATCAACCTTACAATCCTAATGTAAGTCCGATCGTACCTTTTAATTCGGTACGGGCATTAAATGAAGTTAAAATTGACCGTGTATCTGGTTTCGGACAATACAGTATTCGAACGCAATGGAAAGAACATGAACTTTGGGCTAATTTCGGAGTTCGTGGTCATTATTGGAATGTTCACGGTAAAAATATAAGCTCTAGTGCTTCAGTAAAAATAAGTCCAAGAATGCAGGTTGCCCTAAAACCCGATTGGGAAAAAACCGATATGATCTTTAGGCTTTCCGGAGGTTGGTATCATCAGCCTCCTTTTTATCGAGAGTTACGGGATTCTACGGGAACCGTACAACCAGATGTAAAAGCACAACAATCCGTTCATATCGTTCTGGGTAACGATTATAGTTTTTTACTAAAGAAAAGGCCGTTTACCTTAACTTCAGAAATTTATTATAAATATTTAACTGATGTAAATCCATACACTATTGAAAATGTACGAATCCGTTACGAAGCGGCAAATAATGCCAAAGCTTATGCTTACGGAGTTGATGTCCGCTTAACCGGAGATTTTGTTCCCGGTGCCGAAAGTTGGTTAAGCGTGGGATATTTAAAGACAGAAGAAAATATTGAAGACCGTGGGTTTATTTCACGACCAACCGATCAACGCTTTAAAGTAGGTTTATTATTTCAGGATTATGTTCCTACTATTCCTAATTTAAAAGCCTACCTAAATTTACTCTTCCAAACCGGGGTTCCGGGTGGTACGCCTAATTATGCAGATCCTTATACCGAAAATTCAGAAGGAGAAAATTTTAGAGATCAACGCCTTAGGGATTATCACCGGGCGGATTTAGGGATTTCTTATATCTTTATCGATGAAGAGAAAAAGAAAGTGGAAAGCGGATTGTTTTCTTCTTTTAAATCCTTAAGCTTAGGACTAGAGGTTTTTAATATTTTTAACCGCCAAAACGCTATTACAAACACCTTTGTCAGAGATGCATCTTCGGGATTGCAATTTGCTGTACCTAACTTTTTATCCCCCAGAGTACTAAACGTAAAATTAGCAATGAAATTTTAGATTTCTAGAAAAAACCTTTTAGCTTCCGAAGGAGATTACTATCTGGTCAACACACTTTTGATCTTTAATGAAGTGAGGTTCTATATGAAGAATTCATTATTTCAAGACTGATTGGCTAAAACTACACCAATTTCTTTAACGTATCTATAAAATAATCTACTTCATCTTTTGCATTATATCTAGAAAAAGAAAAACGTAAAGATGGTTTTTGCAAGTCTTCTTCTGATAAAATCTCCTGTAAAACGTGAGAATGGCTGGTACTTCCACTTTGACAAGCACTTCCTTTTGAACAAGCAATTCCGGCAATGTCCAGTTGAAATAATAACATCGCTGCTTTTTGAACCGATACTGGTAGTAAAACATTTACCAGGGTGTACGTATTTTGATTATTGGTATCACTCTTTGCATTAAAGCGAACCTGCGGAAATACATTTTTAAGCTGATCCGTAAAATATTTCTTTATTTCTTCTATATACCTTCTGTCTTCTTCAAGTTGAGAAGTAGCAATTTTAAGAGCGGTTGCCATTCCTACGATGTTATGCAAACTTTCGGTACCTGCCCTATTTCCTTTTTCTTGCGATCCGCCGTAAATAAGGGATTTAATACCAGAACCTTTTTTAATATAAGCAAAACCGATACCCTTAGGGCCGTGAAACTTATGTGCACTGGCAACCGCAAAATCAATCGGAAGTTCTTCCATGACTATGGGATAATGCCCAAAGGATTGCACCATATCACTATGAAACAAAGCACCGTATTCTTGACATAATGCTCCGGTTTTTTGTAAATCAAGTATAGTCCCGATTTCATTATTGATATGCATTAAGCTAACCAGGGTTTTTTCTTTAGATTGTTGCGATTGTTGTAAAAATTCAGTTAATTTTCGATAATCAATACTTCCATCTGATAGCACTGGTATATAGCTAACTTTTAAAGGATCATAAAGTTGTAAAGAATTTACCGTATGTAAGACCGCATGATGTTCGATTTTTGTAGTGATAATATGACGTACCTTCAAGTCTCGAACCGCACTGTTTAAAATCAGGTTATCTGCCTCAGTACCTCCTGAAGTAAATACAATTTCGGAGGCCTGAGCTCCTATGATTTTTGCTATTTCTTTTCTTGAAGTTTCAAGTTCGCTTTTAGCAGATCGTCCAAAAGCATGTGTGGATGACGGATTTCCATATGGTTGCTGCATTACCTCCGTCATACGTTGTATTACTTCGGGGAATATAGAAGTAGTAGCTGCATTATCAAAATAAACCTGCATATGCGAATTACTTTAGAGATACAAAACTACTTTAAAAAACTTTATTGAAATAGCTTGTCAGGATAATCTTTAAAATCCATTATTTTTGCCTTTATACAACATTGTATAAATTATAGCGTCATTAAGTAGAATAAAGCGTATCATATGATAAGATTTTTTAAAAATAGTCTATTTCTTTTCGTACTCAGCCTGGTCGTGACTGCTTGTGATGATGGGGATATTATTGTGACTAGTTTTGAATTTGATGAGTTAGACCTGAATGTTTGCCCGGGAATTGAAGAAAACTCTTTTGTTTTCTTTAAAATTAATCCGCAACTTGATGAAGCTATTTCTTATAATTTTATAAGTGACCAATACGACGCCAGTTCTGAAACCGAAACCCCACTGACTTTTATGCTGTCTGAAGGTAACAATGAATTAACCTACCGGCAGTTTGACCGTGATATTACTAATGACTATTACTGTAATACGGTTCCTGATAGTGATATTAATGTTATTAACGAAGTAAAAAGTACCGAAGGACTGGCGCAGATTACGGTAACTATCGTAGAACAGGATGACGAAGATGGGGTACCGGCATTAGACGATGACCCAATGGTTGATCCTATTGAAATTGAAGATTTAAATGCTAATAATGATTTGACAGATGATGACACTGACAATGATGGTATTCCTAATTATCTGGATACGGATGATGATAATGATGGTATTTTAACCAGTGCCGAATTATCAAACGGGATTGCCACAGATGATAGTTATAGAGATACGGATGAAGATGGTATCCCTGATTATAGGGATAATGATGATGACGGTGATGGAGTACCTACCATCAGAGAAGATTTAAATCGAAATGGAAACCCAAGAGACGATGATACGGACGGAGATGGTATATTTAATTACCGGGATAATGACGATGATGGGGATGGTATTTTGACAAGAGATGAAGTTTTAAACGAAAATGACGACCCAGAGCAGTATGACCCGGATGGGGACGGTATTCCGGAATATCTGGATACTAATAGCATGGAAGATATAATACCGGGGGCAATTGAGCCTATTACTCAGAATAATGTTTATAAGGTAACCTATCGCACGGAAGTATCTTTATTTAACCTGATATTTTCCGAAAACCAGGATTCTTTTGATGAAGACTTTTTAAATTTAGGGTTTCGCGAAGTCGAGAGAGATAGTATAACTTCAGTAGATAAATAGGATGTTTCAAAATTATTGGATTTTAGGGTTTTTTATAATACTCATAATAGCTTGTAGTGAAGGTGATGAGATTACCAGAGATATAGACTTTGAAGCAAACCTGGATAGTTGTGGAAATAACGATACGAATGACTTTGTTTTTTACAAAGTTTCAGATAACCGGGATGAGCTTATTTCATTTAACTTTTCCAGCTCTACATTTGACATTAATACTTTTTCTGCTGAAGATATTGTTATCAATTTAACCGAACAAACTAACTTATTAATCTACAGAAAATTAACCGAAGGTATTAATCCGGACACCTATTTTTGCAGTATTATTCCGCCATCAGAAAATAATGTGGATTTTGAACTAAAAAGTATTAGTGGTGCCGGTGTATTTCAGTACGTAGAAGTTGAAAGTACGGATACCACTTTAACCTTTGATCGTACCCTAACCATGATAGGTACTTCCTTAAACGGAGAAGGCATATCCTTACGAAATGAAGTAATTTTACTGGGTACGCAAAGATTGGTACAGAATAAATAGATTTTATTTGTATTTAGTGACCGGTTAAATCGAATAATCATTTGTCTGTAGTTGTTATCCTATTTTCTATCTGGGTTTTGATAGATATAAATTTCCATAGCCCCCAAACCGTACTTCTGGTAGTCCGCATCACTTACTTTAATACCATCGTATTTAGAAAATTCGTAACGTAATTCTTCTTTTAAGACTCCCTGGCCTACTCCATGAATAAATATGACTCGTGATATACGTTTCTCTATTGCAAATTGTAATTGTCGCTTAGCTGTCTCCAATTGCAGATTTAGCATGTCGTAATTAGACATTCCCTTAGAAGATTCAGTTAACTTATGAATATGTAAATCTACTTCCATTGCAGGAATTTCTTTCTTTTTTGTAGTAATAAGGGGTTTCTTAGATTTCTTTTTAAAGTGTTCTTTGTCTTGAACGGCATCTGTTATTTCTTCTAAAGATGGTACCAAGGATAGGGTGCTATGTTCCACTACTAATTCCTGCTGAGTGAATTCCATTTCAAAACCATCTTCGGTTCTGATAATAATCTGATCATTCTCAACTTTAGTAATGACACCGGTTATAGGGTCGTCTAATACCGAAACTTTATCCCCTATCTTCATAACTTTCGCTAGTATCTTTTTCAATTTTATCCTTTTCTACATTTGATGTAGAAGAAGGAATGGAAGTATTTATTAGAAAAAGGCCACCCATAAGTAATAGAATACCTACACTTTGCACATAATAGCCTTTACTTTTTAAAGCAAGCTGTACAATGAGGATTAGGGCTCCGACAAGTATAGCTATGACCGCTATTTTCTTTTTCAAACTAAATTATTTAACTACGAAATTACTAATAAACCGGTATTCTTTAGTATTCTTTCAAAATAAATTCAATCCAAATTATGTATATTGCTTTCATAAAGAGCGTATTTTGGAAGAATATATGTTACCATGTTTAAATAAGTATTTCTTAGGAATTGATTGCCTGGGTTGTGGTATGCAACGTTCCTTATGGCTACTCGCTAAAGGGGAATTTAAAGCAGCTTTTTATATGTACCCGGCTATTTATCCGCTTTTAGGCTTCTTACTTTTTATTTTATCTGAATTCTTTGTAACAATTAAATACAGTTGGTATTTAAAGTTAACGCTAATTACTGCTATTGTAGTTTTTATGGTGGGCAATTATATATTAAAAATGAAATTTATCTTTACTTAATTATATTTTATGGAAAAACAAAAATTACCCAATTCGACTTTAGTTTTAATTTTCGGAATTTTATCTCTTTTAGGCTGTTGTTGCTGGGGGATTCCCGGAATTATATTTGCTATCATCGCTTTATACTTTGCTAAAAAAGACACAGAGCTATACAATACCGATCCTAGTCTATATAGTGGATTTGAAAATATTAAGGCCGGAAGAATTCTGGCAATTATCGGAATTGTTCTAAGTTTGTTAGTACTAATCTATATGATCTATATATTTGTTACGGTAGGTTTTGAAGGATATCAATTAATGATTGAAGAAATGCAAAGAAGTTATGAAAGCGGAACGTCCGAATAGGATAATTCGCTTTTGTCTAAAATAAAGGAAGGTCATTGTAGAGAAGGTAAGGTAAAACTAATAATTACCACTTCTTCGCAATGACCTTTTAATTTTGGCTACGATAAGAAAAATAGAATGATCCCAAACTTTAAAGTACTTGGAGGTTGCTTTTCTACTTTTTTAAAAAGTGTTTTGTTTTTTTAAAGTTAATAATTATCATAATCTCTGATGCATTTAAAGGGAAAAAAGCGTCAATTCGAGTGTTTTTTCGTAATGAAATGAAGAAAAAATGTATCGAGAATAGCTTTTTTAACTAAAAATCCTTGTTCTCGATACACTTCTTCCTTTGGTCGAAGCACTCGAACGGACGGATTTTATAATAACTATTATTTAAATACACCACGAGTTATAATACTAATTTTCAATATGATAATAATTAGTATTGATTCTTGAAGCGATAGCGATCTTAAAGCTTTACCGGACACCAATAGATAAAACATACTTACTCAAAATCCTGTAAGGTTTTTATAATAATATGAACGCAGTCCAGCAATTCTTCTTTGGTCATTACTAACGGCGGTGCAAAACGAATGATATTACCATGCGTAGGTTTTGCCAATAACCCGTTATCTTTTAAAGCCATACAAATATTCCAGGCGGTATCGCTATTTTCATCATCATTAATAACAATGGCATTTAGTAAGCCTTTTCCTCGAACTAGCTGAACAATCGAAGAACGATCCACGTATTTTTGCAATTCGGATCTAAATAATTTTCCTAACTGATCCGCATTTTCCGCCAATTCTTCATCACGTACAACTTCCAGGGCGGCTATTGCGACTGCCGCAGCCACCGGATTTCCTCCGAAGGTACTTCCGTGATTTCCGGGCCGGATGACTTCCATAATATCATCATTCGCCAAGACTGCTGAAACTGGATAAGCTCCCCCGCTTAAGGCTTTTCCTAATATTAAAATATCCGCCTTTACTTCGGGAGTACCTGAGCAGTTTTTTTCCGGACAGGAACAATTACCGCAGGTTGCTAGTAACCTGCCTGTCCTGGCAATTCCGGTTTGTACTTCGTCAGCAATAAATAATACATTATACTTTTTACAAAGAGCCTTTGCCTTTATTAAATAATCTTCCGAAGGTACGTAAACCCCCGCTTCTCCCTGGATAGGCTCTACCAGGAATCCGGCAATATTATCATTATTTTCCAGTACCTCTTCTAAGGCTTCCAGATTGTCGTATGCAATCTTAAGAAAACCTGAAGTGTAAGGGCCAAAGTTCTTTCGGGCAACCGGATCATTAGAAAAAGAAATAATCGTAGTCGTTCGCCCATGAAAGTTGTTTTTGCAAACTACAATTTGTGCGTCGTTTTTTGAAATTCCTTTTTTCTCATACGCCCATTTACGACAAATTTTTACGGCGGTTTCTACGGCCTCTGCCCCGGTATTCATGGGTAATAATTTGTCGTAATTAAAATAATTCGTAGCAAATTCTTCGTAAGGACCTAATTGATCGTTGTGAAATGCCCTGGAAGTTAAGGTTAGGGTTTTGGCCTGATTGGTCATCGCATCTACAATCTTAGGATGACAATGCCCCTGATTCACCGCAGAATATGCGCTTAAAAAATCATAATATTTATTACCTTCTACGTCCCAGACGTACACCCCTTCGCCCCTGGCTAAAACCACCGGGAGAGGATGGTAATTATGGGCTCCGTACTTTTCTTCAAGTTCTATAAAATCCTGTGATACTTTGTCTTTTAAAACCGACATGTGTTTCGTTTTAATCTAAATACATAAGTGATTCCTACTTTTATGAAATGATGAGGAGAGAAATCATCCGCACTTACAAAATTAGCGAAAAAGTACTTAAACTTTACGTCGTTTTCTTTCTTTACTAATAAGGTCTAACTCCCGAGTGGTTTGTCCGGCAACTGAGGTATTTTCTTCAGCTCGACGGATCAAATAAGGCATTACATCTCTTACCGGGCCAAAAGGCAGGTACTTTGCTACCTGATACCCTTCTTCAGCTAGATTAAAACTGATATGGTCACTCATTCCGTATAATTGCCCGAACCATATTCGCTCATCCGTTTTATCCAGGTTGTATTGTGACATCAAGTCAATAGCTTTATAACAACTTGCTTCGTTATGCGTACCAATAAACACCGAAATATGTTCTAAGTTAGATAAAATATATTCAAGTGTATTGTCAAAATTCTGATCGGTGGTTTGTTTATCTTTACAAATAGGAGAAGCATAGCCTTTTTCTTTGGCACGTTCATTCTCTTTTTCCATATAGGCACCCCTTACAATTTTAATACCGATAACAAAGCCTTCTTTTATTGCTTTTTGATGTAGTTTTTGAAAATAGGCATGTCGGTCGTGTCGGTACATCTGCAGGGTATTGTACACGATTGCTTTCTTCTTATTATAAATGTTCATCAGATCGGTTACCAGATCGTCTGCCGCATCCTGCATCCAACTCTCTTCGGCATCAATAAGCAAGGGTACATTACAATCGTGAGCTTTACGACATACCAGGTGAAACCGTTCTATGATCCGGTTCCATTCTTCTTCCTCTTCAGGAGTTAAAAGTAGACCAGCAGACTTTTTTTTCCATAGTTCAAAACGTCCGAATCCGGTTGGTTTAAACACCCCAAAAGGAATGGCTTCTTTTTCGTCTACAAAATCAAGGATTTTTAAAATTTTTTGACAAGCCGCATCAAACTGGGCTTCTTCTTCTTTACCTTCTACAGAATAGTCCAAAACTGAGGATACTTTACCTTGCGTATACATTTTATCAATAACCGGCAGACAATCTTCTTCATCAACTCCCCCACAAAAGTGGTCAAAAACAGTGGCCCGAATCAATCCCTGAACGGGTAAATGCGCTTTTAGGGCAAAATTAGTTACTGCCGTACCAATCCTTACCAGCGGTTCATTTGCAATCATTTTAAATAAGAAGTAAGCCCTTTCCAGATCAGCATCGCTTTTTAATTTAAAAGCGATTTTAGTATTGTCAAATAGTACATTTATAGGAACCATTGTTTTCATATTTCTTCAATTTAAACCTGTCTTCCAAAGTTACCGTTTTTCCATGAATCCTTGTGGCGCGTTTGCCATTTTTGATATTCTTAAAAAATAGTACTTAAAGGTGTTATTATATAGAATTCTAGTTAATTTCGCGTTCAGAATAGTTTTACCATGCAATCGATAACCTCCTTAGCCTCCGTAGTACATTTTGGGCATACTGCATACCTTGAATTAAACAAATATTTAGAAAGTGCCGAGCATTCTAGAATATTTATCCTGGTAGACACAAATACTCATCAGAATTGTTTCGCGCATTTTATGAGTAATATTGAAGCTTCGTATGATACTGAAATTATTGAAGTAGAACCGGGTGAAATTCATAAAAATATTGAGACCTGTACCGGTATCTGGAATGTTTTATCAGAATTAGGGGCGGATCGTAAAAGCCTGATGATCAATTTGGGGGGTGGTGTAGTTACAGATATGGGTGGTTTTATCGCCTGTACCTTTAAAAGAGGAATCAAATATATAAATGTACCTACTACCCTACTTGCTATGGTGGATGCTTCCGTAGGCGGAAAAACAGGTGTGGACTTGGGTAATTTAAAAAATATGGTGGGGGTTATTAGCGAATCCGAAATGGTATTGGTCGATCCTGAGTATTTAGAAACCCTTCCGGTGAACCAAATGTGTAGTGGTTTTGCCGAAATGTTAAAACACGGTTTGATCAAAGACCGTGGATATTGGAAAAAGCTAAGTGATTTATCTGCGGTTGATCATTCGGAATTAGGTCAAATGATTTATGATTCGGTAATTATTAAAAATAATATTGTAAAAAAAGACCCCACCGAACAAAACATTCGGAAATTCCTTAATTTTGGGCATACCCTAGGACATGCAATAGAGTCTTTTTACTTGACAAATCCGGACAAGCCTATCCTTTTACACGGGGAAGCCATTGCCATTGGGATGATTCTTGAAAGTTATATTTCTAAAGAACTAACCGGTTTGACTAATAACGAATTGACTGAAATTAGTGAGGTAATCCTGGCTACTTTTAATAAAGTGGCTATTGCCAGAGAAGACCGCATGAAAATTAAAGAGCTACTTATTTTCGATAAAAAAAACGAAAACGGAAATGTCTATTTTGTACTCTTAAAAGAAATAGGAGAAGCCGTATTTAACCAGTTAGTATCCGAAGATATTATAGAAGCGGCTTTTGATTATTATGAAAGTTTATAACAAACTATATTGACAATTGACAAAGTAATAGCATCAAAGAAATATAATAGATATACGCTGCATTATTTAGAACTACTTCCTGAAAAATGTTGTGATTTATTTTTAAAAAGAACATTAAAGGTAGTCAGGCTTCCGTAAATTCGAGAAATATATTGTTGCAAATCAATTTTCAGTTGTTCATCCAGGGCAGAGCTATTGATCTTTTGCTCCATTACCCGAACACGATCTCTTACCATTACAATTTTATGAAAAAAGGTATCAATAGGGACCTCTTTGGACGCTAGATTCGTATCTACCGGTTCTAAAACTAATTTTCCGCCTTTCCATTTATCTGCGATAGGAACAATTTCAGAAATATCACTGTACTTTTTAAGTATATTTTTTAAAATAGATTCTACTTCCAGGAAACTTACACTGTCCACTTCACCATCTACTCCTTCAATCACCTCAAAATCTTCATCTACCCCAATAGTTTCCAGTCCCTTCTCTATAAAAGTAACCCAATACATTTTTGAAGTCACATTTGTCACTACCCCTAATCCGTGAGTAGGATGTTTAATCCTAGAACCGATACCTAAAATCATATTTAAATTTTTTACGAAAATAAACAAAGAGTGGGATATTGCAAATTTGGTTTTTGTGGCTTTGATTTAGTACTAAAATTATGGACAATTGAAATTAGATATGAGAATCAGGACGCAAGAACCAAGAAGCAGGACATAAAACTATCAAACAATCATATAAAAATCACCTTTTACCTAGTATCTTTTGGCTAATTACTAAAAGAAACCGGGCTTCGAGTACCTCAGCCCTCGGTCTATTACTAACTTCTAACATTTTAAGAAAATAATAAATAAACTAAATAACCCAACTTAATAACCTAATAACTCAGTAACTTAATAATCAATAACGCCAGACACTTTTGCCTAATGCCTTTTGGCTAATTACTAAAAGAAACCGGGCTTCGAGTACCTCAGCCCTCGGTCTATTACTAACTTCTAACATTTTAAGAAAACAACAAATAAACTAAATAACCCAACTTAATAACTTAATAACTCAGTAACCTAATAATTAATAACACCAGACACTTTTGCCTAGTGCCTTTTGGCTAGTCTACTTTATAACTTAATAATCAATAACAAATACCTTGTACTTCTCATATTAAAAAGAGAATAACTACTTAACAATCTTTAACATCTCTCAAAGTTACACTTGTTTTACTATCCAAGGCGAAATCACTACCTTTGCAACTTTGCAAAAATATGGCGGAATTCGAAGAAAACATTGAAGTTTTAGGGGCTAGAGTGCACAATCTTAAAAATATTGATGTAACCATTCCCCGAGAAAAACTTGTGGTTATTACCGGCCTCTCTGGTTCTGGTAAATCTTCACTGGCCTTTGATACCATTTATGCCGAAGGGCAACGTAGGTATATCGAAACCTTTTCCGCTTACGCCCGCCAGTTTTTAGGGAGTCTGGAACGTCCCGATGTGGATAAAATAGACGGATTATCCCCGGTTATTGCCATTGAGCAAAAAACGACCAGTAAAAGTCCGCGTAGTACGGTAGGCACCATTACAGAAATTTACGATTTTTTACGGCTCTTATTCGCCCGCGCCAGTGATGCCTATAGTTACAACACTGGAGAACGCATGGTCAGTTATAGCGATGAGCAGATCCGAGATCTTATTCTTAATAATTATAACGGAAAACGTATTAATATCCTGGCTCCAGTCATTCGTTCTCGTAAAGGTCATTACCGCGAGTTATTTGAACAAATTGCAAAACAGGGATTTGTTAAAGTTCGTACCGATGGTGAGATTAAGGATATTACCAAAGGCATGAAACTGGATCGTTACAAAACGCATGATATCGAAATTGTCATTGATCGGTTGGTTATTGACAAGGATGGTAGCGAGGATCCTAAAAGACTTATGGAAACCATAAACACCGCTATGTATCATGGTAATGATATCTTAATGGTGATTGAACAGGAAACCGGGGAATCTCGCTTTTTTAGCCGGAATTTAATGTGTCCATCAAGCGGAATTTCGTATCCTAACTCCGAACCAAACAATTTCTCTTTTAATTCTCCAAAAGGTGCCTGTCAGAATTGTAACGGTATTGGCAGTTTATATGAAGTAAATGAAAAAAAAATCATCCCGGATACTACCAAATCTATTAAAGCCGGGGGGCTCGTGCCGCAAGGACCACAGAAAAACAATTGGATCTTTAAACAACTGGACTTAATAGGTAAAAAATTCAATTTTAAATTAAGTGATCCTATTGCAAGTATCCCAAAGGAGGCTTTACAAGTTATTTTATACGGCGGAAGCGATAAATTTTCGGTAAATAGTAAAACTCTGGGAGTTACCCGGTCGTATAAAATTGATTTTGAAGGGGTAGCTACTTTTATTGAAAATACTTATAAAAATAATGATTCGGCTTCTTTAAAGCGATGGGCAAAGGAATTTATGGATCATATCACCTGTCCGGTCTGTAAAGGTTCCCGTTTAAACAAAGAATCTTTATACTTTAAGGTAGATGGTAAAAATATTGCCGAACTGGCGTTGATGGACATTGTTGAACTTGCTGATTGGTTTGAAGGCCTAACAGATCGCCTTTCAGAAAGACAACAAAGCATTGCAAGTGAAATTATAAAAGAAATTAAAACCAGAGTTCAATTTCTAATTGATGTGGGACTTACTTACCTATCCCTTAACCGAAGCAGTAAATCCTTATCAGGCGGAGAAGCACAACGGATCCGGCTTGCCACGCAGATAGGTTCGCAGTTGGTAGGAGTACTCTATATCCTGGACGAACCCAGTATTGGCTTACATCAAAGAGATAATGAGAAACTAATTAATTCCCTGGTACAACTTCGGGATTTGGGTAATTCTGTTATTGTTGTGGAGCATGATAAAGACATGATCGAACGGGCGGATTACGTTATTGATATTGGGCCCCGGGCAGGTAAATACGGAGGCGAAATTATTAGTGAAGGACCG
Source organism: Aquimarina sp. ERC-38 (assembly GCF_026222555.1). NCBI lineage: Bacteria > Pseudomonadati > Bacteroidota > Flavobacteriia > Flavobacteriales > Flavobacteriaceae > Aquimarina > Aquimarina sp. ERC-38. The sequence goes on along the minus strand of NZ_CP098511.1, from coordinate 2,723,190 downwards.
CCGGAAGAATTGTACCTGCATCAGACCTTAACTGCCGATTACCTTTCCGGTAAACGGGAAATTGAAATTCCGAAAAAAAGAAGAAAAGGAAATGGGAAGAAAATTAGTTTAAAAGGGGCTACGGGTAATAATTTAAAAAATGTTTCTATTGACCTGCCTTTAGGAAAGATGATCGTAGTAACCGGAGTTTCCGGAAGTGGTAAATCTACCTTGATTAATGAAACCCTATACCCGATCATGAATGCACATTACTTTAACGGGGTAAAAGAACCAATGCCTTATAAAAGTATTACAGGGTTGGATCATACAGATAAAGTAATTGATATCAATCAAACGCCTATCGGAAGAACTCCGAGGTCAAATCCGGCAACGTATACTGGTGTATTTTCCGAGATTCGAAATTTATTTTCAAAAACCCCTGAAGCAATGATCCGGGGATATAAACCGGGACGCTTTAGTTTTAATGTAGCCGGAGGACGCTGTGAAACTTGTAAAGGTGGTGGATTACGGGTGATAGAGATGAATTTTTTACCGGACGTATATGTAGAATGTGAGACCTGCCAGGGCAAGCGTTTTAACCGGGAAACCCTGGAAATACGATATAAGGGAAAATCCATTTCGGATGTATTAGAAATGACTATTAATGATAGTTGTGACTTTTTTGATCAGATTCCCCGGATATACCGAAAGTTAAAGACTATAAAGGATGTAGGACTGGGGTATATAACACTTGGACAACAATCCACCACCCTTTCCGGAGGAGAAGCGCAACGAATTAAATTGGCTACAGAACTATCAAAAAGAGATACCGGAAATACCTTTTATATTCTGGATGAACCTACCACCGGATTACATTTTGAAGATATCCGGGTATTGATGGAAGTTTTAAATGAATTAGTCGACAAAGGAAATACCGTTTTAATAATAGAGCATAACCTGGATGTTGTCAAGATTGCTGATTATATTATTGATATTGGACCGGAAGGTGGAAAGAACGGAGGAACGGTAGTCACTAAAGGAACGCCCGAAAAAGTAAGCAATGACCCTAATAGTCATACTGCCAGATTCTTAAAGAAAGAATTAGCACCTAAACAAATAGCAAGTGTAAAATAGTGTACTTATTATTGTCACATAGATTATCATTTAACGTATTTATTACTGGTAATCCAATGGCTATGAAGTACGGATTTATAAAATATGAGAAAAGAACAACGTCACAAAGGATGGAACGAAATTAAAACTAACGATTCTTGGGCTATTTTTAAAATCATGGGTGAATTTGTCACCGGGTTTGAAAAAATGAGTAAAATTGGTCCCTGTGTTTCGATTTTTGGTTCTGCCCGGACAAAAACAGATAATAAATACTATCAGTTAGCCGTAGATGTGGCTGAAAAAATCGTACAGCACGGTTATGGAGTTATTACCGGAGGTGGTCCTGGAATTATGGAAGCCGGAAATAAAGGAGCACATCTGGCAGGAGGTACTTCGGTGGGGTTAAATATTGATTTGCCATTTGAGCAACATGATAACCCTTATATTGACAGTGATAAAAGCCTGGATTTTGACTATTTCTTTGTCAGAAAGGTCATGTTTGTCAAGTATTCTCAGGGTTTTGTAGTTATGCCCGGGGGCTTTGGCACGTTAGATGAATTGTTTGAAGCCATCACATTAATTCAGACGAATAAGATTGGTAAATTCCCGATTATTTTAGTTGGAACCGAATTTTGGAGCGGATTGGTAGACTGGATAAAAACTACATTACTGGACAGTTTTCAAAATATCAGTTCAGGTGATATTGACCTGATTCACGTAGTGGACACCCCGGAAGAAGTACTTTCTATTCTGGATGAATTCTATAACGAATTTAATTTAAGTCCGAACTTTTAAAATTGTTATGGTATTTCCTTTTGTAGCCTATCGTTAAAAATAAAAAATTGAATTTTAGAAAACTAGTTATTGCTATTTCCTGTTTACAGACGTTGTTTCTTACGGCTCAACATCAGGTAACTATGAATGCAACACTGGATGCCGCGCTACATACCATTACTATTGATCAGAACATTGTCTATCAAAATAAGTCCCGGGACACCCTGGATCACCTGGTTCTTTTAGATTGGGCCAACAGTTATACGGATAAGACAACTCCCCTCGGAAAGCGTTTTTCAGAAGAATTTCTAAAACGATTTTTTTATGCGAAGGATATTGAACGTGGAAGTACAGATATTAAAGTAATTCAGGATGATCGGAACCATATGTTAACCTGGCAACGTTTTGAAGAACAGGCTGACCTAATTAAAATCACGTTACCCCAACCTCTTGCTCCCGGACAATCTTATACCTTGCAATTGGCGTACACCGTAAAAATTCCCAGTGAGAAGTTTACCCGTTTTGGATTTTATGATAATGGTGATTATCATTTGAAACATTGGTATATAACTCCTGCTGTTTATCAGGAAGGTTGGCAAACTTATAGCAATAAAAACCTAGACGACTATTTTAGTGCTATTAGCGATTATTCCATTGAATTCGAACTTCCGGATATTTACCATGTCACTACAGAATTAACAGAAAGCGAACTAGATAGCAATATTCCGAATTATAAAAAGATATTGTTGACAGGTAATAACCGGACAGAACTTATTATTTACTTAGAACAGAAAAACTCATTTTATAATTATCAGATAGGCGAACTTGAGTTGCTTAGTAATATTGAGGATAATGATTTAAGTTCGGAGATGAAAAAAGTTGCCACCACCCGAATTATCAATTATCTTAAAAATAATCTGGGAGATTATCCTTATAAAAAGATTATTATTACAAAAGATGATTATAAAAATAATCCGGTCTATGGTTTAAATCAACTTCCTGATATTGTAAGACCCTTCCCGGATGGCTTTCAATATGAAATCAAACAGTTAAAAGCTATTACTGAGAACTATCTTGAAAAAACCTTACTAATTAATCCCAGATATGATGCCTGGTTGAAGGACGGATTACACATTTATCTAATGATGGGGTATACAGAAAAAAATTACTCAAAAATGAAAGCTATTGGTAATCTCAGTAATATTATTGGTATTCGATGGTTTCATCTTTCTGATATTGAGTTTAATGACCAATACTTTTTACTTTACAAGAATATGGCAAGGTTGTTTTTACATCAACCTCTAGACTTGCCACAAGATGAGCTAATAAAATTTAATAAAAACATTGCAAATGCATATAAGGCCGGAGTAGGTTTGCGTTATTTAGAAACCTATCTGGAAGCTCCTAATCTACTTTCTAATACAATAAGAGAATTCTACGACCGGAATCAATTTACTATTACTGGCTCTTCACAATTTCAGGAACTGCTTCAAGAAAAAACGGATAAAGATGTAAGTTGGTTTTTTAGTGATTTTGTAGGTTCTAATTCGTTAATTGACTTTACGTTTAAATCCGTTAAAAAGAAAAAGGATTCTTTACAAATTACGATTAAAAACACAAAAGAAAATTCAATGCCGGTATCCATAACTGCTTTGAAAGATAAAAAACCGGTTTTTACCACTTGGGTTGACAGTATTTCTAATACCCGTAAAGTCACTATTGAAAATAAAGATTACGATAAATTAGTATTAGATTACGATAGGGTAATCCCCGAAGTAAACCGAAGAAATAACTATAAGAATTTAAAAGGTCTCTTTAATAAACCCTTTCAGTTTCGGTTTTTTGAGGATATTGAAGACCCTAGCAGAAGTCAAATGTTTTTTATACCTGAATTTGAATTTGACAATATCTATGATGGTTTTACTATAGGAGCCAAGTTTTATAATACTACTTTTATCAGGCGAAATTTCTCGTATAAAATTACCCCTAGTTACGGTTTTGGGTCTAAAACTTTAATTGGAGGTGGTGGAATTACGTATCGACATTTTTTAGCCGATGATGGCTTATATCAAATAAGATATATTGTAAACGGAAGTAAACGTAGCTATAATGAAAATTTATTTGCCTGGAGGTTTTCCCCCTCCGTTACTTTTTTTTGGAGACCTAAGGATTTACGAAGTAATGTAAAGGAAAACTTAAGTATTCGGAGTGTAAATGTTTTTAGGGATGAACCGGGTGAAGAGCAGTTGGCTAACTTAGGCGATATTATTAATACTCCTGATTATAGTGTTTTTAATACCCGATACCTTTACTCGGATTTTAACCTTACTAACTTTACTTCTTATCTTATTGACTATCAAATTGCTAAAAATTTTAGTAAGATAGCAGCTACGATTAACTACCGAAAGTTATTTTTAAATAATCGATCTATCAACCTACGATTTTTTGCAGGAGCCTTTTTATTCAATGATACGGAAAGAGATGGAGATTACTTTAGTTTTGCGTTAGATCGACCTTCTGATTATTTATTTGACTTCAATTATATCGGAAGAAGCGAAGAAGAAGGTCTGGTGAGCCAGCAAATCATTCCAGCCGAAGGTGGATTTAAATCACAACTTGATACCCCGTTTGCCAACCAATGGATTGCTACGGCTAATGCTAATACTAATATCTGGAATTGGATATATGCCTACGGAGATATTGGGTTAGTAAAGAATAAAGGAAATCAACCTAATTTTGTATATGATGCCGGAATACGATTAAGTCTGGTACAGGATTATTTTGAATTATTTTTTCCGGTAGTTTCTAACAACGGATGGGAAATTAGCCAACCTAACTATTCGGAGAAAATTCGTTTTATGATTACCTTAAGTCCTAAAACGCTTATCGGATTATTTACGAGGGAATGGTATTAATTCCGCGTTTTATAGAATAACTGGGGAAATGTGAATTTTTTGAATATTTCTTAATAAAATGTTCATATAAATCATAAAATAAAGAATTCAATAACAACATTACGGATTCTATACATTATTTTCAATACCCCTCCTAGTTTTTTAATTGCAAATGAGTAGTTTTTTAACTAGATTTGTAAAATCGCTAAATTAGTATCTATGCAGGCAGAAACAGCTTCTTCTACTTCTATCTCTTTTGAAGAGTATAAAAACCAGGTGCTTGAGGATTATAAAATAGCCCTGTTAAGTAGAGAATGTAGCTTGTTAGGTCGAAGAGAAGTTTTAACCGGTAAATCCAAATTTGGTATTTTTGGTGGGGGTAAGGAGTTACCTCAAATTGCCATGGCACGGGTATTTCAGAATGGTGATTTTAGATCCGGATATTATCGGGATCAAACCTTTATGATGGCTATTGAGCAATACAGCATCCAGGAATTTTTCGCCGGATTATATGCCCATGCTGATATTGAAAAAGAACCTTTTGCCGCTGGTAGGCAAATGGGAGGTCATTTTGCAACTCACAGCCTGAATCCTGACGGAAGCTGGAAAAAGTTGACGGCTCAAAAAAATTCAAGCTCGGATATTTCCTGTACTGCCGGGCAAATGCCCAGACTGTTAGGATTGGCTCAGGCTTCAAAAGTGTACCGGGGTGAAAAAAGTGTTGCTTCCGGTTATGAAGATTTTTCTATACAAGGAAATGAAGTGGCATGGGGAACCATCGGCAATGCAAGTACCAGTGAAGGTTTGTTTTGGGAAACGGTAAATGCAGGTGGCGTACTACAAGTACCTATGGTCATCAGTATATGGGACGATGACTACGGCATATCGGTTCACTCAAAACATCAAACTACTAAAGAAGATATTTCTTTAATCCTCGAAGGGTTTCAAAGAGATGACACACATAAAGGGTATGAAATTATAACGGTAAACGGATGGGATTATCCTGCCCTGGTTACCGCCTATGAAAAAGCAAACCAGGTTGCCAGAAATGAGCATGTTCCGGTTATTGTTCATGTAAAAGAACTAACCCAACCGCAAGGACACTCTACCTCTGGGTCTCATGAACGTTATAAAAGTGAAGAGCGCCTGAACTGGGAACGGGAATATGATTGCAATAAAAAATTTAAGGACTGGATTCTTGATAAAAAAATTGCTACCCATGAAGAGCTATTAGCTTTAGAAAAAGAAGCTAAAAAAAATGTCAGACAAGGAAAGGCTCAGGCCTGGTATGAATATACTTCTAAAATTAAAGAGGAGAGAAATACTGCGGTCACCCACCTTGAAGCTATTTTAGATAAAAGTGAGCATCGTAAATTTATAGTACCTCTGGTACAAACTCTAAAAGCAAAAGAAGAACCCATCCGTTGTGATATTATTGAAACTTCCAGGAAAACATTACGTTATCTTATTCATGAGGATTTCTCAGAAAAATTAGGGATGCAACAGTGGCTACACGCTTATATGAAAGAAGTGGAAGCTAAATACAGTACACATCTATATAATGATTATGAGAGTGCGGCGATACATATTAAAGAAGTAAAACCAGAATATACCGCAGATAGTCCGGAAGTGGACGGCCGTATCATTATAAGGGATAATTTTGACCTGTTGCTAGAGTCTCAATCTAATTTACTGATCTTCGGAGAAGATAGTGGTAAAATCGGAGATGTCAACCAGGGATTAGAAGGGCTTCAGAAAAAATACGGTGATATCCGGGTTGCGGATACAGGAATACGTGAACCTACTATTATTGGACAAGGGGTAGGCATGGCGATGCGAGGTTTGCGACCTATTGCCGAAATACAATACCTGGATTACATCCTATACGCCTTACAAATCTTAAGTGATGACCTTGCTTCTTTGCGTTATCGGACTTTTGCCCGTCAAAAAGCACCAGTAATTGTCAGAACAAGAGGACATCGATTAGAGGGGATATGGCATTCAGGTTCGCAAATGGGCGGACTATTAAGTTTGTTACGAGGTATTTTATTATTGGTTCCTAGAAATATGGTAAAAGCCGCCGGATTTTATAATACCTTATTGGATTCTGATGAACCGGCTATTGTAGTTGAATGTTTAAATGGCTACCGGATTAAAGAGCAAAAACCAGCGAACCTATCTGAAATCAGAACTCCTATTGGAGTAGTGGAGACTGTAAAAGAGGGAAGTGATATCACCCTTGTTTCTTACGGTTCTACGCTAAGATTGGTTGAAGAAACTGCGGTAGAATTACAAAAAGTACATATTGACGTAGAAATTATTGACGTACAATCCCTGATGCCTTTTGACCTGAATCATGATATTTTAGAAAGTGTAAAAAAGACCAATCGTGTTTTATTAATTGATGAAGATGTACCTGGCGGAGCTACCGGATATATGTTGCATAAATTATTGGATGAGCAAAATATTTACTCTTATTTGGATAGTAAACCGCAAACCTTGACCGCTAAAGATCATCGGCCTGCTTTTGGAACAGATGGAGATTACTTTAGCAAACCTTCTACGGACGATATTTTTGAAAAGGTATATGGTATTATGCATGAAGTTGACCCAAAAAAATATCCCAAACTTCGATAGAACAACAAGACAATAATTCTAATTGTTGCTAAATTCATATTGATCTAATTGCCCTTTTTCCACTACAAAAGTGAAGAAGGGAAGTCAAAAAGATTTTAGGCTTAAAGTAATATTTTAAGAATTATCAATTAACATTTACCTATTGCTAGGAAAGAACCAATGGATATCTATGGAATCCATTTTATATTTTTAAAGTTAGGTTTTCGTTTTTCTAAAAAAGCGTTTCGACCCTCTTTAGCTTCATCTGTCATATAAGCTAATCGGGTAGCTTCTCCTGCAAAAACCTGTTGACCTACCATTCCATCATCGGTAGCGTTAAACGCAAACTTTAGCATTTTAATAGACGTAGGCGATTTAGCTAAAATTTCCTGTGCCCACTCATAAGCCGTTGTTTCCAACTCTTCATGTGGTATTACGGCATTCACCATTCCCATTTCATAAGCATCTTGCGCACTGTAGTTTCTACCTAAAAAGAAAATTTCACGAGCACGTTTTTGCCCTACCATCTTTGCCAAATATGCAGATCCGTACCCACCATCAAAACTAGTCACATCCGCATCGGTTTGTTTAAAAATCGCATGTTCTTTACTAGCCAAAGTAAGATCGCAGACCGTATGTAGGCTATGCCCTCCTCCTACTGCCCATCCCGGTACGACTGCAATTACCACCTTCGGCATAAAGCGTATAAGTCGTTGTACTTCGAGTATATTAAGACGCGGTGTGCCCTCCTGATCTACATATCCCTGATGTCCCCTGGCATTCTGATCTCCACCACTACAAAAAGAAAATACTCCGTCTTTAGTAGAAGGTCCTTCTCCTGACAGCAAGACTACTCCGATAGATGTATCCTCTCTGGCATCCAGAAAACATTCAAATAGTTCGCTAACGGTTTTAGGTCTAAAAGCGTTTCTAACATTTGGACGGTTAAAAGCAATACGCGCCACCCCCTCCGCTTTTTTATAGGTAATATCTTCAAATTCTTTAACTACTTTCCAGGCAATCTCGCTCATAATATATACAACTAATGGTTGTCAAAAATAAACCAAAAACATCAAGGAAAGGTGTTCTAGTTTATTTTTCTGGATTTTCCGGTTTCTAGCATAATTTTTGATAAATTTATAAAAGATGAAAAAGAAGCTTTTTTTTACGTGGATTATTTTGACTTTTAGTCTTGTGTTTTCAGGATATACACAAGAACTACAGGAAAGCAACGTGCTTCAATTAGATCAAAATGCTCCGTATCAAACGGATAAAGGAGATGTGGTCATAGAATATACCATTCAGCAACCCTCCTTATCTTATCTTAAGAGTATTCCTTTAAGCACCTTTACCCTTATGGAAATTGACCTTTCAGTTGATTTAAGACGTCAGGCTTTTCAAAACAGAACGCCTTATTTATATGAGTCAAAAAATCCTCATGTTATCGAACAATTCTCAGTTAGATTACCAACCCAAATTTTAAATAAAACTACTATTACCGGCAGGAACCGTTTGGATTTTACCGTAAACAGGGGATCGGTAAGAAACTCTGTGTATAAAGATGCAAGTTTTTATACGGGCGCTTACAATCCTTTTACCGGACTTCCTTACTAACAACTAATTATTATGCTTTCTCGATAAGGTGTATACCTTCGGTATCGATTGTAATTAGGCGTGATTTATATAAATTTCCAATGGCCTTTTTAAAACTCTTTTTACTGAGCTGAAAAACTTCTTTAATAGCTTCCGGATCAGACTTATCATTTAAATCAATAAATCCGCCATGTGCCTTTAGCTCTTTTAAAATTTGTTCTGCATTGGGTTCAATACTCCTAAAACCATGTTGTTGAAGTGTTAGATCTATTTTCCCGTCAGGTCTTACCTTTTTAATCCAGCCCTCCATTTGATCTCCTACCGAAATGGCTTGAAAAATTTCATCTTCATAGACTAAGCCCAGATATTTTTGATTTACAATCATATTCCATCCGTGAGGAGAAGGATGCGAAGCAATTAAATCCACTTTATCCCAGGCAGAAACCAGGACTAAAGAATTGTCTAAGAATTTATTAGTCTTGCTGGAAGCTACCAACCTATCTGATTTTTCGTCGAGATAAAGATATATCAGGTATTTCTTTCCGGATTTCATTTTTACTGCCTGTTCTTTAAAAGGTACAAATAATTCCTTTTCCAAGCCCCAATCTAAAAAAGCACCTACCTCATTTGATTGTGTACATTTTAACAAAGCAAAAGAATGTAAGGTAATATAGGGTTGAAGCGTTGTTGCAGTAATACGCTCTTCATGATCGAGGTATAGAAATACTTTTATAGTTTGACCAATTTCAAAATCTTCCGGAAGGTACTTATTAGGTAGCAAGACTTCATTTTCTTTATCATCAATTAAATAAGCTCCCTGATCTCTTACTTTTATCAATTCTAATGTTTGATAGGTTCCTAAAGTTAACATCTTAATTTTTTTACAAATGTACAGGAATACCGGAAAGTCAAGTACTACTTTAGTACAAAATAAAAAAAGCCGTCAAAATTAAATTTAACAGCTTTTATCATACCTATAGTGATATACTATTTGTAAATTTCTTCTTTACCAAAATGTTTAGTAAGCATATAGTATACGACTGCCCGGTATCTGTTTTTATTAGATTTACCGTAAGCATCCATAACTGAATCCAAAGCTTCATTAACTTTACTTTCGTCAGTTATACCCAACTTTTTCTTAATAAAATTATTTTTAACGGTTTCCATTTCTTTCTCGTTACCTCCGGATACCGTAGAGGCATCTTTACCATAAATTGCGGGTCCGCAACCGATAACGACTTTTGTTAAAAGATCCATATCCGGCTCTTCACTAAATTTTGATTTAATTTCTTCGGCATATTTAGTAATTAATGCTTCTCTTTTACTCATAAGATGGTTTGTTTAATTAAGTTAATTTTGCATATAATTCAAATATACTATATTTCTTCAATTAATTTAATAGTAAACGAGGTATTCTATTCATTTTTCTTAACATAAATTCTTAAAATAATCAAGTAACACTTTATCGTTAACAGTTCGTGAAGTGATAATTTCCAGTAGTTTAGGACGTTTAGCACTACTATACAACGATTGTAAACCTTTTATAACTTCTTCTTCATTTTTAGCCTGATGATAGGTAAAATTAAACATTTTACAGAGATGCTCAGCCGTCAAATGATGTACTGTTTCAAAAAAAGTTTTAAAACTTTCAGATTCTTCTTTACCTGGTAAAATTCTAAAAATTCCTCCTCCCGAATTGTTGATTAGAATAATTCTAAAGGTAGCAGGTATGTATGCATTCCATAAAGCATTACTATCATAGAAAAAACTAAGGTCACCGGTAATCAACGTCACTTCTCTATTAGCATAAAGGGCAGCTCCAATAGCGGTAGAAGTACTACCATCGATACCACTCGTGCCCCTATTGCAAAAAACAGTATGCGACGGGTCGGTCGGAAATAGCTGGGCATATCGGATTGTTGAACTATTGCTAAGTTGTATTTGCATATCATGAGGAATACGTTCGAATATCAATTGATATGCTTTAAAATCCGAAAAAGGTATTGTAGCTTCGTATTCTTTCTGTTTATATGCTCTTTTACGATCTATTGCTAACCAGTGTTGCTTATAAGAACCAGAAGTACTACGAACGTTTGTATTGAAAAAGTAACTAAAAAAAACTGACGGAATTTCTTTTATATGTTCTGTCAAACAGAAGTAGGTATCAAAAGCTTTGATCGGATCAATATGCCAGTGCGTTTCCGGTTGATATTTTCGTAAAAACGCTTTGATACGCTTAGAAACTACCATACCACCAAATGTAATTAAGATCTCTGGTTGCAATTCCTTAAATTCCTGAGTTGTTAATGGTGTAATCAGGCGGTCAATACATTGGATGTGCGTTTGATGATGAACATTAGAGGTGGTTTCAGTTAAAACCAATACCGAACTATCTTTGGCAAAATAATCCATCCACATATTCAGCAAAGGATCCGGATGATTTACTCCAATCAATATTATTTTACGAGTAGCCTTATTCCATCTTGCTAACATGTCATTCTTAACCTCTTCGGACAGTATAAAGGTTTCTTTTTTAAGTGGTAAACTTTTAGGCGTAACCAGGGCTTTTGTAGTAGTGTTATATAAAGGTTCATAAAAAGGAATGTTAATATGAACCGGACCCTGATGCGTTATTGCCTTGTTAATCGCCAGGTTGATTTCGCGTTCGTTGTGTTTTTGAGATTCCTTTTGTTTCTGTAAAATTTTAATATCCGTACTGGGTTCTTGAGGCACAATTTCAGAATATAGATTAGCTGAATACAAAATATGTTTTTCAAACGCATTCTTTTGCCGAATGGTTTGACCATCACCAATATCAATACGTTCAATAGGACGATCCGCACTTAATACGATTAAAGGGATATCGCTATAAAAGGCTTCGGCAATTGCAGGATAATAATTTAGCAAGGCACTCCCCGAAGTACACACCAATGCAGTAGGTTTTTGAAGTTGTTGTGCCATTCCCAAGGCAAAAAAAGCAGCACAACGTTCATCCACAATACTATAACAATTCATATCAGGATGGTTTGAAAATTCTATAATTAAAGGAGCGTTTCTTGATCCGGGTGAAATTACAATGTTGCTTATTTCTTTAGCTGCACAAAGGGCAACAATCGTTTGTGATAAAGGTATAGCCGAATAAATGCGAGTAGCCATCTATGGTATGAGTATGATTTTACAAATATAAGATATCCTGTATCTTTAGAATTCTTTGATAACCCTATTCTTTAATAAATTAAAAATTGCCGAGCCAACTCCTTTCCTTAGTTAGGCTAAAGCTGATCAGTCAAGTTAGCTACTAAATAAAACTTTAGTCATAGTTTCAGACTTGTGTATGGTTTCTAACCATTCTTTTTCCGGGTCAGACTGTGCAGTAATTCCACCACCTACATAAATATTCAGTTGATCCTGTACAATTTCCATACATCTTAAATTTACATAAAGGGTAACTTTTTTATGTGGTTCACCTTCATTAATTTCTCCTAGATACCCGGTGTAAAATTTACGGTGATACCCTTCGTTTTCTTGAATAAAATTGAATGCAGCTTGTCTTGGCAAACCACAAACCGCCGGAGTGGGATGCAGCAGGCTAATAATTGATAGTATTTTATTATTAGAAATGGCTTCTTCAATAAAAATATCCGTTTTTAAATGTAATAAATTACCCGCTCTTACTGTTGCTGGCCCTATACGTTTTATATTCTTGAATTCTTTGGACAGATTTTGTACAATAAAATCCGTGACAATTTGCTGTTCTTCCTTTTCTTTAGACTGCCATGCAACCTCTAAATTATCTACTTTTCTAGTACCAGCAAGTGCTGTAGTTACGTAGTAAGAATTTTTATTACCTAATAATAATTCAGGTGTAGCTCCAAACCATAATCCTACTTTAGGATGATACCAGAAGTAGGTCATGGCTTCGGGATATTTTTGACACAACTTCTGAAAAATTAAAAAGTGATCCGGTTGATCAATGGTATACTGCAATTTTCTAGATACTACTACTTTTTTAAAAAACTGACTATCAATAGCATGCTTTGCTTTACGGACTAATTCTATATGTCTTATTTTATCATCTTCTGTATTTAATTTTAAATCAATAGAGGCGACCGGAACTTTATGACCTGTTACACTCTCCTCTATTAAAGAGGTATTTATAACTTCACATTGACTGGTTGGAAAAATAATTTTGGCTTCTGTAGCATCGAAAGGACAAAATACAAATCCATTATTATAAGAATCACTTACATAATAACAGTTTGTATCTTTTTGAAAATATCCTTTAATATTTTTATCCTCCGGTTTTTTAAATAAAACTAGAGGTTTTTTTCCTTCTAAGTGCTGTTGTACTTTATGCTTTAGTTTAGTTATATCCAACTTTACTGAATTTTAGGAATCGCCAGTGTTGTTAGCTTCACTACAGATACTAATTGTTTTTCTTCGTTTCTGATTTTTATATCCCAAAGCTGTGTAGTTCTGCCTTTATGTAATACGGTAGCTGTTGCATATACAAAACCTTCCTTTACACTTTTTACATGATTAGCTGCGATTTCAATACCTCTTACGGCTACTTTTTTAGTATCTAAAAACAGATAAGAAGCAGCACTACCTACACTTTCAGCTAAAGCTACCATAGCACCTCCATGTAAAACCCCATCCGGTTGATATACTCTTGGAGTAACCGGCATTTTTGCAACTAAAAAGTCTTCGCCTACATCTGTGTATGTTATATCTAAAGTTTCCATTAGCGTATTTTTACACATCTTAGCGCATTCTTGTAAAATAAAGGTTTTGTCCAACATATTTTTAGGTAAAAATAGTGAAAGCTGAAAAATCACTTTCTTCTTTTCAGATAATTTATACTTTTATAAAAAATAAAGATGGAAAAGGAAATTACTTATCATAGTACCAATACATACAGCACCTTGTTTAGCTTAACTCTCAAGACTAACAAGATTTGGTTAGTATTTCATGGTATTGGTTATCTCAGTAGGTATTTTATCCGATTTTTTCAAGAATTAGATCCTACAACTAATTATGTTATTGCTCCTCAAGCTCCTTCTAAATACTATAAAGACTTTTCTTACAAAAAAATAGGTTCGAGTTGGCTAACCAAAGAAAATACCACAATAGAAATTGAAAACAATCTTCAGTATATCCATGCTATTTTTACTAAAGAAGAAATTCCGTTAGAGAAAGAATTGGTTGTTATAGGATATTCTCAAGGTGTAAGTATGGCTAGTAGGTGGATTGCAAATTACAAAATTAATCCTTCTTATTTTTTTATCATTTCCGGAGCATTTCCGAAGGAACTAAATCAAAAACATTTTCTTCATCTCACCAATACTTCGAAATTAATTCATATTGTTGGGGAAAATGATCCGTATTTTGAAAAGAAAAATATCGAACTTGAAAAGCTAAGAGTTGGCCAAATATTACCCAATATAAGATTTAAAACCCATCCGGGGGGACATGAATTGAATTTGAATAGTATTGTAGAGGAAATTAAGTAGTAAATCATTAGTGTTTAGTAAAGATTCAAGACCTGCCTGCGGACGGGCAGGTCGCTATCGCTTCTGGAAACAAAAATCAAGACTCATCATTATGGTATTGAAAATCAATACTGTAATAACTATTTAGGGTCTGCTGAAAAACTCAGCCTTCATTGATTTTCAAGTTTATGATCGAATTGGTTTGTTTTTGTTTATGAATAAAGTTTTCACTGAATAAGATTGCTTTTATCCAATAGAGTGCCACCTCAGCCAAATGGACTAAGTTGAGCACTAATATGATACTTGCAATCCAAGACTCACTGGTATTTTCAAGCCTTGCCCTTATACGGTTTAAACCATATGCTGTCTTTGCTTGACCAAACTTTCCTTCAATTGGATTACGTTCCCCAAGGCTTACTTGATTTGACAAAGCCTTTTTGGAGGGCCTTCCAAGGGGTTTGGCCCTGAGATTGATCCCTTTTTCTTTTAGGTACTTACGGTTCTCTCGGGTACAATATATTTTGTCAACCAAAACGTTCTTTGGATAATGACCAAACCGCTTTCGGTACTTCTCCACACAATCTTTCAATCTGGTACCCTCATTGTAGGCTTCCCAACTAGTATCATCCAAAAATGAAAAACCATCTACCAGTGCCATGTTTATCTTGGCACCAAACTCCACTTTTGCATTTGTTTTCCCACGCACTATGGGACGAACATGGGGTTGGTGAATGCTCACAATCCTATGGTCTACACTTTTGGTCTTAGTATCGTACATCAACTTTTGTTGCCTGTAGAGTTCCTGGATGACCAGCCAATATTTATACTCTTGCCTATCGAAAGGGATCCGGTCAAGGGTATCCAAAATACCTTCGATGGAACGTATATTCCTATGGAGATACTTTAATTGCTTCCCTATAGCAGACCGTATCTCTTTATGTGTTTTTCTTTTCTTTTGCGCTGTCTTTAGATATTCTTTCCTTGCTTTTTCCCTGTAGTTCCTCGGTTTAGTCTCTAAAGGGGAAAGTTTATAGGCAATATCCAACAATGATTCGGATTTCTCGCGCGCATCATTGAGCAAATTTAGATCCGTAGGATATGCTATATCTTGTGGACAAACTGTTGCATCAACGATCAAAGTCCCTTTGTGAGGTGGGTCTTCACCATCATCCCTTGCATCATTTGATCCTTTTTCTCTAATTTGTTCTGCTTCTCGTTTTATTTGTAAAATTCGCTGGTTAATAGCATTAATCTGTTCCAGGCCAAGACGCTTGCGGAACTCTACGAAAAGAGAAGGGTCGAACGCAGGTGCATCACTAAATGAAGAATAGCCTAAAAAATACTGCATATAGATGTTCTCAGAAATCTGATCAACCGTCTCCCTATCATCTAAATTGCATAAATGTTTGATGATGATTGACCCCAAAACAACTCTTGGGCTTAAATCAGGACGGCCTGTCGATTTTTCCGGAAAATGTTTGCGATAAATGGAACACAGTTCATCCCAAGGAAGTAGCTTAGCCAAACGAACCCAACGGTTAGCAGGGTTCAATTCTCTCTCAAAAGGACTCTCAAAACCTTCTAAAACCAACTGGTTTTGACTTACATATTTGGGAGTAGGTGCACGCTTTTTTGAATGTTTTGTCATAATAACCTTGCACTTGATTGCCTAAATATAACTATAATGCCTTATAAAACAATAGATAAATAGTTTCTCAGCAGACCCTATTTACGTTAAAGAACAAATTACTTTTAAAAAAGTAAAAAAGCAACCTCCAAACAATTCAAAGTTTGGAATTACCTTACTATTACTAGCTTTCTAAACTTTTATTTATTCTATTCGGACACCGATGGTAGTAAATAGATAAAATTCATCATACTGCCTTCCCCCCTGACCTTAAGGTGTTGATTTTGATAATTATAGGTTTAGTTATTGACCGGATAGATTTATAATGCTATTATCCCCCTAACCCCCAAAGGGGGAATCAAAATTATTTAATATAAAGATAAGAAGGTAAGAATCCCTCCCTTCGGGAGGGTTGGGGTGGGATTATGATCGTAAATGATGGTAGATGAATTTACAATACTGCCATCCCTCTGACCCTAAACAAAAGAAACCCTCTCTTTTTAGAGAAGGTTCTTTTGTTTATTAATTGGGTTTAAAAGTTTTAGGTGCATTTCAAATTAACGAATTAGGTAGGGTCTGCTGAAAAACTCAGCCTTCATTGATTTTCAAGTTTATGATCGAATTGGTTTGGTTTTGAATAAAGTTTTCACTGAATAAGATTGCTTTTATCCAATAGAGTGCCACCTCAGCCAAATGGACTAAGTTGAGCACTAATATGATACTTGCAATCCAAGACTCACTGGTATTTTCAAGCCTTGCCCTTATACGGTTTAAACCATATGCTGTCTTTGCTTGACCAAACTTTCCTTCAATTGGATTACGTTCCCCAGGGCTTACTTGATTTGACAAAGCCTTTTTGGAGGGCCTTCCAAGGGGTTTGGCCCTGAGATTGATCCCTTTTTCTTTTAGGTACTTACGGTTCTCTCGGGTACAATATATTTTGTCAACCAAAACGTTCTTTGGATAATGACCAAACCGCTTTCGGTACTTCTCCACACAATCTTTCAATCTGGTACCCTCATTGTAGGCTTCCCAACTAGTATCATCCAAAAATGAAAAACCATCTACCAGTGCCATGTTTATCTTGGCACCAAACTCCACTTTTGCATTTGTTTTCCCACGCACTATGGGACGAACATGGGGTTGGTGAATGCTCACAATCCTATGGTCTACACTTTTGGTCTTAGTATCGTACATCAACTTTTGTTGCCTGTAGAGTTCCTGGATGACCAGCCAATATTTATACTCTTGCCTATCGAAAGGGATCCGGTCAAGGGTATCCAAAATACCTTCGATGGAACGTATATTCCTATGGAGATACTTTAATTGCTTCCCTATAGCAGACCGTATCTCTTTATGTGTTTTTCTTTTCTTTTGCGCTGTCTTTAGATATTCTTTCCTTGCTTTTTCCCTGTAGTTCCTCGGTTTAGTCTCTAAAGGGGAAAGTTTATAGGCAATATCCAACAATGATTCGGATTTCTCGCGCGCATCATTGAGCAAATTTAGATCCGTAGGATATGCTATATCTTGTGGACAAACTGTTGCATCAACGATCAAAGTCCCTTTGTGAGGTGGGTCTTCACCATCATCCCTTGCATCATTTGATCCTTTTTCTCTAATTTGTTCTGCTTCTCGTTTTATTTGTAAAATTCGCTGGTTAATAGCATTAATCTGTTCCAGGCCAAGACGCTTGCGGAACTCTACGAAAAGAGAAGGGTCGAACGCAGGTGCATCACTAAATGAAGAATAGCCTAAAAAATACTGCATATAGATGTTCTCAGAAATCTGGTCAACCGTCTCCCTATCATCTAAATTGCATAAATGTTTGATGATGATTGACCCTAAGACAACCCTTGGGCTTAAATCAGGACGGCCTGTCGATTTTTCCGGAAAATGTTTGCGATAAATGGAACACAGTTCATCCCAAGGAAGTAGCTTAGCCAAACGAACCCAACGGTTAGCAGGGTTCAATTCTCTCTCAAAAGGACTCTCAAAACCTTCTAAAACCAACTGGTTTTGACTTACATATTTGGGAGTAGGTGCACGCTTTTTTGAATGTTTTGTCATAATAACCTTGCACTTGATTGCCTAAATATAACTATAATGCCTTATAAAACAATAGATAAACAGTTTCTCAGCAGACCCTAGGTAATTCTATCTTACTAAAACCAACAATACCCTAACCTCTATCCTGAGTGCAAAACGCTTTTAAACTAACTAATCTTTACCGTACAATTAGTTTATTGCGTTCTGTTACTCCTGTACTATCCGTAGTAGCTATGATATAAATACCGGGATATAAAGTAGTGGCTGAAATACTGTAACCCCCGGAGACTTTGACTTCTTTACCTTTATAAGATTGAACTAAGGCACCTTTATCATTAATAACATCTATCCTTTCAATTTCATATTGTGAAGATTGAATGGTTATATCTTGAAAATTAAATAAGGGATTAGGGGAAAGTGAAATTATATTTTTATCTATTTCAGCACTTTTTGAAAAAGCTTCTTCACCAAATTCGCTGAAATTTTCATTTTCTAAGATAGTAATCTGATAACTTCGGGTTTTTCCTGCTATCCCTGCACGCAATCTTTCACTATAAGGGGAAACTTCTAATTGGTAAATACCTGAATTAAAAAAGTCTCCGTTAAAATTACCAAAACCGGAATCTCCAAAGATAGAATACGGTGCAAAGTTTTCAAGTTTCACCAGATTAATTGGACCGGTTAAGTTAAAATCAACACTTCCTACTACAGGAGGCAGCGTAGTAGCTACTATCCCCAATTCAAGACCGGAAATTTCACTCTCTTCTATTACCGTATCTGAATTTAGCACAGCAATAACCTCATTATTAGCTACATTAAGTAAGGTAACTGTTTCTATTCTTACTACCGGTTCTTCAACAGTAATTTCTACTAATCCAATATCGACCAGGCCTGACTGGTTTTGAATGGTATATTCAAAAGTATCTATTCCTACAAAACCTATAGTGGGTGTGTAGGTTACCGTATTTGTTAAAGAATCTAATGTTGCTATTCCATTTTCGGGATTGGTGATTGCTATGATGTTCAATTCTTCACCCATTGGATCAAAATCATTTGCCAACAGATCGGATAACATCAGTTCTGTTTCAAAATCAATTATATATTGATCTGATGTGGCAACTAAGGTGTTTTCAAATCCTATGGTAAACCTTGAACTTACTTCAATATTATTAAGGTCTCTTGCTACAATAACAACCTCAAAATCAGAATTAGTTGTTAAAGGGGGTGTACCACTGACTACACCGGTTCCGGCATCTATAACTAACCAATCCGGTATATTTTCCGGATTACCGCCAAAAGAATAATTTAATTTATTACCAGGGTAACCAATATTAAACGAAGAAGAAATATCATAGGTAAAAGTACCACCCGGACGAAGCGTTACATCCTCAATTGTTGTACTTGACGGCAATACTTCCGGCCGTATATTTTGAAAATAAAATATATTATCATTCCAATCACAATTAGCAGAACCTGCTCCACAACCATTTCCGATAAAATCCTGAATTACGATATATTCATTAGGAACCACTTCCCCGTCTTTATTAATTACTTTAAATACTCTTGCACCTAATAAATCAGGTCGTCGATTCATAAGATTATTCCCTCCACTTGTTGAATAACTATTAGCAACTGCTATTCTAAATGGGCGTTGGATAGTTCCCGCAGAATCCGTATTAATGACGGTTCCACTATTATCCTTGGGCAACAAGGTTTGATAATAGGGTAATCCATGTGTAAAATTAATTCCTGCTACTATATTAGCAGAATTACGCCTCACAAATTTGGCCCCATTACGGGATACCCCATGAAATGCAGCTAATTGAAAACCTCTTACTACTTTGCTACGATCCGCCTGAACAAATGTTGGAGAAAGTATTAAATCACCTTCATAACCCAAATTTATATTCTCTGCTGTTGGGAAATTAGAACTTGGTCTAAAAGGTCTGTTATTTGGTGGTACTATTGTTCCTTGATCATTGACAATACTTAACATGGTAGTTTGAAAACCAAATGCTTCCAATACTTCTTGAGCTGTAATCTCATTACCTCCTTCCGGCCGTAACATATAAGCTCCGCTTAATGTCACTTCCTGTATGGCATTTGTAATTGCCGTAGAAACAATTTGCAATTGTTGTTTATAAATATCTCTGGTTCCGGTATTTTGAATATAGGTTAATTGTACATCTAGAAAAGAACCGGAATCTATGGCTATTGGTAAGTCAATAGTATCTGCCCGGTTTAAAAAGGCAACTTCATATACGGATGTATCCTCAAAATTAAGTGCGGTAATAAACATCGTTTCTTCCCCGGTATTATGTAGTCGCATGGTATTTTGATCACTAACTTTTGCACCATTAGGTCCAAGATCTGCCATGGTATGGAACGTATAAAAATCATCTGCTGGAAAAGCGGTATTTGTACCTGGAATTTTTGTTAAATTCTCTATTTCCAGTATTCCATTATCAATTTGATTTACCGAAAAAGTTACGGTAGATACAGCAGTATTCCCAAAGGAGTCGGAGGCAGTTACTTCCAACGTATGAATTCCTATTTCATTTACGATAAAAGCATCCTGATAAATTTCATTATCATTATCATCCAAAATATATTCAATACTGGTGATGCTACCCTCGCTATTTTGTGTAATTGCCTGTAGTGAAATAAGCACCTGATTGGTAAAATTCGTTTCATCAGTTTCCTGATTGTCATAAAGAACAGTAATGCTAGGTGCAATTAACCTGGAATCGATTGGGGCGAAACGTAGGTAATTCAATTTTACATTAAACCCTGCTTCATTCAGAGAAATTCGTACGATACTATCGGTTACTTCGATTCTTTCTCTTCCAAAGAAACCAGGAGTTGTATCCGCACCTTGAGCAATTTGATTCCAGCTGATTATTGGTTCGCCATTCACATCTAAGGCATGGTTACTATCGGTAAATTCAGGATCTCCAAGACTATAATCCAATTCGTAAAAACCATTGGGTAAGGTAACAATCCAATCTCTTAATGGATATCTGTTACCATCACGATGACCTATGATATTCATAGTTGAGGTTAATGGATTATCATTTTCACCAGTGTCTCGGTCTCTAGTATTAACTCTGGCAGCTGCCGGAGTACTTGTACCGGGTTGTACCCATCCGTACGAAAGTAAACCTTCCGCCGTTTGTCGGGCTCCAAAAGGCAGACCGATATCATCAATATAATTAGCAGGCGATGCTCCGCCTACGTTTCCTTTTCTAAAGTTAAATTGATATGTATAGTCAAATCCTTCGGGAATTGGAATGACATTTTCTAATAGAAATACGTAATCCTGATAATCACCGTTAGTAGCATCTTCAAAGAAAACCAGATAACTATTAGGGATAATGGCCCCTAGCCTATCTTTTGCTTTATATACCCGAGTACGATGACTAACCCCTCCGGTATTTAGAATATCCTGAGTATAATTAAACCGGTTAAAGAAATTAGATTCCGTATATATTCCAAAAATATTTTCCCGGGGATTAAACAAAGTGCTACCACTACTTAATTCCGGAAATAAGGTTTGGGCATTAGCGACTCCTTCGTCAATAATACCAACTTCATTAAGTTCTACATTATTTACAAAAGTGTACCATCCAAAAGGTAGTAGTTCCTGAGGAGAATAGCGGGCAAGTGGGGTAATTCGCACCCGACTGGCTTCAGGAAGTTTCTGCCATCTTTGAATAGCAACCTCTTCACCTACCAGGTCAGCACTCGTTGAACTTTCTAAGGTATCCCAACCTACATTTACATTATAACCTAACACTCGAACTATATCTTGTAAAGCCGGTTCACGAACTGAAGCAAAACCTCTTTTCTTTAAACCATAAAGACCTATTTCTATTCGGGAGGCTTCTGTATTGTTACTATTTAAAACTAAGGTAGCATCTTGAAATCCTAAGTCTGTAGCGTCTAATGTAGGAATATAAATAACTTCAAGATTTGCCGTTTCACCAGCAGCAATTTCAGCAGGTATTTCTCTACCTAATACAAATTGATCACTAAAGTTACCTTCAATGGTAATATCAGAAAATAGTACCGGAGTTGTTCCGAAATTAGTAATTTCCAATACCTGCGTATCAATATTTGGTGCATTATTATTGATTACAGCTTCAAAGATTAATTCATCTTTGGCAATTCGTAGTCTAGGTCCTTCTGTGGCGGGTACATCGGCCCTTAATAAAGTCAAACGAGCTGTACCATCACCACCCCTATCATACTCAGAAACGTAAATATTACCTGTTTTCGGATCTTCAATTAGATCTAAAGGATCATCAAAAGCCCGTAATCCTTTAATATCAGTATAAACTTCCTGAATTTCGCCATTGGCCGTAGGATTAAGAATTAATAAATCATCCTGACCGCTAAATCTGGTAACCAAAATCAGATGTGTCAATAATCCTTCAAAGGCGTTACTTTTATACTCTATTACACCATTTGGAGACTTCCCAATACCAAAATCATAAGCAGCTTTTCTATAATTAGGATCCGGTCCTAAAGTGTCCGGATATTTAGCTACATCCACGTAATTATCTTCTAACTGTCCGGGAACTCCGCTATAAGGTTTTCCTCCGTTATTTAGTATAAACTCACCACGATACGGGTTAGGATGTCCGTGATAAGAACCACCTCTCGTATTAAATAGCCAGTCTTTTTGGGTTTCCCCTCCCCTAAGAGCGGGCACAAAAGATAAGGAATCCAGTTGGTCAATTCTTTTTGCTAAAGGGTAATCTGCAGTAGATGGCGAATTAGGAGAAGTTACCCCATTTCCTGCGGTACCGTTAGTAGGCACGTATAACCATCCGTTTGTATGCCAAACCAAATCATAAGCATTTCGAATACCTGATGCAAATATGGTCAAAGGAGAATTAGTTGCATATGGATTATAGGTACCATCACTCATTACTGCTACATCCGAAGGAGCTTCATTGATTACAGCTATGTTATCAGTAGTATAGGCATCTAAGGGTAACGCACCCAATTTTGTAAAATCCAATTTTAAAACTGCAGCAGCTAGTAATCTTTCCGGTCGGTTTACCCAGTTTTCATCAGGATCACCTCCTGCAGAGTTACTTCCCTGACTAATGTATAAATTTCCAGTTTCGTCAAATGCAATACTATTGGTTAAATGATCTTTAGCCGACCTGGGTAAATTAATAATTACATTATCTACTTGAGATAAATCAGGTCCGCTAAGGCGAGTAAGAATTCCATCCCAGGTAGGACCATTTGAAATGGAAGCTGCACTATGGGTTATATACGCAATAAGATTATCAGCCGTAGAGGCCGGATCAAAAGCAAGACCGATAATTAATCTGTTATTATTGTGTACGATTCCGGTTTCAGGGTTTACCGCTCCGGATAGTTCAGGTGATAAAATTTCTAAATTGGACAAAGTACCATCTGCCGCCATATCCCAGCGATGAATTTTACCACCAGAAATAAAATTGCCAACAGAATTTATAATGCCAATTGTACTTCCATATAATTTACCATCCGGACCAATAGTAAGACTTGAAAATCTTTGGTTCTCCGTACCTTCTCCTAACTCGTTTCCAAAAACTTTTGTAAAAGATACTCCGGAAAGATCCCGGTTTGTAGCACTTCTAAAACTAGCTTCACCTGTGGTAAATCTGGATTCAAATGGTAAAAAAGGTATTCTAACTGATAAATCTCCCGTTTTGTTTACTTCCAAACCGTTTGTTAACCTGAAAACATAAGTAGTAAATTCTTTGAGTCTATTAATAGGTGTCAGCGTTATGGCATCACCACCTCCGGTGTCATTTGCATTGGAAGGAATTAAGAATTCTCCTTCTTCAGTAACTTCATAAAGATTGATATTACCTGCTAATGTCGTATGATCAAGTTCATAACCACTGGGAGTTACGATCTCTATATTGATTTGAAAATCATTAATTGCTACATCATTCGTAATATCAGCTGGAGTAACATTTTTAAAGAACGGACTGATTCTAACAATTTCCAGGGTATTTAATTTAGTATTGAAACCTCCCTTAGCATCAATGGTAAGTTTTCCATCTAAAACTTCTACCAAAGACCCTCCGGAGAACAATCGACTATTAGAAGCTTGAGGACCAATAGGTGTCTGATTACTTACCAAGCTAATTCCTTCTGCGTTTAAAGTATGAGAAGGCTCGGTACCCGGATTATCAAAAAACGGATCCCCTACATTTACCATCACCTGGTAAACTCCATTTGCTATTTCAATTTCCCAAAACCCTTCTTCCCGAAGTCCATTGCTTCCTCCAACATCTCCATACTGCATATGGATTAAGGTATTTCTAAGGAAATCAACGTTTTCTAAATTACGGTTTCTTGTATTTCGTGTAAAATCTTTAGGAATAGAGTCTTGACCGGACAACCAACCGTAAGTTAAGCCATTTTCTTTTAAACCGAAAGCTAATCCCGCATCCAGCAAATAATCCTCCCGAGTATTGTCAGAAAGTGTTGCAAAATTAATCTTTACCGGTTCAAGAAAAGGATCAATATCCGGTTCTGTTCCTGATACTTGAAAGTAAAAAGCATTTCCTGTAAAACAGGTTCCCAATAATGCTAATACTACTAAAAAAAAGCTAACTTTTTTTTGAAGAGTAAAATAATGTTTCATGTTGTTAATAAAGTTGTCCAGTTAAATTTTAAAATTAACTATTAGTAAATCTATAAATTAATTATCTCTTGAATAAAGAAATAGCACCCGACGAATTGTGAAGTTTACCGCTGAAGTAAAAACGTATATATGTTAAGGTTTTAAACCTTAGGGGTAATATTTTGTAAAAATAATATTAAAAACAATACTCCACTCTTAGATAATGAGATTTACCAAAAATTTTTAATTTTAATAAAAAACATACGATATAATCAATAAAAAAGTCGAAAACTTACAATTATATAAATTAAACCACCTACCCATTACGGTAAAGTCGTAAAATCAGAGATAAATAAATTGAAATTACTAGGTTTACCAAAGTTTAAATACTTAAAATTATCTTAATTAAATATAAAAGATACTATTTTATAAAGATGACCTTTTATACGATCTAACTAAAGATCAAATAAATTATGGCTAGTGTAAAATTATGTACTCCCAGGTTGAATTTAAAGTCTTATTACCTTGAATAAAATTTAAAAAAGGACTTATGCTATTTTCATTATATGATGAAGAAATCAACTTTATCATTCGTATTTCCTAAGATGGTTGATAAGTGTTTAAAATTACTATTTAATAATTATTTTAAACTGTTCTTCGCTTCCGTCGCTTCTGATTATTTGTAGCATATATACCCCGGATCCCAGATACATTGCCGGAATTACATAACCATTAGTAACCAGTAAATCTTTAGGTTTAAAAGATCTAATTTCAAGACCATTAATGCTAAATAAATACATTTCTGTGATATTCGTCTTGGAAGTCAGAAAAGTAATTTCTTCGTAGTTATACAAAGGATTAGGAAATAATACTTCTTTTATTTCAGGATTAATTACATCCGGATTTTCATCTATTGAATCTTCTGCTTTAACTGAGAAAGCCATGGTATTTGTTCTTCCTTTAACCCCATTTCCTGACCTAAAACTATAGGGAGTTCCTTCCAGGATATAATTTCCTTCTACTAACGTTTTACCTTGAACTAGATTTGTTCCCCGGTCGCCAAATAAAAGATAAGGTACGGTATTTTCAGTTCGAACTTCTTCTATCGGACCGGTCAATTTAAATTTTACACTTCCAATTATTTCAGGTTTGGTAACTGCCTTTATAGTTATCTTAATGTTTTTATAGTCTTTATTCTTTAAGACCGTATCGTTTACTAATTCCGTTATAAATTCGTTGCTATCTGCATTGACGATATTATAAGTTATTAATTGTAAGTTAGGATTTTCTACAGCTATCGCTACCGTAGCAGTAGCAGTATCACCATTTTCGTTTTGAATAGTATAGGTGAATGCATCATCACCTACATAATCCGTTCTTGGAATGTAACTTACGCTATTATTTGTCGTATTTAATTCTACCATCCCAAACTGTGGGTTTGTTACAGAGATAATCTTTAAATTCTGTCCGTTTGGATCCGTATCGTTATTTAATAAATCTGTTATGATCAAGGTGATATTTCGATTAGTCCGATAAAAATCTTCTACCGCAACAGGATTTAAAATTACATTCAAAGTAAAAGTTGCAGAAACTTCATTTCCATTTAAGTCCGTTGCCTTAACTAATAAAGCTACATCTGCGTCAATAGTATCCGGTGCTACTCCGGTAATGATTCCCAGTTCTGCATCTATTGCCAACCATGCATTGACATCTTGATCTACACCCTCTATGGTGTAACTTAATTTATTACCTGGAAAACCTATATTGAAAGAAGAAGTGATGTCGTATGAAAAAGCTTCTTTGGACCGAACAGTTTTATCATCAATTTGCGTAGCCGATGGTAAGATTTCAGGTCTTATGTTTATAAAATAGAATACATTATCGTTCCAGTCACAGTTGGCCGAAGCAGCACCACAACCATTTCCTATAAAATCTTGAACAACAATATATTCATTAGGAACAATATTTCCACTTCTGTCATACACCTTATAGGTTCGCACTCCCAATAGATCAGGACGGTCATTATCTAAAGTATTCCCTCCGGTAGTAGCATATCTATTGGCTATTGCAATCCTAAAAGGTCCTTCTATACTAGTTGCTATATCTGAATTTATCAGGTTTCCCGCATTATTTTTTGGTAATAAACTTTGATACCAGGGCGTTCCGTGAGTAAAATCCATAGATCCTACGATTTCTCTGCTATTTGGCTTTAAAAAACGAGCTCCATTACGATCGCGACCATGTAAAGCTGATAACTGAAAGCCAATTACCGGTTGACTCGGATCTGCCTGAACAAAATTAGAAGATAAAATTAAGTCTCCTTCATTACCGGCATTCACATTAGCTTCTGTAGGAAAGCTAGAACTAGGCCTTGTAGGGTTGGGATTAGGCGGCTCAATGGTACCTAGATCATTAACCAGGCTTAACATGTTACTTTGAAAACCGAAAGATTCAAAAACCTGCTGTGCTGTCAATTCGTTATCTCCCTCTAGGCTTCTCATAAATGCACTATTAAAAGTAACAGTTTGAATACCGTTTAGAGCATTTGATTTTATAAAACAATCGGAAGGTGCTACACTTTTATCACCCCGCGTTCGTATAAAAGTTATTTCCACATCTCGAAATTTATTAGGAGCA
Source organism: Aquimarina sp. ERC-38 (assembly GCF_026222555.1). Lineage (NCBI taxonomy): Bacteria > Pseudomonadati > Bacteroidota > Flavobacteriia > Flavobacteriales > Flavobacteriaceae > Aquimarina > Aquimarina sp. ERC-38. Next base: position 2,695,782 of record NZ_CP098511.1, on the reverse strand, counting down.
ATGGTTACAGGTAACTGAATATCGGCTTCTCCTGGTTTTTCTACAAAATCAAAAACAAAATCATCTTTATTTTCAAAAGCAATATCACCAATTTGAAGTGGTGTACTACCTGTATTGCTAAGTCTCATTATATTAGAATCATGCAACTGAACAAAGCTGGATTTAACACCTACGTTATGGAAGGTAAAGAAATCATCTCCAGGAAAACTTCGATTAGTTCCTGGTATTTTAGTTAGGTTTTCTATGGCTAAAACTCCTTCGGAAGTACCAATAATAGAAATAGTAAAAGTTTCTTTTGTTGTATTACCATAGGTATCAATAGTGGTTACTTCCAAATTATAAGTACCTGGCTTATCTAAAGTAAATGGTGCTGTATAATCCGTACTGGCACCGCCATCTATTTGATATTCCAAATTGGTAATAGATCCGTTAGCACTTCTTGCTGTTGCAGAGATAGTGATTTCAGCACTATTTAAAAAGATATTTTCAGCTAAAGCTTCACCTTTATAAGATACATTAATAATCGGAGCAACCAGTGTTTCGTCTACAGGAGCTAAACGTATATAATTAATTTTAGCATTATCGCCTTCTTCATTTAAGCGTAACCTTACGATTCCATCCGTAACTAAGATATTACCTCTGTTCACGAAATTAGCTAGTCCTTCCGGGTTATCCTTTTCCTGATCCCAGTTTACAATAGTTAAGTCATTAACATCAAAGACATGTTTACTGTCGGAAAAATTAGGATCTCCAACACTAATTTCAACTTCATAAGCCCCATTAGGCACTTTGACTAACCAGTCTCTGAGAGGATATATACGACTATTACGATGTCCGACTACAGAATGAGTGGATAATAATTGATCGTCAAGCGGACCTAAATCCCGGTCTCTAGCATTTACCTCTGCACTAACTGGGGTAAGCGTACCTGGTTCTACCCATCCGAAAGTAAATGTATTACCGTTTGATGTCCGGGTACCGTAAGGCAATCCTATATCATCTGTATACCCTATAGGCGAAGGTGTACCTTCCCCCTGTTTTCTGAAATTAAACTGATAGGTATACTCTATCTCTTCATTAACAGGAATGACATTTTCTAATAAAAACATATAATCCTGGTAGTCTCCGTTGTTAGCATCTTCAAAAAACACTAAAAAGCTATTAGGCACTGGAACACCATTCCTGTTTTTTACCGGATATACCCGGGTACGATGCGCTACTCCACCTGTATTGTATACATCTTGCGAATAATTAAACCTTTTAAAAGATTTAGATTCATGAAAAATTCCAAAGATTTGATTATTAGGGTTAAATAAATCTGTTCCTCTTTCTAAGGGAGGAAAAAGCCTTTGAGCATTTCTTAAGCCGGATGCAATGGCACCTACTTCAAATCTTCTGACTTCATCCGTTACAGTATACCATCCGAATGGTAACTCTTCAGCAGGTGAATACCTGGCTAGTGCAGTAATTTTTACCCTACTTTTTCCTTCTTGTTTTCTCCAGCGTTGTACCGGTACTTCTTCACCCTGTAGTTCCGGATCTACATTATTTGCTAAAGTGGTCCAGCCTACATCTATATTATATCCTAACACATCAACAACATCCTGTAGGGTCGGTTCACGAGAACCTTCTAGTCCTAACTTCTTTAAACCGAATAACCCGATTTCCAATTCGTTAGAGGGTTGACTTGTACTACGGATCACTAATTTTGCGTCCTGATAACCAATATCCTGTTGGTTAAGTTGCGGTCGGTAAATAACGTCGATAGAAATCGTCTGTTCCGGAGTAATAATAAAAGGTATATCGCCAATAATCTGGAATTGATTTGAAAAAGTTCCTTCAATAACAATCTCATTAATAAAAACAGCCCGTGTACCATAATTAGTAACTTGAATTGCTTTTGTCTCTGTATTAGGAGCCTGATTGTTAATGACAACTTCAAAAATTAATTCTTTGGTATCTAAACGCAATCTTCCTCCCGTGGCGGCAGGTATATCTGCCCTTAATAATGTCAGTCCTGCTTGTCCGTCGCCATCCCTATCATATTCAGAAACATATAAATTACCTGTTAAGGGATCTTCTATAATATCTAACGGATCATCGAATGCACGTAACCCCGGAATATCTGTATAGACTTCTTGAATATTACCGTTTGCAGTTGGATTTAAAGTAATAATATCATCCTGCCCACTAAAACGGGTAACCATTAATAACTTTTTTAAGACTCCCTGAAAAGCATTACTCTTATATTCTATAACTCCATTAGGAGACTTATTTTTGTCAAAGTCATATGCAGGCAAACGATAATTAGGATCCGGACCTACGCTAGCGGGATATTTTCTTACATCAATATAGCCATTTTTGATCTGTCCGAATACATTGCTATAGGGCTTACCTCCATTATTCAAAACAAACTCGCCCCGATAGGGATTAGGATGACCATGGTAAGAACCTCCTCTTGAAGTAAATAACCAGTCTTTTTGGGTCTCACCGCCCAGAACTGAAGGAGTCGATGGTATGGTAGTCAAAAGATCTAATCTTTTAGCGAGGGGATAATCACTGGTTGAAGGAGTATTAGGAGAATTAAAATTATTTCCTGCAGTACCATTAGTGGGAATATATAGCCATCCGTTAGAATGCCAAACTAAATCATAAGCATTTCTAATACCTGAGGCAAAAACTGTCAAAGGCGAATTAATAGCATAAGGATTATAGGTTCCGTCACTCATGGTGATAGCATCGGTAGGAGCACTATTGATAACTTGAATGTTATCTGTAGTATATGCATCCAGCGGTAAGGAAGTTAACTTAGTTAAATCTAACTTTAATACCGCAGCGGCAAGTAATCTTTCAGGCCTGTTTGCCCAATTGGGATCAGGAGCTCCCCCCGCAGTATTACTACCCTGACTGATATATAAATTTCCTTCTTTATCAAAAGTTATACTATTTGTTAAATGATCTTTGGCTGAACGAGGCAAATGAATAACAATATCTTGTACCTGAGAAAAATTAGGTCCGCTTAACCTGGTAAGCACCCCGTCCCATTCGGGACCATTAGTAATAGAAGCTTCACTATGGGTAACATACACAACCGGATTATTTCGATTAGAGTTAGGGTCAAAGGTAAGTCCTATAATTAATCTGTTATCAGAACTGGGAACTCCGGTAACCGGATGTATCGAACCTTTTAAATCCGGTGAAAAAATTTTTAAGTTAGACAATGTACCATCAGCTAACATATCCCACCGGTAAATTTGCCCATCCGATTGAAAATCTCCAATAGTACTGGCATACAATCTACCATCAGGACCAATAGCTAAGCTGGAAAATCTTTGATTTAGTGTTCCATCACCAAGTGCTGTACCAGATACTTTAGTAAAAGAAACGTTAGACAGATCCCGGTCCGTAGAACTTTTAAAAGAAGCTTCGCCGGTTTCAAAAGTAGATTCAAAAGGTAAAAATGATAAACGATCATTTATATTACCAATTCTATTTGCCTGTAATCCGCTGGTTATTCTAAATATATACTTAGTAAACTCCTTTAACCTATTGATAGGTGTTAAAGTGATAGCGTCTCCCCCACCGGTATCATTGGAGTTAGAAGGAATTAGAAATTCTCCCTGATCGTTAATTTCATATAAATTAACATTTCCTGCCAATGTCCTAAAATCTAATTCATAATTAGGAGGAGTTACAATTTCCACATTAATTTGAAAATCATTTATAGAGACATTTACCGCGTTATTTACAGGGGTAACGTTTTTAAAGAAAGGTTGATTTTGAGCAAAAGCAGACGAAAAAAATACGTTCGCTACAAGTAATGTTATAAATAGAAAGCTTTTATAACAGGTTCGAATTAGTAATGCTTTTAGCATAGTAATTTTTTTGGTTGTCACCGTTATCCGGAAACTTTATCATTCAATTTTAAATCATTAAATTTTCAAATCAATATGTTACTAGTACATTGAATTTCAAACTTATTTTTCAAAAAGGGGGGCACCAACTTTTGGATTTCTACCGCAAAAATACTATTTAATTTATAAAATAAAATTTAGAATAAAAGATTTATTTGAAAGGAGAAAACATAATAGGTAAACAGTTAATTTCTTAATGAAAACAACTAAACCTTCGATTATTTCATAATAATAACTTAATAAAAACCTTCCTTTTAAAATTTAATCCCCCACTCAATTGTATTTTAATCTCTATAAAACAGTATTTATGTATGGCTAAGATATAATAAAATTACGGTTTGTCAATCCAAAATGTTAAAAATTTTATGTTAACAACTTACGGATATTTACGTTTTTACCAACGTTATTCTTTACGTACGCCTATATATAACGATTTTCTATAATTTGCGCATGATGTTTCAAATGTCCTGATATTATATAGCCCATAGCACGAACACTAATAGGATGGTGATTTGCAATTCCGGTATTTAATAAGGACTTGTCAGTAAAAGATTTAAATAATACAATACTACTTTGTCTTACGGCAGTAAAACTTTCTATTAAGTCTTCTTTAGTCATTTCATTCGCATAAGAATAGGTTACGTAATCATCTTGTTCAAAACCGGGGATGGGGGTTTGGTCTTCTCTGGCAAAACGTAAGGAACGGTAGCAAAAAATTCGTTCGGTATCGATTATATGTTGTACCACTTCTGCAATGGTCCATTTATCCTGTGCATAAGCATATGTCCATTTTGAAACAGGTATGGATTCCATAAGATTCTGAAAATTTACTTTACCTTGTATTAAACCCTTGATGATATCTATTTCAGAACATTTATCAATATAATTCTGATAAAAAGAAGGGCATTCTTCTAAATCAAGTTGAATTTTTACTTCATCACTAAAGTTCATAGTAGTTCCTTTTATTTTAGTTGATAAAGATAATAACTATACATACTTACAAAATAGAAATTACAGTTTTATATTATACTTTTGCGTGATGGGAAGAAAAAGAAGAAATCAGGTTTTTTCTGAAATTTTAATTATTGATGCCGGAGCAAAAGGAAAAAGTATTGGTAAAGCTCCTGATGGTAAAATTATTTTGGTAAATAATGCCGTACCCGGAGATATTGTTACTATTCAAACAACCAGAAAGAGAAAAGCATACTACGAAGGTACTGCTACAGATTTTCATAAATTATCTGATAAGCGAACCACTCCAAAGTGTCCTCACTTCGGAACTTGCGGCGGATGTAAATGGCAACATATGGAGTACCGGAACCAACTTTTTTACAAACAAAATGAAATTCAAAATAACTTACTTCGTATTGCTCAGATAGATCTACCTGAACTTATGCCCATCCTGCCATCTGATCAGATTTATTTTTATAGAAATAAAATGGAATTCTCTTTTAGTGATAACAGGTGGCTTTCGCTAGAAGAAATTAATAGTGAAAAGAGAATTCAGGATAAAAATGCGCTCGGTTTTCATATGCCGGGAATGTGGGATAAAATTCTGGATATAGATGTATGCTATTTGCAGAGAGACCCGAGTAATCAAATTAGAAACAAAGTAAAAGAGTTTGCCTTAGCCAATAATATATCATTTTTTGATATAAAGAATCAGCAAGGAGCTTTACGAACTTTAATGATCAGAACTTCTTCTACTGGTCAAATTATGGTATTAATTCAGTTTTATGAAGATGATATTACTAAAAGAAATTTACTATTAGATTATATTAAGCAAAGTTTTCCGGAAATTACATCACTATTATATGTTATTAACAAGAAAGGGAACGATACTATTTATGACCAGGACGTAATTTGCTATCATGGCGAAGATCATATTATAGAAAAAATGGAAGATTTACAGTTTAAAATTGGTCCTAAATCATTTTATCAAACCAATTCCGAACAAGCTCAAGTGTTATATGAGGTTACCAGGAATTTTGCGGATTTAACCGGAAATGAAATTGTATACGACTTATATACCGGTACAGGCACCATTGCTCAGTTTGTTGCTAAAAAAGCTAAACAAGTTGTAGGTATTGAATCCGTACCTGAAGCGATCGAAGATGCATATGCCAATGCTAAAATTAATAATATTGAGAACGTAAAGTTTTTTGCCGGTGATATGAAAAAGATATTTACGGATGCCTTTATTGAAGAGAATGGTACACCGGATGTCATCATTACCGACCCTCCCCGAGACGGAATGCATAAAGATGTAATTGCTCAACTACTAAAAATCAAAGCCCCTAAAATCGTATACGTGAGTTGTAATAGTGCAACGCAAGCTAGGGATCTAGCGTTATTAGATAGTATATATATGGTAACGAATGTACAACCGGTAGATATGTTCCCTCAGACTTTTCATTGTGAAAATGTTGTTTTATTAAAACTAAGAACAGATGGTTAAAAAGTTAGTATTGTTAAGTGTACTCTTTTACGGAATTGCCATTATTCACAGTAGTTGTGAACGTGACGATATTTGTGCGGAAGATACGTTAACTACCCCGAATCTAATCATACGTTTTGTGGATATGAATACCGGAACCGAACCTAAAAGCCCTAATGAGCTACTTCTTTTACCTATTGGATTTGAAGATAGTATCGTTTTTTCAACAAATGTGGATTCTATCGTAATACCTTTACGAACGGATGCGGATATTACTAATTACGAATTTATTATTGATGCTGATACTACAGATGATGCAACGATTCCCAACCGGGATACCTTAAGTTTCCAATACACCGTAGAACAGGAGTATTTAAGTAGTGCCTGCGGATTTAGAGCTACTTTTAACGGTCTTACTTTTACCCCTCCCAGCTCAGATAGTTTTGAGGATGACAATACCTGGATAAGAGAAATTACCATAGAAAATACAGATATTATAAATGAACAAGATACGCACGTTTTTATTCTTTTCTAGCTTACTATTTGCTGTAATTTCCGGAAACGCACAGGAAGAGGACATTATAGAGGAGGAAAAAGAAAAGATAACACCTATAGATACGCTTCCTCCGGGAGAAAAGTATGGTTTGCGTTTGGGAATTGACTTAAGCCGTATCGTGCGAACTCAGTATAGCGAAGATTATGAAGGATTTGAGGTAGTAGCAGACTATAGGATATACCGTAAGTTTTATATTGCCGGAGAAGTAGGCAATGAATCTTTATTAAGGGATGAAGAAAACATTAATGTAGAAGGTTCCGGAACTTATTTTAGGGTTGGAGTGGATTATAATACCTATAACAACTGGTACGGTATGCAAAATCTAATTTTTGCAGGACTACGATTTGGTGCTACCACTTTTTCACAACGATTAAACAGTTATCGTATTTTTACCGGTACCTCCATATTTCCTAATCAAGAGATTACATCGGTAATAGAAGCTGATGATTTAAGTGCTAATTGGCTAGGTTTTATGGTTGGTCTTAAAGTTGAAACTCTTAAAAATCTATATCTGGGGGCAAGCGTCACTTTACGTAGATTATTTAATGAGGAACGACCCAGGGAATTTGATAATTTATTTATACCGGGGTTCGGTAGAACTAACGATTTTAGTAAATATAATGTAGGTTATGGATATACTATTAGTTATTTGATTCCGGTACAAAAAAAGAGAAGGTAGTTTGATATTTTTCCTTTCTTAAATTACACTGGTATTTCACTGAAGTCCTTATATACTTATTTATCATATTTTTAGATTAAAGATCGCTATCACTTCTAGAAACAAGAATCGGGACTAATTATTATAATACTTAAAATCAATATTGTAAATCATTAGTGTCTGGTAAAAATTCAAGACGCGCCTGCGGACGGGCAGGTCACTATCGCTTCTAGAAACAAGAATTAAGACTAATTATTATAGTATTAAAAATCAATATTGTAATAAATATTACATTAAAGAATAAATTACTTTTGAAAAAATAAAATAGCAACCTCTAAACAGTTCAAAGCTTGGGATTACTTTATTTACAATGTCTTTTAAACTTTTATTTATTTTACTTTGAAATTTTGAAATCCATACTTTTCATAGATCTATTAATTTCAGTAATATATCTAAAAAAAGAGCCATTGAAAACCAATGACTCTTTTAAAATTTAAGGCAAATAATACTTTAATTACCTATCTTCTTACAACAGCAACAGGATAATTTTGACCTCTATTTCTTAAGTTACCTCCACTTAATGGTGCTCCTTTTCTGGCATGTAAAATACCAGCTACATGAGGAGAAGCCATAGAAGTACCACTTATTGTGTTGTATCTTCCTCCAGGCCAAGTACTAAGCACACTGCTTCCGGTTGCAATTACATCTACCGTAGGTCTTCCGAAGTTAGAAAAACCTGAAAAGTCGAAGTTACAAGTCATAGAAGCTACCGTAAAGATATTGTTTCCGTTGATACAAGCAGGAGAATCATTTGAAGCATTTCTTGAAGAGTTACCTGCAGCAAGAGCAATACGGGTATTATTATTACCCATTCTGATTAAAGCCGATCTATACGGAGAAGTAGCAGCACATCTTGATCCGATAAATCCTCCTAAACTCATATTTACCACATCCCCGGGTAAATCGTTTGCACCTACATGGTTGATTGCTGCTAAGATAGCCGAAGAACTTGCTCCCCCTCTACAACCGAATACTCTTACTGGTACAACCGGAGCTCCTGCAGATACACCTACTACTCCAAAACCATTATTCTTCGCAGCTGCAGAACCGGCAACATGTGTTCCGTGACCATTACAATCATCCGGAGAACTACCTACAAAAGATCGCGCGTATCTCCTATCAGTAATTACATTAAGATCAGGATGATCTAAATCAATACCTGTATCGATAATCCAAATCCATGATTTAGCACCCGCACTATTTACAAAACCACCGGCTCGGTTAATCCCACAAGGTACGCGTTGCGCCATTTTTGTACTGAATCCGCTTTTAGTCTCTGCTTCCTCTACAATTACATCATCCATCGGATTTGGAACGATTTGATCATAATGGATAGATGCTACTGCCGGATTCTTTGAAAGTGCTACTAATTCTTCTTGAGAAATATCTTCTACAGAAACTCCTGTAAACTGAGAAGTATAGTAGTTAGACACTTTAGTTTGATCAAAATCCGAAATAGAGAGTGTAGACTTAATTTGTTTAACAGTTTCTACTGCAATATCCCGAGAAGCTTTTGACTTGGCATCACGAGAAGTAAATGATTTGTTTGAGAGAAGTTCAGAGGTAGGTTTAATTTTATTATCTAACATGATAATATAACTTCCTTCAATAATTTCACCTTCTATTTCTACTGGTGAAACAAGGGATTCAACTACATCATTTTCAACTTTTTCGTCTTGGCATGATGTAAATACTAATCCTGCTAACAGCGAACATGCTGTAATACGTTTTAAATTTTTCATCTTAAATGAGTTTGTATTATGATATTTCAAATGTAAACATTAACATTTGAAATGTAAAGCTCAAAAATTAAGATAAGTGTTCTAACAAGATTTCAAGACTTGATAGAAGATAATTTAAATTCACACAATAAATCGTATTTAAATTTACTTGAACATTTGTTAGTAAATATAAAATAAGCAGTCTACAGAAATTCAATTATTTTATAATCCAAGAGTAATATCTTTTATTTCCCTCATCTAAATGTAAAGAGTTTTAAATTTTAACTTAAATTTAACCTTCAAAAATCATAAATTCCGACTAATCACTATTGAATTTATGTTAAAACAGCTATAAAATAGCTGTTTTTTAACTTTGTTAAAACTCATAAAGAACTGTTGTTAGTTATTAAAAATGTAGAATATTACAACTTATATGTAAAACTGTTTATACTTTAATAGGTAAGAACACGATAAGAATTGATGGTTTTAATGTTGATTATACTTTTTCTTCTTAGAACCAGCATAAATTTTATAATTCAATAAACGAGATTCCAGTTTAGCATTAAACATTTTAATTTTTCGTGACGGTCTTAATCCTACGTATTTAATAGCTTCCAGGTTAGAAGTAATGAACCAGCAGTTACTATTTAAATATTTATTCTTTAAGGTATCTCCTATTTGTTTATAAAAAGTTTCTTCATCTATCTTTAAACGCTCTCCATAAGGAGGGTTAAATACTATAAAAACAGCAGCTTCCTCCTTTTTGTGACTGGTAAAAAAATCTTTTTCTTCTAAAGTAATAAACTCGGAAAGGTTTGCATTTTTAATATTGGTTTGTGCCTTTTCTAATGTATCACTATCTATATCATAACCTTTTACCTGATGGTTAAAATCTCTGACCTTTTGCAGACAACTCTTTTCAATTTTATCATATAAATCCATATCCCAATCCAGCCATTTTTCAAAAGCAAACTCTTTTCTATTAATATTAACCGGAATATTACAAGCAATCATTACTGCCTCAATCAATATAGTTCCACTACCACACATAGGATCTAGAAAATGAGTTTGACCCTTCCAGCCCGCTTGTAATAATAATCCTGCGGCCAAAACTTCATTGATAGGTGCTAGGTTTGTCTTGACCCGATATCCTCGTTGGTGTAAAGAATTTCCCGAACTATCCAAAGAGATTACGCAGGTATTATGTTTTATGTACACATCAATAATTAAATCAGGATCATCCAATTCGACATCGGGGCGAACTCCGGTATGATCCCTAAATTGGTCAGCTATGGCATCTTTTGTTTTTAAATTCACAAAACCGGAATGAGTAAAGGTTTCGGAATGAACGGTAGACTGTACCCTAAAACTATCTGAGCTGTCCAGATAATCCTGCCAATCGATGGAACTTACCAGGTTGTACAATTGTTTTTCGTTCTTAACAAAACCGCTACGTAAGGGTTTTAAAATACGTAAAGCAGTTCGTAAGCAAAGATTAGCTTTATAAATAAATCCGGTATCTCCAAAAAACTTCACCATTCTATTACCTTGTGAAATTTTTATTGCGCCTAAAGCTCTCAATTCATTAGCTAAAATTTCTTCAAAACCAAAGAAAGTCTTAGCCACCATTTCAAATTGTTCGTTTGATTGTGTCATTTTATATATAAAGCCGGAATTACTTAATTTCTCTTATGGAAATAGCAAAAATACTTTAATTTTGAGCCCTATGCTAAAGAATCCACAAGATTGGTTTCAAACCTGGTTTGACACCCCTTATTACCATATACTTTATAAAGAACGAAACTATAAAGAAGCTCAAAATTTCATGAACAACTTAACAAGTTATTTAAAACTTGTTAAGGACGATCAGGTCCTGGACCTTGCCTGCGGTAGAGGAAGGCATAGTTTATATTTAGGTACTTTAGGCTATAATGTAACAGGTATTGACCTATCTGAAAGAAATATTGATTATGCCCAAAAATTTGCCAGCGATAATGTTCAATTTAAAGTTCATGACATGCGCTTTCCTTATCCCAATCGTTTTAAGGCTGTTTTTAATCTATTTACCAGTTTCGGATACTTTGAAAATGAAGCGGATAACGAACAAACCATAGCTTCTATTAAAAAAAACATAGCGGATGGCGGAAGGGGTGTGATTGATTTTATGAATACGGAATACGTTATTAAAAATTTGGTAAGGAAAGAAATAAAAGTAGTAGATCATATTAAATTTCACATAAAAAGATATATACAGGATGACTACATTATTAAAGAAATTAAATTTACCGACGGGGATCAATCTTACTTTTATACGGAAAAAGTGAAAATTATAACCCTAGAAAAGTTCAAAACATATTTTAAAAATTGTAATATCGAACTGATTGATACTTTTGGGAATTATGAATTACAAGCTTTTCATAAAGAACATTCTCCAAGACTTATTTTAGTTTTTAAATAATGATGATTTATATAGTATCTATTATTGCGGTTTTAGTTGGATTTCTAGTTATTCTTATTTTAAAACCTAAAAAACAAAGTAATTTAAAATTTTTGCTGGCCTTTAGTGGAGCATTTCTGCTTGCAATAACCGTATTTAACTTATTACCCGAATTATTTTCACATGAAGGCACTACGAAGCACTTCGGAGTTTGGATAATGACGGGAATCTTACTACAAAAAGTTTTAGAGTATTTATCTAAAGGGGTAGAACACGGTCATATCCACGTAAATAAAAATGTGACCAACCTTCCTATAACGATCTATATTAGTTTATGTATTCATGCTATTTTAGAGGGTTTTCCATTACATTATAACGAAGATTTATTTCATGGTGTAGTCATTCATAAAATTCCGGTTGCTATGATTTTAAGCACCTTTCTCATACGGTCGAAGATTAGTACTCCTAAAACTATAGTGTACTTACTACTTTTTTCCTTAATGACTCCTGTAGGTACCTGGATGGCAATTCATATTAGTTTTTTGCAAGACTTCTATCATGAGATAACTGCTTTGGTCATTGGTATTTTCCTTCATGTTTCTACTACTATTTTATTTGAAAATAATGAAGGGCATACATTTAATATAACCAAACTATTAGTTATTCTTCTGGCAACAACCATTGCCTATTTTTTATAACTAAAAGACATCAATGTCTGGTAAAGATTAAAGACCCGCCTGCAGACGGGCAGGTCGCTATCGCTTCTAGAAACAAGAATCAAGACTAATTATGGTAATGTTGAAAATCAATAAGTATAACTAAAATACATTAATGTAATCATAATTTTATCATCCCTCATGGTAGAAGACAAAAATGTATTTTAGTTATTTTGAAGATTATTTAGGGGTTAATCATGAAAATGATTGTTTGAACTAAATAATGTTAGAAGAACTTTACTTATCCTAGAACCTCAGCAACCTTTTTACCTATTTCGGCAGGAGAGTCCACTACATGGATTCCGCAGTCTCTCATAATTGCTTTTTTTGCAGCAGCCGTATCTTCACTACCTCCTACGATAGCCCCCGCATGTCCCATGGTACGACCTGCCGGAGCAGTTTCACCTGCAATAAAACCAACAACCGGTTTTTTACTTCCGCTTTCTTTATACCATTTGGCAGCATCCGCTTCTAACTGACCTCCGATTTCACCAATCATGACAACACAACTGGTTTCCGGATCGTTAATTAATAATTCCACAGCTTCTTTAGTAGTTGTTCCAATGATTGGGTCTCCACCAATTCCAATAGCCGTGGTAATTCCCAAATCTTGCTTTACCACTTGGTCAGCAGCTTCATACGTCAGCGTACCTGATTTAGAAACAATTCCTACGTTTCCTTTTTTAAATACAAAACCGGGCATGATACCCACTTTAGCTTCTCCTGGAGTAATTACCCCGGGGCAGTTAGGACCTATTAAACGACAATCTTTATTTTTAATATAAGCTGCTGCCTTAATCATATCAGCGACGGGAATACCTTCAGTAATAGTAATTATTACTTTAATACCAGCATCTGCCGCTTCCATAATAGCATCCGCAGCAAAAGCAGGCGGTACAAAAATAATGGTAGTATCCGCACCTACTTCTTTTACCGCATCTTCAACCGTATTAAAAACCGGTTTATCTAAATGAGTTTGTCCACCTTTACCCGGAGTTACCCCTCCTACTACATTCGTACCATATTCAATCATTTGACTGGCATGAAAGGTACCTTCACTTCCGGTAAATCCCTGGACAATTATATTCGAATTTTTATCTACTAAAACACTCATTTTTTAAATTTTAATTTTTGCTGCTCAAATGTACGGTTTTGACAACTATTGGTAAAATGAAAAAAGTATATTTTTTCATAAGTGCCCGGTAAAGGTACAAGATCGTTATCGCTTCTAGAATCAAGATTCAAGACTGGTCATATAATATTGAAAATCAACATTATATAATTATTAAAGTTCAAAAATTAAATTACTTTTAAAAAAGTAAAAAAGTAACCTCCAAATACTTTAAAGTTTGGAATCACCTTATTTTACTAGGCTTTATAAACTTTTATTTATTCTAATAGGACGCAATAATACTATTTAAGGAATCAAAGATATTGCGGTTTACAAAAGTACAAACGGGTTTACAGAAATATACGGACAAGATTAAAAGCTATCAAAACCCTTTTAATACCGGATTTTATATAGACCTACATCCATTTAAAACGGTTCATTTTTTACTAACTAAAAATCCAGATAATAGAAATACCTATTTCTTCTTTTTCATATGGTCAAGGATCTCAGGGATTTTCCGAATAGAAGCAATTTCTTTATATTTTTTTCTAAAATCATCCGCCGGGGTACCAAAATAACTTTTCCCTCCATCCAGTGATTTACTAATACCCGATTGTGCAGAAATGATAGCTTTAGAACCAATCGTAATACCACTGGTTACTCCTACCTGCCCCCATAGAGTGACATCATCTTCAATTACCACACATCCGGCAATACCCACCTGAGAGGCAATTAAACATTTTTTACCAATATTAGTATCATGACCAATATGCACCTGATTATCAATTTTAGTACCTTCTCCAATAGTTGTATCTCCGGTGACCCCACGGTCAATGGTACAACCAGCGCCAATATGAACTTTATCTTTTAATACTACCCTACCCCCGGATTTTAACTGATCGTAGCCTGTATCGCGCTTCTTATAATAAAATGCATCAGATCCAATTACCGTTCCTGCATGAATAGTAACATGATCACCAATCACTGTATGATCATAGATACTTACATTGGCATGAATTAAACAATGCTCCCCAATGCTTACATTATTTCCAATAAACACTCCCGGTTGCACAATTGTGCTATGACCTACCTTTGTTGATACAGGTTGCGTTTGTTCTACCTTTTGAAAAGGTCTGAAATACTCACTTAACGTATTAAAATCCCTAAAAGGGTCGTCCGAAATAAGCAATGCCTTTCCATCCGGACAATCAACTTTTTTATTTATTAAAACAATAGTAGCAGCACTTTCTAAAGCTTTAGCATAATATTTAGGATGATCTACAAATACGATATCACCTTCAGTGACTACATGAATTTCGTTCATTCCGTATACCGGAAAATCAGGAACACCTACATATTCCGAAGATATAATCGTAGCGATTTGCTGTAAGGTATGTGCCTGCGGGAATTTCATAGTCTTTTGTTAATGGTTGATTGTCAATAGTAGTCTGTATGTAGGTTTAAGATTTATAAAAAAGCTTATTATTTAATGAACTACCACTTAGCAGAGTCATTAAGATATCAGAAACAAGACCGCTTCCCTATAAGAATCAAGTAACAAGACTTTTTTGTCTATATCCTTGATTCTTGAGTCTAAAAGTCATGAATCTGTGCACTACACCCAAAGTAAAAACTTAAAGAATTCTTTTAATAAAATTATTATCTTCAAATACATTAAATGCCACTAGAATAGCTGAAACAAATTAGTAACTTAATATTGAGACAAAATTAAATTAATTAACAACGAAAATACATGAACTCTCAACTGACAACTATCGACTAACAATTAAAAATCACTCTTTAATTCGTTCTTTATATAAACCTTTTTCGGTTTCAATTTTAATTTTATCACCTTCATTGATAAAAAGAGGAACCATTACTTCTGCTCCTGTTTCTACCGTTGCCGGTTTGGTCGCATTGGTTGCCGTATTTCCTTTTACTCCAGGTTCGGTAGCCGTTACTTCCAAAATTACACTGGCAGGCATTTCGACTGATAGCGGCATTTGATCCTCAGAATTTATAATAACCGTAACTACTTCTCCTTCTTTTAAAAGTCCGGGTGCATCCAAAGTGGATTTTTCCAGGGTAATCTGGTTATAATCTTCTACATTCATAAAATGATAGGTGTCTCCTTCTGCATATAGATATTGAAATTTATGAGTTTCTACCCTTACATCTTCGATCTTGTGTCCTGCAGAAAATGTATTGTCAATTACTTTTCCAGTGGTTACACTTTTTAATTTAGTTCTTACAAACGCCGGACCCTTCCCTGGCTTTACATGAAGAAATTCTATTATTTTAAATATATCATGATTATATTTAATACATAATCCGTTTCTGATATCGCTGGTACTTGCCATTTTTATTTTTAGTTATTTGATTTTCTAAGTTATTTGTTATTAGGTTATTGAGTTATTAGGTTTTTAGTTATTAGGCACTAGCCAAAAGGCAATAGTTGTTTGTTATTGGGTTACTTTTTTTAGGCATTAGCCAAAAGTTAATAGGCACTAGTTATTTTTATTAGGTTATTAAATTACTGGTTATTTGCTATTAGGTTACTAGGCAAAAGTTACTTGTCATAATATGTAATTAGTTTGCTGAGTTGAAAACTAGTAGATACGAATTGTTTATTTAATTTTTCTTTAACCACATATGTCTTCATTTTTATTAAAATACCTTTACTCCTTTACAAACAACTCATAACTCTGAACTCACAACTCTGAACTCATAACTCTGAACTCATAACTCTGAACTCATAACTAAAAAACACCGTTATTAATTCGAAAAATATCCTTTCATAATTCCTCTTTGGGAATTTTTTATAAATTCTAACACTTCATCCCGTTCCGGGGTGGCTTCCATCTCTGCTTCTATAATAGTTACCGCCTGAGAATTATTGTAATTTTTCTGGTATAAGATGCGATAAATATTTTGAATCTCTCTGATCTTCTCGGTACTAAATCCTCTCCTTCTTAAACCAATAGAATTGATTCCCACGTAAGATAAGGGTTCGCGGGCAGCTTTACAATACGGAGGTACATCTTTACGAACTAGCGAACCGCCGGTAACAAAGGCATGATTTCCAATACTACAAAACTGTTGCACTGCTGCCATACCTGCTAAAACCACATAGTCTCCTACATTAATATGACCGGCAAGGGTACTATTATTTGAAAAAATACAATGATCACCTACAATACAGTCATGCGCAATGTGGCAATATGCCATAATCCAGCAATTCTTACCAATTTGAGTTTTCATTCGGTTGGTAGTACCACGGTTGATCGTTACACATTCCCTTATGGTAGTATTATTCCCTATCTCCGTAGTAGTATCTTCATCGTTAAATTTTTTATCTTGAGGTACCGCAGATATCACCGCACCTGGGAAAATACTACAATTTTTTCCTATCCTCGCCCCTTCCATGATGGTCACATTAGATCCGATCCAGGTGCCTTCTCCTATTACTACATTATTATGTATGGTTGTAAAAGGTTCAATCACAACGTTTTTTGCAATTTTGGCTCCGGGATGTACGTAAGCTAAGGGTTGGTTCATATTTTTTAGTTATAAATAAATAGCTTCTAAAAATAGCAATTTTTTATCAAAACAGTTTTTTTAATGCAAATACAGTAAACTAAACTTCAGCTTCTATTTTTCATTAGAATACTTAGCGTTTTACAGGAATCCAATAAATTTGAAACCCACATTTCTAATTACTTTGATTTAACAATTTGAGCCATTAATTCAGCTTCTGTGACTAGTTTATTATTAGCATAAGCAAACGCCTGCATATGGCAAATTCCTCTGCGAATCGGAGTCAATAATTCCAGTTTAAAAATCAACGTATCACCTGGTAGCACTTGTTGTTTAAATTTGACTTTATCAATTTTCATAAAATAGGTAAGATAATTCTCTGGGTCTGGCACCGTACTTAAAGCTAAAATCCCACCTGTTTGCGCCATGGCTTCTACCTGCAATACTCCCGGCATTACCGGAGCTCCCGGAAAATGCCCCGTAAAAAAGGGTTCGTTCATGGTCACGTTTTTCATACCTACCACATGCTTATCCGACATTTCAATAATACGGTCGATCAATAAAAATGGATACCGATGTGGTAAGGTTGCCATAATTTTATTAATATCCATTAATGGCTCTTTACTTAAATCATATTGAGGAACTTTATTACGCCGCTCAATTTTAATGATCTTAGAAAGTTTTTTGGCAAACTGTGTATTAATGTAATGTCCGGGTTTATTAGCAATTACTTTTCCGCGAATACGAGTACCAATTAATGCTAAATCCCCAATCACATCTAACAATTTATGTCTTGCAGCCTCATTAGGATAATGTAAGGTCAAATTATCCAGGATTCCGTTGGGCTTTACCGAAATATTATCTTTTTTAAAGGCCACCCGTAACTTATCCATAGTTTCCGGATTAAGTTCCTTATCTACATAAACAATAGCATTATTTAAATCGCCACCTTTAATCAGGCCATGTTCTAAAAGCATTTCCAGTTCATGTAAAAAACTAAAGGTTCTGGAATCACTAATCTCCTTTTTAAAATCCGAAAGCTTTTTTAAAGAAGCATTTTGCGTACCTAATACTTTCGTACCGAAATCAACCATAGTAGTCACCTGATATTCATCAGAAGGCATGACCAGGATTTCACTACCAGATTCTTCATCCGTATAGCTGATCACATCTTTCACCACGTATTCTTCTCGTTCGGCATCTTGTTCTAGGATTCCTGCTTTTTCTAGAGCTTCCAGAAAATATTTGCTGGAACCATCCATAATCGGAGGTTCTGAGGCATCCAGTTCTATCAACAGATTATCAATTTCTAGACCTACACAAGCTGCCAGTACATGCTCTGAGGTCTGGATACTTACCCCATTTTTTTCCAGGTTAGTTCCTCTCTGGGTATTCACTACATAATTAGCATCTGCTTCAATGATAGGATTCCCTTCCAGGTCAACTCTGCAAAAAGAATACCCATGATTCACGGGAGCCGGCTTAAATGTAAGCGTAACCTCTTTACCTGTGTGTAAACCAACACCTGTAAGTTGGACATCCTGCTTGATGGTTCTCTGTTTTGCAATGGTGGGGTTACTCATTACTTTCTATTTTTTTCTCTAGTTTATGAATTTTATCAACGATTTTCGATAAATTTTTAAAGTGAACATAGGATTTATTATAATCCGAATAGCCCAATGCCGGTGATCCCTGTATGGCTTCGCCTGATTTTATATTTCGTCCTATTCCTGATTGAGCCTGTATTCTTACCTTATCACCAATAACCAAATGTCCGGCAATACCAACCTGACCGCCAATCAGGCAGAATTTACCGATTTTAGTAGATCCTGCTATTCCGGTTTGAGCGGCAATTGCCGTATGCTCTCCGATTTCCACATTATGTGCAATCTGAATTTGATTATCCAGTTTTACTCCATCTTTAATCACCGTAGATCCTAAGGTTGCCCGGTCTATCGTAGTACCTGCACCTACATCCACATTATGACCAATAATAACGTTGCCCGTTTGCGGCACTTTAGCATAAGCACCTGTTTCATCCGGGCTAAAACCAAAACCATCCGCTCCAATGATAACCCCGCTATGAATCACGCAATCATTACCAATAACCGTTTCAGAATATATTTTGGCTCCCGCATAAATAACTACGTTGTCACCAATAGTTACATTGTCACCAATATACACATTCGGAAATATTTTTGCATTTTTTCCTAATACCACATTATCACCTACATAAGAAAATGCACCAAGATATATATCTTCAGGATAAGATGCTGAGGATGAAATAAAAGAGGGTTGTTCTATACCTGTTTTATTCATCTTAACACTATTGTAGTATTCTAAAAGTTGTGAAAATGCTTTATATGCATCCTCAACCCTTATTAAGGTTGTAGTTATTTCACTTTCAGGTATAAAAGATTTATTAACAATCGTGATAGAGGCTGCAGTAGAATAGATGTAAGAGGTGTATTTCGGATTGGACAGAAAGGTAAGTGCTCCTTTAGTACCTTCCTCAATTTTTGCTAGTTTGGAAACTTCAACATTCTCATCTCCATCCACTTCTCCGTTAAGAATTCCTGCAATTTGTGTGGCTGTAAAAATCATGTGTAGCAAAAATATAAAAAATGAACTAATCTTCGTTCTTCGGGTAGCATATAAAATGTTTTATCACTGGTTTTGATAAGGCACGTAAGTTAAATTGATCCGTAGCTTGTACAATATCTATAATCTTTCCGGTTTTTCTAAGGATATGAATGTTTTCACGATCCTGATAATATGCCTGATTTACTACAGAACCGCCAAACACGAAATATGAGGCTTCATAGGTAGAAATATGATATTTATTTCTAAATTTTAGGTTATGCTTTTCTAATTTTGCAATAGAAAAAGCTTTGTCTTTTATCTTTACCTTCAATAAATCCCGGTTGATCAGCATAGCACACAGCTTACTCAAAACAAAATCTTCTTCGTGCATCCAGTTTTTCATCGCTGAAACTATGTCATAATCATCAAGTAGTGAAAATTTATATAAGACCTGTTCAGTAAAGCCCTTTAATTCAATCTTGTTTTTTAAAAAGAACAGTAAAGAGTCACTACAGCGTAAATTAGTTCCGGATTCCACCAATTCCTTAGCACGCTTTAACACCCGGATAAGCAGGTTTTCAGCTACCAGGCTGGTTTTATGCAAATATACCTGCCAGTACATTAAACGCCGGGATAATAAAAACTTTTCTACGGAGTAAATCCCTTTTTCTTCAACTACTAACTTTTCATCCTTAACGTTTAGCATGGTAATCAGGCGTTCGCTATTGACATTCCCTTCGGCTACACCGGTATAAAAGCTATCTCTTTTTAAATAATCCATTCGATCCATATCCAGCTGCCCGGATATCAACTGATGTAAAAAAGTACGTGTGTAGGTTCCTTTGAATATTTCAATGGCCAGCGTTAAACTACCGTTAAATTCAAGGTTCATTTCTTGCATAAATAGCAAAGAAATCTCCTCATGCGCTACTTTTTCAACAATACTATGCTCCATTGCATGTGAGAATGGACCGTGTCCAATGTCATGTAACAAAATAGCAATGTATAGGGCATTTTCTTCTTCTTCTGTAATAGAAACACCTTTAAAACGAAGTATTCGCACCGTATTTTGCATTAAATACATTCCGCCCAGGGCATGGTGAAAACGAGTATGATGCGCTCCCGGATATACCAAATAAGACAGGCCCATCTGCGAAATTCTCCGCAGGCGTTGAAAATAAGGATGTTCAATTAAATCAAAAATCAACTCATTAGGGATGGTAATAAAACCATAAATAGGGTCGTTTAAGATTTTAAGTTTGTTTCTTCTCTTCAAGTTTCCTTACTTTTATGAGACAAATATATAAGTAGAAACCTCAATTTATATAGAGATTTTTTCTTTTTTATGATTTGCATTAGAAATTAGTCCCAAAACGATAATACAGAATAAAGAATAGCTAAAATTCAATAGACAATGAATGATATAAAAATTTTATGGGTGGATGATGAGATTGATCTTTTAAAACCGCATATCCTCTTTCTGGAAAAGAAAAATTATGCAGTGACTAAGTGCCAGAGCGGAACAGAAGCCCTGGACGTGCTGGATGAAGAAAGTTTTGATATTGTTTTTCTGGACGAAAATATGCCGGGTTTATCCGGAATAGAAACTCTAGCTGAAATCAAAGAAAAAGATGACGGATTGCCCGTGGTGATGATCACTAAGAGTGAAGAAGAATATATTATGGAAGAGGCGATCGGTAGTAAGATTGCCGACTATCTAATAAAACCGGTTAATCCTAATCAAATTTTACTGAGCCTAAAGAAAAACCTGGAAAATTCCAGATTAGTTTCTGAAAAAACCACCTCAAGCTATCAGCAGGAATTTAGAAAAATAGCCATGGATATGGCAATGGTCAACACCTTTGAAGGTTGGGTGGATTTGTACCAAAAATTAACGTATTGGGAACTACAATTAGAAGGTATTGAAGATACCGGAATGTTTGAAATCCTGGAATCTCAAAAAGTAGAAGCAAATTCGCAGTTCTGCAAATTTGTGGACAATAATTACCGGGACTGGTTCAGTAGCAATAACAGTCCTATCATGTCTCACACCCTTTTTAAAGAAAAAGTGGTACCTGAACTTAAAAAAGACCAACCGGTATTGTTTATAGTGATCGATAATTTAAGATACGACCAGTGGAAGGCTTTTGAAAGTGTGGTAAACAACTATTATAAAAAAGAAGAAGAAATTGCATATTGCAGTATCTTACCTACAGCCACACAATATGCCCGAAACGCTATCTTTTCAGGACTAATGCCTTCTGAAATGAAGAAAAAACATCCGGATTTATGGTTGGATGATACCGATGAAGGAGGTAAGAACATGAACGAGAATGAATTTTTAACAGCGCAGTTAAAAAGGTTGGGACTGAATATCAAACATGAATATTATAAAATTACCAATGAACGTTCTGGTAAAACGCTGGCGGCAAATTTTAAAGGTTTAAAAGATAATGACCTTACCGTTGTAGTGTATAATTTTGTAGATATGTTATCTCATAGTAAAACTGAAATGGAGGTAATTAAAGAATTAGCGTCTAATGATAAATCATACCGATCCTTAACCTTAAGTTGGTTTAAAAATTCGCCTTTACTAGAAATGATTCAGCAAGCCCAGCAATTAGGTTTTAAATTGTTACTTACTACAGACCACGGAACAATCAATGTCAAAAATCCTTCTAAAGTTATAGGAGATAAAAACACCAGTTTAAACCTACGGTATAAAACCGGAAAAAGCTTAACCTTTGAAAAGAAAGAAGTATTATCTGCGCAAGACCCGAAATCAATCTACCTACCTTCTATCAATATGAGTAGTTCGTTTATTTTTGCAAAAGGTGACTATTTCTTTGCTTATCCTAATAATTACAATCATTACGTTAGTTATTACCGGAACACCTACCAGCACGGTGGTGTTTCCCTGGAAGAAATGGTAATTCCGTTTATCGTTTTAAACCCCCGATGATTGAAAGTACATACGCTTACATATTCTTTGACGGAATTAGAGACCGCAGCTGATTTTATAATTCAGAATAGTGCTTCAAAGATTATATTATTTGATGCTGCTATGGGAATGGGTAAAACCACGTTGATAAAGCAATTATGTACATCCTTGAGAACTCAAGATACCGTTTCCAGTCCTACTTTTGCCTTGGTAAATGAATATCAGGGTGCCGATAGTAAAATATTTCATTTTGATTTATACCGAATAAAAGATATAAACGAAGCGCTGGATATGGGTTTTGAGGAGTATTTATATCAGGATGCCTGGGTTTTTATAGAATGGCCGGACAAAGTGAAGCCTCTGTTACCCGAGCAATTTACTACGGTAAAAATTGATCAAGCAGAAACGGATGTACGTAAACTAAGTATTGAAAATACATCATTAGTGTCCGGTTAAAATAAATAAAAGTTTGTAAAGAATGGTAAAATAAGGTGATACCAAACTTTAAAGTGTATAGAGGTTGCTTTTTTACTTCTTAAAAGGTAATTCATTCTTTAACGTAGATATTGATTTTTAATACTATAATGATTAGTCTTGTTTCTTGTTTCTAGAAGCGATAGCGATCTTGAATCTTTACTGGAAACTAATGAAAATATATGAGGAGTCACTGGTTTTATTTGTGTAGTCCGCTTTTTTATTCGTAATTTGAAATAGAATTACAACTGAATGACAAAGCCGACTTCCCCATTTACAAAAGCTGAATTATTACCCCAGGAAGAGACCTTAGAAATCCTTCCGAAAAAAGGAAAATTATTTATTGGTATTCCTAAAGAAACCAGCTATCAGGAAAAGCGGGTTTGTTTAACTCCGGATGCGGTTGCTGCACTCACGGCACACGGGCACCGGGTGATGATAGAAACAAATGCCGGGATTAACGCCAGTTTTACCGATCGGGAATATAGCGAGGCTGGCGCTGAAATTACCAACGACACAGCAAAAGTATTCGGGTGCCCGATTTTATTAAAGGTCGAGCCTCCCTCTCTGGATGAAATGAAAATGGTAAACCCACAAGCCGTTTTGATTTCAGCTTTACAGTTAAAAACACAATCTAAGGCTTTTTTTCACGAATTGGCTAAAAAGCGGATTACCGCCATGGGGTTTGAGTTTATCCGGGATAGCGATGGAACGTATCCTGCCGTAAGGGCGTTAAGTGAAATCGCAGGAACCGCCGCAGTTCTGATTGCCGCCGAACTGATGAGTAGTGCGCAGAAAGGAAACGGGTTAATGATGGGTAATATTAGCGGAGTACCTCCGGTAGAAGTAGTTATTATTGGGGCGGGAACCGTAGGTGAATTTGCCGTAAGATCGGCTATTGGTTTAGGCGCCAACGTTAAAGTTTTTGATAATTCCATTACCAAGTTGCGGTGTATCCAGACGAGTGCCGGACGTCCTTTATATACTTCAACTATTCAACCTAAAAACTTAAAGAAAGCCCTACGACGATGTGACGTGGTGATAGGTGCGGTAAGAGGAAAAGACCGTTCTCCAATCCTGGTATCTGAAACCATGGTCGAACACATGAAAACCGGTGCGGTTATTATTGACGTCAGTATTGATATGGGGGGCTGTTTTGAAACCAGTGAGATTACTTCGCACGATCAGCCAACTTTTGTTAAGCATGGAGTAGTTCACTATTGTGTACCTAATATTCCTTCGAGATACGCTAAAACTTCTTCTATCTCAATTAGTAACATTTTTACACCGTACTTACTTCAAATTGCAGATGAAGGTGGTATTGAAAATGCAGTACGTTTTGATAAAGGATTAAAAAACGGGTTGTATTATTACCACGGAATCTTAACCAATCGCTCTATTGCCGAATGGTTTGACTTAATGTACCGAGATATCAATTTATTGATTTTATAAGCCTTAATTCTATCCTATTTTGAAACAATCGTATCGAATACTCTACTACCTAATTGGTTTTTTAGTAGGTAGCGGAATTGTCTACTACATTTGGGCTGCCAAGAACACAACTTTTGACTACGGCCCGAATGCCAGGGTGTTAAAAGACCTTCGCTTAAAAGAGAGAATAATAAAACCGGAAGTCTTAAGTATGATGTCTACTACTGCTATAGATACCAGTATAATTACTTATCTATTAAAAGAAGGGGAGGTTGACTTTAGTAAAAGTGACACCCGTACAACGGGATGCAAAGTGTATTATATAGAAGGAACCCCTAAGAAGGACGTAATTGCCATTCGTATAAAAAATTGTGATTCTACCGCAACGGTAATGGATGTGATGGTTGAAGAGAGAAACTAATAACCTAGTCAGTAAAACATAAGTTAATTACTGTTTTCCAGAACTAAAAAACTACCTGAAAGCAACACCTTCAGGTAGTTTTATAAAAATTATGCTTTATTTATTATTAAGGACGAGTTACCGTACCAAAAGGATCAGACGCTGTTTGATCTAAATCTGTAGTATTAGGTGCTAATTGTTGTTCTGCCATACCTGTTAAAGGTCTAACAAAAAAAGCACCTGCCTGATCATAATCCGGATTAGGCTCTATAGAAATAAAAACCCTTTTTCCCCTTACATCACCATCATCCGGAAACGTAAGCCCCGCCGGAGCACTGTTTAAGAAATCTTCACCAGGGAATGGAGGTGCAGGATCATTTCCACTAAAAGGAGAAGCCAAATCACTACCGGAAACCGAATTAAATTTTCCGGTACTTACCAAGTTTCCTTCAAATTCTACCCAGCCTTCGTATTGCCAACCTTGTTGTAATTCTGGCAAATTCAATCCGGCAGTTGGACTACCATTATTCGGATTCATAAACCAGATTCCGTTTTCATCGTTATTCATAGGGTTAACACTATTATCCGTAGGAGAAGCTAATACGAATTGCCCGGAAACAGCATCTAGATTCCCAACAACTTCGGTTATTCCAACTCTAGCAGTTTTAGCGTCGTTAAAACGACCAGATAACAACTTGCTATCAGAAGGTGCCGGATCATTATCAGATTCAATAGAAAGTACAAATTCCGTAGCTTCTTCCAATTGGGCAGCATTAACAGTAAAGGTTTGATCAGGTGAAGTACTGGTAAAAGAACCTGTAGACACTGGCTCTCCATTTACAATAATCCATCCTTCATATCTTGCACCATTAGTAAGTTCTTGTAATCCTACCACCTTCATAGTAAGTTGTGCGGTAGGCGCTCCGTCATCATCACCGGAGCATGAAGTAGCTCCCAGCAGTCCTAAAGCAGCCATGGTGGTTGCTATCAATTTGTTTGTTATTTTCATTGCTTATTATATTTTAAAGTTTAAAATTACCAAAACTTTGTTATCATAACTACATTTTAACGGATTAATTACATATTTAATCCTATATCTAACATAAATTATTGATTTACCTTACGTTTTTTGAAAGAGAGACAGGTACGCAGGTCCGATATTTAAGACAAGATTACGAGCCAGTAATGCCTGATACCCCCATTTTTCTACCCCAAGATCACCTGCCAATCCATGTAAATAAACCCCAAATACGGCAGCAATTAGCGGATCATAGTTTTGAGCAATCAAACCTGTGATTATTCCGGTAAGCACATCACCACTACCAGCAGTAGCCATTCCCGGATTACCGGTGGTATTTATATACACTTCTTCTTTAAAAATGGTCAGGGTATGCGCTCCCTTAATAACTACAATACAATTATATTTTTTTGAAAAAGCTTTTACCAGAGCTATCTTTTCAAAATCATCTTTCCATTCACCAATTAATCTTCTTAACTCACCCGGATGTGGGGTTAATACCGTTTCCTTAGGTAATTCCGCACATAGTTCTTTATGTTCTGCCAACAAATTAATAGCGTCTGCATCAACGACCAGCTTCCCTTGATAGGTCTTCAAAAATTGTGAAAATGCTCTTTTAGTAGTTGGATGTGTTCCCATACCCATGCCGATTCCAACTACCTTATACCCCTCTGCTTGATCCAGGGATGTAATCTTTTCTTTATCCGTATCCGTAATAACCATGGCTTCCGGTACTTTGGTTTGTAATATATTGTATCCGCAACCAGGTATGTAAGCAGTTACCAGCCCACTTCCCACCCTAAGTGCTGCTTCAGTGGTTAAACTGATACTTCCAATCATCCCGTAACTGCCTCCTATAAGTAGACAGTGACCGTAATTGCCTTTATGGTCAAACTTAAAACGGGGTTGATATAAAGCTAAAACTTCGTTTTTACCTAAAAGATGTGCGATTCCTTTGGTTTTTTGAATTTCTTCCTTATCCAGTTCAATGTCCAGTACTTCTAATTCCTGGATATATTTTCCGGTTTCCGGAAGGTAAAAAACAAGCTTTGGGGTTTGAAAAGTAAGTACCACAGAGGCTCCTATTACCTTAGCATCCGTAGGAGTAGCAACATCTACGTATAACCCGGAAGGCACATCAATACTAATAGTAAAACATTTTAAACTATTAATATAAGTTATTAATTCAGAAACCCAGGGTACCGGCGGACGATTTAGACCAATACCAAAAATAGCGTCTATGACTAAATCTTTAGCCGGAATTTTAGGAAAATCATCTTTTGACTTAATTTGTATAGGCCATTGTTCCGAAATTTCTTTTAATCGACCATAGTTCACTAAAAAATCCGCAGACCTGTTATCACTAAAGTTGACAATGTACGTATGTATGCTATATCCATGATTTTGAAGCAACCTGGCTAAAACCAAACCGTCTCCTCCGTTATTTCCCAGACCGCAAAATATGTGTATAGGGATACTGGCATTTTGTAGTTTATCGTGAATGGCATCAAATAAACGGGTGGCAGCACGTTCCATCAAATCAGTACTCTTGATTTTCTGTTTTTCTATGGTAATTAAGTCTAACTTTTTAATTTGATCGGTGGAAAAGATCTTCATGTATTTTAAGAATTATTTAACGGAATGACTATTATGTTGAGTAATCAATAAAAAAGGAAAGATAAGTTTTCATTTAGTCTTATTCAAAAATAAAAATCAATACATTTGACCTTTAACCATACATTTTAAAAATGTCAACTAAACAGGGTAAAAAAATCCATTTATATCAATTTTATTCTTCTCATACGGTATCTCTGTTTTTAAATTTTTTAACTAATACTACCGGTACCCTTAGGGGTTATTTTTAATTATTATTCTTTTGCAAACGGTATAAATTCGAATCATGGTAATTTCGATATATTAGTAATCACAAAATAAAATTTATGAACGTTCTCAAATTCGGAGGTTCTTCTGTTGCGAATGCAACTAATATCAATAAGGTAATTCAAATTATAAAGCATGCTGCACAACAAGAATCAGTTCTTGTTGTGGTATCTGCCCTAGGCGGAATTACCGATCTTCTGCTAACCGCAGGTCAGCAGGCTTCTCAAAATGATGAGTCATATAAAAAAACCCTTGCTACCATCGAGTCGAAACATATGGAAACCGTTAAAGAACTCATTCCGGTTGCTACGCAAAGCAGAATTATCAGCAAAATCAAGGCGGACTTAAATCGTCTGGAATCCTTATGTGAAGGTATTTTTTTGCTTAAAGAATTTTCTGCTAAAACAGAAGCCGTACTTTCCGGGTACGGAGAATTACTATCTTCATACATTATTGCAGAAGCCGCGGTGGTACAGAAAACAGATGTTTCTTTACAAGATAGCCGTAAACATATCTTTACGGTTCCTTCTTCTAAAATCAGTATTGATTATCCTAAAGTTCAGGAATCAATTACTACCTTATTACAGGAAGAAAAGAAGGAAGTTTTTCTATTTCCCGGTTTTGTAGCAACCACACAAGATGGAGAACCTACCACCTTAGGTCGGGGCGGATCTGATTTTACTGCTGCGATCCTTGCTGCTGTAGTTAATGCTAAAGAATTACAAATTTGGACGGATGTAAGTGGGATGTATACTGCAAACCCCCGTTTGGTTAAGCAAGCAAAGCCTATCCCCCACCTTTCTTATCAGGAAGCGATGGAATTGTCACATTTTGGGGCTAAGGTAATTTATCCACCCACTATCCATCCGGTATTAGAAAAAAATATTCCGATTTATATAAAAAATACGTTTCAACCGGATGAAAAAGGAACGCTGATCACTAAAGAAAAAAATACTGCATCCATACCGGTTACCGGAATAAGTCATATTGAAGATGTTTGCCTGCTCTCCATTGAAGGAAGCGGCATGGTGGGAATTCCAGGTTTTTCTAAGAGGATATTTGAAGCTTTATTCCTTGCTGATATTAATGTAATTTTAATTACTCAAGCCTCTTCAGAACATTCGATTTGCCTGGCAGTTGCTACTATGGATTGCCAAAAGGCAAAGTCTATCCTTGATAACGTATTTGAATTTGAGATTAATAAAAGTATCCTGGAACCGGTAATTATTGAAGATGATGTTGCTATTGTAGCCCTGGTCGGAGATCATATGTACCACCACCAGGGAATCAGCGGAAAAATGTTTAGCACCCTGGGTAAAAACAACGTTAATATTCGTGCTATCGCGCAAGGAGCTTCGGAACGAAATATTAGTGTGGTTATCGGAAAAAAGGATATTAAAAAAGCACTGAATGTACTTCATGAAGAATTTTTTGAAGTAAAGTCAAAACAACTTAATCTTTTTATCACCGGGGTTGGAAACGTAGGTAGCAAACTAATTGAACAAATACAGCAGCAAAAGTCTTATTTAAAGGAAAAACTACGCTTAAAAATACGGGTGGTGGGTATGTCAAATTCCAGGACTATGATTTTTGACGATAAAGGTATTGCCCTGGATACCTGGCAGAAAACTTTAGCTACTGGAGAAAAAGCAAATGCAGACCTGTTTTTTAACCGAGCCAAAGAGATGAATATTCGTAATTCTATTTTTGTAGATAATACTGCAAATCCTGACATTGCCATGGTTTATAAAAATTACCTGGCAGAGAGTATGGCAGTGGTCACCTGTAACAAAATCGCCTGTGCAGATGCTTATGAGAATTATGAAAACCTGCAAAACCTCTCTAGGAAATACAATGCTTCCTTTCTGTACGAAACTAATGTCGGAGCAGGTTTACCTATTATTGACACCCTTAATAACCTGATGGTATCCGGGGATAACGTCCATAAAATACAGGCGGTACTCTCGGGTAGTTTAAACTTTATCTTTAATAATTTTAAGGAAGGGATTTCTTTTTACGATATTGTAAAACAAGCTCAGGAAGAAGGCTTTACCGAACCAGATCCCAGAATTGACCTGAGTGGGATTGACGTAGCCAGAAAAATCTTAATTTTGGCTCGTGAGAGTGGGTATCATATGGAACTGGAAGATATTAGTAATGATTCTTTCCTACCCGAAGGCAGCTTAGATACTCCGGACGTAGCTTCATTTCTAGAAATGGTTAAAGAGAGTGAACCGCATTTTAAAGGTTTACTAGATGCTGCTAATAAAAATAATTGTAGGTTAAAGTACGTAGCACAGTTTGAAAACGGAAAAGCAAAGGTAGGAATCCAACAGATACCGACAGACCATCCGTTTTATAACCTGGAAGGTAGTGACAATATTGTCTTATTCTTTACAGACCGTTATCCAAAACAACCTTTACTGGTAAAAGGTGCAGGTGCAGGTGCTGCGGTAACTGCTTCGGGTATTTTTGCAGATATTATCCGGGTTGGAAAAAAATAATAGCAAGACTAACTATGTAATTGGATTATGAACCAGATTAAAATTTTTGCACCGGCAACCGTAGCCAACCTATCTTGTGGATTTGACGTCTTGGGATGTTGTTTAGATACGGTAGGTGATGAAATGGTGTTAAAAATTTCGGAAGAACCTGGTGTTCGGATTACAAAGTTAGAAGGGGCTGATCTCCCTATGACCACAGATCAAAATGTAGCCGGGGTTGCGGTACAAGCATTATTAAACACCTACTCAAATAAAAAAATTGGCGTAGACATTGAAATTTATAAAAAAATAAAGGCTGGAAGCGGTATTGGTAGTAGTGCTGCCAGTAGTGCCGGAGCCGTTTGGGGTGTCAATTATTTATTAAATAGCCCATTTACTCCGCAGGAATTAGTGGCTTTTGCTATGGAAGGCGAGCGTCTGGCAAGTGGAAACGCTCATGCAGATAATGTTGCTCCTGCCCTACTCGGAGGGTTCACGCTGGTAAGAAGTTATACTCCACTAGATGTTATTAAGTTAAATACACCCGATGACTTAGTTATGACCGTGATTCACCCGCAAATAGAAGTAAAGACTTCGGACTCGCGGTCTGTTCTTAAGCAAAATGTCACATTACAACAAGCCATCCGTCAATGGGGGAACGTAGGCGGATTGGTATCCGGATTATATACCGAAGATTACGGATTGATTAGCCGTAGCCTTGAAGATGTCATTATCGAACCTTTACGTTCTATTTTGATCCCTGAATTTCAGAATGTCAAAGAAGCCGCTATGGCTGAAGGGGCTCTAGGATGCGGAATCTCCGGTTCCGGACCTTCCATTTTTATGATGAGTAAAGGGATGGAGACTGCCAATCGGGTAGCACAGGCGATTCAAATTGTGTATAACCGTACCGGACTGGACTTTGATATTCATATCTCCAAAATCAATGATCACGGAATTAAAATTTTAGCCTAATGAGTTCTTCTTTTTACACCAGAAAAGGCTCAGGAGCACCCTGGGAAGACCAGGTAGGCTACTCCAGAGCAGTAAAAGCAGGCAATATTATTGAAGTAGCCGGAACTACGGCAACAGGAATCAATGCTTATGAGCAAACCAAAGCAATTATTTTAAAAGCAAAGGATGCTTTACAACCTTTGGGCGCCAGTCTTGACCATGTGGTACGAACCCGGATGTACTGCACAGATATTTCCGAATGGGAAGCGATTGGTAAAGCTCACGGAGAATTTTTTAAAGATATAAAACCAGTAACTACCATGGTTGAAGTAGCAGCTTTGATCGATAAAGAATTACTAGTAGAAATAGAATTTACTGCTATTTTACCTCACGAAACTAACTAAATTAATGAACTATTACAGTCTAAAACATAAAGCCCCTACCGTTTCTTTTAGTGAAGCAGTGGTAAAAGGCCTGGCTCCTGACCGGGGTTTATATTTTCCGGAGAAAATTACTCCTTTAGATAAAAACTTTTTTGCAACTATTGAAGGTAAAAGTAAATTAGAAATTGCTTATGAATGTATCCGGCAGTTTGTTGGTAACAAAATTCCGCCAGCACAATTAAAAGAGATTCTTGAAGATGTTTTAAGTTTTGACTTTCCAGTAGTTCCTATAAGTGATACCATAAGTACTTTAGAACTGTTTCATGGGCCTACCATGGCATTTAAAGACGTTGGTGCCCGTTTTATGGCACGTTGTTTAGGTTATTTTAACCAACATAATAATAAAGAAGTGACCGTACTGGTTGCCACTTCCGGAGATACGGGTGGTGCCGTGGCTAAAGGTTTTTTAGGAGTTCCAGGGGTAAACGTGGTCATTCTATATCCGGATGGAAAAGTGAGTGAAATCCAGGAACGTCAATTAACAACCTTAGGGCAAAATATCAAAGCTTTAAAAGTTCAGGGAACTTTTGACGATTGTCAGGCTATGGTCAAAAAAGCCTTTTTGGATACGGATATTACTGCTACTAAAAAGCTAACCTCTGCAAATTCAATTAATGTTGCCAGGTGGTTACCTCAATTACTTTATTTTGTTTTTGCTTATCAGCAGGTTAAGGCACAAGAAAAAGAATTAGTATTCTCCGTTCCCAGTGGAAATTTCGGGAATATTTGTGCGGGGATTGTTGCCTATAAATTAGGCTTACCTATTGACCATTTTATAGCATCAGTTAATAGTAATGATACCGTTGTCCGCTATATGAATTCCAAAAAGTACGAACCTAAACCTTCTGTGGCTACTATTAGTAACGCTATGGACGTAGGTGACCCAAGTAATTTTATTAGAATTCAGCAGCTTTTTGAGAACAATTTTAAATCATTAAAAGAGAAGTTTAGTGCTTTTAGTTATGACGATGTAGCTACGCGAAAAGCAATAATAGAAATATATAAAAATTATGTTTATATCGCTGATCCGCATGGTGCTGTAGGCTATCTAGGGCTCAAAGAATTTGGGTTGAAAAGTAATCAGCTTGGCATCTTTTTAGAAACCGCGCATCCAATTAAGTTTAGGCCTACGGTTGAAGAAGCCTTGCAAGTAACTTTACCTATTCCTGACCAAATTAAAGGCGTTTTAGATAAGGATAAAAAGTTTGTTTCTATTACTAATTATGAAGATTTAAAAGCTGATTTATTGGCTGGTTAATACGGTAAACGATTGTAAGCATCTTATACAAATTTTAGATTTCTATATTTTTTAGTATTTAAAATGTGGATGTTATCTAAACATTTAAAGGCTCCTAACCTTCTGAAAGTAATTGTCTTTTAAGTACATAAAAATAACCTGAGATAGTGTAAAAAATGGACAAATGAGGTTTTACGAAGTTTACTCTATTTTAAAAAGATTTTTCCCAAATAATTAGTAAAAAACTACTGTTAATCTATAAGTAAAACAATGTAATTGCGTATCTTTTGAAATTTAACGTATATTACTGTTTTATTTGATCTATGCAAAAGTCCGTCTTCCTATTATTTTGGTTTATATCTTCCTTTATCATGGTGCTTACCGCTCAAAATCTAAAAAAGCATCAATGGAATAAAAGAGTTATTTTAATGATGGCAGACTCCTTTGAAAATAAAAACTTAGTAACACAAATTGCTTATTTTAAAGATCAAAAGAAAGAATTATCCGAACGAAAAATTATCATTTACCACGTAACTCCCAACTACTACAGAAAAGAAGGTGGTAAAAATCATTTAGAACTGGGACAAGCTACTATTTACCAGGAATACCACCGATCTTCTGAAGATTTCAGTATGGTTCTTATCGGATTAGACGGAGGGGTCAAAAAGAACTTCGATCAACCGCAACCTCCTGAAGTAGTTTACGAACTCATCGATAGCATGCCTATGCGTAGACGGGAAATGGAGAATTAGCAGATCAACTTATAGATTATTATAACGGTCAACCTCTGTTTTTCTTTCTCATTTTGAGAGAGAATAAGTTTAAATTTATCTCTATTATACAATTTACCCCTTTAAGTAATTTTATATCTTGTTTCGCTGAAATACTTTATTACGGGTATTTAAATGATTTACCCTTTAAACTAAAATAATAATGAAATATATACTTGTTTTTGTATTGGCTCTAGTAGTTAATTTTTCATTCTCGCAAACAGAAAAGTCAAAAAATAAGAAGGTTACTGAAGAATTTATTAAATATTATAACGCTAATAATTACGAAAACATATTCTCCATGTTTGCTGATGTGATGAAAAATGCATCTCCAATTAATGAAACAACAGAATTTTTAAAGGGTCTTAAAGCGCAAGCTGGAAAAATTACAAACCAAGAATTTTTAAAATATAAAAATGGAACGCTTGCATCCTATAAAACTACCTTTGAGAATGCTGTAATGGTTCTTAATATTTCTATAGATCATACGTCAAAAATAAATGGGTTATTGGTTGAACCTTTTGGTGAACCAATTAATACGGAGAATGTAATTAACAATCTAACCTATGAAAATTCTGTATTGACCAAAGAACAAGCTGACCTCATATTTGAAAAAACAAAGATGTTTCCAAATCATACGCAAGTTTCAGTGGCAATAATTCGTGATGGAAAAGTAGATTATTACGGGATGCATAAGAAAAAGGATACTATTTCTAACATTGATAATCATCAAAGTATTTTTGAAATAGGTTCTATATCCAAAGTATTTACATCCACCCTATTAGCCAATTTTGTGATAGCTAAAAAATTAAAACTAAATGAGCCTATAAATTCTTACTTAGAAACAACTTTTAATAATAATACAGTCATTTCATTTGTTGATTTAGCTAATCATACCTCAGGTCTTCCTAGGTTACCCGACAATCTTGATTTGACAAAAGTTAATCCTGAAAACCCGTATAGAGATTACCGTGAAAAAGAATTAACCACCTATTTGACAACATACCTGACGTTATCAAATAAAGGGAAACATCAATATTCTAACTTAGGGGCTGGTTTGCTTGGTTATACTTTGAGTAAAATTGGAAATGATTCTTATGAAAACCTACTGCAAAAGAAGATATTTTCAAAATATAACATGCAAAATTCAACCGCTGATATTAGTAAAGTAAAAGGTGATTTGGTAAAAAGTCTATATAAAAAAGGAAAAGTAATTCCGAATTGGGAGTTTTCGGTGTTAGCAGGAGCTGGTGCGATCTTTTCATCGGTTGAAGATTTATCACGTTTTGTTGTTTCTCAATTTGATCCGACAAATGAAGAACTTGCTCTTACCAGAACAAAAACATTTGAAATAAGTAATACTACGGGTATAGGCTTAGGATGGCATATTTTAAAATCTAAATCTGATCATCTTTGGTATTGGCATAACGGGGGAACCGGAGGGTATTTTTCTTCTATGGTAATTAATACAAGCTTAAAAACCGGAATAATCCTTCTTTCTAATGTATCTCCATCTCATCCAAATGCAGAGAATATTGATAAATTAAATTCTGAACTAATGAAAACTTTAGAAAACTAATTAAAGGGATATTTAAAATAAGTACAAATTCATTAATCAAACTTCGAAATTCAAATGGAAATATATAAAACAAGAAACATAAAATTTAGGGAATTGATTAAGGTCGACGATTGGCAAATAAAAGTATATACCATTGCAAAAAAAGGAGAATTTGACCATCCGGAGTTTTATAATAATGTAATTACCCAACTTCCGCAATGGTTACAACTAGAAAATAGTTTTAAGGCATCCAATGATAAAATCGCTTTTCTAATTTTACATTCCGGAACAGAAGGAATATTTTCACTCATTAATTGGTGGGTGGATAAGTATATGCTGAATACTAATATTTTTATTACCCATCCTTCCAAGCCGGATAAATTTAATAAAATATCCGGTGACGGACTTGCCCCTTGTATTTGGGAATTAGAAGTAATTAACCATGAAAGAATTTCATGGACAAATCATGTAATTAAGAAAATGCCTGAACCACAGTACGACGAGTACTTGAAAGATACGATTAGCTTAGAAATATGATAAGCGAACCTAAAATACGTTTTGTTGAAAAGAAAGACTTAGCTGATTTAGTTCATCTATGTGAACTTCATGCGATTTTCATTCAGATCGATCCACCATAGATAAGTTATCAATTAAAAACTTTATTCTCTTTAGCTTCCAATCAACCAAAACCTCAATGCTCCTGCAACCAGGTCTCTACATTTTCTTGTATACGATTTTCAATATCCGTAATAGGTGCTTTTTCAAAAGCATGTCCTGTTATATTTTCGTATAATTCAATATACCGTTCGGAAACGGAGACAATATATTCCTCATTCATTTCAGGAACTTTTTGACCGGCTTTCCCCTGGAAATTATTTTGAATCAACCATTGGCGGACAAATTCTTTGGATAATTGTTTTTGTGCCAAACCTTTTTCCTGCCTTTGGCGATAGCCATCCGCATAAAAATAACGGGAAGAATCCGGAGTATGAATTTCGTCAATTAATACAATCTTTCCGTCTTTGGTTTTTCCAAATTCGTACTTGGTATCTACCAGGATTAAGTCTCGTTCGGCAGCAATCTGTGAGCCTCTTTTAAACAACTGCTGCGTATAGGTTTCCAGCATCGTATAGTCCGCTTCAGAAACTATTTTCTGTTTTAATATCTCCTCCCGGCTGATATCTTCATCATGTTCGCCGTTTTCAGCTTTGGTGGAAGGTGTGATGATAGGTTCATTAAATTTATCATTTTCCATCATTCCTTCCGGCATGGCTACTCCGCACAACTCCCTTTTCCCGGATTTGTAAACTCGGGCCGCATGTCCGGATAAGTACCCTCGAATTACCATTTCTACTTTAAAAGGTTCGCAGGCATGCCCGATAGCCACATTAGGGTCTGGGGTTGCTAATAACCAGTTAGGAACAATATCCTCAGTATCCCGCATCATTTGCTCCGCAATCTGGTTTAATATCTGGCCTTTATAAGGTATTCCTTTTGGCATCACCACATCAAATGCAGATAACCTATCTGTTGCCACCATTACCAAAAGATCTTTCTTACCAATCGTATACACATCCCTGACTTTTCCCTGATATACTTTTGTTTGTCCGGTAAATTGATAAGCGGTTTTGGTAATTGTTTTCATTAGTTTAATAAATGGTTATAGTACTCTGGCTTTTTAACGTTGCTCCAGGTTTTTTCGGATAGTACTAAAATATAAGAATTATGGATTTTGATTTTCGATTTCTTTGTAAGCGGCAATCACTTTTTTAACTAGTTTATGACGTATCACATCTTTATCATCCAGGTGAATAATACCAATTCCGGATACGTTTTTTAAAACTAATAAAGCTTCCTTTAAACCGGAAATTACTCGCCTGGGCAGGTCAATTTGTCCCGGGTCGCCAGTGATAATAAACTTTGCATTTTTACCCATCCGAGTCAGGAACATCTTCATCTGCGCATGAGTGGTGTTCTGCGCTTCATCCAGAATGACAAAGGCATTATCTAAGGTTCTTCCCCGCATAAATGCCATAGGCGCAATTTGGATAACCCCCTTTTCAATAAAACTATCCAGTTTCTCATTCGGAATCATATCTCGTAAAGCATCGTATAAAGGTTGCATATACGGATCCAATTTTTCCTTTAAATCCCCCGGTAAAAATCCCAGGTTTTCGCCAGCCTCTACTGCCGGACGAGTTAAGATAATACGTCGAACCTGTTTTTCTTTTAATGCCTTGACCGCCAGTGCTACCCCGGTATAAGTTTTACCGGTACCAGCGGGACCAATTGCAAAAACCATATCGTTTTTAAAACTGGCTTCCACCAGTTTACGTTGATTAGCCGTTTGTGCTTTGATCAACTTACCCCCTACTCCATGCAATAAGGTTTCTCCGCTAGAGGCAGAAGTTTCATAATCTGCTTTACTATCACTAGTGAGTACCCGCTCAATAACATTTTCATCCAGCTTGTTGTATTTTCCGAAATGCTCTAACAACATATTAAAACGCATATCAAACTCCTCAAGCATTTCTTCTTCGCCATAAACCGTAATACGACTTCCCCGGGCTACGATTTTAAGTTTCGGAAAGTATTTTTTTAATAACTGGATGTTGCTGTTTTGAAGCCCAAAAAATTCTCTTGGGTTGATTTCGGTGAGTTCAATAATAAGTTCGTTCAAAAGCTATATGCGGTTTAGTTCAAAATGTTTTAAGTTTTGTAAGGTTTTTCTCCATTACTACGGTAAGATCACAAATAATTATTATATTTTAGTATAGAAGTTATTTATACTTTTCTCAATTGGTTGCAAAATGTTCTTTTTCACTTACTTTTTATCATTTTTAAGTTCTATAGCTATGGCTATACAACTTAAAAATGACTTCAATTAAGCAAAAAATACCTATTTTTCACTTCAATCAGAAATGTTTAAACAACTTCACAGAAATTTCCGTTTTTTAATAAACATCAATAAATTATTCACTGATGATTTACTTTATTTTATTGAACAAATTTACATAAATTTGGTGGTTGATTTCTAAAAATTACGGATCAAATTACAGGATTCTTTTTTTAAAATCAAACACTTATTCATTTAAAACAATATATGCCTTTTATCACTTTGACTACAGATTTTGGAACAAAAGACCATGCTGTGGCTGTTGTAAAAGGATCCATTTATTCGGAGCTTCCGGAGGTGACTATTGTGGATATTTCACACGAAATTTCACCTTTTCATATTATAGAAGCTTCTTATATCATCCGAAACGCTTACAAAAGCTTTCCCAAGGGAAGCATTCATATTATTGGTATTGATAGTGAAAAAAACCCTGAAAATCAACATATTGCCGTACAACTGGATGACCATTATTTTGTTTGTGCCGATAATGGCTTGATCTCCTTAATTATCAATGAAATCAACCCGCAAAAAATAGTGGAAATCAATATCCATGATAAAACTTCTACCAATTTTCCGGTACTGGATGTATTTGTAAACGTAGCTTGTCATCTGGCGAGAGGTGGTACCCTGGAAGTGATTGGCAAAATTAAAGAACAGGTAAAAACCTTTAAGGGCATTACCCCTATTGTCAACGTAGGCGATAAACAAATTGTGGGTAGTATTATTTATGTAGACAACTACGGTAACCTGGTGACAAATATTACCAAAAAATTGTTTAATGAAGTAGGCAAAGGGAGAAATTTTGTAATAACCGCACGTAATGCTCGTTTTACTCAGATATACGAGCGGTACAGTGATGCTATTAACTTTGAACTGGAAAAAGGAAAACGCGAAGAAGACGGAAAAAAATTAGCCATATTTAACTCTTCGGGGTATATTGAACTGGCCATTTATAAAAGCAACCCAAAAACCGTGGGAGGAGCTTCCAGTCTTTTTGGATTGGCGTTCAGGGATCGGATGAGTATTCAATTTGAATAAGAAATGAAGGTGTATGTTATAAGAAATTGTCATTTAAAAATAACCGTTCACAAGTAGTAGAATTAAAATTGAAGTTTAGCTAAATTATGATCGTACGAATTGTAAAAATGTCTTTTGATCCCGATCAAATTGATTCTTTTAAAGACTTTTTCCATAAAAAGAAATCCGGAATTGAAAAATCAGAAGGTTGTCTACACGTAGAATTGTTACAGGATACTCAAGAAGAAAATCGATTTTTCACCTACAGCCATTGGCAAACACCAGAACACCTGGAGGCCTATCGTAATTCTGAATTTTTTAAATCCGTTTGGTCACAAACCAAGATGAAGTTTATAGCACCTGCTGAAGCCTGGAGCCTTACCATTTCTAATTAAATAATTACACGAAGCCTAATCTATGTTTGCACTGGTTAAGAAAGAATTTAATTCCTTTTTCAATTCTACGATTGGGTATATCACTATTGGTGTTTATTTGACAATCTGTGGGTTATTTCTTTTTGTTTTTAAGGGATCCTATAATATTTTGGATAGTGGGTTTGCAGAACTATCCCCCTATTTTAACCTGGCACCCTGGGTATTGCTGTTCTTAGTACCTGCTATCACCATGAGCAGTATCGCCGAAGAAAAAAAGCAAGGTACCCTTGAATTGTTGCGAACCAAACCTATTTCGGTTTTTTCCATTATCCTGGGAAAATTTTTAGGATGTTTACTATTGGTATTTCTGGCTTTATTACCTAGTATTATTTATGCAGTGACGGTTTATCAGTTGGGAGCCATTCCCGGCAATTTGGATATTGGCAGCACCTTAGGGTCGTATATAGGACTGTTTTTGCTAGCTGGTGCTTACACCGTAATTGGTATTTGTACCTCTACTCTAAGTACCAATCAGATTACCGGGTTTTTGACCGGGGTGTTAGGCTGTTTTATCTTTTACTATGGCCTTGACCAATTAGCGGATACTTCCTGGCTGAGAACCAGCAACCTGTACCTTAATCAATTAGGTATACGCTATCATTACGAACGTATTGGATCGGGGGTTCTGGATAGCAGGGATGTGATCTATTTCATTTTATTTATCTTATTCTTTTTGGGGATTGCTTCTTTTTTTCTGTCGAAAGATTCTTTAAAACATACAATCCGGAAAAAAAAGATAGTAGGTTTACTAACTGCATTTCTAGTACTTCTTATTGGGTCCAGCTTTTGGTACAGTCGTTTTGACCTTACTACGGATAAACGTTTTACCTTATCCCCTGCTACCCAACAATTATTAGCAAAAGCCGAAGTACCTATTACCATTGATGTGTTACTGGACGGAGATTTGCCTTCGGAATTTAGGAAGTTACAATCAGAAACCCGACAGTTATTAACGGAATTCAGGGATCTTCAACCCAAACTGGATTTTATTTTTACCAATCCTCTGGAAGAAGAAGAGTATAGAAAAGAAACTTTACAGGAATTACAAAAATTAGGCTTAACCCCCGCCGAAGTAAGTGTACAGGAAAGCGGTAAAACCGAAATCGAAACCGTAGTGCCCTGGGCGATCCTGAACTTTAAAAACAAAACCGTAAAAGTTCCGTTACTCAAAAACAAGTTGGGCGAATCTACAGAACAACGTGTCACAAATTCTATCCAACAGTTAGAATATGTTTTTGCGGAAGCCCTTCAGAAACTGATCGAACCGAAGAAATACAAAATAGCGGTTTTAAAGGGGAACGGACAATTAGCCGATCGATATATCGCTGATTTTGTAAAGAACCTACAGAAATACTATTTTATAGGGAAATTCACCTTAGATTCGGTAGCAAGTAATCCTCAAAAAACCTTGGATGACCTTACTAAATTTGATTTAATTATTAATGCTAAACCTACCCAGGCTTTTAGTGAAGAAGAAAAGTATGTACTGGATCAATACATCATGCAAGGCGGTAAATCCTTGTGGTTAATAGATAAAGTAGGTGTTGAATTGGACAGCCTTTTTTCACAAAAAGCTGCGAGACAAACAGTAGCTTTTAATCAAAATTTAAATCTGACCGATTTGTTGTTTGCGTACGGCGTTCGGATCAATCCGGTTTTAGTAAATGATTTAAGTTCGGCTCCGTTGATGCTGGCTTCGGGAGAAGGAAATAATACCAAATTCAATCCGTACCGCTGGTTTTATGCTTCATTAACTAATCAACCTGGTACGCATCCGATTACAAAAAATATAGAAGCCGTAAAATTCGACTTCTCTAATCAGATTGATACGCTTCCCAATGCAATTAAAAAAACGGTCTTACTTACCAGTTCAAAGAACACAAAATTACAAGGGGTTCCTCTTGCTTTAGAACTAGAAAAGCTATTAAGTGTACCGCCTCAACCTGAATCATACACCATGGGACCACAAGCTCTAGCGGTTTTACTAGAAGGCACCTTCCCTTCGGCATATTATAATAAAATTAAGCCATTTTCAGTACCTCAAGCTCTGCCTGAAAGTAAATCTACCAAGATGGTGGTTATTGCGGATGGAGATGTTATTAAAAATAGTATCAGAAAAGGACAACCGGTAAGCCTGGGGTATGATCCTTATATAAATTTACAATACGGAAATAAAGAATTCCTCTTAAATACGGTCAATTACTTATTAGAAGATACCGGACTTATTCAAATACGAGGAAAAGAGGTCGAAATTGCTTTCTTAGACTTGCAAAAAGTAGCTTCAGAAAAAGAAAAATGGCAACTTATTAATATTGTAATTCCGCTTTTATTATTAACACTTTTTAGTTGGTTGGTTAAAAGTATACGAAAGAAAAGATTCGGAAAACCCAATTAGTAATATGAGCATTTATGTTATTTAAAAATTACCAAATTTTAGGTAATTTAAAAGTAAATAACTTGGCTAGGATTGTTAATAACTAAGGTTTTTATTTTTGTAGAATCCGTAACCAGAACTTTTATATTTGTGCTTCAACGTATAGAATTACTCACTCATGAAATTTATAGTATCCAGTTCTTATTTACAGAAGCAATTACAGGTTTTAGGCGGGGTTATTAATAACAATAATACGCTACCCATTCTGGATAACTTTTTGTTTGAACTTGATAAAGATCAATTACAGGTTTCTGCTTCGGATTTGGAAACGACTATGTCGGCTATCCTTACGGTAGAATCCGAAGATACGGGTACGATTGCAGTACCGGCCAAATTGCTATTGGAAACCTTAAAAACCTTTCCCGAGCAACCTTTAACTTTTGTGATTGGTAATAATAATACGGTAGAGATCAGTTCGAACCATGGTAAATATGCATTGGCCTACGCAGACGGAGAAGAATTTCCTAAAACGGTTGAACTGGAAGATCCAAGTACTACTACTATATTAGGGGATATCCTAGCTACGGCAATTAGCAAAACTATTTTTGCTACCGGTAATGATGATCTTCGTCCGGTGATGAGTGGGGTGTTTTTCCAATTTTCTACGGAGAGTTTAACCTTTGTAGCTACGGATGCGCATAAGTTGGTAAAATATGTACGTGAAGATGTAAAGGCATCTCAGGAAGCAGAATTTATTATGCCTAAAAAACCTTTAAATTTATTAAAGGGAATATTAGCCGGAAGTGATACCGAGGTAACGATAGAATACAATGATTCCAATGCCAAATTTTCTTTTGACGGAACCGAATTAGTTTGTCGTCTTATCGACGGAAAATATCCGAATTATGAAGCGGTCATCCCAAAAGAAAACCCAAATAAATTAACTATTGCCAGAAACCAGTTCCTAAATTCAGCAAGAAGGGTTTCCATTTTTTCAAATAAAACTACGCATCAGATACGCCTAAAGATTGCTGGGGCAGAACTAAATATTTCAGCAGAAGATATTGATTACTCTAATAAAGCTGAGGAGCGCTTAACCTGTGATTACCAGGGGGATGACATGCAAATTGGTTTTAACTCCCGGTTTTTAAGCGAAATGCTTACGAATTTGAACGCAGATGACGTACAATTAGAAATGTCTTTACCCAATCGTGCGGGTATTTTAACCCCGGTAGACGGATTAGATGAAGGGGAAACGGTGACCATGCTGGTGATGCCGGTGATGCTAAATAATTAGCCTACTATCTCACTAAGCTAATTGCTTGTTCCAATTATTATAATCTAGTAGTCCGATAATGAAAAAAGTAACAAGTTA
Source organism: Aquimarina sp. ERC-38 (assembly GCF_026222555.1). Taxonomy (NCBI): domain Bacteria; kingdom Pseudomonadati; phylum Bacteroidota; class Flavobacteriia; order Flavobacteriales; family Flavobacteriaceae; genus Aquimarina; species Aquimarina sp. ERC-38. The sequence continues at coordinate 2,652,366 of NZ_CP098511.1, read as the reverse complement.
TATCTGGCCTACAACAAAGCGCGTTTTATCCAAAATTAACGGAACGCTTGATATTACCTGGATCAACGGTAAAAAAGTATTAGATAGTAAAAACGCCAACTATTCCTATGGTTCGCTGCAACGTTTATTAGAATATGGGTTATCTCATATTTACTTTGACCTTCAAGCCGAAGTACTGGTGTTAGGTATGGGTGGTGGAAGTGTCCTGCATTCCCTTCGGAAGCGGTTTAAACATAAAGGTAAGATCACCGCTATTGAACTGGATCCGGTAGTTATCCAAATCGCGAAAGAAGAATTTGAAGTCAAAACCTTGCCTAATATCTCTATTATTCAACAGGATGCTTTTTTTTATATAGATGATACTCAAGAAAAGTACCAACTAATCATTATAGACCTTTTTATAGACAGAAAAGTACCTGATACTTGTTATAGTCCGGCTTTTTGGGAAAAATTACATAATCGTTTAAGCCTGAAAGGCAGTATTTTATTTAATGCCGGTATCTTAGTTGAAGACGACACCCCGGTTTTAAAATTAATTAGAGAAACCACTGATTTATTTACCTTTGAAAGATACGATGAAGTACAGGGCACCAATTTACTATTAATCGCCCGAAAGAAATAGAAAAGTATAGAAAACCTACGAAAATGGTAAAAGACTACAAACAATTACTGACAAATACTCGCGCCAATATTTCTAAATTCATACATCACACCCCGGTGCTTACTTCATCAGCTTTAAACAAAATCGCAGGAACATCGCTTTATTTTAAATGCGAAAATTTTCAGCGTATGGGAGCCTTTAAAATGCGAGGGGCTATCAATGCAGTCTTTCATTTAACCGAAGAAGAAAAGAAGTATGGAGTGGTAACCCATTCTTCAGGAAATTTTGCTCAGGCTTTATCATTAGCTGCTAAAACTTTTAAAATACCTGCGTACATTGTAATGCCTGAAAATGCTCCGCAGGTAAAAAAAGAAGCCGTACGATCGTATGGCGGAAACATTACTGAATGTTTGCCTACTCAAACTGCCCGTGAACATACGGCTTCACAAATTGCTAAAGAGAAACAAGCTACATTTATACATCCTTCTAATGACCTGAATGTAATTCTAGGAAATGCTACGGCTACCTTAGAGTTGTTAGAAGAATACTCTGACCTGGACGTGGTGATTACCCCGGTTGGTGGTGGAGGCCTTATAGCAGGGACCGCTTTAGCAGCCTTTTATTTTGGAAATAATTGTATGACCTACGGGGGCGAACCTTTTGCGGTAGATGATGCTTACCGTTCGCTACTAAGTGGAAAAATCGAAATAAACAGCAGTATGGAGACCATTGCAGACGGGTTGAAAACTACCCTGGGTACTATTAACTTTCCTTTGATTCAAAAATATGTCACTGATATTTTCAGGGTGGAGGAAGAAGAAATTATCAAAGCGATGCAATTGATTTGGCAACGTATGAAAATTATTATTGAACCTTCCTGCGCCGTACCTTTTGCAGCAATAGTAAAGCATAAAGAAGTGTTTAAGAATAAGAAAGTAGGAGTGATTTTAAGTGGTGGAAATGTGGATTTAACTAATCTCCCTTTTAACTAACCTATATCACTTTTGATATATTATGTTTAAGTTGAATCAAACAAAGTTATAATTAAGTAAGGCTCTAGTTTATAATAGAGTTGGTATATCCAAATTGATCCAACTATTTTATTCACAGCTATCTATCCTATTTTAAAAACTTTCCAATGGAAAGGACATTTAACTACCTTCCTTCAGGAAGGATTGGAGATGGGATTAATTTATATGAATTAGAATTATCTATGTAATTTTAAACTAGAACCTTAAATAAATCTAAATTATTTCAATTATAAAAAGAAATAATCCCATAATCAAGAGACGTTTTAACAGTAATTGTTAAAAAAATTTAGATTAAAGACTGATTTTAACAGTAAAAAAGCACAATCATACACGTTTAGGGTTAAAATCAGTTAAAGTTATGCTATCATATCCTTGAAATTGAGATCTTTATACTAATAATAACTTCAAAGCCCCCAGAATTTTGAAAAAATATTATCTTTTTTCTTTACTATGTTTTACTTCGCTAAGTGTATTTAGTTATGCTGTTTGGCTTATAATTGATATGGAAACTTTACAATTCAAAGCAACCAAAAATTTAATTACTCAAAATAGTAAGGACATCCCCTTAAAAACAGCAACCGTTTCTAATAAAAACAAGACAAATACAGAAAGTGCTTTAAAAAATCCCTTAAAGAAGAAGTTAATAAAACCCCTTCCAATTAAAGTATATTCGGTTTCTTCTTTAAAAGAAAGAGAGCCCTCATTTGCCTATTATCAGTTATCTAAAAAAGACTCCTTTTGTTTACAAAAATTTCGCAGTTTAAATTTTAAAAATGACCTGCTTCGTTTAAATAAGGATACTTTTTTATCTACCGAAGATGAATCTACTCAAATCCTCTCTTCATTTTAGTAAAATTCTCCTTTCTTGTGATGGTACCTTCTCTATTTTTTGAAGTAGTTCTTTAATGGAACCGGGTCATGTATTCCCTATTTAGTTTATAATTTTAACACCTAACTAAATTCAAAATTACATTTTGCTTAGCATATTTAACAAACAGTAAAAGTTGAACTAAGTAAGGCAAAAAGTAATTTTTAAAATGAAAAGGAATGATAAAACCCAGAACCAAAGTACCCGATTTACATTTAGATCTAATTAACGATACCCATTGGAAAATAGCCGAACAAGATCCTGAAAAGTATACCTTAATAGTTTTTTACAGAGGCTTGCATTGTCCGGTTTGCAAAAGTTACCTGGAGGAATTAACAGATAAAATGGAAGATTTTGTTGAACGTGGGGTAAACTTAATTGCAATAAGTATGGATAGCGAAGAAAAAGCAAAAAAAGCCGGAGAAGAGTGGGAAGTGACTTCATTGCCTATTGGTTTTAATCTAAGTCAGGATAAAGCAAAAGAATACGGTTTATACCTGTCAAAAGGGATAAGTGAGAAGGAGCCGGAATTATTTTCAGAACCGGCGGTATTTTTAATAAAACCGGATAAGACCCTTTATTTTTCTGCTATACAAACTATGCCGTTTGCAAGACCTGACTTTCAGGATATTTTAAATGCCATCGATTTTGTTCAAAAGAAAGACTACCCCGCCAGAGGAGAGGTGTAATAATAACTAATAAACTATATAATTATGTCAAGTATTCCAAATAGAGACGAAATGACCCAAAAAACCCGTGCTAATTATCACGGGAAAGAGGATAAGTATAACGCCAGACAAATTAATAAAGAAGATATCCAAGACCTTAAAGAGGTAGAAGATGAGAACAAAAGTTAACCCAAAACTTAATTTTAAGTCCTAAGTTAAATTTTCACTATTTTTATTTGTACTCATTATAGAAAATGACCTTAGTTGTTTTCTATAATGAGTTTTTTTAATCTTTCTTTATAACTGTTAAAAATTCGATTAAGCTCTTCTTATTCGATAAAATCAGTCTGAAAAACACATAAATACTAGTTAATAACATAGTTTTTTTATGAAGAACTTTATGAAAAATGTACCTTTATCGTAACGGATAAGGTAGGATTAATTATGTTATATTTAAATGAGGATAGTCCCATTGAACAGTTACGCAAGCTTGCAGTATTTTTAGACGCTGATTTTAACGAAGGATCAGGGGTGGCCACTTTATCTCTGGATAACAAAAACGGGTTGGGTTATATCAACACCTATAGTATTTATTCCGGGCTAACAGTTCGAACCTACAACGTCCGGTTTGCTAAAGAAACCAAGTTTTCAAAACTGGAAGAAAGTTCAAACCCCGTATATTTTTTATACTGCGTCGAAGGCTATTATTACCATAAGTTTGAAGGCGAATCTTCTTTTATGAAGATAAATAAAATGCAAAATATTATCCTAACCAGTGCACCGGAAACAACTAACGAAATTGTACTTCCGGCTAATGTAAAATTAAGGTTTAGCGTGATTTTTTTACAAAGCGAACTATTAGTAGAAAATAACCTAAAACGCAAGCGAACCAATCTGGAAGCTGCTTTACAAAAAGCATTGAAATTTATCAATGATCATAAACCTTATCGGTATTTCGGAGATATTGACCCCAGGACTGCTGAGTATGCCGAAATCCTTGTCGATAATCAACGTACGGACGCAGTAGGCAAATTACTTACCGAAGGAGCTATTATGAATACCTTAGCTTCGCAACTTACCGGATTTGACCGGAGTAAAAATCAGGTTAAATTCCCCAGTCACTTGTCTAAAAAGGAACTTAGTGCATTTTTAGAAGTAGGTGATTATGTAATTAAAAATATGGATAAGGTAATTACAGTCCCTATTTTATCTGAAATCACAGGCTTGAGTGATAAAAAGTTACAAGCTTGTTCAAAATACCTCTACGGGGAAACTTTAAATGTATTTATTGCAAATATAAGATTAGAACGGGCTAAAGAGCTTATACAGACCACCAACCTGAGTATTTCGGAAATTTGTTATTATATAGGCATTAACAACCGAAGTTATTTCTCTAAACGATTTTATGAAAAATTTTCAATCTTACCTATCAAATTTAAGAAATCATTACAATCCAAAAACTATTTATACGAACTAAGCTACACTTCTACCCCGGTAGTTCATTTTAAACCAGAGGATTTGATTGCTATTGTAGAAACTGCAACTACTTATAATAAAGAAAATAATATTACCGGATGCCTGGTTTTTCATGACAATGTTTTTTTTCAAATCATGGAAGGACCTAAAGACCGGGTGTTACAACTGTATGAAAATATTAAAAAGGATAGCCGACATAAGGATGTTCAATTAATCGGACAACAAATAAGTACAGAACGAATTTTTGGAGATTGGGAACTGGCCGTAGTATCTGATCAGGGTAATGTTAACCTTTCCATACAAGGAAAACCAACGAGTCTAAATATTGATTTACTATTAGCCAATAAAGATCAAAACACCACTGCGTCTGACGTTTTTTGGAGAAGAATACGAAATATTATTAAAGTGTCCGGTTAATTAAAGCTTGTGATATATTGAATGAGACAAATTCTTTATAGAAAACGGGATATCTGGTACAATTTATAGTGCACCGTTAATCCCGTTCTAATATTTATGAAATAAATGTTCTTGCGGATCTTATTTACCACTTTAAGAAGCGTTTGCTGCCCTGCTTTTTTGTTTTAAGAATATAAACACCGGGTTCGAGGTTAGTAACATCCAGAGTATCTTTATCTTCAAAGCGGTCTACTAATTTCCCATTAACAGAAAAAATTTCAGCAGAAATCTTTTTATTAAAATTTAGCTTACCCTGGTTCACTGGTACCGGATACATTTTAAAATTATTATTAGACACCGTTTCACTGATTTGTAAAAGTTCATTTTCAATTTGTAAGATTCCTACAGTACCACTTACTTCGTATCCAACTAACAAAAGGTTTTTTTTATTCGGACTAACGTCGGCTCCTATAAATTGTATGATTTCCGGTGCAATATCCCCAGTCTGGCGGTTTCCTTTGTAATACGTTATAAATTCAACCTCTCTTGGGTTAGTAATATCAAAAACCAAAATACTACTCTGACGCTCTAATCCGACAAATGCATAAACCCTGTCTCCTATTACTCCTACAGCAATAGCTTCCGGTTCTACGCCTTTATCATCAGACCTACCGTCAAATTCCCCATCATCTTCATTAAACAAATTAGGTTCTTCAGCAGCAGTAGTTCTCCCAAAAATATCAGCGGAATCAAAAACCAAATTTCCAAAGGCATCAAAAATAGAAAAAGAACGTCCGCCATACGAATAAATTTGTTCGGTTATTCCATCGTTATTATAATCTCCATTTGCTACTGTAGTTTTTAGACGTCCTAAATTTTCATCGGTTTGCAAGTCTGCAGCATCAGGGTAATACAAAGGGTTTAATATCAGGTCTTTTACCCTGACTTCTTCAGAATATCCATCATAATCCCTGGCATCCCCTTCATTGACAGTAAGGATATAAGTGGCTCCTTCAACTTCATAACTGGCAATGGCATCAGGCATGTACATTCCTAAGGTAGAATGAGCTGTTATCCGAATAATACCATCTTTATCGGACGCATCAAATCCGTAATCATCTGCAAAAGAAATAATCCCTAAAACACTATCATCCGTTACTCCTGCTCCGGCTAGCCCAAAGTCGTTATCGTTAAGTACTGCAATTTGATCATTAGGCAACCATGCCAGTCCTTCTGGTTTATCCGAACTTTGATAACCAATAGAAGGAAGGTTCGTCACCTTTACTTTATTTACAGCTATAATTCCCTTTTCTAGTAATTCATCTGCGGTCATTTCTTCTAATTCCTTTTCTAAATCAACAGCTTCCGCAAGAAGATTAATTGCATAGTTGATATCGATTTCAAAAATATACTTTTTACCTTCTGATACTTCCGGGTCTTCGGAATCTCGTTCAATTACTAAAAACTTACCATTACCTTTATAAACTGCATCACCGATCTTATCAACCCTTGAGGTAGCATATCCCCCAAATTTATTTTGCTCCAGAACATATACATATTCTGAAACCGGTTCGCCGGTAGTTGCATCAATTCCTAAAATCCGAATGATATCAGAGTTATCTTTAGTGATATTAGAAGGATTGTATAAAGGCGATTGTATAAAAGCGTAAATAACATGACTTTCTTTATCGTAGGCAATAGCTTCAAAACCGCGATTTGCTCTTCGTTTAGCGTACACAGCAGGGAGGCTTTCTTCACCATAAGTACCAACGGGCTGAGCTGTGGTACCTAACATAGAAGTACCTTTAGGAACATATCGGTTCACCAAAGTACCATCAGGTTTAAATTTATAAAGAGACGGGCGGTATTCATCGCACAACCAGAAAAATCCGTCTTTATCTTTAAGAATCCCTTCAAAATCTCCTCCGTATTTGTCATAAGCTAAAGCATGATAGCCTTCACCATCTGTATCTAGGTAATCCTCGTTAGGATACGGGGTTTATGAGTCCGTATACGTTACCGGTACTTCATCGAATCCAGGAATATTCCCTTTACCGGTAATCGGAGTTTGACCATCTTTTCTAAATAATAGTATATCCGGAGCCAGGCTTACTTCTCCGGTACTTGTATTGATAGTAAATTTTACAATTCTACCCTGATAATCCGGTAATTTAAACGGACGTAAATTTTGAGGGGCAGGTGGCGTAGTTTCACTTTTACTTATAGTACTATCATTAGGCCCCCGGTCCGGAACCGTATAAAAAACCATTTCGCTATCTGTAGACTCACTTGCATCATAGTATAATCCCGAAAAACCTCCTAACAACACTTCGGGTTGTCCATTGTCATACACTGGAGTACCTAAAACCGGCCAATCTTCAATCTCCTGATTTAAAACGTATGATGTAACTGACGGAGTTCCTAACAAATGATTTTTATATCCTAACGGAAGAATATCCAATATTTCATTAGTTGAGAGATCGATAACTACCAACGCATTATTTTCCTGGCAATTGACATAGGCCCTGGAACCGTCTGGCGTTACCGTTATAAATTCCGGTTCTAAGTCTTGTGCTACGGTAGCGGTATTGGAATTTCCGAAAATCCGCACTCCTTTATTTTGAAGTGCTGCTTTTTTATTATTAAATACTTCAAAATTGATAGTTGTCGTTGAAGCCGTTGCAACACCTTGGCTTATATCAATAATGCTTATTGATCCTTCCGGGTCATTAGTATATGCATCATTAGGTTCTCCCTCATTGGCCACTAACACTTTAGTACCATCGGGGGTAAAAGTCAACATATCCGGTAAAGCACCACAGACCACAGAAGTTAAAAATGTACCATCGGTATCAAAGAAAACCACCATTCCGTTGTCCTGTTTCACTTCGGCTTCGACAGCTACGGCGACCAGGGATTCAAAAACAGCTACGGAATTTGGTCCTGCGCCATAAGGGGAAAGATCGATCTTTTGAACTAAAACCGGAGTTACAGGGTTTGAAATATCCAAGATAGAAAGACTGTTGTCCGATGAACTGGTAAAATAAGCTCTTTTTTTAAACGAACTATAGGCTACCGTCTCGGCAGCGTCTTCCATATCGGTTTGATAACTGGAAAGATGTAGTAACTCCTGAACCTGGGCTGAAGAAATGACACAATAGAATATAGCTAATATGCTAGAAAATATAGATCGTTTCATAAAAGTGAATGCTTGTAATTAGATTGATAAAGAAACGATGCTAAAGTTGTCTCAGGGTTACCCGATCTTTATAAAATTAAAAAGTATAGTTGCTAAAGTTTAGCTTAGTGTTAATTCATTCACTTTTAATATGGTAAGATGATGTTGTATCCAGTTTTATACCTTGATTAATTTATAAAACATTCAATAACATCTAAAATGAATTATTAGTGTTTGATAAAAATTTAAGACCTGCTTGCAGACGGGCAGGTCGCTATTACTTCCCGAACCAAAAATCAAGACTAACGGCTATAATTTACAATAGCATCGGTGTATTAAAGTAGACGCTACCCCTAAATCCTTTTACCTAGGTTAAATTCAGATCAAAAAAAACATCGATCTCCGGATCGATGCTTTTATATTTTAAAATACAACTGAAATTATACTCTCGGAAGATCGCCTTCTCCTTTTAAGGGTAAATTAGAAGATCCCATTAAATACGTATCAATATGATAGGCTGCTTGTCTTCCTTCGGAAATTGCCCATACAATTAAAGATTGCCCTCTACGGGTATCCCCGGCTGCATATACCCCTTTTACATTGGTTGCATAAGTGTTTTCGGTAGCTTTGATATTCGTACGTTCATCCATCTGAACCCCTAATTGTTCTGAGATAGTAGGTTCGGAACCGGTAAAACCTAAAGCCAATAGTACCAAATCACATTTCCATTCTTTTTCAGTACCTGGTATTTCTTTTAAAGTAAACCTTCCGTTTTCTTTTACCCATTCTACATGAACGGTAATCAGTCCTTTTAGATTTCCTTTTCCGTCATCTAGAAATTCTTTGGTAGAAATGCTCCATTGCCTTGCAGCTCCTTCTTCATGAGAAGAACTAGTTCGTAAACGCATAGGCCAAAACGGCCAGGGTTGATTAGCAGGTCGGTCTACCGTACCTTTCCCCATAATTTCAAAATTCGTAACTGAATTAGCTTTATGTCGAATGGAAGTACCAATACAATCTGAGCCGGTATCTCCCCCTCCTATTACGATCACATCCTTGCCTGTGGCTAGAATTTCTTCACCTAAGTCTTTACAACCATCCACTCTTCGGTTGTTCTGTGGTAAGAAATCCATGGCTTGTACCACTCCTTTTAAATCCGCACCTTTAATTGGTAAACTTCGTCTTACCGTAGCTCCCGTACAAAGTAATACGGCATCATAGTTTTCTTTAAGAGTTGTAGCTTCTACATCCTTTCCTATATGAACCCCGGTTTTAAAGGTTATCCCTTCTTCTTCCAGAATAGCCAGACGGCGGTCAATTACATGTTTTTCCATTTTAAAATCCGGAATACCATAACGTAACAATCCACCTACCTTTTCATCTCGTTCATATACGGTAACCTTATGCCCTGCCCTATTTAGTTGCTGCGCTGCGGCCAGACCAGCAGGTCCGGATCCTACAATAGCAATCTTTTTATCGGTCCGCTCTTTAGGAGGACGTGCTTTAACCCATCCGTTGCTAAAAGCTTTTTCGGCAATATTTTTTTCAATATTTTCTATAGTAACCGGATCTTCATTGATCCCTAAAACACAAGCTTCTTCACAAGGTGCGGGACACAAACGTCCGGTGAACTCCGGAAAATTGTTGGTAGCATGCAAAATTTGCGTAGCTTTTTGCCATTGGTTTTTATAAACCGCATCATTAAAATCCGGTATCAAATTACCCAGCGGACATCCGCTATGACAAAACGGAATACCACAGCCCATACACCGTGCTCCCTGATTCTTAAGTTTGGATTCGTCCATAGGAACGGTAAACTCCTTATATCCCTTTATTCTTTCGGTAACAGGTTCGTATACTTCGGTTTCTCTGTCAAATTCTAAAAATCCCGTTATTTTTCCCATTGTCTATTTATACTTTCTATATACTGACCTATAACTTTTACAAATAGTCAAGATCTTATTTTTATAAATTAATAATTATTAGTCCAATTGCCAGGTTTAGTTTTCAAAAGCTAAACGTTCTTCTTCCAATCGTTTTAACGCTTGCTTATATTCTTCAGGAAGAATTTTAATAAACTTAGGCAACTCCTTCTCCCATTTTTCTAAAATTCGCTGAGCTAGCGGACTTAGAGTCGCATTGTAATGTGCTTCTATCAGGTCTTTTAACTCCTTTTTATCTTTATCCGTAGTAACCGGATCCAGGTTTAAAGCTTCTTTGTTACAATTTTTATCAAAAGTTCCTTTATCATCATAGATATAGGCAATTCCTCCTGACATTCCTGCCCCAAAGTTACGGCCAACTTCGCCTAATACTACCGCGATACCACCCGTCATGTATTCACAACCATGATCCCCGATACCTTCGACTACGGCTCTTGCCCCTGAGTTACGGACACAAAAACGTTCTCCCGCTTTTCCGTTAATAAACACGTCGCCATCTGTAGCTCCGTACAATGTTACATTACCGGTAATTACATTATCTTCCGGTACAATAGTAGCTTCGTCCGGGACTTTGATGATTAACCTAGCTCCGGATAATCCTTTTCCCAGATAGTCATTAGTATTACCATTCACTATCATGGTCAAACCTTTGGTAGCAAAAGCCCCAAAACTTTGTCCGGCTGCTCCGGTAAAGTTCAACTTTAACGTATTATCCGGTAAACCTTGCGCTCCGTAAATTTTGGATATTTCATTACTTAAAATAGCACCTACCGCACGATCCGTATTGACAATATTAAAGTCAAGTGTAATTTTTTCTTTTCGGAATAAAGCGGGATGCGCTTGTTCTATAATTTCAAAATCTATGGACTTTCCTAACCCGTGATCTTGAATCTCCGTATTGTATAATTTAGTGCCTGCCGGTGTTTTTACTTCGTGTAAAATCGGTGATAAATCCACTCCGGCAGCTTTATAATGTTCAATGGCCTTTTTACGGTCCAGTTTATGTACCTGCCCTACCATTTCATCAACGGTTCTAAACCCAAGTTTTGCCATAATTTCGCGTAACTCTTGTGCAACGAAATACATATAATTTACTACGTGTTCCGGCTTCCCTTTAAACTTTTTACGTAGTTCAGGATTTTGGGTCGCAATTCCTACCGGACAGGTATTTAGATGACAAACACGCATCATAATACATCCGGAAGCTACTAAAGGTGCGGTGGCAAAACCAAATTCTTCGGCTCCTAATAAACAAGCTACGGCAACATCACGACCGGTTTTTAATTGTCCGTCACATTCCAGTACGATCCTATTTCTTAAATTATTACCCACCAGGGTTTGTTGTGCCTCTGCTACGCCAAGTTCCCAGGGTAATCCTGCATGTTTTAAAGAAGTTAAGGGCGATGCCCCGGTTCCTCCGTCAAAACCTGAAATTAAGACTACATCTGCTTTTGCTTTGGCAACTCCTGCCGCAACCGTACCTACTCCTACTTCCGAAACTAACTTTACATTAATCCGGGCGGATCGGTTGGCTGATTTTAAATCATATATTAATTGTGATAAATCTTCAATGGAGTAAATATCGTGATGCGGTGGTGGCGAAATGAGTCCTACGTAGGGCGTAGAATTTCGCGTTTTTGCAATTTCGGCATTTACTTTAGGGCCTGGTAACTGTCCGCCTTCTCCGGGTTTTGCTCCCTGTGCCATTTTAATCTGAATTTCAGCGGCATTGGTCAGGTAATTAGAAGACACTCCAAACCTACCCGATGCAACCTGCTTAATGGCGGAATTTTTCCAGTCACCATTCACATCTTTATAAAAACGGATTGGATCTTCTCCCCCTTCACCGGAGTTGCTCTTACCTCCAATTCGGTTCATGGCTACAGCAAGGGTTTCATGAGCCTCTTTACTGATAGACCCATAGGACATGGCTCCGGTTTTAAAACGCTTTACAATTGCGGTCCAGGGTTCTACTTCTTCTAACGGTATCGGATCGTAATTAGAGAATTCTAACAAACCACGAATCGTCATTAAATTCTTGGACTGCTCGTTAATCAGATCAGCGTATTCTTTATAGGTGTCCGGGTTATTTTCTCTTACGGAACGTTGCAGTTTTGCTACGGACATTGGATTAAACTGGTGTTTTTCTCCGTTTCGTCTCCATCGGTATTGACCGCCAACTTCCAGGTCTAATACAGCATCAATATCACGTTCTACATAGGCTTTTTTATGTCGTTTTGAAATTTCTTTTTCTATTTCATACAAACCTATTCCTTGTATACGAGTTGCTGTATTTGGAAAGTATTTATCAACGACTTTAGTATTAATCCCGATACATTCAAAAAGTTGCGAACTTCTGTATGAATTTAAGGTAGAAATACCAATCTTATTCATTACTTTCAGTACCCCTTTACCAACGGCCTTATTAAAGTTATAGATGGCTTCTTCTGCCGTAAAATCAGTAATAATACCGGTTTCTACTTGCTCCAGTAAAATTTCATTCACCATATACGGATTAATTGCACTGGCACCATAACCAAATAATAACGCAAAATGATGTACTTCTCTTGGTTCTGCTGATTCTATAATAATACTAACCTTTGATCTTTTTCCTAACCTTTGTAATCCGCTATTTACGTACGAACAGGCTAGTAAAGCAGGAATCGGAGCTCTGTGTTTACTTACATTTCTATCAGATAGAATAATAATAGTGTTTCCATCATCAATTGCTGTAGAAACTTTAGTCAACAATTCTTCCAGGGCATCTTCCAAACCATTTAAACCGCGACTTACATTATAAAGCATGGATACGGACTTGGTTTTAATGCCATCGTCCTTAAAAGTTTTGATTTTATCCAAATCCTCTTTGGAAATCACTGGGTTCTGAATTTTTAATTTCTGACAGTGTTTTTGATTAATGTCAAAAATATTTTGATCTGACCCTAGAGTTAGACTAATATCGGTAATCAATTCTTCACGGATTCCATCCAAAGGAGGATTGGTTACCTGTGCAAACAGTTGTTTAAAGTAGTTATAAATTAATTGTGGGCGCTCTGATAAAACTGCGATAGGCGTATCAGACCCCATAGATCCAATAGGCTCTTTCCCTTGCTGCCCCATAGGTACCACGATAATATCAATATCTTCCTGGGTATACCCAAAAACTTCTTTTCGTTTTTCTATAGATTCTTCACCTAAAAATAACGGACAGTCATTATAAGGTATATTTCTTAAATGAACCAAATTATTGTCCAGCCATTTTCTATAGGGATGTTTTGATGCAATTTCTTCCTTAATTTCGGCATCGTTTACAATCCGGCCTTCTTCCATATTTACAAGGAACATCCTACCTGGTTCCAGACGTCCGTGAAAATCCACATTCTCCGGTGCAATATCAACAACTCCGGTTTCTGAAGACATTACGACGTATCCGTCTTTAGTCACCGTGTACCTAGAAGGACGTAATCCGTTTCTATCTAATACGGCACCGATAAAAGTACCATCTGTAAACGGAATGGAAGCCGGACCGTCCCAGGGCTCCATCATACAGGAGTTAAACTCGTAAAAGGCTTTTTTAGCTTCGGACATATCCGGGTTCTTTTCCCATGCTTCCGGCACCATCATCATCATCACTTCGGGTAAAGACCTGCCTGTCATTAATAATAACTCTACGACCATATCCATAGAGGCAGAATCCGATTTTCCGGGAAGGACTACCGGTAAAATCTCTTTTATTTCGATTCCGAACCAATCACTTTTCAATAATTCTTCGCGAGACCGCATTCGGGTCACATTTCCGCGAAGCGTATTGATCTCCCCATTATGGCACATATACCTAAAAGGTTGTGCCAGGTCCCAGGTAGGAAAGGTATTAGTAGAAAATCGCTGATGTACAAGTGCAAGTCGGGTCACCACTTGCGGATCCATTAAATCCGTATAGTATAGTTTGATATCTTCGGGCATCAAAAGCCCTTTAAATATTAAGGTTTTTGTGGATAAACTTGGTATGTAAAAGAATTTACTCTCTGATAATTTGGAACTAAATATGGTGTGTTCCGAAATCTTACGGACCATAAATAGTTTTCGGTTAAAGTCAAAGGTAGAATCTTTCTTATTTCCTTTTCCTATAAAAACCTGTTTTACAAAAGGTTCAGTAAAAGCAGCAATTTCTCCCAGGTGTATCGTATCTACCGGAACATCTCTCCAACCTAGTAAAGTTAAACCCTGTTCTTCAATATTTTTTTCCAGTGTTTCAATACAGTACTGACGTTGATTTTCTTTTTTTGGTAAAAACACATTACTCACTGCATATTCACCTTCGGCCGGTAGGTCAAAGGAACAATTACTCATAAAAAAATCATGAGGAATATCAATTAATATTCCGGCACCATCCCCCGTCTTTCCGTCGGCACTTACCGCACCTCTATGTTCCAGTTTTTCTAAAATCTCTAAAGCCTTATGTATAATATCATTAGACTTTTTTCCTTCTAAACTACATATAAAACCAGCTCCACATGCATCATGTTCGAACTCGGGAAGATACATTCCTTGTTTTTTCATAAATCTTTTAAAAAATTTTCTATTCCAGCATTTAAAATTAACACAATGTTAAGTAAGTTAAAAGAAAAGTGCTGTTAAATAAAATAAATTTCGCACTTGTTCAACAAAACTAATATCTTACTGTTTTTCTCTTAAAAATTCTTTTTGTTTTTGAGAATATCATAATAGTATTTCGCAATGAATTTGGCATAAATTCAATTTCTTATTAAAACTTACCCAATTTTATAACAAAAGATAAATTTAATGACGGTTTCAGTATGGAATTATCAAAATTTTGAATTAAAAATACACACCCCCCAATTTTTTAGGGGTTATTGCTGAAAAATCGTAAAAATTCAGGTTTTACCTCTTAAAATTTGGATGTTTCTTTCTAATTAACATACTTTTGATCTGGAATTAACATTAATTTTAACTTTTAAGGCTTTATGAAAAAAATAGAAGCTATTATCCGCAGATCAAGATATCGAGCTGTTAAAGAGGCTTTGCACGACAAAGGAATTAACTTTTTCTCGTATTGGGATGTAACCGGAGTCGGAAACGAAAAAGAAGGACACGTATATCGTGGCATTTCGTACAGCACCTCTGATATTCAAAGAAGGTATTTATCCATTGTTGTGAATGACGAATTTGAAGAAGTTGCCATTCAGGCTATTCTCACTGCAGGTAAAACAGGAGATGTAGGTGATGGTAAAGTCTTTGTTTCTGACATTAGCGAGGCATATCGTATACGAACATCTGAAAAAGGTGGGGCTACCATAAATTAAATTTCAAGTACCAACTAAAAAAAAGTAAATTATAAATTAACACTTATGAACGCACAACAAGAAGAAATACAGAAAGCAGTGGATGCAGCCGTTGAATCGGTGAATGCAGACCTGGGCATATTATGGATTATTATTGCTGCCATTTTAGTATTTTTTATGCAAGCCGGGTTTACCCTGGTAGAAACCGGTTTTACAAGAAGTAAGAACGCAGGTAATATTATAATGAAAAATTTTATGGACCTTGCCGTAGGTTCATTAATGTTTTGGCTAGTGGGTTACTCTATTATGTACGGAGGAACAACTATTCTGGGTGGTTTTATGAGAGACCCGTTTGACCTGGCAATGTTTAACCAGGATGACTGGCATAATTTGTTCTTTCAAACTGTATTCTGTGCAACTGCCGCTACTATTGTATCTGGTGCTGTTGCGGGAAGAACAAAGTTCTCAACGTACCTTATATTTTCGGCAGTTTTAACTACGATTATCTATCCAATCTCCGGAAGCTGGTTATGGCCGTTTGACGATCAGGCATGGCTTAATAATATGGGCTTTATAGATTTTGCAGGATCTACAATTGTACACGCTGTAGGAGGTTTCTCAGGTCTGGTAGCTGCTAAATTAGTAGGTCCGCGTATTGGGAAATACGAGGATGGAAAAGTAAAAGCTATTTTAGGGCATAACCTGGTATACGGAGCGTTAGGTGTTTTTATCCTTTGGTTAGGATGGTTCGGATTTAACGGAGGATCTCAATTAGCCTTCGGAGGTGATGATTCTATTGCTACCGGAAGTGTTATTATCAATACTAATCTTGCTGCGGCACTTGGTGCTATCACCGCACTATTCTTTACCTGGATGAAATACGGAAAACCAGATATCTCTATGACTTTAAACGGTTGTTTGGCGGGTCTTGTAGGTATTACTGCAGGTTGTGGTAATGTAAGTGCTGTAGGAGCTATTTGTATCGGTATTATCTCTGGTATAGTGGTGGTTTTATCTATTGAATTTATTGATAAAAAATTAAAAATTGATGATCCGGTAGGAGCTGTTTCTGTTCACGGAGTTTGTGGATTTTTAGGTACTGTACTTGTAGGTGTATTTGCAACGGATGGCGGACTTCTTTATGGTGGTGGTGCTGGTTTACTAGGAGTACAGACTTTAGGTTCTTTATCTATGATCGGTTGGGCCGTATTAGCTAGTTTTATAGTCCTATTTATATTAAAAAGTACCATAGGTTTAAGAGTTTCTGAAAAAGAAGAAATTGAAGGTCTAGATGTACACGAACACGGAGTAAACGTATACGGAAAGGAAATCTAAAATCACATAAGATTATTTTCTAAAAAGTTAGGAGCAAACGGTAACAACCGTTTGCTCCTTTTTTATTAGAGTAGAAGATGCTTAAACTCTTTCCAATAGCCTACATCATCATTTATTTTCAACTTAGTCTTGATTTCTTTGCTTATTAATCGTAATATTGCAATGAATAGATTATGGGAGTTACTAAAACTAAAAATTTTACAAATAGACAAAATGAATTGGCTAACTACGCTAAAGTACTGGCACATCCGGCACGTATTGCTATTTTAGAATTTATTTTTGAATCAGACCAATGTATTTGTAGAGATTTAGTAAAGGAGATAGGACTGGCACAAGCCACTATCTCACAACACTTAAAAGAACTAAAAGCTATGGAATTATTAAAGGGATCCGTAGAAGGCACTTCTGTTTGCTATTGTTTACATACTGAAAATTGGTTGGCTTTAAAGAAAGCGATGAGCACTTTTCTGAACCAACCGAACGTTTCCGATAAAACCAGATGTTAAAGCAACTTTAAAAAAATTATACTATGAAATTATCTGAAGTAAAAGCATTTTTAAAAACGAGTAAAGGTTTACAGTTTAACTTACCTGACGGAAGTCTTGTACCCGAACATTTTCATGTGACGGAAGTAGGCAGTATTCATAAAAGATTTATTGATTGTGGGGGTACTCTAAGAGAAGAAGCTGTGGTTAACTTTCAACTATGGAATGCTGATGACTATAACCACCGCTTACATCCGGAAAAGCTTCTAAAAATTATCGAACTCTCTGAGGAGAAATTATTGATCGGAGATCATGAAGTAGAAGTAGAATTTCAGGGAACTACCATTCAAAAATTCGGTTTAGAGATTGAAAAGGATCATTTTGTCCTTACTTCAAAACATACGGATTGCCTGGCTAAAGAAAACTGTGGAGTTCTGGAATCAAAACCTCGTATTCGAATTTCTGACGTAGCACAACAAAATGTTTGTTCGCCAAATAGCGGATGTTGTTAGTTAAAAAATCATTGGTATCCGGTAAAGATTCAAGATCGCTATCGCTTCTAGAACCAAGAATCAAGACTAATTATTATACTATTGAAAATCAATAGTATAAAATTGTTTACTTTAAAAACCAATTACTTTTGAAAATGAAAAAAAGTAGCCTTCAAATACTTTAAAGTCTAGGGTCACCTAATTTCACTATGTTTTATAAAACTTTATCAAAATTACTTGGACTTTACTATTAAAAATGATATCATCATAAATTAAACGGAAGAGCTCCATATCTTGAATCAAGTTTAGGACAGGCTATTTTTTCATTTTATAATAAAAAACACTCAAATCCATACTTTTCCCTATAAATAAACAACCATTATTATGAAAATATACCCGCAGATTAGTACGTATCTGGAACAGTTAAAACCCGAAAGCATTTCGGAAGATAGAAAAAAGCTTTTAGAACCTCTTTGTGAGTATATAAAGGCATCACAAAAAGCAGGAGATCTGATCAACCTTAACTTTATTTGTACCCATAATTCCCGAAGAAGCCATTTATCGCAAATCTGGGCGCAGACTATCGCTACCTATTGTGGTATAGATAAGGTATTTTCATATTCGGGGGGTACTGAAGCTACGGCAGTATATCCTATGGTTCTGACAACGTTAAAAAACATAGGATTCCAAATTGATGCGTTGAATAAGGCAGAAAATCCAGTTCATGCTGTAAAATTTGGAGAAATTCATTTGCCAGTTGTTGCTTTTTCAAAAAAATACGATCATTCTTTTAATCCTAAAAAGAAGTTTGTTGCTATTTTAACCTGTTCTGAAGCCAATGAAGCATGTCCGTTTGTACCTGGAGCTGATCAACGTTTTCCAATTACCTTTGAAGATCCTAAAGCTTTTGATCATACAGATAAAGCTTTAGAAAAATACGAAGAACGCAGTCGACAAATTGCTATGGAACTGTTATACGTTTTTTCACACATTAGATAGAAAGTTGCTCTTTGGAATAAATTAAGCCGTCTAAAAGGAATACAACTTGCTAATTTGTAAGCATATTCCTTTTAAACCGCCTATAAAACCACTTAAAACTTTGCTAGTAATTTTTTTAGTTATTGATGATTAATTTTTTGATCTCCGTATACCCATTATCAGCAGCTATTTCTACCATATACATCCCAGTTAGTAAGTTTATGTTTTTAGCTGAAAATGTATTTACTCCGGGATGTAAACGTACTTCCGAATGTTTTTGCCCGGATAAATTATAAATAACGGCTTTAACTGAAGAATTATATTTAATAAATAGTTCAAACTGATCGCTTACCGGATTTGGATACAGCGAAAAACTTTGAGTTTCATATTCATCTTCATTACCAATTACTACTCCTTTTTCAGAACGAAGCTCTAGTTCTGCCCCGCCTGCACTTTCAGTAGGTAAACTTACCTTACCACAGGTTCCCTCATACACTTTGATATTACTAAACACCGAGATATTCCCTTCGCCCGCATCATTATCATTGATAAAAACCATAGTACTTGCCGTACCAGTGTAATACTGCCCTACTGCAATTTTATAAGTTCGTGTTCCGGATCCCGGATAGTCATTAAAATCGGGTATTCCATAGTTTTGAGTACCGTATAATTTAAAGTACTGTTTTGGAGATAATTGAGTATCTCCCTCAAAGCCTATAGCATGAACTTCCCCTTTTGAGGTACTACTAAAGGTAACTTCAAGGATTGTTTGAGGAGTAATTTTATAAGCGTAAGGAATAGCTTTCCAACTATTATCGCTTAAAGAAATGGTTTTTCCATTATCTTTTATAGCAAAATTGCCGGAAGCATCCTGATCTGCGAATGAATTTACCTGGGTTTGACTAAATTCCAATGCATCGCAAACATGCTCTACTGCAGTAATAGCTGCATTTACACTTTGGTCACTATTTTCTAAGCCCATGGCGTCCCAAAATGCAGGAACCGTACTACGTATACCAAAATTAGAACCTGGGCCGGTTACTTTACAACCTCCGTAAGCATGTACTCCTACTACATTACCCCACCTGTTAATAATCGGACTTCCGGAATTACCTGGTTCCGTATCCGTAGCATAACGTACGAATCTGTCATCATAATCCGCTAAGGGTCCCGTATGCTTTTGCTGAATTGAATTTCTCCGACCGGTATCGTTACCATAACCTATAATCCTAATAGGTCCTACCGGTTTAGCCTGTACTACTTTAAAAGACCTGTTTTGACCCTGTATAGGCGTCAACCCGGTCTGACTATTCTCCCCTGGTATCAGTACCGCCCAATCTGTTTCTGCACTTCCTCGTACGTACCCCGTAGTAATACTATTAATCGGATATTGATCTTCCGGTCCGGGAAATACACGAGCTCCAGTGGGTTGCGACAGAGGTACTTTGAATACGATTAAAGAAGCACTATGTGCATTTGGAACACAATGACCGGCGGTTACAATCCTTCCGTTTCTGGTAATCCACCCCGTACACCCTATAGGTTCAATTCTACCCACTGCCGGATGGAAAGAACGTATTCGGTTATCCTTTGGACCACATTGAGACTTGGTTTGAAGGTTACCAACTTTACCAATTTCCAGTTTGTTAATCCTTATACTACTATTAACCCCCTGGTTTTGGGTTATAGTAATTTTAACCTTATCACCATTTAAATATGCACTACTATTTTGCCACTTACTTAATGTTTGTGCATTAAAAGTTTGTGATTTATTATCTGTTAGAGAAGTAAGGGTAATCGTACTATTCCCTTTTAACTGTACCTGATCAAAAAAAACACGTATCCAGGGCGCTCCTTTTTCTTCAATAATTTTTTCAGATTTTGCAGCACTTTTAGTTGTAATACCGTTTGTGGTTGATAAGGTAAGGTTGTAAGGTTTGTAAGTTCTGGGAAGCTCATCTTGAGCAGTTAAGCAGTTTAAAGAAGCAACTGTAATAATTGAGACTATAATGCGTAGCCGAAGTTGCTCGAAAGAGCATACCGCTCCACAAGTAATTTTTAAATTTACCATTTTAGATAATTTTTAGTGTGAGGTTTTAAGTTTGTTTAACATTCCCAAATAATTGCTTAAACAATTGTGTGTTAGGCTTTTAAAATTTGAGAAATTTATGAAAATGTAGTGTTAAATTATAATAAAACTAACATAAAATGAAGCTACGAGTTATTATTGTCTTATAATTAAAAAAGCGTTTATTTTAATGATAAACACTTATTTTTAAGGTGTTTATATGGAAAATTTATAATTCCAAATTATGTTAATAGCTTTAACTTAAAATTAGCTTTTAGAATGATAAGTTTTTTCTTTAACGTCAACCTAATTATTATACTATTATTGATTTGTTAGGTAGGTAAATATTCAAGGTCGCTATCGCTTCTAGAAACAAGAATTAAGACTAACCATTATAGTATTGAAATTCAATTTTGTAATGAATATTAACGCTAAAGAATAGAATAATTTTAAAAAGTAAAAAAGCAACCTTCAAACAGTTCAAAGTTTGGAATTACCTTATTTTACTGTGCTTTTTAAACTTTTATTTGTTTTAACCGGACACTAATAATTAAAATTGTAAGATATTTAGGATTTTAAATAGCAACTAAACTGTATTCTAATAAAAAAGCCATTTAAAAGAAATACAACTTACTGATTGGTAAGCATATTCCTCTTAAACAGCTTTATAAACTCCTTAATACTTCTTTGGTTATTCTTTATTAGTTGTTGATAATTAATTTTTTCACTTCGGTAAATCCGTTAGCTCCATACATCTCTACTAAATACATTCCGGTGGCTAGGTCCATATTTTTAGCTGAAAAGGTATTTGTTCCCGGTTGCAATTGTACTTCCGAATGTTTTTGCCCGGATAAGGTATAGATATTAGCATTAGTTAGCTTATCATCTTCAACAAACAATTCAAATTGATCGCTTACCGGATTTGGTGAAATTGTTAATCGTTGTACTGCTATTTGATTTTCATCCTCGTTTCCGATTACTACTCCTTTTTCAACCTTTAATTCAGTTACACCTGCTTTTTCCGTAGAAAAACTTACATTCCCGCATGATCCTTCATACACTTTGATATTGCTAAATACAGAGGTGTTTCCGTCACTGGCATCATTATCATTAATAAAAACCATAGAACTTGCCGTACCGGTGTAGTACTGACCTACTGCAATTTTATAAGTACGTTCGCCGGATCCTGAGTAGTCATTAAAATCAGGTATTCCGTAATTTTGTGTACCGTACAATTTGAAATATAAGTTAGGTGACAATTTAGTATCACCTTCAAAGCCTATGGCATGAACTTCCCCTTTTGAGGTACTACTAAAGGTAACTTCAAGGATTGTTTGAGGAGTAATTTTATATGAGTAAGGAATAGCTTTCCAACTATTATCGCTTAAGGAAATTGTTTTTCCGTTATTTTTTATAGCAAAATTACCGGAAGCATCCTGGTTTGAGAATGAGTTTACCTGAGTTTGGCTAAAGGCTAATTCGTTACAGCTACTTTCCAAAGAGGTATCTGTGGCACTACGATTACGATTACCTAAGCCCATTGCTGCCCAAAATGCAGGGATGGTACTTCGTTCTCCAGAATTAGAACCCGTACCTGATCTTCTACACCCCCCATAAGCGTGTACGCCAACTGCATTCCCGAATCTATTGATAATCGGACTTCCTGAATTACCCCGTTCGGTATCTGTGGTATAACGAACAAATGTATTATCAAAACCGGCTAAGGCACCGGTATGAATTTGTTGAATTAAGTTACTGGAACCGGTATCACCACCATACCCAATAATAGTAATAGGTCCTACAGGATTAGCTCTTACTACTCTAAAAGAACTGTTTTGCCCTTGTATCGGGGTCAACCTGGTTCCAGGATTAACTCCGGGTATAAGTACCCCCCAATCGGTTTCAGGACGTCCACTCACAAATCTTGTATTAAGGCTATTGATAGGGTATTGATGTCTTGGTGCTGGAAAAACGCGCGATCCATCGGGTCTTGACCTGGGTACGTTAAATATAATCAATGACGTTCTACTTCGGCTGGTGGCACAATGACCGGCGGTAACTATCCTTCCGTTTCTAATAATCCAACCAGTACATCCTACAGGTTCAAGCCTACCGATAGCTCGATTAAAGGAAGGTCTACGGTTGTCCTGAGGGCCACATTGAGATTTAGTTTGATTGCTTCCATTCTTCCCAATTCCTAATTTATGAATCCTGACACTACTTTTAGCCCCCTGGTTTTCAGTTATGGTAACTTTCACTTTATCCCCATTAAAATAGGCACTGCTATTTTGCCATTTATGTAGGGTATGCGCATTAAAAGTTTGTGAAGCGTTATCCTCTAAGGAGGTAAGAGTAATAGTACTATTAGCCTTTAAATTTACCTGATCGAAAAAAACCCGAATCCAGGGAGCACCTTTCTCTTCGATAACTTGTTCGGATACTACGGAACTTTTATTATTATTGCTGGTTGCGGATAGAGTAAGATCATAAGGTTTATAGTACCTGGGTAGTTCATCCTGAGCGATTAAACTGTTAAGGGAAGTACCAATAATAAGTAGAGCTATTATCCGTATCCGAAGCTGTTTTAAAGAGCATACCACTCTACAAGTAATTTTTGAGTTTTTCATTTTAAATAATTTTAGATGTGAAGTATTAAGTTTGTTTAGTTTTATCTAAAAACCGTTAAACAACTATAAAACAGGTAATTAGACTTTATGAATTTAATAAATTAATGAATTGAATAGCAAACTTATGTAGGGAAATTACATCCATTTTACAATTATTATCATTTTGATACAAAACGACTTAAAACAAACACAATTACTTACTTTTAACAGATTTTATGGGGTAACTTCATAATGAAGCAAGTAGACAATATCTACAAA
The DNA here is from genome assembly GCF_026222555.1 of Aquimarina sp. ERC-38. Taxonomy (NCBI): domain Bacteria; kingdom Pseudomonadati; phylum Bacteroidota; class Flavobacteriia; order Flavobacteriales; family Flavobacteriaceae; genus Aquimarina; species Aquimarina sp. ERC-38. The sequence goes on along the minus strand of NZ_CP098511.1, from coordinate 2,628,660 downwards.
ATTTAGGTAGGTACTTTACATGATTATGGTAAAGCATTTGTATTTCAACAAAAAAGCCATTTAAAAGAAATACAACTTACTTATCGGTAAGCATATTCCCTTTAAATAGCTTTATAAACTACTTAATACTTCTTTGGTTATTCTTTATTAGTTGTTGATAATTAGTTTTTTTACTTCGGTAAATCCGTTAGCTCCATACATCTCTATTAAATACATTCCGGTGGTTAGGTCCATATTTTTGGCTGAAAAGGTATTTGCTCCCGGTTGTAATTGTACTTCCGAATGTTTTTGTCCAGATAAGGTGTAAATAATAGCATTAGTTAGCTTATTATCTTTAATAAATAGTTCAAATTGATCACTTACCGGATTTGGTGAAATTGTTAATCGTTGTACGGCAATTTGATTTTCATCTTCATTTCCGATTACTACTCCTTTTTCTTCATATAAATTAGTACCACTTGCCCTGGTCACGGTTGTATTGATATTACCACAAGAACCTTCATATACTTTTATATTACTGAAAACAGAGGTATTTCCACTTCCCGCATCATTATCATTGATAAATATCATGGTGCTTGCCGTACCGGTATAAAACTGACCTACCGGAATTCTATATACACGTTCTGACGAACCTGAATAATTATCAAAGTCAGCTACTCCGTAGTTTTGAGTTCCGTATAATTTAAAATACAAGGTTGGAGACAAATCATTATCACTTTCAAATCCTATCGCATGAACTTCTCCTTCTGAAGTACTACTAAAGGTAACTTCTAAGATGGTTTGTGAAGTAATTTGATAAGAAAAAGGAATTGTTTTCCAGGTATTATTTCTTAAGGAAATTCCCCTTCTGTTTTTTACAATACCAAAGTCACCTGAACTATCCTGATTTGCAAAAGAACTTACCTGAGCAGCGTTGAAAGTTAAATTATCGCAGTTTTCATCGGGAGGAGTTGTATTACTTAATCCCATAGCTTGCCAAAAGGCAGGAATGGTGCTTCGTTCGCCGGAATTTGATCCGCCACCACTTCTATTACAACCTCCATAGGCATGTACGCCTACTGCATTGCCGGTAGCAACATCAATAATAGGGCTTCCTGAATTTCCTCGCTCCGTATCTGTAGTATAACGAACAAAGGTATTGTCAAAACTAGCTAAGGGACCAGTATGCGTTTGTTGCGTAGCATTGTCTGCACCAGTATCCGTACCAAAACCAGTAATAGTGATAGGTCCTATCGGATTTGACCGTACTACATTAAAAAATTTATTCTGCGCTTGTATAGGTGTTAATCCGGTCTGTGTATTGGCTCCGGCCGTAAAAACCGCCCAATCTGTTTCTGCTCTCCCTCGTACGTATTGCGTATTCATACTGGTGATCGGATATTGATCTTCGGGACCTGGAAAAACACGAGTGCCATTTGCTTGTGACCTGGGTACGTTAAACAGGATTAAAGAAGCACGGCTTGAAGCACAATGACCCGCAGTCACCAGTCTTCCGTTTGTTATAATCCAACCGGTGCATCCTATCGGCTCAATTCGTCCGATAGCAGCGTCATTTGAGGCTATCCGATTATCCTGGGCTCCACATTGCGATTTGGTTTGCAGATTGTTTTTCTTCCCAATTCCTATTTTATTGATTCTAAGACTACTATTCTCACCTTGGTTTTCAGTAATAGTTACTTTTACCTTGTCTCCATTGAAGTACGCACTACTATTCTGCCATTTACTTATAGTATGAGCATTAAAGGTTTGAGATGCATTATCCAGCAAAGAGGTAAGGGTAATGGTACTATTACCATTCAATTGTACCTGATCAAAAAAGATTCGGAGCCAAATAGCTCCTTTTTCTTCAATAATGTACTCTGATACTACAGCACTTTTGTTGTTGTCGCTGGCATCGGTTGCCATTTTAAGATCATAAGATTTGTAGGCTCTGGGCAATTGATTTTGAGCAGACATCTCGGTAAGGCAATTACCCCCGATGAGTAAAGCTATAGCCCATAGCTTACATTGTTTTAAAGAGCCTATTACTCTTTGAACATGGTTTGAGTTTGTCATTTTACTTGATTTTAATGTGAAGTATTAAGCTTGTTTAAGGTAATCCAATAAATAGTTAAACAACTATATAACAATTTATTAGAATGTATGAATGTAGGGAAATAATGTAGCATCATCAAATTATAGGGCAGTCTTTTGATTTTGGTTATTACTAACAAGCCTACCATAAGAAGTTGTAAAACAAAAACTATTACTACTTTTACAAGGTTCTTCCGTACATTATTACCATGATAAACGATACGATTATTGCCCTTGCTACTCCTCCGGGAACCGGAGCTATTGCCGTCATCCGAATTTCAGGTCCGGAATCTATTACTATAGCTTCGCAGCATTTTAAAGCTGCTAGTAAAATGCAACTATATGAGCAAAAATCACATACGATCCACTTGGGTTATATCGTTGATAAAAATCGGATGTATGATGAGGTATTAGTATCTCTTTTTAAGGGTACACGTTCTTATACAGGCGAACCTACCGTTGAAATTTCGTGTCATGGTTCGCCTTATATACAACAAGAGATTATCAACCTATTTCTAAAAAAAGGTTGTCGTGCGGCAGATCCGGGAGAGTTTACTTTACGGGCTTTTCTGAATGGAAAAATGGATCTATCCCAAGCCGAAGCCGTAGCAGACTTGATTGCTTCTGATTCGAAAGCTTCGCATCAACTGGCACTACAGCAAATGCGGGGTGGTTTTAGTAGCGAAATTAAACAGTTACGCAAAGAGCTTCTTAATTTTGCATCCCTTATTGAATTAGAATTAGATTTTGCTGAAGAAGATGTGGAATTTGCAAATCGGGAACAGTTCCAACAACTACTTACTAAAATAACTAAGGTGCTTAAAAACCTTATCGATTCATTTGCTGTCGGGAACGTTTTAAAAAACGGAATTCCCGTTGCTATCGTCGGCGAACCGAATGTGGGTAAGTCAACTTTATTAAACGCTTTATTAAAAGAAGAAAGAGCCATTGTTTCTGATATCGCAGGAACTACCCGAGATACTATAGAGGACGAACTCATTATTGACGGTATCAATTTTCGTTTTATTGATACCGCGGGAATACGTGAGACTACGGATACGATTGAAGGTCTGGGTATTCAAAAAACTTTCGAAAAAATCAAGCAAGCCCAGGTAGTATTGTATTTGGTAAACACACTTTTTTTAAAGACTTCAAAAGTAAATATCAAGCAGATGATTAATGAAATCAACCAATTAAAAAACAAAAATCCTCAAAAACCACTGGTGATTGTAGTTAATAAAGCAGATATACTATCTCAAGAAAATATTACTACTATAAAAGCTGAATTAGGAAATATAAATGGGACTGTTTTACAATTACTCTCAGCGAAAAACAGGGAGGGTATAGAAGAATTAAAAAATACCCTATTAACCTTTATAAATACCGGAGCTTTGCAGAGTAACGACACCATTGTTACTAATTCCAGGCATTATAGTGCTTTATTAAAAGCATTAGAAGAAATCCAAAAGGTACAATACGGAATGGATCAACAACTCTCCGGTGACTTACTAGCTATAGATATTCGGCAAGCCTTATACCACTTCGGAGAAATCACCGGAGAAATTACCTCTGATGACTTGCTAGGTAACATTTTTGCTAATTTTTGTATTGGGAAGTAACCTCATAAAAAAACATAAAACTTATCATACAAAAAAAGCATGATAAGTTTTATGTTATGAGATAGGTTTATAATACTAGTAATACTACCAATAACCTACCTAAATTACTCTTTAATAAATTTTAATACACTATTTTCTAATTTAAAGAAATAAATGCCGTTGCTTAGCGAACTAACATCGATCTTTTTTGAATTTCCCTGAAGTACATTTCTTCCACTTACTGAGAAAATGGACCATGCCCCCTCTATAGTGACGTTTAGTTGATTGGTAACCGGGTTAGGAAAAACCTGGAAGCTATTTTTTCCGTTTACATCAAAATCCTCCGTAGACAATGTATTCTCTATTACTTCCACATTAGTAGCTTGCACAATATCTTTGTTAGTACTAAAATCACCTCCTACTTCTCTGATCATAGCTCTTATAATATAATTAGTTCCCGGAGGTAAGTCAGCACCTAAATTAACCGTCACTTTAGCGCTCCCGGATCCTGGCGAAACTGTCACTTTACCTGAACCCTTAAAAACGGCATCATCAAAAATAGCAACTACCACGTCCCTATTAACCGATGCTTCATAATTCACATCAAACTCATAGGAATCAGAAGAAGTAAGTTGTGTAGGTAAGGAAGCAAATAAAATAGAATCCACGGCAACAACATCTGATTTTATTGTTTCTACCTGAAGGATGACAGAAGTAACAAATCCACCATTATCCGGAAAGGTCACGGTAACTGCATTTGCTCCGGCTTTAAGGAAACTAGTATTAAATGGAATTTCCAAAGTTCCGAAAAACTGATCTCTCGTTCTTTGATTGTAGCCACGGATAATATCTTGTGGTAAGTTTACTTTATTTCCGTTTATAGAAATTACGGGTTTAAAAGAAGCTTTAAGCGCCCTTCCTACTCCTACTCGTAGTTTTGCACTTCCCCTACCGGTAGCTACATTACCAAAGTTAAAAGTAGTCGCAGCATTTGCTTTGATAGGTTGTAAGTACTTTTTAGTATAATACTTTTTACTGGTAGCCGTTCCATTAAATTTTATCGGAGCATTAAAGGTATAGGTCAGTACGGCTGATTCACCATAGTCCAATCCTATTTCAGTAGGTGGTGTTGTACGTGTTACCTCGGTAAGCTCAGGAAGTTTCCTTAAGAATACTTTTAACCTTTTTACCTTAACGTTTTGAATAGCACCAACATTAGTTAGATTTAACTTAACCGTTTGTCGATTATCATTTAAGTTATTTAAAATGACATACATTTTATTTCCATCTACAAGTGCCTGGGTTTGAACATCTATATTAGTCGAATTTATCTGTACCCTTTTACCTTTTACCCCTTTCCAAATTTCAAAGAACTGAACCCTGGGAGTGTATTCCCAAGCCGGTGGGTTTGTTCGGATTCGGTTCCAAAGGGAGGATTTAGAAAACTTTCCCGTGGGGGATTGTTTGCTCATGGTAAACGGAATCGTATACTCAATTTCTCCTCCACGCTCCATAAATGCCATTGACATATGCATCTGCGAACGCAGAGCTTGAGAATTCTCTACAGGTTCGTAGTTGCGAACTCCCGGATTAGGAAAATTAGGTTGATCAGCAACTAAGCGTCCGAACTCCGTAATAGCAATTGGTCTAACGGTGTTAAGTTTTATATTGCTATAAGTCTGGATCATATCCAGAATGGCTTCTACATTTGATCCTGACCTACGGCCCCCTTCGTTATTTACCCCAACCCCATCATAAAGGTGTACGGTAAACACGTCTACATCTTTTCCGGCAATATCAATAAACTTCTTATATCTGGATTCCCAAAGCTTAAAATTATTCTTCTCAAAAGCTGGGAACGCAGATCCAAACCCAGCTACCTTTACGTTTTTAAGTTGAGGAGCAGCATGAATCTTCTTTCCTAATTCACGGTGTAATTCACAAATACGGGTATTTACCACATCAATACGATCCCCTTGTCCCGGACCTTTCTTGACAAATTCAATAGACTTGATCATAGGTTCATTTAAAGGCTCAATATACTTAGGCACCCGCGCTTCTTCATATCTGTAATAATCCCGCATGTAGGTAGTAAGCCTATCAATATACTGGGTCATATTTTCTTTAGAATAGTCCGCATTAGGCTTATAAAAATACTGACCTGGTGATGTAGATGTAAAACGATCTTCTACCGGACGTACTCCTGTAAATTTTCGCTTTACCGTAGGAAAATTTCCGGTACCCCTATGATTTTTAAGCGCACTATCTAACAATCGCGAACCCCGATAAGAAGGGGCAAAACCAAACTCATTTTTAAACTTAATAAAATCTTTATCCTTTACATCAGTAAGCTGATGGATATGGAAATACTTTTCTCTTTTGAAGTTTGATTCTTGCTTGACAAAGCGTTGTGTCTTCGGGTTAATAGTAACTGTACCCTGACTATAGGCACCAAAAGAAATAATTGAAGCTACGACAGCGCACTTCAATGTTGGTACTTTGAAATTCTTATACATAGTTGTTGAGTAATAATGTGTTAAAAATAGTTTTGGTTACAACAAATATAATAATTATATAGCCTCATTCTTTAACTACTTGTTAAAAACCGTTAAAAAAACCATATGAGGTATTAATTGAAACAACTATTTACATAATCAAGAGTATAAATTATAAACCCACAAAACGAACATACCTTTAAGGTATAATACGTTTTATGGGTTATCCATATAGAATTAATAACGTATGTAAGTACTTACATAGAAAGCGGTCTATCTTATACTTTACTCTTTAAGAAATTTAACTACCTTATTGTTCAATTTTATAAAGTAAATACCTTTATCTAAAGTAGCTACATTTATACTTTGTTTGTTTCCTCTAAGTACTTTTCTTCCGCTTACCGATATAATAGACCATTCACCTTCAGCGCTGACATTTAACTCATTTACAGCAGGATTGGGATAAACTATAAAAGTGTCATCCTCGTTAAGGTCATTTGATCTGTTAAAAGACTTTACGACTTTTACATTCTTAGCTTGTACCAAATCTTTATTTGTGCTAAAGTCTCCACCTACTTCTCTAATCATAATATTAACCAGGTAATTATTGCCAGGAGGTAAATTCGTAGCCATATTAACCCTTACTTTCTTTTTTCCAAAACCGGGATTCACTGTAATTCTACCAGTACCTTTCCAATCAGCACCATCCAGAATTGCTACTACAATATCTCTTTTAGCGGCTGCCTCATAATTTACATCAAACTCATAAAACTTTGAAGAAGCCAGTTGGGTTGGTTGTGAAGCAAATTCGATAGAATCATTTCCTATTACTTTAGATTTTGACCTTAAGGTTTCTGCCTGAATAATGACCGAAGTAATGTACCCTCCGTTGTCGGGAAACCTTATATTAACCGTATTCGCACCAGGCTTGAGAAAGTTAATGTCAAATGGAATTTCTAAAGTTCCGAAAAACTGATCTCTCGTTCTTTGATTATAGCCACGGATAATATCTTGCGGTAGGTTTACTCTTTTTCCGTTTATAGAAATTACGGGTTTAAAAGAAGCTTTAAGCGCTCTTCCTACTCCTACTCGTAGTTTTGCACTTCCCCTACCGGTAGCTACATTACTAAAGTTAAAGGTAGTCGCAGCGTTTGCTTTGATAGGTTGTAAATACTTTTTAGTATAATACTTTTTACTAGTAGCCGTTCCATTAAACTTTATCGGAGCATTAAAGGTATAGGTCAGTACGGCAGATTCACCATAGTCCAATCCTATTTCAGTAGGTGGTGTTGTACGTGTTACCTCGGTAAGCTCAGGAAGTTTCCTTAAGAACACTTTTAGACGTTTTACTTTTACGTTTTTAATACTTCCTATAGCGCCAACGTTCAACTTAACCGTCTGTCTGTTATCGTTCAGGTTGTTTAAAATAACATACATTTTATTTCCATCTACAAGTGCCTGGGTTTGAACGTCTATATTAGTCGAATTAATCTGTACCCTTTTACCTTTTACCCCTTTCCAAATTTCAAAGAACTGAACCCTTGGAGTATATTCCCAAGCCGGTGGGTTTGTTCGGATTCGGTTCCAAAGCGAAGACTTAGAAAACTTTCCCGTGGGGGATTGTTTGTTCATTGTAAACGGAATCGTATACTCAATTTCTCCTCCACGCTCCATAAATGCCATTGACATATGCATCTGCGAACGCAGAGCTTGAGAATTCTCTACAGGTTCGTAATTACGAACTCCTGGTTTTGGAAAATTAGGTTGATCAGCAACTAAGCGTCCGAACTCAGTAATAGCGATTGGTCTAACGGTGTTAAGTTTTATATTGCTATAAGTCTGGATCATATCTAAAATGGCTTCTACATTTGATCCTGACCTACGGCCCCCTTCATTATTTACCCCAACCCCATCATAAAGATGTACGGTAAATACGTCTACATCTTTTCCGGCAATGTCGATAAACTTCTTATATCTGGATTTCCAAAGATTAAAATTGTTCTTCTCAAAAGCTGGGAACGCAGATCCAAACCCAGCTACCTTTACGTTTTTAAGTTGAGGAACCGAATGAATCTTCTTTCCTAATTCACGGTGTAATTCACAGATACGGGTATTTACTACATCAATACGATCCCCTTGTCCCGGACCTCTTTTAACAAATTCAATAGATTTGATCATAGGTTCGTTTAAAGGCTCAATATACTTAGGTACCCTTGCCTCTTCATATCTGTAGTAATCTCGCACATAGGTAGTAAGCCTATCAATATACTGGGTCATATTTTCTTTAGAATAGTCCGCATTAGACTTATAAAAATACTGACCTGGTGATGTAGATGTAAAACGATCTTCTACCGGACGTACCCCCGTAAATTTTCGCTTTACCGTAGGAAACTTTCCAGTACGCCTATGGTTTTTGAGTGCGCAATCCAATAACCGCGAACCTCTATAAGAAGGGGCAAAACCAAACTCATTTTTAAACTTAATAAAATCTTTATCCTTTACATCAGTAAGCTGATGGATATGAAAATACTTATCTCTTTTAAAGTCCGACTCTTGCTTAACAAAGCGTTGTGTTCTTGGATTAACTGTTACAGTACCCTGACTATAGGCACCAAAAGAAATGATTGAAGCTACGACAGCACACTTCAATGCTGGTACTTTGAAGTTCTTAAACATAGTTGTTGAGTAATAATGTGTTAAATAATAGTTTTAGTTATAACAAATATAATAATAAATTAGCTTAATTTTTGAATATTTGTTAATACGCTATTAAAAAATTTACATAAACAACTAATTATTCCCATTGATTCAATAAGTAAAGGCAAGGCTATAAATGAATAAAACTTATTATACGCGCTGGTACAATAAGTTTTATATATGCTATTATAGGTATACTTTTACCTATAGTTTAGATGAAGTTAATTCATATTTATTCCTTAATAAATTTAACAACATTAGTATCTAATTTTAAAAAGTAAATACCCTTACTCAAAGCAGTTACATCAACCGTTTGTTGATCTCCCTGAAGTACCTTTCTCCCACTCACAGAAGAAATAGACCACCTGCCCTCAAGACTAATGTTTAATTCGTTTGTAACAGGATTAGGATATACATAAAAAGTATTTTCCTTATCCAAATTAAAATCTATTGTTGAAAGCGTATTACTTATCACCTCTACGTCAGTTACTTGCGATAAATCTTTATTCGTACTAAAGTCTCCATCTTTTTCCCTAATCATGGCTCTTACAATATAATTCTTACCGGGCGGTAACGCAGTTGGTAAAGTAATTGTAACTTTTTTATTTCCGGATCCCCGAGCTACTGTGATTTTACCTGATCCTTTAAAAACCGTATTACCTTCTAAGATAGCAACAACAATATCACGTTGTTCCGAAGCTTCGTAAGTAACATCAAATGTATATTGATCAGCAGACACCATAGGTATGGTAAATGAGGCTAACGCTATGCTATCCACATTAGTATTTGAATCAACATTTTCAATAGTTTCAATTTCTAAAATAACAGAACTTATATGTCCCAGATTATCCGGAAAGCTTACACTTACATTATTGGCACCTGCTTTTAGCAAATTAATATTAAAAGGTATTTCCAGCGTTCCGAAGAATTCTCTGCGCTTACTTTGATTATCTCCTCTAATAATGTCTTTGGGTAGCACTACATTAGTTCCGTTGATCGCCACTTTGGGTCTAAATGAAGATTTTAGGTTTCTTCCTACCGCTAATCGAAGTTTTGCTTTTCCTTTTCCGGTTTTAACATTATTAAAAGTAAAAGTATTTGCCGTATTCGCCCGTATAGGTTGCAAATATTTATTACTGTAATATTTAGTACTTGTCGCTTTTTTATTAAAAGTTTTAGGAGCCGCAAAAGTATAGGTTATGACTGCAGACTCTCCGTAAACCAGACTAAACTGATCCGGAGCAGTAGTTCGGGTAACTTCGGTAATTTCCGGAAGTTTCTTCTCAAAAACTTTAAGACGCCTTACGTTCACACTAGTAAGGTTTGCTCCGTTTACTAAATTTAGATTTACCGTTTGGGTAATATCATTTAAATTGTTAAGAACTACATATAATTTATTGTTATCTAAAAATGCTTGGGTTTGTACATCAATATTAGTAGAGTTGATTTCAATTCTTTTTCCTTTTACCCCTCTCCAAAGTTCAAAAAAGTTAAGTCTGGGCGTATATTCCCATCTTAAAGGATTTCTACTTACTCTATTCCACAATGCTGCCTTTACAAACGTAGTGGTAGGTGGTTGTTTATTCATGGTAAAAGGAATAGAATATTCAATATCCTCACCTCTTTCCATTAATGCTAAACTCATATGCATTTGAGACCGTACGGCCTGAGCATTTTCCAGAGGATTGTAGTTGCTAACCCCATTTCCAGGAGAGAAACCAGGCTGATCTGTCATAAGACGTCCGTACTCAGTAACTGCAATTGGTTTTACCTTTCCTAATTTAATACTACTATAAGTTTCAATCATATCTAGTACTGCTTCTAGATTAGATCCTGACCTGCGTCCTCCAAAATTATTTACACCTACACCATCGTACACATGTACACTAAAAATATCAACATCTTTTCCGGCAATGTCAATAAACCTTTTATAAGTAGAATTCCAATTTCTAAAATTTCCGGCTTCAAAAGCAGGAAATGCCATAGCAAATCCCGTCACTTTCATGTTTCTTAACTCCGGGGCAGCATGGATTTTTTTACCTAACTCCCTGTGTAATTCAAAAATTCTGGTATTTACTACCTCTAAGCGATCTCTTAATCCATTTCCTCCCGGAACAAATAGATTGTTAACAATAACCGGCTCGTTTAAAGGCTCAATATATTTAGGAACTAATGGCTCTTGATAACGATAGTAATCCCTCATATAATTAGTAAGCTTATCTATGTACTGAGTCATATTCTCTTTAGAATAATCAGCATTCTTTTTATAGAAAAACTCCTTGGGATTTGTAGAAGCAAATCGATTCTCAACTTGTCGAACCCCACTAAAATTTCTACGAACCTGCGGAAAGTTACCGGTTTTATTATGGTTTTTTAAAGGACTATCCAATATTCGGGCGCCTCGATAAGACGGCTTCATATCAAATCTATTCTTAAATTGAATAAAATCAGCGTCTTTTAAATCAGTCAATTGATGAATATTAAAATATTTATCTCGATTAAATGTAGACTCGTTGTTTACAAAACGCTGTGTCCTGGGATTAATGGTAATGGTACCCTGACTGTAAACACTGAAAGAAAAAAGGGAAGCAATGACAATACCCTTCAGTGTTAAAATTCTGAATTTGTTAAGCATAGTTGTTGAGTGATAACGTGTTAAATAATAGTTTGAATAAGCAAAGATAAGGAACTTATTACTATCTCTTAAAATAAAGTGAAAAAGAGAAGTTTATAGCTAAATAAAGCAGTTAAGAGCATTGATCTATGGTCTAACCTTAATTATTAATCCTTAAGTTCTTACGCTTATAATGATCAATCATAGACCTTGTTAAAATTCTTATTTATTATCATAAAGCATCTATAATTCATGTAAGGAAATAGTCAATTTATCGACTATTATTTAGGTGATTATAAAACCAAAATAAACATTAGTAAAATATTAAATTTAATACACATGTCATTAAAAGAAACCTTAGCAAAACTTAACAACGAAAACCGCACCAAAATTCCTGAAGAATTTTTGAAAGTTATGGATCAGTCCACAGATGATCTGATTGCTCAACAGCTTCCTGATCAAGCCATTCAGGTGGGTGACACTTTCCCTCAGGCTTCGCTTACCAATGCAAGTGGAAATACGGTAGATATCCAAGAGAAAATTAAAGAAGGACCGGTTGTTATTTCGTTTTATCGAGGTGGATGGTGCCCTTATTGTAATATAGAACTAAAGGCTTTAGAAAATGCATTACCGAAATTTAAAAAAGAAGGTGCAAATTTATTAGCCATTACGCCTGAAACTCCTGATAATTCTATAACTACTAAGGAAAAGAATGAATTGACTTTTGAAGTACTTTCTGATATTGATAATAAACTAGCCAAAGAACTAGGACTTGTATTTCAACTACCGGAGGCTTTAGATAAAATTTACCAAGAATTTGGTATCAATGTTGAAAAACATAATGCGAACGGAGATAACGAACTTCCTATTCCAGCTACATTTGTAGTAAGTAAAGAAGGTAAAGTAGTATACCGTTTTCTTAATGAAGATTATACAAAACGTGCCGATATCCCTGAAATTTTAGAAGCATTAAAAGCTTTATAATTGTAGGTACCATTTATATAATAATTACCGATCTCATTCTTTTAGTAGAGGGGATCGGTGGTTATTTTATCAAAAAATAATTTTTTAAAACCTACGGAAGACTACTTTTATATAACCAATACAATAAGCCTTTAGATCAATTATTGAAATACGGAGAGTTCACCCTCAAAACTCATCCTAAATGATCCTAACTCCCAATATCAACTGTTTCTCTATCCTCTTCCTTTACGTCCATTCCTTTATATAGCCAATCAGAAAATAAAGTTTTCATCAGGGGAGTAACTACATAAGTTAACATAGGAACCAATATAATGGTTTCAATAAATAATTTTAAAAGCATGGGTTTTACCCCGAGCCATTTTAAGCTGTAACTCAGTAGTAATACAGAAGGAAAAATTCCGAGCCATTTTACGATAATGGATTTCCAGGTAGGTGGAGATACTGTTTTCTTTGTCATTTAATTTTATTTTTTATGAACTCGTTTAATATCATCCAATCAAAGTGTAATTTCAACTAATTCCTACTATCGCTTTGACCGTTTCCATTGTTTATTTGAGCTGTAAACACTTTTTTACTCTTTTTAACATAAGCTTATCCGTACTAATTAATGAACTTACCTAATATTTGATACGAAAGAAACCAATCTGGTTCGCTGACATTATTGTACTTTTATGTTTTCAGTCTTACAGATGAGTCGTAGAAATTTACAACACTTACAACTTCCAAAAGGAAACCTTCGGGAATTTACGGATCAACCTAAGATAATCCATACGGATCAACTTGCTTTTGCCGCCGGATCTCCGCCATTTTTACGTGGACCTTATAGCACCATGTATGTAAGGAAACCCTGGACGATACGGCAATATGCAGGCTTTTCTACGGCTCAAGAGAGCAATGCCTTCTACAAACGTAATCTAGCGGCAGGCCAGAAAGGCCTATCCGTTGCTTTTGACCTTGCTACCCACCGGGGCTATGACAGCGATCACGAACGGGTTTCCGGAGATGTAGGTATGGCTGGGGTCGCTATCGATACGGTAGAGGATATGAAAACACTGTTCGATCAAATCCCCTTGGATCAGATGTCAGTCTCTATGACAATGAATGGTGCGGTATTGCCTATTTTAGCTTTTTACATCGTAGCTGCACTAGAACAAGGCGTTGCTATAGAAGAACTTTCAGGCACTATTCAAAACGACATATTAAAAGAGTTTATGGTTCGTAACACGTATATTTACCCTCCTACTCCATCTATGTATATTATCAGTGATATTTTTAAGTATTGCTCTCAGTATATGCCTAAATTTAATCCAATCAGCATTTCCGGATATCATATGCAAGAAGCCGGAGCCACAAGTGAAATTGAACTAGCCTATACCTTGGCAGATGGTTTAGAATACGTTCGTAAAGGTATTGAAGCCGGAATGGATATCGATCAATTTGCTCCCAGGCTTTCTTTCTTTTGGGCAATCGGTATGAACCATTTTGAAGAAATTGCCAAAATGAGGGCGGGTCGTATGTTATGGGCAAAATTGATAAAGCCCTTTCAGCCTAAAAACAAGAAATCACTCATGCTTCGTACGCATTGTCAAACCAGCGGGTGGAGTCTTACAGCTCAAGATCCATTTAATAATATAACCCGTACCTGTATTGAAGCAACCGCTGGTGCTTTGGGAGGTACTCAGAGTTTACATACCAATGCATTAGATGAAGCCATTGCCCTACCTACGGATTTTTCAGCAAGAATTGCCAGGAATACTCAATTATACTTGCAACATGAAACCTTAATAACCAAAACGGTAGATCCATGGGCAGGTAGTCACGAATTAGAAAAAATGACCTATCAGATGGCAGAAAAAGCCTGGGATTTAATTAAGGAAGTTGAAGAGTTGGGTGGTATGACTAAAGCTATTGAAGCCGGAATTCCCAAATTGCGGATTGAAGAAGCAGCAGCACAAAAACAAGCTAAAATAGATAACGGAAGTGAAGTAATCGTTGGGGTAAATAAATATAAACTGGAAAAAGAAGACCCCTTAGTAACCTTAAAAGTAGACAATCAGAAAGTTCGCGAAAGTCAAATTGCTGCCCTCCAAAAGGTAAAAGCAAATCGTAATCAAAAGGTAGTAACCGAAGTTTTAAATCGTATTACGGAAGCAGCTACACATAAATCAGGTAATTTATTAACTTTAGCCATAGAAGCCGCTCAAAAAAGAGCTACGCTGGGAGAAATCAGCGAAGCTTTAGAAAAAGTATACGGACGTTACCGCGCCGAGATCAAATCTTTTACCGGAGTTTATGCAAAACAAATGGAAAATGACACTTCTTTTATAAAAGCTAAAGAACTAGCCACCACCTTTGCAGAAATGGAAGGTAGACAACCCCGAATCCTTATTGCTAAGATGGGACAAGATGGTCATGACCGGGGAGCCAAAGTAATCGCTACCGGTTATGCGGATATTGGATTTGATGTGGATATCGGGCCACTATTCCAAACACCTAAAGAAACCGCACGACAGGCGGTAGAAAATGATGTGCATATAGTTGGAATTTCCTCTCTGGCCGGAGGGCATAATACCCTGGTTCCGGAAATTATTAAAGAATTAAAAGCATACGCCAGAGAAGATATTATGGTCATTGTGGGCGGTGTGATCCCTCCGGATGACTATGAAACCCTTTTTGAAGCGGGCGCAATGGCTATTTTTGGACCAGGTACAGTCATAAGTGAAGCCGCAGTAACATTACTTGAAATTTTAATCGGTGCTTATAATCAGTAAATTGGTCTTGTTTCTGTATTCTGAAAACTACAGCAATCTTATA
Source organism: Aquimarina sp. ERC-38 (assembly GCF_026222555.1). Taxonomy (NCBI): domain Bacteria; kingdom Pseudomonadati; phylum Bacteroidota; class Flavobacteriia; order Flavobacteriales; family Flavobacteriaceae; genus Aquimarina; species Aquimarina sp. ERC-38. Next base: position 2,613,385 of record NZ_CP098511.1, on the reverse strand, counting down.
TCTTTATTATAAATACCCAGTGAGTTTCCGGACACTATTGCAGCCAGCATATTCATATATAATTTTCTATATATCTACTTACTAAAGAACATTAACTATATTGAATCCTGTAAGTACATGCTAAATATATTGCTTACTTTCGCTGTAGGTACTAAACCACTTAAATAAAACAAAATCACACATGGCATACACAGATAAAATGCTTCGGGAAGGAGCTTTAAAAGGTAAAAACATAGTAGTTACCGGAGGCGGTAGCGGATTGGGAAAATCCATGTCTAAATATTTTCTCGAATTGGGGGCAAACGTAGCGATTACTTCCCGTAATTTAGAAAAACTACAAACTACCGCAAAAGAATTGGAAGATGCTACCGGAGGTACCTGTTATGCCGTACAATGTGATGTTCGTAATTATAACGAAGTGGACGCTATGAAAAAGCAGGTACTGGATAAATTTGGTACCGTAGATACCCTTTTAAACAATGCCGCAGGTAATTTTATTTCTCCAACCGAACGTTTATCTCACCGTGCTTTTGATATTATTATTGATATTGTATTAAAAGGAAGTAAAAACTGTACCCTGGCTTTCGGAAAACATTGGATTGATACCAACTATAAAAACACCTCCGTATTAAATATTGTTACTACCTATGCCTGGACTGGTTCTGCCTATGTAGTTCCTAGTGCAACGGCAAAGGCGGGAGTACTGGCTATGACACGTTCGCTAGCCGTAGAATGGGCTAAATACGGGATGCGATTTAATGCCATAGCCCCCGGGCCATTTCCGACAAAAGGTGCCTGGGACCGATTGTTACCTGGAGACCTAAAAGATAAAATAGATATGGCAAAGCAAGTTCCGCTGGGCAGGGTTGGTGATCATCAGGAATTGGCCAATCTGGCTGCATATTTAGTCTCCGACTTTGCTGCTTATGTAAACGGCGAAGTAGTTACTCTGGATGGCGGTGAATGGTTAAAAGGTGCCGGTCAGTTTAATATGCTGGGACAAATCCCTGAGGAAATGTGGGATCAGTTAGAAGCCATGATACGTGCAAAAAAAAATAAATAAGTATCACCTAGGTGCATCTAGGGAAAAAGCATTAACCTGCCTTGACCGGACTGGCAGGTTCGAGTGTTTTTTCGTAATAAGATGAAGAAAAATAGCCTGTTCTTGACTTAATCGAAGATATCGAGTGCTTCGGTTTAACTCAGGATTCTATAACTTTTTTGACTATAATTCTGATCATCTTAAGTCTAATTAAAAGACTCAATAGTTTTGTTGAACTAGTTGAAGTACATTTCTTCCTTTGGTCAAAGTACTTGAACAAAGGGATTTCATAATGTCAATTATTAAAAACACTATATAATAATTAGTCTTAATTCTTAGTTCTAGAAGCGATTGCGACCTGCCCGTCCGCAGGCGGGTCTTAAATCTTTAACGGACATCAATGGTTATAAATACCCTTTTTAAAAAAGAATAGTTTTATTATTTATAATTAATCGTATTTTTATCGTTTGTAAATCCAAATCTTACCAATGGGTAAAATTATTGCTATCGCGAATCAAAAAGGAGGCGTCGGTAAAACGACCACTTCTGTAAATCTTGCCGCCTCACTGGGCGTTCTTGAAAAAAAAATACTACTGATTGATGCGGATCCTCAGGCGAATGCAACTTCGGGTTTGGGTATTGAAGTAGAAACAGTAGAAAAAGGCACCTACCAGTTACTGGAACATACGATAAAAGCAGAAGATGCCATAGTATCGACTTCTTCGCCTAATGTAGATATGATTCCGGCACATATTGACCTGGTCGCTATTGAGATTGAACTGGTGGATAAAGAAGCCAGAGAATACATGCTTAAAAAAGCCATTAGCGATTTACGAAAAAGTTACGACTACATCCTTATTGATTGTGCCCCTTCTTTAGGTCTGTTAACTCTAAATGCTTTAACCGCTTCAGATTCAGTAATTATTCCAATTCAGTGTGAATATTTTGCTTTAGAAGGTTTAGGCAAACTACTAAATACCATAAAAAGCGTTCAGAAAATACATAATAAGCAACTCGATATCGAAGGTTTGCTCCTTACCATGTACGACTCCCGCCTGCGATTGTCAAATCAGGTAGTAGAAGAAGTACAAAAACACTTTAATGAGATGGTTTTTACCACTATTATACAACGTAATATCCGGTTAAGTGAAGCACCCAGTTACGGAGAAAGTATTATTAATTATGACGCTTCCAGTAAAGGAGCTTCTAATTATTTAAGTTTGGCAAACGAAATTATAAAGAAAAACGGCTAGCAGAAGATGGCGAAGGCAGTAAAAAAACAGGCACTGGGAAGAGGGCTTTCCGCATTATTAAAAGACCCCGACAATGATATTACCTCTGCTTCTGATAAAAATGCAGATAAAGTAGTAGGTACCATTATTGAACTCGATCTGGACAGTATTGAGGTAAATCCGTTTCAGCCCAGAACCAGTTTTAATGATGAAACCTTACAGGAATTAGCCACTTCAATTCGAGAAGTAGGTGTTATTCAACCTATTACTGTTCGTAAAAAAGATTTTAATACCTATCAGTTGGTGAGTGGAGAACGGCGTTACCGTGCTTCCAAGCTGGCAGGCTTAACTACCATTCCTTCTTATATTCGGATTGCAAACGATCACGATTCCTTAACCATGGCGCTGGTTGAAAATATTCAGCGTCAGGACCTGGATCCGATTGAAATTGCATTGTCCTACCAACGCCTGATTGATGAAATAGAATTAACCCAGGAACAATTAAGTGACCGGGTCGGTAAAAAACGTTCTACCATCGCTAATTATTTACGCTTATTAAAACTCGACCCCATTGTCCAAACTGGGATTCGGGATGGTTTTATCTCTATGGGACACGGCAGGGCATTAATTAATCTACCGGAGAATGAGCAACAATTAGAAGTTTATCAACAAATTGTAGAAAAATCTTTATCCGTACGTAACACCGAGGAGATTGTTCGGTCTTTACAAAAAGGAGATACTCCAAAAGAAATTGACAGGCCGGTTAAACAGCTACCTAATTATGTAGCTAAAGGTATTAAAGATTTTTCCGAATATTTTGGAGCTAAAATTGATGTTAAAGTATCTTCAAACGGAAAAGGAAAAATGATCATACCATTTTCTTCCGAAGAAGATTTTAAACGCTTAAAAAAGCTTATTAAAAGTGAAGAGTAAACCAGCTTATATATTTTTAATAGTACTGGTATTTACAGGTTTCCATGTTGGTTTTGGACAAGAAAATAAAAAATCAGTCAAGCAAGATAGCACTTCCGTAAAAATTGAAACCGAAGCAGACGATCTCACCATCGAAGCAGAAAAAACAATAAGCAAACGTAAACTACGACGAAGGTTAAAAAGAAGAAGTCGGAAGATATTTACGGATCCCTTAGCCCCCGCAAGGGCTGCATTCTACTCAGCTGCCCTACCTGGATTAGGACAAATTTATACAGGTAATTATTGGAAACTTCCTTTAGTATACGGAGCCATCGGCGGAGGTATCTATGCCTATACCTGGAATAATGATCGGTACAATAGGTTTCGGGATGCCTTTAAACGCAGGCTGGCCGGTTTTACCGATGATGAATTCTTCGGAGTACTGCTTCCTGACGGAACTCCTTCCGGTTTTTCAAACGAACAATTAATTGATCGTCAAAGGCGTTTCAGGAGAGATCAGGAACTAGCCTTATTGGCAACCGTTGCAGCTTATGCGTTAAATATTATTGATGCTAACGTTTCTGCTCACTTAAAACAATATGAAATTAATGAAGATTTATCTTTAAAACCGGATATTAAACTAGATGATAATACTTTTAAACCCAATTATTCAGTGTCTTTAAGATTTAACTTTTAATCTGATAAAAATTGAGGGAGAAAATAATTTTATAAATTACCCGGTCAATAAATAATTAGTATTCATAACAAAAAAACAGCATACAAACAACCATAAAATTTAACCAATGAAAATTGCTTTACTGGGTTACGGTAAAATGGGTAAAACCATAGAAAAAATTGCTATTGAACGAGGACATCAGGTGGTATTAAAAGCAGATGAACATACTGACCTTTCTACTCTAAAAGAGGCGGAGGTTGCCATTGATTTTAGCGTTCCTACCGCTGCCGTAGGTAATATAACTTCCTGTTTTAACGCAGGGGTACCCGTAGTATCAGGGACTACCGGATGGTTATCCGAATATGATCAGGTGATCCAACAATGTAAAACATTAAATGGTAGTTTTATATATGCTTCTAATTTTAGCTTAGGCGTCAATTTATTTTTTGAACTAAATAAAAAATTAGCCCGTATGATGTCACCCGTAGAAGGTTATGATATCACTATGGAAGAAATTCACCATACTCAAAAATTAGATGCCCCCAGTGGTACGGCTATCACATTAGCTGAAGGCATTATTGAAGAGCATAAGGAGAAAACACAATGGTCGCTTGAAGAAAGAGGTAAAGATAGTATTACCATTGATGCAAAACGTATTGACCAGGTACCCGGTACACATACCGTTACCTATACCTCTCAGGTTGATGACCTTATGATCCGGCACACCGCTCATAACCGACAAGGATTTGCGCTGGGGGCAGTAGTTGCCGCCGAATGGTTACATAACAAAAAAGGAGTTTTTACTATGAAAGACGTGCTAGGCTTATCTTAGTGGCTTAGCTACAATTTTAAATTTAGTAATATTGCAGAGAATACATTGCCCTTAATAAGAAATTAGATTTATGACATTTACAGAATGGTTTTTATTTTTTTTAGTCGTACAGGTAATACATTTTGCCGGTACCTGGAAACTTTATAAAAAAGCAGGTAGGCAAGCTTGGGAAGCTGCGATTCCAGTATATAATGCAGTGATTTTAATGAAGATCATCCACCGTCCCTGGTGGTGGGTCATCTTACTTTTTATCCCTGTAATCAACGTGATTATGCTTCCTGTTATTTGGGTAGAAACAATTCGTAGTTTCGGGCAAAATACCACTAAAGATACGGTGTTGGTTATTGTGACTTTAGGCTTGTATATCTATTATGTAAATTACGTTTTGGATGTCACCCATATTAAGGATCGTGATCTTAAACCACCTACGGCGGCAGGAGAATGGATAAGTTCTATCTTATTTGCTGTGGTAGCCGCTACCCTGGTACATACCTACGTAATGCAACCCTACACGATTCCAACCGGATCGCTGGAAAGAACCTTGCTGGTGGGAGACTTTTTGTTTGTAAGTAAATTTCATTACGGAGCTCGTACTCCGATGACAGCCGTTTCTTTTCCGATGGTACATGACACCATTCCGGTAGTACGTACCAAGTCTTATTTATCCGAACCACAATACCCTTATTTCAGGATTCCAGGTTTTGAAAATATTGAGCGAAATGACCTCGTCGTATTTAGCTGGCCGGTAGACACTGTAAATGCTTTTCAACAATACAGTGACGGAAAGTATTACTACAAACCTATTGACAAAAAATCCAATTATGTAAAAAGATGCGTAGGTGTACCGGGAGATTCCCTTTCGTTAGTTGATGGATTTGTATATATTAATGGAAAACAAAATCAATTACCGGAACGGGCAATATTGCAGTTCAATTATCTGGTAGAAACCAAAGGCGGAAGGTTTAATCCTGATAATTTATATAAACGCTATGGAATCAAGCCAGATGAATTTAGATATGACGGACAAAATGCAACTGCTTTTCTCACGGCTGAAGCTGCGGAAAAATTTAAAAACCATCCAAATGTAGTACGTTTGGAAAGGCTTATCATGCCTAAAGGTACTAGAGACCCTCGGGTCTTTCCAAATACCGGAAAGTTGGATTGGAATATTGATAATTTTGGACCCATTTATATCCCAAAACAGGGAACTACCACTCCGCTCACCATTGACAATATTGACTTGTACCGAAGATTAATTGAAGTATATGACGGTGCGGAAATAGGGATACCACAAGAAGTAACTACCAATGGTACCCAGGTTTTAATTAACGGCGAAGTGGTAAATGAATATACCTTTAAACAAGATTATTACTGGATGGTGGGAGATAACCGCCATAATAGTGAAGACGCACGCGCCTGGGGATATGTACCGGCGAACCATGTAGTGGGTAAACCTGTTTTTGTGTGGTTTAGCTGGGATACGAATGCTAAAGGATTATTTAATAAAATTAGGTGGGAACGTATGTTTACTACGGTAAGCGGAAGCGGAAAACCCAGGTCCTACCTGTTTCTCTTTCTAATTATAGTAGCAGGGTGGTATGCTTTTAGCCTGTATCGGAAAAAGAAAAAAGGCTAATGACAGGGAATGCGAATGACATGGAAAATGCATTGTGTTTGTTACACCCCGCCTATTTGGGTTCGATTGCACAATATGTAGCCATTGTTAGGGCATCAGAAATTATTTTTGAAGATTGTGATAATTACCAGAAGCAAACCTATCGTAATCGAACTTATATTTACGGGGCTAATGGTAAACTTTTATTAACCGTCCCATTTTTACATTCCGGTGAAGAACGGCGGTTATATAAAGAAGTACGGATTCAGAATGACTTTAACTGGCAACTACAGCATCGTAAATCTATAGAAACCGCCTACCGTACCTCCCCTTTTTTTGAGTATTACGAAGATGATTTTCAGATTTTATACGCTAAGAAATTTACCTATCTACTGGATTATAACTACCAATGCTTTGAAGTAGTTAAAGGCTGCCTTCAACTAGAAGTTCCTTTCTCTAAAACAGATACCTACCAAAAAGAATTTTACGGAGGTATAGATGCCAGAAACCTGATCGTTGCAAAAAAAGAAACAATTTATCACTTCACACCATACGTACAGGTTTTTTCAGAAAAACACGGTTTTATCCCCAATTTATCTATTATTGATCTTTTATTTAATGAAGGACCTAATGCAATTACGTATCTACAAAATCAAAGTTTGAGTAAATTAGATACTTCTAATGTATAAAAATGTTACGTACCGGAATTCACTATAGTTTTCATCTTATCATTCCCTGGATAATTGCGTATTTTTGGTATCCCAAACAATGGAAAAAAGTCGGTCTTATTTTTATAGCAGCTATGGTTATTGACCTCGATCACCTTCTGGCTGTTCCAATATTCGACCCCAATCGATGTAGCATAGGTTTTCATCCATTACATTCTGTAATAGCAAGTATTGCTTATTTCTTTTTATTCGTATTAAAAAGAACTCGAATTATCGGAGCTGCTTTGCTTTGGCATATCATCACCGATGGCCTGGATTGTATCATGCAGTCCTATACGTTTAATTTTTGAGGTTAAATTGAATGGCAGTTACCTTTTAGAACTATGCAATGTAATCTCTGCATAGATGGGAAAGTGATCGGAAAAATATTCAGTTAAAGTACTAAAGCTTAAAATACGGCTATGTTCAGGTACCAAAATAAAATCAATCCGTGCCGGGAACAAATCAAATTTAAAAGTTTTTCCGAATCCGGAACCCGCTTCTTTAAAAGCATCTATAAAACCTTCGGATATGATTTGATTGTAAATATAAGAGAATGCCGTATTATTAAAATCTCCCATGATAATAGCCGGATAAGGTGTTTGCTTTAAATGACTCACAAGTTCCTCCGTTTGATCTTGTTGTCGTTTAAAAGAATACCGAATATTCTTAATTACCTTTTTTGAATTTGTTGAATTTAAGTCTTTAATTTCTGATGTAATCTGATGCGATTGTAAATGTAAATTATACACCCGGATAGTATCACTTTTTACTACAATATCCGCATATATAATATTATTCGCGGTATGTTCAAAACTAAAAGATCCTTTATTTATAATAGGATATTTTGAATGTATAGTTAGGGCTATCGTTTTCTTCCGGTCGTTGTATTTTAAAAATTTATAGGGAAATTGCACAAAATCCGTTTCCATTCCTTCCCGAAATTCCTGCATACAAATAATATCCGGATTTTTTTTTTGCACTAACTTAGAAATATCTTCAGGAACTGTTTGTGAATCAATTGAGAAAAAACGGTTAAAAGAAAGTACGTTATAACTCATTAAAGATAAAACGTTCTCATGATCCGTCGTAGTGGTATTCGTAAAGAAATTAAATCGATATAGCGAAGTTACATGTGAGAATCCAAGAAGTAATGCAATCAAAGAAACTAAAAATTTCTTATTCAGCACTAACAACCAATATATTAAGAATAAAATATTAAGTAAGATCAGCGGAGAAACCGTTAAACTTAATAATGAGATCAACGGAAAGGAACGTGGAGAAATATAAGGAAGTAGATAAGAAAGTAAAAGGGTAAAAGCAAATATACTATTCAGCACAAAGAGAAACCTGTGAATAATTGTTTTCATATATTATTCTTTCCCTGCTTTGAAGAGAAAATCCTTTTCTTGTTTACTCAGGCTTTCATAACCGCTGGTACTTATTTTATCTAGAATTTCATCAATACGCTTCTGTTGCTCCGTTTTATTTCGTCTTACTACAGATTGTTGCTTTGTCTGGGTAGTCCTGGTAGTTTTTGGTTTGCGATGTACTGTTTTTAAAGGAGACTTAGGCTTTGGTGTAAAATAAGACCCCACAGCGTCTATTGCTTTTTCAAATCCGGAACCTATATCAATACCTTTTCTCAACTGCAATGCATAGATATACCCTAAAAGAGCACCGCCCATGTGCGCAATCAAACCTCCCGCATTTCCGGAAGTTGGTAGCGAAATCAAATCTCGTAATACCATAAATAATGCGATGTGCCAAAGCTTTAAAGTAAACATAAATATCCTGACTTCCGCATTAGGGGTGTACGTTGCAATAAAAACAACAATAGCTAATACTCCTGCAGAAGCTCCTATTAGAAATCCGCTTTGATTTGCTAATACCGGAAACAAATTATATCCGGTTAAAAATAAAATCCCACCACAGATAGCCCCTAATAAATAGATTGTTAAAAATCGTTTTTCATTAAATAAGTTGAGTACGAACTGACTAAACCAGTATAAAATCAACATATTCCATAAAATATGGAAGAAATCAAAATGTAAAAAACTATACGTAAGTATACTCCAAAACTGGGTTAGGTAACTCATTATATCTGCCGGTAATACAAACCAGCTCATAAAATTTGAAGGCGTAGATCCGATCACCCATGCCCCTACCCTGGCCAATAAAAAAACGGCAACATTAATTACAATGATTTTTACGGCAATGTTTGCAGTTTTAAATTGATATGATAAGTTATTAGCTGCCATCTCTTCTAATTCCAGCGATTATGA